>NZ_BAAABU010000025.1:0-113722 GCF_039521145.1 Saccharothrix mutabilis subsp. mutabilis
CGTCCAAGCCGCTCACCCACGCCTGGATGTCCTCATCAACCAACACAAGATCGACAAGCTAGCAGAACATGATCACGAACTGCGGCTGGAGTACTAGTCTGGCTGAGCTGTCCGGGTGTATCGAGCCGTGGTAGTTGTCGTCGTGTGCTGGCATCACCCCCGCCGGGCGTTGGCTGTTTGACGATGAGGATCAGCGATGACCGTGTCCACTCTGTTGCGTCCGTCCACGCTGGCGGAATGGCTCGCGTCCACGGCTCCTGAGGGGACCTTCGGGCCTGCGGTCGAGGGCCCGTTGCGGTTTCTGTTCTACGGGAGGGCGTCCACCGCCGAGCACCAGGACCCACGGACGTCCCGGTTATGGCAGGTCGACGTCGCTCACAAGCTGGTGGCCGGTCACGGCAGGATCGTGGCCGAGTACTTCGAGGTCGGCTGCTCCCGTCAGGTGCCCTGGCACAAGCGCCCGCAGGCCGCCGCGCTGCTCGCAGCCCTGGGCGACCCGGCCAACCGGATCGACGCGATCGTGGTCGGCGAGTACGAGCGGGCCTTCGACACCGGACAGCTCGACGCCCTGCGCCCCATCCTTGAGCGGCATGGAGTGGGGTTGTGGTTGCCGGAAGCCGGTGGACCGGTCGAGTTCGGGAGCCCTCTGCACGAGGCGTTGGCCGCGGTGCTGGCGGCACGGTCGCACGCCGAGGTCGTGCGCGCTCGCCATCGCGTCGTCGCCGCGATGCGCCTGCAGACTGTCGAGCAGGGTCGTTACCTCGGCGGGCGGCCTCCTTACGGCTACCGGCTGGTCGACGCGGGCCCACACCCCAATCGGGAGCTGGCCCGTCGTGGTGTCCGTGTGCAGCGCTTCGCCCCCGACCCGAACACCGCGCCCCACGTGCGATGGATCTTCGGGCAACGGCTCGCGGGTCGCAGCTGCGCCCACATCGCGCGCCGACTCAACGAACGCGCCATCCCAGGCCCGTCGGGCGCCGACGACGGCTGGTCGCTGCGCACCGTCACCGAGATCCTCCGCAACCCCCGCTACACCGGATACCAGGTGTGGAACCGCACCAGCGCGGACCGCACCGACCGCTCCGCTACCGGACGACGCCCCACGACCCGCAACAGCCGCCACGAGTGGGCGCTGTCCCGCCGCATAGCCCACCAGCCGCTAGTGTCCGAACAGGACTTCCTCGCCGCCCAAACCATCCACGCCGGACGCCCCAACGCCGAGGGCGGCAAGCACGTCTACATATTGACCGGAAGCCTTCACTGCGCGGTGTGCGGGCGGCGGATGGAAGCGCACCGGGTACATGACCGGCCCGGCTAGCTGCCGCCACGGACACACCAGCGCCCGGACCCGCCCCGACAACGCACCCCGCAATCTCTACCTCCACGAGGACCACCTACTGGCCCACATCGCCGACCAGCTCACGTCGGTGGGCATCGCCTCAAACCCCACACCCCAGCAGACTGCCCGGCTCGTCCATGACCTCGGCCTGGCCTTCCGCTGCGACGCCGCCACCGTCACCCTCTTCGACCGGCCCGTCGTGGCACCGGCACCACGACCGGAGACGAGGACCGCTCGACGGTCGTCCGCTGAGCTGGCAGTGCCCAGTCTCCATACCGAACCGCCTCCGGTCGACCCTCTGCAAGATGAGGACGACACCGGTCAACTCGTGCTTGACCTGTGCTTCGAGCCCGACACCGCCGAGACGGGGCGGTCAGGTGCACCCTCCGATCACAGAAGCACCACACGCGGCTCGCAGCCCTCCGGACGTGAGGACAACGCTTCGGTCGGCTCCTCTGCCAGCGTCTGCGGTACAGCACACGACCGCCCTGCGAAACAGCGCGTGATAGCGACTCCAGCGCCACCGCCACGCAGTCCCGATCTCGTGGGACCCAGCCAACGGCGCAGACTGTACGAACGACAAGGGCGTGGGCTCAAGCTGCCATCCCCGGGCTCCACCTCGTCAGTTGTCAACGAGCGAACAGCTCAGGACCAACACCCGGACGGCCCACGAACAGCAAATACCCCACGCCGCCGTCCTGATAAGATCAGAAGTAGCGCCGTGGGGTAATGATGTGTCCGAGGGGGGACTTGAACCCCCACCCGTGGGATACATTTCCACCGGGGGGTCGAATCCCCGCGCCTCGTCACCGCGATGATGTTGTTGGTGCCCGTCCCGCCGTGGGGACGTGTCACACGTAGAACGTAGCACAGACGATCTTCGGTGTCACACCGTCCACAATGGCGGCGGCACTACCTGAACCTCAGGCTGGGATTCGGTTGGTGGCCGCTTATCCGAGTCGCGGCCCGGGATGGATCGTCGAACTGCGTTGGGGTCACGTCGGTCGGCTCAGCAACACAGGACGACCGGAACCAGCTCCGTGCTCGGCTGAGGGGTTGGAACTGCACGATCCGCGTAGGCAAGAGGTGGCCATTGGAGTCCTGTACTTCGCTTTGGTGCAAGCGATGTACAGCTTCCGGTCGATCTCTTCGGCGTTGTCCGAACCGCAGGAGCCTCACCATCAGATCGTTAGCGTTCGTTCGGTGATCACACCGTCTCGGACTGGAGAGGGTCACTGTCTGATCCGCTTCCCCGCCGCATGGGGATGCCTTGTGTTGTGCCAAGTGGGGATCTGGGTATCTGGTCCTCATGGACAACTGCAGCTCACGTCGTGATCGTTGTCGTGATGCCGACCTGCTGTGCTACAGGTGTCCAGATATCGGTGTCGACGTCGGGGGTCGCGATCGAGACGATGAGGCTGTAGCGGGCTTCGTGGTCAACACGGCCGCGTGCGGCTTGTTCCTTCCACCAGCCGCCGACTGGGTAGACGGCGACGAGTCCGCGCTGCGCCAGGTCGGATGCTGTTCCGGTCCAGATGTCCGTGTGCAGCGAGCCTGGGGCGCGTTGCGCCTCCGGGCCGAACAGCCAGTCACCCGTCTCCCCTGCTGATTTCGGACGTTGCTCGCCTTGTTGCAGTGCTTTGAGGTTGAGGCGCTTGTGGAAGTCCTGAGTGGACTCGGTCGCTCGCCGTACGTCGAACCGCAAGCCGTGGGAGGCGTAGTTGTAGCGGCCGTTCCACCCGCGTCGGGCAGGGTTGGGCTCGATGAAGTACGACAGGGTGATCCGCAACCGGACGAGGGTAGCTCCAAGGTTGACGAGTTCATCGGTTGGCCAGGGCAGGTCATGAAAGTGGATCTCGCCAAGCTTGTCGCCTGTGAAGGGTGTGATGGTTTCCTGGGCGATGAGCGTCAGGGCGTCGCTAGCGCTTCGGGTGGCTCGCGTGAGGTCGGGTACGCCCATGCCGTAGCGGCGTAGGACGGTGCGCTTGGCACGTTTCGTGGATGTCTGGTCGAGGTGGGTGCGCATGGCGGGTGTCCACTCGGCGGAGTGGACGATCAGCCCTCGCACGGCTTCCGGCCACAGGCTGGGATAGTCGGCCATGATGCGGGCAGCCAAGTGAGCCGCCTGGGCAGTGGCGGCGCTGGTGGCGCCTGCGGTGGTCAACTGGCGACTGCTTCCCGCTGTGCCGGGAGTCATTGGTGCAGCGGTGGTCAGCAGTTCGAGGGCACCGAGGGGATGACGCTCGGCTCCGTCGGGAGATTCCGCGACGTTGCCGCCTTCCATGACGATCTCGGGTTTGACCGGCCATGTGCTGTTGAAGGCGACGGACGTGCGGCTGAACGGGGACAACTCGCCGCGCTGCGCGAGCGGGCTCCACCCGTCGTAGACACCGGGTGGGTGTAGGAGGGTGTCTCGGTTGGTGAAGGCGCCGACCGTGAGCACGTTCCATGCCTGTCCCGGGTCCTGCACGGGCTCTAGATCGCTGCGCGTCAGGTGGTCTCGGTCGAAGGTGGTCACGTTGCCCGCGGAGACGACAAAAAGCCTGTGGGCTTCAGGGTCTGCGTCACTGAGCAGTGCCAAGCCGGTGTCGGACTCGACGACTCCGCGTCCAGCTGCGAGAGCGTCCAGAGATGCCGACCATGAAGTGGGTTGTCCGAGGACCAGGCCAGCGTGTTCGTCCGGAGACGGACCAGGTGTCACGGCGGTGACGGCCATCGAGTAGGCGCGAGGACGTTCCGTGCCCTCCACTTCGACGGTGGAGACGCCCGCGGCGGTGATCGCGCCGTAGAGTGCGGGCTCGTTGTCCGGGAAGCCCGGTGGTGGTAGCAGTTTCAGCGATTCGAGCCTGTGTCTCAGTGGCAGCGGGCCGGTGGCGTCCATCGCTTCTCCGAGGTCGCCATAGAGCGCCAGCCCTGCCATCCGCGTGCCGTGACCGTTGTCGTCGAATTCGGCGGGCCAGGTGGGGTCTGCGGAGTGGCAGTTGTGCGGCTCCAGAGAGCCTGTCAGCAGCGTGTGCGTGTGGTGCACGCCGGTGTCCATCACGCACACCACAGGAGCGTCTGCCGGCGCCGGAGTGACTCGCGCTACCAACTCGTCGACGAACTCCCGCTGCGTCGCGGCGTCCTCGTCGGCAAGGAACTCGGCGCGGTGGTGAGGGCTGCGCAGCTCGGCGATGTCGTCGAGGATGTCCATGGCCAAGGAAAGTTGGCGCGCCGTTGTGCGTGCAAGGACGACTGTACGGGTGTTGAACCCGAGCGCCCGGCGACCGATCCGCATGTCAACGCCGTCGGCTTCCGCATACGTGCGCAGGCGTGTCAGCTCGTTGCCGTCGCGGCGTCGTAGCCACAGTTCCCACCACACCTGCTCGTCAGCCGGCGGGAACTGCGAGGTCGGATCGGTCCACAGGGCCTCGACAGTGGCCAGATGGACGGCCTGGATCCGGTCCACCAGGTTGCGGTGGTTGGGCTTGCTCGCGTCGACCGAGGACAGGTAGGCGTCGAGGCGATTGAGGAAGTGACTCATCGTGCCGTCGGGAACGAACACTGTCGCGAACTCGACGAGTTGCCCACTCACCTCATCGATCCGGACCGCACGGAGCTCGGGGTGGGTGGTGCCTGAGCGGGGGTCGAGGCTGTCGAGGGCCAGTTCGACATCGGGGAAGCTTTCGAAGGTTACGTAGGTGCCGGGGATGGATTCGGGCACCGCTACGGAGTTGGCCTCTCGTCGAAGCCGCGCTTCTTGTTCAGCCGACTGAAGCCCACCGCGAATCGCACTGGCGTGGGCCTGACGGTCAGTTGGTTCAGGTGGCTGCTTGGAGTCGCCGCCCGATCCGACAGGCGTGTAATCGGAGGTAGCGCATCGACCGGATATGAGTAGGTGCGCCTTGTTCCGTTGCGCCATGCGTCCTCGAACTGTCGGTCAGCTGGTCCTGTCGGGTTTGCGGGCCTCCAGCGCTTGGCACAGTGCCGCCGTCGTGACTGGGCCGCCGCCGGTGAGGATGGCGTCCTTCGCAGCAAGTTCGGCGGCGATGGTGACCTCGCCCTGACTCAGTCCCGCCGCAGCGTGGTCGATCTTAGCCCAGTTCAACCGCGTCACCTCAACAGTGGCCAGACGATTCTTGATCACCCGTCGAGCCACCGCTGAGTCCGGAAGAGGGTACTCGATTACGGTGTCGAAGCGACGGAACATCGCCCGATCGAGTAGTTGCGGGTGGTTCGTCGCAGCGATCAACAAACTTTCGGACGAATGCCCCTCGAGGAACTGCAGGAAAGAGTTGAGCACCCGTCGTATTTCGCCGACGTCGTTGCCGTTGGCCCTCTCGCCTGCCAGTGCATCGACCTCGTCGAACAGGTATACCCCACGCGTCTCGGACAACGCATCGAACACCAGCCGTAGCTTGGCTGCGGTCTCGCCCATGAACTTCGTTATCAATCCGTCGAGACGGATGACGAACAGCGGGAGCCGCAACTCGCCTGCCAGGACCTTGGCAGACATCGTCTTCCCAGTTCCGGGAGCCCCGGTCAGCAACAGCCGTCGAACCGGCTGGAAGCCGAAGGAGTGCAGCTTGCCAGCCTGTCGCTGCTCCAGGATGACGCGCTCGAGACGGTTCATCACATCTGGACTGAGCGCCATGTCGGCTAGAACGAGTTCCGGGTAACTCACGGTCAGCAGTTGAGCCAGCTCACCGCGTGGCTGCGCGACGGCGACGAGCCTACCCTTGGCGCCTGTCCGTCCCGAGCCCTGACGCAGTGAGTCGACCAGGTCCTTCAGTTCCTGGGCGAACCGCCCGTGGCCGTTGCGAGCAGCACCGGCAGCCACCTGAAGCGCAACTGAGTAGAAGCGCGTGTCATCACCATCCGCATGACTTTTGACCAGCGCTTTGACCTGATCCGCCGTCGCCACCGCTCTCACCTCCCCGCTGCGCACACTGGTGTCCTGCCGACGCCGAACGATAGCGCCACCATCCCGTCAGCCTCCCACGCCTGACACGTCCGTGGGTCGTCATTGATTCGAGTGGGCTATGCGAAGCGTGGCGAGCCGATGACCGACCGCGACACATGGTGTCGCATGCTTCCAACAGGAAGACGAACACGCAGCGCGCCCGCCTGGCGACTCATAGGCTGGCTACGTCGCGTTACCCACCCATGTCTGTGGTCAGCCGAGGTCCTGCAGCCAGAGCACGCGTTCGATGATGACGCGTTGCTGCTGTTCGAGGATGATGTAGATGACGAGGCCGTGGCCGAAGCCGTAGATGAGTTGGCGTAGGGCTCCGGTCGGGTTGGCGCGGTGGTAGGGCTCGCCGTGCCAGGGTTCGTGGGTGAGCAGGGTCATCGCCTCGGCGAGCGGGGTGGCGGCTTCGGCGGGTAGCGCGTGGACCTGGTCCCAGACCTCGTCCGGGAATTCGATCGTGTAGGTCACCTACAGGCCGCGTTCCGTTCGCAGTTCGTCCCAGGTGCGCAGCCGCGGCGGGGTCTGGCCGGTGAGGGTCTGGTCGACGCGGGCGAGCATGCGTCGGTGGGCGGCGGGGTCGTGTCGGGTGACGGTGGCGATGCGCCACCAGTGGTCGAGCACGTCGCGGACGGGTTGCAGGCTGGACTGCTCGACGGCCTGGCCGAGGGCGTGGCGGCAGTCGGCGTCGAAGGCGTCGCGTTCCTCGGGCAGCAGCGCCGCACGGATCGCCTCGGGAGTCTTGGCGATCTCCGGGTGCGGTTCGTGTGCGGCGGCTGCGGTCACACCGACACGATAGCGCCACCGGCGGCGTCCGGCGCGGCCCACCGGCGAAGGGCTGTCGCCAGAAGCTCGTGGCGGACGGCGAGGTGACATCGGGGTTCGCCGGGCAGGCCGTCGAATCGGACATCCAGGGCGCGTTAACCGTGCCGGACCGCCGTGACGGCATCCAGAACCAGCTTGTTTGCAGCGGTTCTCGCGGCACCTGCCCAGCGGTGATAACACCGTACCCGCCTGCACGCCGGCAGAGGCAGTGGAGCTGTTCAGAGGTATGGCCTGCTCCATACAGGTGTTCGTAGAGGTGTCGCTGTCATGGTCGTGGGCGGGTGTGGTCCCAGGGGTGTCGTGTCCTTTGAACGAAGGTGTGGCACCCATGACGACCAGCGCGGCTTCTATGGATGATCAGGGCTTGTTGGACTGCTGGTTGCACAGCAGGCAGCGCGAGGGTGAGCGAAGGCGTTCACAGGACCCGCACGTCCAGCTCGGCTTGCGGTTTGCGTTCTACGGGCGGATGTCGACCTCGGAGTACCAGGACCGGCGCTCGTCAAGTTTGTGGCAGCGGGAGGTCAGCGAGCGCCTGGTCGCCGGGCACGGGACGGTCGTGGCGGAGTTCTTCGACGAGGGCGCCTCCCGACGACGCCGGTGGTCCAACCGACCTGCCGCTGCCCGGTTGCTGGAGGCGCTGGCCGACCCGGACCGCGGGTTCGACGCGATCGTGGTCGGCGAGTACGAGCGGGCGTTCTGCGGTCGACAGTTCGACGAACTGGTGCCGCTGCTGCGCGCGGCAGGGGTGCAGGTGTGGTTACCGGAGGTCGGCGGGCGGGTCGACCTGGACGACGGCGAGCACCGCAGGTTGATGGCGTTCCTCGGAGCGCAGTCGGAGCGGGAGGTCATCCGGGCCCGCAACCGGGCGCTGGCCGCGATGAAGGCCCAGGCCGAACTGGGCCGCTACCTGGGCGGCCGGCCCCCTTACGGATACATGCTCGTCGACGGCGGACCACACCCCAAACGCGCCGACGCACGGTGGGGACGGCGGGCGCGGAAGCTGGCACCGGATCCGCGGACCGCGGGGCACGTCAGGTGGATGTTCACCCGCCGGCTCCAGGGGATGTCGCTGGCCGGGATCGCCCGCGAACTCAACGACCGCGGCGCACCCTGCCCCTCCGCCGCCGACCCGGAACGCAACCCACACCGCCACGCCGACCGGTGGAGCGTGCAGTCGGTGCGGACCATCCTGGAAAACCCCCGCTACACCGGCCGCCAAGTCTGGAACCGGATCGGGACCGACCGCGACGACGTCAACCTCCGCACCGGGCGCCCCGGGCAGGTGCCCAACCTGCCCGGGGAGTGGGCGGTCTCGCCGGAGGTCGTGCACACGCCGCTGGTGAGCATGCGGGACTTCGTCGAGGTGCAGCGGGTGCGCGCCCGACGTCCCAACGACAAGGGCGGTCGACGCGAGTACCTGTTGGCGGGCTTGGTGGTCTGCGGAGTGTGCGGGCGGCAGATGGACGCGCACTGGGTACACGGCCGTCCGGGCTACCGGTGCCGTCACGGCTACGGCAGCGCAAGCCCGCGCCCGGCCGACGGACCCACGCCGCTCTACTGGCGCGAGGACCACCTGCTGGGACACATCGTGGGCGCCGCGGCACCCCGGCAACCGGAATCGACTGCCGCCGCCATGGCGGAACTACATGAGCAACGTATCGTCGTGCTGTGCGGGCGCAACGCCGTCGAACTTCGCCGGATGCCCTCCGAGCGCACCCTGTTCGATGCCCACTGAACAACGGTGGAACCACGCGGGGGCCTGACATCATGGGGTGTCGAGGCCGCCGCACCACCCAGTTCGCCCCCGGCGCAGCCGCCTGAAAGCTCGCTCCCAACATCCGCACATGTCGATGGCAGCGCCGTGCCGAGCCGCCCGCCACCCTGACTCACGATCCAGGTTGTGGATTGCCACTGCCGGTCAGCGGCAGTTGCCGCAGGGCGACACCTCGCCACCGACCTGTGTCCGGGCGAAGTGTTCGAGTTCGGCCCGGGTGCCGCACAGCTTGATGTACTCCCCGGTCCACCGGACCCCGCGTGCCGGGACTCCGGCGATCGTGTGACAGGTGGCCCGGTGGAGCTTCAGGTAGGCCGGTGTGGGGGTGCGGGTGGTGTTGAGCACGTAGAGGTCGGGATGACCGGCCAGCCACCGCTCGTAGCCGGCGTCGTCGTCCTGGAAACGTTCCACGCCCACATCCTCCACCCGACGGGAAGACAAACCTCCGCTCATGCCGAGTGGCGGACCTGCACCCTGTGACGTCGCCGGTCCGATAGCCATGCGCGCCTGACGACGGGCACGTGATCGAGCACGGCGGAAACTAGCCTCGGCCACCACGGGGCCGCCGTCGCCATCTGCACCATCGCCGTCGAGCGCGCCGACGAAGTCGGCGACCCGTGGCTGCAGTCCGGCGCGCTGTCCACCCGCGCCCGCGCCCACCCCAAGGCCAACGACCCGCACGCCGCCCTGCCGGACCTTCAACGGTCCCTGACCATCGCCGAGGAGATGAACGACGCCCGCAGCATCGCCCTGTGGCACCGCCGCCTCGGCGAAACCGCGCTGCACCCCAAGATCGGCGACGCCCGGCTCGCGGCCCACCACCTGCGGCTGGCGGCGAGCATGTTCACCGGCATCGGCGACGACATCGGCCACGCCCGCACCGTCCTGCACTTGGCGCAGGCTCTGACGCTGAACGGGCAAGCCGCCGAGGCGCTGTCCGAACTGGCCGCGATCGAGCAGGCCGTGCACGACTACGGCTCGGTCGGCTACCTCGCCGACCAGTGCACCGTGCTCGGCGAGGTTCACGCCGCGCTCGGCGACACCGCCCAAGCCAACCGCCGCTACGGCGAGGCCGTCGACTACTACACCGCCGCCGGCCCCGGCGCCGACAAGAGCAAGGCCGCCGTTATCGACCGGCGCGCCGCCCTCGACCGACCGGCCGCCCTGAACGGCGAACAGGAGGGAATGGCATGACAGCACACACCACGATCAAGGGGAAGCGGATCACCGGGAAGCCCGCGTCAGGATGGCCGCCAACCTGAAGTTCCCTGTCAAGTTCTTCTGTTTAGCTTGACACGAGCCGACGCCCTGCGAGCGCCCTTAGATACCCGGACCGGGTGTCGCGGCGAGATGATCATGGCGTGAGTCGACGTCTCCGACGGACCTGTCGCGGTCCCGCAGATTGAAACGGCCGTGCACGACGCGGCTCGAGACGTACCCGTGCGCCCTTCGGCGTGAGGTGGTTCGCAGCGGAGCCGTGAAGCAAGACTACGATGTCGGCTATTTGGTTTCTGTACGCCCTTCGGCGTGAGGTGGTTCGCAACCCTGCGTATTCTCGGCCGACCTGACCAGGGGTTTTGGCCAGGGTCTGCACGGCAGGTCGCACACCGGCGAGTTGAAGATCGTTCCGAGCGGTCGATTCCGGCATTCGTGCAAGTAGGCGCTTTGCGCGCGAGACAGGTTCTTGATCTTCGCGGCGTCATCCTCCAATCGGTGTAGTTGCTGGCGGTCACAGGGCGACCCAATAAGGCCGATCTGGTTCGTGGTCGGCTTGTCCGTGGACGGTGCTGCGGGTCCAGCAAGTCTGGCATAGGGGGACGATGTGGACCACGTCGGTGTCGGGGGTTGATCAGCGTATCGACGTGGGTGCGAAGTTCGGTGAGTTTGTCGGGGTCGAGGTGGCAGAGGAAGACGCTGCGTTGGATGCGGTTTCCGCGGTGTTGGAGGTAGGCGGCGAGGCGGGCTCGGGTGATGTCGTCGCTGACGTCGTAGCAGACCAGGGTGGTCATCGCCATGTCAGGCCGACCAGGGTCCGTGGTGGGTCGTGGACGCACGCGGCGAGAGTCTGGGCTTGGCGGTGCAGGTGGCGGCGGAAGCTTCCGGCGAAGTCGGGCAGCGCGCCTTTGGTGGTGTGGAGCATGCGGCGTTCGTAGGCGTCGAGGGCGATCTCGCGGCCGGCGGTGGTGAGCAGAACTCCGTCGCATTCGGTGTCGTGGCGGGCGTGCTGGAGGGTGAGCCGGTTGCGGCGGGCGGCTTCGAAGGCGAGTTGGTCGACCACGAGTCGTCGGAAATCCTCGGCGAGGTCGAGGGAGAGGCTGGGGCGGCGGTCAGCGTGCCAGGGCGGAACTTCCCGGTGCCCAGCGCGGCGGCCAACTCCGCGATCCGGTCCTCGGCCGCGTCCAGGAAGCGCCGCACAACCGCCGACAGCACGTCATCCTCGGCATCGGCGGCCAGCACGTCCGCCCACGCCCGCGACAGCGTCGCCACCGACGCCACCCGCTCCATTAACGCGCCCACGACGGCCTCACCCCGGCACCACCCGCACACCGCCGAACCCACGCGTGGTGTGCGCACCCACCCCCGCATACCGGGCCAACTCGAACAACGCCGCGACCGCCCCCGCCCCGACCGGCGCGTCGACCACGTAGGTCACCCGACCCCGGAACCCGCCCGCGGTCACCCACACCGGCACCAGACCGCCCACGGCGTCCCGACGCTCGTGCAGCACAAACCGCTCCACCTCACTGGCCCCCTCCACGGCCGACACCACCACCGGCTCGTCGGCCAGATCCAACTCCACATCACCCACCACCGGCGCCCCGAACACCCGCCACACCGCCCGCAAACCACCCAACACCGCCGACGGCGACGGCCACGGCAACAACCGGTTCCCGCGCCGGAACGTCACCGGCGACACGAACTCCACCCGCCACCGCGACACCGCCGTCGCGACGGGCGCACGCCACGCCCACGACGACACCTCCTCAACCGTGGACCCGGCACCGGCCCTCAACCGGCCCACCAACCCGTCATCAAGCAACCCCACCTCGACACCACCCACGACCGGCTTCCACGACCACGCCTTACGCCGCGCATGATGATCCACATCAAGCCACGACGCCAACCGCGCGTGCACCACCCGCCGATCCAGAGGACCCGACCACCCCACCCGCCACAACCCCGGCACCGCCCAACCCCTTTCACCCCCCAATCGCCACCCCGACAGCCGCCGTTTCACAACGACCCGACCAAGGCCACGAGTCGACGGCGGACAGGTTGCAAGCCTCGACGCGCGCTCGGCATCCGCCACGCGCCGCCGACGTAGCGGACGTCAGCCCGGCCGGTCCAACTGGACCACCAACGAGGACCACAAGTATCTGTACGCCCTTCGGCGTGAGGCGGTGCGAAACCATCACCACTTCGGCCCCGGTACAACACCGGGTTTCTGTACGCCTTTCGGCGTGAGGTGGTGCGGAACCCTGAGCTGATCGGAGATGGATCGTCGCTTCCAGTTTCTGTACGCCCTTCGGCGTGAAGTGGTGCGGAACAGAGCGGATGCTCCGGATCGGGAAGAGCTAAGGATTTCTGTACGCCCTTCGGCGTCAGGTGGTGCGGAACCCCTGGTTGGATCGCGAGCATGGTGAGCTGCAGAAACGGGTGCCCTCCGCACGGCGGCGCTCGCAACGAGCTCGCGAAGATCATTCCATAGCAGCCGAATCGGCGTTTGCGCTGGTCACGGTGTTGCACGCGAGACGGGTTGTGGATCTTCACCACATCCCCCCGTTCGGGTGAAGGCGGCGGTACGAGTTGGGCGAGCGCGGTGCAGGCTGACGTTGCCGTTCGGGTGGCGCTGGAGGTCGACCGGGACGAGCAGGTCGTGGCGGTGGGGTGCGGCTGCGGCGACGAGGCGGGCGACGATCAGCCAAGGGGCGGGCCGGGGGTCGGGCAGTTCGGTGGTGGCGTCGGGTGTCAGGTCCGGCGGGGCACGGTGAGAGTGTCGGTGACCAGCGGCTGGCGGGGGTGCGCTGGTCGGTGACGCGGGCGGGGATTGGTGCCGGGGGCAGGGTGAGGGTGCCGTCGTCGGTGGTGATGACGACGGGGTGCGGGGTGGGGTTGAGCAGCGTGGTCATGGGTTGGCGGCGAGTGTGGCGGGGTCGAAGGTGTGGCCCTGTTGGGTGTGGGGACGGGGTGTGCCGTCGGGTCCGGGTTGGGTGGCGACGTAGACGCAGCGTGCGCCGTGGGTGGCGGCGGTGCGCAGCATGGCCAGGGTGAGCGGGATGTTGCCGCCGGTGACGTCGACGAGGACCCTGTCGGGGGGCGCGGCGAGGTCGCGGAGCCGCTGGACGATCTTGTCGGTGCCGGCGACGGTGGCGGTGGGGTCGTGGACGTCGTCGAGGTGCACGGTGACCAGGGTGATGCCGTCGGCGGCGAGTTCGGTTTCCAGGTTCTCGGCGCGGTCGGCGGTTTTGGGGTTGAGCACGGCCACGACGGTGGTGGGCCGGACGTGGTCGCACAGGTATTCGGGGACTTCTGGGTTGCCGGTGCGCCCGGCGGCGCGGGTGTAGGGGGTGCCGCGGGGGCTGATGGGCAGGACGAGCACGTCGGCGCTGGGCAGTGGGGTGAACGGGGCACGCGAGCGCGCGGCTCGGCGTCGGGTCCAGGCGTTGCGGGCCGCGCCGACCAGGACGGCCACGACGAACACGGCGGCGACGGCGGCGAGGCGGAGCAGGCCGTCTCGGGCGGGGTTGTCTGGTGTGCCGAACCAGTCGACGAACAGGTCGGGCAGGACGGGCACGAGCAGGACGGCGACGAAGACGCTTTCGAGGTTGCGTCGGGCGCCGAAGACACGGTTGCCGGCCCAGGTCAGGATGCTCACGGTCGTTCCTTCAGCGGCGGTCCGCCCAGGGGCGGCAGGGACTGGGCGCGGTCCTTGGCTTTGTCGTTGGCGACGAACCAGTCGTAGCCGGGATCACCGGGCGCGGCGCGGGGGTAGTGGACGTCTTGGTCGGCGGGGAAGCCCGCGGCGGCGTGGCGGTAGGCGGCCAGCAGTGCCCGGCACGGCGGGTTGTTGCTCATGGCCGCCTCGAACTCCTCGGCGAGCGCGCCGGTGGCGGTGGTGGGGTGTTGCGCGCCGAGCGTGCGCAACCGGTGGGCGATCTGGGTGCCGGTGCTCGCGGTGACGGCGGTGGCGCGCAGGTGGATCGAGCCGAAGCCGAGGGGTTTTGCGTGGCCGAGGCGGAATCGGGCGGGTCTGCCGGTGTGGCCGGTGCGGTCGGGGTCGAGCAGCCACAGCAGCGCGCCGAGTTCGATGCGGCTCAGGTCGCGGAACTCGACGGTGGCGGTGAACGTGGCGCCGGGGCGGATCCAGTCGTGCAGGGTGCTGTTCTGGCTGTCGCGTTCCGAGCGGCCTTCGGGTGGCCGGTGGCGGACGCGGTCGCGGATCGTGTCCGGGTCGGCGTTTTCCATCCACTGCTGGTGGGGGTAGACCTTGCGGCCTCGCGGGATCTGTCCGGTGGTGAACCAGTCGGCGCCGGTCAGTGTCGGATCCAGTGGGGTGACGCCCTTGTCGGGGTCGGGTCGGCCGAGGTAGAAGCGGCCTTGGGCGGGTTTGGGGGTGGACAGGGGCGGCAGGGTCAGCGGCTCGATCGGGGTGACGGCGTCGGCTGCGGCGGGGCAGGTCAGGCGGGTGACGGCCAGCTGGGCGCGGTGGGCTCCGGAGCCTGCGGGGTGGGTCCAGCCGAAGACCCGGTCGGCCGGGGACAGTCGGGCGGGGTCGTCGGCCGGGCGCAGCGTGGAGTGGAGCAGGTCGGCGGCGGCGTGCTCGTGCAGCAGGCGGGAGACCATGACCGGGCGCAGGCGTCGTCGGCCGCTGGTCTCGACCCAGCAGGGCAGCGGCGCGGTGGCGGTGTCCAGGTCGCCGTGCTCGGTGAGGGTGTCGGGGACCGAGGCGGGCGGGTGCGCCGTCGCGGGTCTGGTAGAGGTGGCGGGACCAAGCGGTCTTGCCGGGCTCGTGGCCGAGGTAATCCCACGGGTTGCCGTCGCGGTCCTCGATGTCGTTGGAGTGGGCGTGCTGGTGCAGGTTGCGCTGGTGGCCGACGAGTTCGACCAGATCGGCGATCAGGCGTTCGGCTTCCCGTCCGGTGATGCGTCGGCCGCCGGTGAGGGTGAGTTCGCCGTGCCCTTCGACGATGTCGGTGACGAAGAGCCGTTCGTCGCGTTTGTTGTCGACGCTGGGGCCGGTGACGCACAGGATGCCGCGCACCTGGTACCACTCGTCGGACTGATCGCGGGTGAGGTCGAACTGTTCGTCCTCGGTCAGCAGCGACTCCACCCGCCACGTCCTGCGGCGGGTGCGGGACAGGACGGCGTCGACCTGCTGGCGGTGGCCGAACGGGCCGAGGTCGTAGTCGCGTCGGTCGCCGCGGGTCCAGGTGGGCACGGGGATGGCGGCGGAGGCCCGGTCCCGGCCACGCAGGACCAGTTCGCCGAGGACGTCGATGGTCGAGCCGCGCACGAGGGCGGGGGCGAGGCGGCGGGCGGACTCGACGGTGGCGCGGTGGCCGGTGCGGTGGGTGTGGTCGAACACTGCCAGCCGCGAGTTGGTGACGGCTTCGTAGGCGGCGCGCAGCATGCCCTTGACCGAGCTGGCGGCCAGGTCGACGCGGGCGGTGCCGTCGTGGTCGGTGACGGTGGCGGTCTCGTGGTGGGGGTGGTTGTCGACGGTGTCGCGGGTGCGGGTGATCAGCAGTGGGGTGACGGTGGTGAACTCGATGTCGACGGTGCCGGTGAGCAGGTCGAGGTGGTGGCGGTGGTGGCCCGCGGGTGGGGCGTCGCGCAGCCCGTCGGGCATGGTGTGGCGGGGGAAGGCGGGCAGGAAGTTGTAGGGGTTGTGGAAGGGCATCAGCGGTCCTTGCCGTCGGCTGGTGCGGCGGTGGTGATGCCGGTGAGGCGTTCGTCGAGCACCGACAGGTTGCCGTAGGTGTCGGTGACGAGGTATTCGCGGTAGGTCAGGCACAGGTACCGGGAGGGCCAGTCCTGCCCGGCCGGGGCGGCCGGGTCGGGAGGCGGGTGGGGCAGGTCGAGCCGGCCGATGCGGCCCTCGACCGCGCGGCACCAATCGGGGTGGCCTTCGACGGGCTGGAACCGCCTGCCCCACAACGCGTACTGCCCGTCCACTGTGGAGTCGACGGTGGAGTGTTCGGTGGTCCAGCCGGGTGGCGGGTCGTCGGTCTCGGTGAGGATTGCGGCCTCGCCGAAGCCGTTGTGGTCGTGGTGCCAGCGCAGGTCGATGCCGGCGTCGAACAGGCGGGCGGTGAACACCCGGTCCAGCGGGCACGGCCCGTCCGGGGTGGTGGGGCGGCCGTCGCGGCAGCGGGCGACCCGGTGGTCGGTGGCGGAGCCGAGGAACGCGACCAGATCCCGGTCGGCGACCGCGTCCAAAGCCTGGCGCAGGGTCAACGGGGCCGGCGGGGTGTGCACGCGCAGGGTCACGACGGTCCTCCGATGCCGAGCAGGATGTCCAGCGGTGCGCCGTCGGCGAGCGCCCGCAGCCAGGCCCACCAGTCGCCGGTGTAGGCGGGGCCGGGCAGCCCGGCGACGGTCACCCCGAGCGGCTGGATGCCGCCCAGCCCGCGGGTGGTCGCGCGGCCCAGGCGTGCGGTGCCCTCGACCAGGGGTGCGGCGGCGATCCCGAGCAGGACCAGGGTGGCGGTGCCGTGCTGGTCGGGGACGCGCGCGAGGTCGAGGTCGAGGGTGATGGGTTCCCAGTCCGGGATGTGGGGTTCGAGGGTGGTGTAGAGGCGGGCGTCGGCGGCGCCGCCGGTCCACCGGTCGATCGCGGCACGGGCGCGAGCGCGGCCCCACGGCGGTAGCGGCGGTGGCTTCTCGGTGTACTGGCGGGCCCACTCGTCGGGTGGGACGCCGGTCGCGGGCGCGGCGGCCACGTCGGGGACGCGCAGCGCCCCGGCGCGTTCGCGGGACCCGAACAGCACCGCCATCGCGGGCACCCGGGCGGCCAGTGCCTCGGCCGCAGCGACCGGGTCGTCGCCGGGGTCGGCGGTGGGCTCGCTGTCGGGGTCCAGCAGGGTCCGCACGGCGCGTTCGGCATGCGAGCGCAGCATCCCCTTGATCGACGAGCCGGGCAGCACCGGCACCAGCACCCCGTCCACGGTGGTGGTGGTCAGTGGCAGCAGTCGGCCGTCGCCGCCCTCGGCGGAGGCCCCGACCAGCGCCGGCTCCGTCGATCGCCAGGCGATCCGCACACCCGCGGCGATCTGGCCGGCGGCGGCGGGGTCGACCGGTTCGGCGGGGGTGTCGTCGACCAGCAGGGCGAGCAGGCTCGCGCGGGAGTTCAGGTCGGTGCGGCGCACGGTCGCGGACAGGCAGTCCAGCCGGCCCAGGCCGCGGCTGCCCGCCGCGCCGACGGTGAGACCGGCGGCGCGGACGTGGGCGACCAACGCCGCCAAACCGAGGCTGGGCGGGCCTTCGTAGCGCAGATCGAGTGTGAACTCCCAGCCCGGCGGGATGACGACCCGGTCGTAGAGCAGTCGCTCGGCCGCCGCGCCGGTGCGCCGGTCGATACCGACGCCGGTGCGCAGCGCCAGGTCGCCGCCGGGCGGCTGCTGCACGACGGTGTCGAACACGCTGAGTCCCGAGGCGTGGCCGCGGCGCCCTCGGCGAACCCGAAGACCGCGTTCTCCTCCTGTGGCGCCACCGTGCGCATCACCGCGCGCAGCGTCCCCGCCCACGACGTGCCCGGGATGATCAGGCGGCCCAGACCGTCCACGGCGAGAGGCAGGTCGACGGCGCTGTCCGCGCCGGCCGCGCCCACGTGCACCGGGGTGCGGGCGCGGAAGGTCAGCCGGTAGTCCTCCCGGACCAGTGTGCCGGTCGTGCTCACGGGGCCTCCCCCTCTCGTCGCAGACTGTCGACGGCGTCACAGACCAGCGCGGCGATAGCCGCCGCCCGGTCCACCTCGCCTGTCACCGGCACCCCGTGTTCCTCCAGCACCCGCCACCACGATCGGATGTCCGGCCCGGTGCGGCGGCCGATCAGACAGTCGAGCG
Organism: Saccharothrix mutabilis subsp. mutabilis; assembly: GCF_039521145.1. Lineage (NCBI taxonomy): Bacteria > Bacillati > Actinomycetota > Actinomycetes > Pseudonocardiales > Pseudonocardiaceae > Saccharothrix > Saccharothrix mutabilis. Next base: position 17,952 of record NZ_BAAABU010000025.1, read on the forward strand.
TGAGCGCCACCATCTTGTCCGGGCGCCGACGCGGCAGGTTCGTGGCCACCGCCCGGTCGATGCGGGCCGTCAACGGCTCCAGCGAGCCCGCGACGGCGGCGGCCACGCTCGTCGCACGCCACTCGCCGCGCCCGCTGCGCGTCAACCGCCGCAGCACCGCCACCAGCTTCGGGTACTCCACGGAGCCCCTGGTGTCGGGCAGCAGGTCACGCGCCCGGTCGGCGACGATCGCGGCACGCAGCCGGTCGGGCAACCCGGCCACTCCGGTCGACCGCGCCGGCGCGGCCCGTTCGGGTGGCCGGGCGCTGACTTCGCGGGCGGACAGCAGCGGGGCGTCGGCCACGACCTCGCCGCAGCCCTCGACGGTCCGCTCGCCGATGCCGATGGTCAGCAACTCCCGCCACGCCGCGGGGTCAGGCGGGCCGTCAGGGAACCGCAGCAGCAGCACGCTCCCGGCGGCTACGCCGATCACGCTGTCGCGGGGCAGTTGCCACCGGCCCTGCCAGCCGTCGCGGCGCCGGGTCCGCGCGGTCGCCGACACCAACTCCACCGCCACCCCCAGCCGCCGCGCCACGGCCGCGGCCACGAGATCCGGATCGGCGGACAACCGACCAGCCCGGGTGCGGACCACCACGTCGGATACCGCCCACAACGCGCACACCACACCGGGCCGGGCCGGTTCCTCCACCGGACAGGGCACGGCGGTGACGGTGACCGCGCCGTACTCGCCGCGCCGCCGCGCACCCCACCGCGCAGGACCCGACAGCAACGCCCACGCCTCACCCGGCACCGACGCCAGCAGCGACTCCCGCACCAGCACCCGGCCGCGCAGCCGTGTGCCCGCCGGGATCGCCTCCACCTCGAACACCCCGGTGCGCGACGTGGGCCGACCGCTGTCCGGGTCGACCGCGTTGTGGCTCACCCGCGTCAACGGCACCGCCGCCAAGCCGATCATGCCGTCGGAGACCTCGCCGGTGGTGTAGCGGCCACGCACCTGCCGGCCGCCGACCGGAGCGACACCGTCCGGGTCCGCACCGTCCGGGTCGTGCGTGGCGAGGTGGAACCGGTGCTCGTCGTCGCGCGAGGCGTGCAGGGTCAGCGGCGCGGGCAGACCGCGCACACCGTCGACCTCGGGCAGCGCGTTGCGCACGATCAGCGCCCGGTGCCACACCCCGGCGTCCACCACCGCCTGCCCCCACCGCTGCGCCAACCACGGCAGCAACAGACTGCCCGGCACATGGTCCAGGCCGCGCACGATGTTCCCGGCAGCCTGGTACGGCACCCGCAACGGCGCGTCCACGTCCACCACCAGATCAGCGGCCACCCACGGGCCCGACGGCGGCACGTCCACGCCCAAGTCGTGCGTCAGGGCGGCGGAGCGGGAGTCGGGCGGGTCGGCGGGCACGAACCCGGACTCGGCCAACCACCGCGCCCACACCCGCGCATCGTGCCCGCCGATATCGAGGCGCACCCGACCCAGACCACGCCGGCGGTCCGCGCCCACCTGCTCGCACCACGCCGCGCCCAACACCAGCAGCGCGGTGACCGCCGTCCGCGCGTCCTCGCCGTCGGGCAGCGGGTCCAGCGTCAACTCGGCGTGCAGGTCCAGCCCTGCTCGCACCACCTCGACAAACCGCAGCGCCTTATCCAAGGCCCGCCCGGTGTCGGGGTCGATCGCCACCCCCACCCGCCGCGCCAGCAGGCCCTCCGCCGCGCCGGCCGCGATCACCGCCTCCCGCACCTCCGCCGCCGGGCGGGCCGCGCCGATCCCGACCAGCGCGGGCCGCAGTCGCCCGTCGGCGCGACCGCCGGGCTCAGCTGGCGCGGTGCCGAACACGACGGTGTGCCAACGCCGCCACACTCCGCCGGGCACGCCGTCGTCCAACGCGACCGCCACCACTCGGCACGCCTCCCGCAGCACCCCGGTCAACGACGTGCCCGGCAGATACGGCACCCCGTCCGGGTCCCGGCGCGCCACCGCGTTCAGATCACCCGGTATGCCCTGACCCGTGCCCACCCTCCAGTCCGACAGGGTGTGCACCACGACCGGCTCGGCCGCCGACAGCACCGGTGGACGCGCGCTCCCGCCGCTCACGCCGGCACCTCGGTCACCGCGAACTCCGCCAACTCCAGCAAATCCAGCACCGGTGGCGTGCCAGGGCCGGACAACGCCGCCGCCAACGCCCGGTCCTGCGGCGACCGTGCCGAACGCCGCCACTGCCCGACCCGCCGCGCGGCTCGCACCGGGTCAGTGCGTAATTCCCCGCGGAGCGCGTGCAGCTGGGTCCGCGTCACCACCCGCCCACCGTCGGCCCGCGCCGCGTCCCGCACCAACCCCGCGTGCCCGGTCAGCCACCGCCAATCCCGCTCCACGGGAACCTCGACATCCCCGGAGGCAGGCAGCAGGAACGGCCGGCGGGTCGCCGACGACCACGCCTGACCGTCCCACACCCGGTAGCCCTCGCGGATCGCCTCCAGATCAGCCACCGACGTGTCCAGCAACACGTGCACGTCCAACCCGTGACACCCCGGATGCGCAGCCACCACCCGCTTCGCCGACCGGCACAACTCCTCGGCCAACCCGTAGGCGGTCGAGAACGGGAAATGCGGCTTGACCACCGCCACCCCAGCCGACGCCGTCACCCCTCCCACGACCCCGGCCGTCACCGCCGACACCAGCGGGTCTCGGGCCGCCCACGCGCCGAACCCCGCCACGAAACGCTGCGCGAACGCCGCCGCGTACCGGCCGTCCACCAGCACCGTCAGATCGTCACCGCCGACCACCAACGGCACCACCGGCAACTCCCGGGTACGTCCCACCAGGCCCGCCACCACGGCAACCGCCTCGCCGAACGCCTCCTCCGCGCACCGCCGCACCGCCGCGCTCAACGCCCCCAACGACCGGTCCCCCGCGAACCCCTCCAAACCCGCCAACACCTCCGGCGCGGACTGGAACACCCGCCCCAACCGGTTGCCGTCCGCGTGCACCACCCCCACCCACTCCACCCCGTCGAGCAGATCCCCGGTGTCCACCAACCGCAACCCCGCACCAGCGACCGTCGAATCCAACAACTCCGCCATCCGTGCCTGCGCCGCCCACCGCGCACGCCGCCTCGCCACCACCGACGCCGACAACGCCACCGGCGCCTCCCCCTCCGGAAACACCCCACCCACCCGCACCCCGTCGGAGAACCACCCGGACGCCGGCAGATCCGCCGACGCGCACGCCGCCACCACCGGCAACCGCGGCCACCGCCCACCCACCCCAGCCGCCCAGTCCACCCGCCGCCGCCACAACCGGTGCACCACGGCGATCTCCGGCCCCGTCGGCTCCGCACCCGCGATCGGCATCCACACACCGGTCACCGACAACCCCGGCGCCTCAAGCACCGCGAACCCCGACACCGCACGCACCAGCGACCACGCCGCCTCCCGCGACCCGACCACGACCAGCGCCGAGCCCGAGGACACCGACACCACCCGACCGTCGCCCAAGTGCCGTCGCACCGCCGACGTGGTCGCCTCCGCGATCAGGAACGACGCCCCCACCGCCTCCCGCAGCCGGTTGCCCGCGAACACGAACGCCTGATTCCCCGACGTCGCCACCAGCACCAGCCACACGCGGCACCCCTCCGATCAGCATTCCGTGCCCGTCAGATCGCCCGCACAGCCGAACCGGTTACACCCAGACACCGAACAGGTGTCATGCAAGCCCAAGGGTTTCGTCCCGGTTCGCGGCCTGGACTGGCTTTCGCGCGTCCAGATGTCCACAGCGCGCTGCGTCGATTCAGCCTGTCCAGCCGTTGCAGCAGACACCGGCAGCTGCCTGATCAACCCACCGGCGAAGCACCACGAACCGCCTCCACCGGCCAGCTCGGCTCGGGAATGGGCCTCCAGTGCCAACCGGCGTACCAGAGCCTCGCGGCAGCTCGCGAGTAACAGTCACACCGCCAACTTGCGAGCCGTCATCGCGAACTCATGGCGTACGTTCTCCAGCCCACGGCTGGCTTCATGTATCGCTTTCGGCGGCTGATTCCTGTCGAAGACGGCACCGTCGTCGCCGGTGAACCTGGCGGCGCGCAGCGCACGTTCAGCCTCCCACACGGCCATCGCGGCTTCTACCAGCTTGTCAGGGCCGCTCAGGCGTAACAGCATCACCGTCTGTCGCAGCTCCTTGCGCGCGACGCGATACAACTCAAACAACTCGTTCTCACGAGCCGGGTCCGCCTCGGTCCCGGACGCGACTCTGCGGTGTTCAAGATTGAGGGCCCACAAGCGGGCACGGCACTTCATCGCGGCCTCGATCAACGTCGCGCACCGCGCTGCCCGCTCCTCACGGACTCGGGCACGTCGAGCCGCACCCAGCTTGAGCGGCTCTACGAGGGCACCGACGGTCACACCGCCGAGGGCGGCGATCGCGGCGACCAGCGCAGGTGCCAGAGTGGTCCACATACCTGCGAAGTGCAGTCAGCGGCCGGTCAGGTACGCACGCGACACAGTTCCCAGCCGAATGGATCAGTCGCCCACCTGTTCAGCCGCACGGAGCGAATCACGGCTAACTGCCGCCTCCGGTGCCTGCTCGGTTCGGAGCGCCCGGCAGACTACGTGCACCACCACTTCGGGCCGGGCGCTGCTGCGCAGGCTGCCCGTCGAGCCTTGCCACATCAGTCGGTTCGGGCTCCAGCCGCCGGGCCGAGTGGCTAGGCGGTGGGCCGACTGTGACGGGACCGTCCACCGCCTACATGCTGTTCCGCGCGTCGGCGCAGCAGTCGCCGTTGGCGATGTCACCGTCGCTCTTGGAGCCGTAGGCGGGCTGAGTGACGGGCCCGCACGCTCACCGTCGACATCTCTCTTAATCTGCACGGCCCCAGCCGAGCGGCTACGAGCTTCCATCAGGACGTCTCTACCCGCCGTCACCCGAGACTCGCCGAGGCGCCTCGGACGGCGGATTAGGCGTGGATGGTGAAGGCCGCCTCGTACGCCGGGTTGCGGTTGAGGTCCTCGTACACGGTGGTTGTGCGGAGGCGGTTCCAACGGTGGCCGAGCATCAGCGCGAGTCCCATCGGGCTGGCCAAGAACAGGTGGATCTTGTCGGTGTCTCGGCATGCTCGCCGTACAGCGTCGCGCATGCCGGTGGCCAGCGCGTTGGCGGTCGCGCTGTCGGGTACCGAGTGGTCGTTGGTGCCGCCGGGTGGGCGCAGGACGAGGAGCCGCTTGGCGGGGAGGTTCTGCTCGCGGATGAAGTGTTCCACGTCTGGAGCGAGGTCGGCGGCCACCGCGACGGCGACCGCGAGGTCGGTGCCCAGGTCTAGCGGGGTTTCCTCCAGGAGCGGCTGCAGTGGGGCCTCGTAGGGTTCGTTGGTGGACCACGACTGGCCGCGTTGGGAGACGGCGAGGTCGGTTCCGGTGACCATGCGGAACGACGTGCCGAGAAGGAACGCCGGGGCCAGACGCAGGGATCCGGTGATAGCGATTGCGGTCGCGTCGGCTGGCAGCCGACGCGGTGCTTGTTCGATGTCGGTCTGGAGCTCAGCCCAGGTGGCAGGGGGAGCTGGCCGTCGCTTGCTGTAAGGGTCGCCTCCTTCGAAGCGATCGGTCCAGTCCAGCGCGTAGTCGGCGTCATTCCGGACGGGATCGGGCTTGAGCGTCGCCACGGAGAGGATCGCGCGCGTGGGTCCGCGGTGAAGGCCAAGATCTTCGACAGCTTGGCGGATCAGGTCGAGATCGAGGCACCGGTGTCCGTCCCGTACCTGCCGGGCCACCCAGCCGGTTCCGCTGTGCACGGCGGCCTCGTCGTGGCGCAGGCCGGTCGCGAACATGAGTTGCTGGAGGAGTTCGACGACGTGTTCGGGGTCACGCGCGATGTCGAACCGGAGCGCGCCCAGGAACTGGAGCAACTCCTCCTCGGTGGTGCTCAGTGCGGCGGCCCACCGCTGACGGGCTTGCCCCGCCTGGGACGCCGGTCCTTGGGTTCCCGCGTGTGGCAGGAGGAGCTGGGTGCGGGAATCGCGGCGGGACACCAGCGGGTCGTGGGGGTCGGGTGCGCGATTGCTGATCAACCGGAGCTCGAACGGCTGACCCTGGGTGGTGAGGTTTTGCCAGGTGGCAAAGATCTTGCCCAGGATGGAGTTGCCTGTGGGCGAGCTGGCGTCGAGTAGGTAGTCCTCGTTGATCGGGGTCTGGTTGTCGACGGCGTACTTGACCTGGGCGTAGTCGTTAGGTGGGCTGGCCCGGTAGAGCGCGACGTCGTCGAGGTTGCCGATGCCGTTTACCTCGACACCGACCGCGACCACCGGGTTGTCGGTGTGCAGTTGCGCGTCGCGGAGCGCGCGGAGGCATCCCTGCCAGACAAACAGCCACTGGTAGAGGTCGCCGGCGATGCGTACGCCGGTACGGCTGGGCCTGGGCAGTGCGGTCATGGTTGCTCTGTGAACACTGGGGTGGGTGCGAGTTCGGAGGCGAGAGTGAGGAGGTGCTCGTCGGTCACGGCCCGGTCGGGGAATGCGGTGATCAGCGCAGCGGGGACGAGCCGTTGCGTGAGGTCCGAGCTGGTGAATCCCGGCTGGTTGCCGGACGGGCCGGTGAGCTCGACGAGCTTGGTGATCGTGTCGGTCCGCACCCCCAGACCGTCGAGGGCCGCCGCCAGGATGGCGTGCCGTTGCTGGTCATCGGGTCGGGTGAAGGTGAAGGTCGCGGCGGATCGCCGCATGATCGCAGGGTCCAAGGCGCCGACGCGGTTGGTGCACAGCACCACGAGCACAGGCAGGCCCGCGCCGGCCAGGCTGTCGACGCCTGCCAGGAACGCGTCGACGCCGGCGCGGTCCTCGTGGTGCATCTGGCGGGCTTCGCGGGACTGCACGAGGGCGTCCGCTTCGTCCACGACGAACACCGTGACGGACGTGGGCCCGCTGGCCGACAGCGCGCGGTCGGCGACATCCCGCAGGTGGGTGAACGCCTCACCGATCAGGGACGTCATCTCCCCTACTAGACCGTTGCCGCGGGTGGCGAGCTTGAGTCGGTAGAGGAACACCGGCAGGTCCAACATGTCGGCCAGGTCGCAGCCGAAGGACTCGGCCAAGGCGGACTTCCCGGAGCCTACGTCGCCGGCGAACACGAACAGCGGTGCGCGGTCGGTCAGGAGTCGCAGCGCGGGGAGGTCCATGCCGGGGTGGAACCGTTCGGCCCAGGCTCGGAGCCGATCAGGGGCGGCCAGCAGCGCGGCCTCCTTGCGCAACCGGAGCTTGGTGTCGTCCAGCCCGACGAGCCGGTCGTAGCGGGCTTGGCGCACGGGCTCGGGCAGTTCGACGACGGGGTGGAACAAGTCGTCCTGGGTGCTCATGTCACTGCTCCAGTGCGGTCAGATGTCGAGGGCTGTGAAGACGTCCCGGCTGACGCCGGTGCCGTGGCGACCGTAGGTACGGCCTGGGGTGCTGCCGCCCAACGCGAGCGGCGTCTCCTCGGCGCCGTTACGGGTGATCGGCAGGGTTTGCTTGAACGCGGACTGCTCGGCACGCGGGAGGCTGGTGAAGACGTTGGAGTAGGAGAGGTAGCTGTAGAAGGGCAACCCGGTCACGTTCCTGGATCGGGGAACTCCGCCCGGGTTGGTGTCGACGAGGTTGCCGCCGATGGTCGCGCGGTAGCGCAACCGCAGCTTCCAGACCCCGGCGTTGGTGTCGCGGAATCCGTAGTCGACGGTGCCCAAGTACCCCTTGTTGAGCAGGAGCGCAACCTCCTCGACGTAGTTGTCGATCATGGTCAGGTCGCTGGGCTTGCCGTACACCGCGCGCAGGATGCGGAGGTCGGCGGCGATCTTGGCTCCGACGTAGCGGGCGTCGGTGAGCGTGAAGGACGCTGACCGGGTGAGCGAGGAGGTCATGATCATGCTCCGGGAAAGGTCGGGCCGAACAGGGCACGCCAGGCGTCGTTGGCAGTGCCCTTGGCCGGCGTCGTGGCCGCCCAGGTGATGCTGTCCAGGGCCTCGCCGGCGAGGTCGACCAAGCGCTTGCGGTCCACGTCGGTGTACAGGGACGTCACGTTGTTCTGAGGGTTTACCGGGTCCCAGACCTGGACCGGGTCGGAGCACGGGGCCACGGCGGAGGGGGCGTAGTAGTCGCCGAAGGTGATCGGGTCGGACAGCCCGGTGTGCGCGATGTAGCCGAGAACCTGCTCGAACGCCTCGGGGTAGTCGTTCACCTGCAACGGCCGACCGTTCCACCCCTTGTCCCACAGGTGGGCGACGATCAGCTCGAGCAGGAAGCTCTTGCACCGAAGCTGTGGGTCCAGGCGCTTGGCTTCGCGGATCCAGCCCTTGAGCAGCCGGATCAGCTCCGGGTAACCCAGGCCAGCCTTGTTGCGGCGCTCGCGGATGAACGCCAGGTGCATGGTCACCGAGGTGAGAACCCGCTGGCCCTCTTTGGTAACGAGGTAACCGCGATCCTGCTCCTCGCCCTCGTACAGCACCGGCGCGACGTCGATCTTGAGGCCTGACCCCCGCAGCGTGATGCCGACCGCGTGGTGCGAGATCTTGAAGTCTTCGGCCACCTTGGTCGCGCCGTAGACCTCGCGGCAGCGCTCCAACAGCCAGTCCAACAGGGTCGACTCCTCGATTTCGAGGTCCGAGACCCGCAGGTAGGCCGCGACGTCTGCGTCCGAGCCCTCGCCCCGACGGCTCTTGATCGCGGTGTGCTTGGCGGTGCTGCCGGACGCCCGCAGCTTCACCAGGTCGAACCCCGGGTTCGCCGCGATGTGTACCTCCAGCCGTGTGCGCAGGTAGTTGACCTGCCTCCGGCGCTCCTGCGCGACCTCCTTGTCCACGTTGATCTTGTCCCGCGCGAACCGCGCAAGAACGCGGTGGTCCACGTGCTTCTCCCCTGCCACGCCAAGCCTCCCAGCTCTCGTCTCCGTCCCGGCTCCAGCGTCCGCAGCTACGAAGAGTTACATATACCTATCCGGTGCATGTCATCGCCGACCGCAGCGAAAGGTATCATGCGCCTGTCCGGTACACGGAACTCAGCCTCGGGGTCGGTATGAACGTCGAGTTCCGCTCGAAGGAACTGGCTCGTGTGTGCAACAGCGACTCCGCGCGCCTGGCCACGTACGGCCCCGATGGCAGCGCAGTGATCCGTCGACGTCTCGGACAACTCCTCGCCGCGGTCCGTCTGGCCGACATGCGAACGTTCCCCGGCACCCGGATCCGGACAGCCCTCACCGGCGGCCGGCACACGGTCTTACTCGCGGCCGGACCGACACTCGACGTACTCCTCCGTCCCGGCAAAGACGATGCACCCGCCGACTTACCTCTCGACGAAGAGTGGGTGAAAAGTGTCGTGATCGACGACATCGTCTCGATCACCGCAGCCTCAAAATCCGCACGTTCGACCGCCGCCCCGGCGCGAAAGAGGATTTCCCAATGACCTCCCGCCAGCGTTTCTACGCCTACCAGCCGGAGTCGTTCGCACCGCCGGGTGAGACCCTAAAAGAATACCTTGACGAAGAGGGAATCAGCCAAGCCGACCTCTGCCGCCGCACCGGACTTTCCACAAAACACATCAATCAAATCGTCCAAGGCGCCGCTAGCCTTAGCCCCGAGACAGCAGTACTTCTAGACCAAGCGACCGGAATCCCCGCAATCGTTTGGTCGCGCCTCGAAGCAGCTTGGCAGGTCCACCAGAGCGAAATACAAACGCGAGCAAAGCTCGAAGAGCACGTTTCCTGGGTGTCGAACTTTCCCCTCGGCTACCTTCACAAGATGGGCATTCTTCGGGACAGAAAACCAAGCCTAGAAAACCTACAGGCGATCCTCAAGTTCTTCGGCGTTGCCAGTCCCGATGTCGCACAGCAGGCATGGCGCGAATACAGGACGGCTTTCAGAAGGTCGACCTTGGTCGATGGCGACGAATACGCCGTGGCTACCTGGCTGCGCTTGTGCGAAAAAGCTGCACGTGAAGTCGGGTGCTCGAACTACAATAAACAGAACCTCGTCGAAGCACTACCCGAGCTCCGCAAACTGACAATGGAACCACCGCAGGTGTGGATTAAGAAGCTACCCGATCTGTGCTCGAAACTCGGAATAGCGCTCGTCTTCAAGCCCGCACTGAAGAATACCCACGTCTCCGGTGCCACACGCTGGCTCACTCCCGAAAAGGCAATGGTGGCACTCAGCGATCGCTTTAAGACCGATGACACATTCTGGTTCTCCTTCTTTCACGAAATAGGGCATCTGATCCTGCACGGAAAGAGGCTGACCTTCCTCGATGAAAACCCTGGCGAGGGTGGCGAACTCTTGCTGCACGGGGACTCAAAGAGCGATCGCAAGGCCAGCCCGGAGATTGAGGCGGACAATTTTGCGCGCAATGCTCTTATTCCAGACGCGGTGTTCGACAAGTTCGTGACGCAAACCTTCACGAACGACCCCGGGAGCATCGCGCGGTTCGCAAGGAAAGTCGGCGTCTCGCAGGGGATTGTGCTGGGTCGCCTTCAGCATGAAGGTATCGTTCCGTGGTCACGCTGGCGTGACATGAAGCAGTCCGTCACTTTCTCTGATTGAAACGGTCCCCGAACCTCGGCCTCGGATGCACCCAGCAGCTGTCCTCCATGTAAACCACGCGCTACCTTCAGTCCTCAGTCGTGCGAGGGGTACTCCCGACGGCTATGTCCGACCAGCGCGAAGGCGCCGTACGGTCCTTCAGTAGTTTTCTCTTACGTACTCGTTGTCCTGTTGAGGATGCCGATGGTCGGGTCGAGCCCGGCGGCGTGCAGGGCGCTGGTGGTCTCGGAGGTCAGGACCGCGTAGCCGAAGGACAAAGCGGCGCTGACCAGGTCGCGGGGCGAGCGGCCAGCACCACGGCTTCGCCGAGATGGAGTAGCGGGCCGGCACCTCGCTGGACGCGTCGACTGTCACTGCCAAGCTCGAGTGGGATACTGGGCGCTCAGGACACGAAGCCGGACAAGGGGCGATGGCTGTGACCACAGCACGGCGTCTGGATGGCTACACGCTGGACGATTGGGAGAGCCTTGAGCCTGCCGAGGGGCACCGGGTGGAACTGGTCGACGGACGTTTCGTCGTGAACGCCGCCCCCTCGGTCCGACACCAACGGGTGGCCGACCGGCTCTGCCGACTGCTGGACGACGCAGTGGCACCGGAAGGCATGGAAGCCCTGACCGCGGTCGGTGTGCGCATCCGAGAAGGGCTGGCCTACATTCCTGACGTCGTCGTGGCCACCGAGCGGGTCGAAACCACCTCGGTGGACGTCGACACCGTCGCACTCGTCGCCGAGGTCGTCAGCCCATCGACCAAGAAGACCGACCGGCTCGAGAAGCCCGCAGCGTTCGCAGCGGCCGGGGTACCGGCGTACTGGCGGGTCGAACTTGCCGACGAGCAAGGTCCCACGATCTACTGCTACCAACTCCGCGAGGGCGTGTATTCCGAGGTCGCAGTGCTGACGCCGGGGCAGGCGGGCGAGGCTGCCGTGACCGGTGCACTCAGGCTAGCCTTCGATCCTGCGGACCTCCACCGCCCTCGACGGTGACACCCCGGCTACCCCACGCCCCTTACGACTCCACACCAGGCCGACACGCCGTCCCGTTGAGCGCTGCGCTGGACCAGTGAGTCCACTGAGCCATTCGACTGCCTCCAAGCCCGGACAGCACCACGATCACCGCTCACGGCGGTCCGGTCAGCCTGCTAGCCCGGTCCAGGACGTCGGCCATCGAGCCGTGAACGCGCCGGAGAGGATCACTGGCCCGCGTGCCGCCCGGACGTCGGCGACCTGAGCGCGCCGTTCTCACACGACGTGGTGGCCTCAGAGCGTGGGGCTTGGCGTCGGATCGGTAAGCGCGCCACCAATCCGTCACCAGAGCGGGCATCCCGGCGGCGAAGCGGTTGGCGCCGTCATACAAGTGCACCAGCGCCAGCCCGGGTAGCACCGGCCTGCTGCGGGTCGCTGACATCTCCTAACGACGAGTGGTCCGGCGAGCCCGTGCGCCAACGCCTCGAACGACGCACGGGCGTGCCGATGTACCCGGTAGCCCGGACCTACAAGGGCATGACCCACGGCATGACCGAACTCATGACCCTGACCCGCTCACGCGGCTGGTCCCACCACGGCAACCCCGTCGCCGAGTGGTGCTTCGACGCCGTCGAAGTCCGCCACCCACCCGGCGAACCCGACCTCATCCGCCCCGACAAACCCGAACGCGGCACAAACCGGACGCCAAATCGACACCGCCGCGATGGCGATCGGCGGATGGAAGTTGCGTGGCCCAGAGATCAAGAAGTCGAGTCGGATGGCGGTGATGAGGTAGGCGGGGCCGCGTGTCGCCCGCTCGCGTAGTCCGAGATCACCTCCTGGATCTCTCGTTCCTGCGCATCCCATTCCATCAACCCAAGGTCGCGACGGAACGCCTCTTGCAGGCGGCTGCCGTACATCAGGGCGGCATTGAAGGTGCGCACGAGGTCGGGCTCGACGTTCAATCCGGACACCAGGGTGAGACTGAGACGACTTAGACTGTTTTCCGCATTCACAGCCACGAGCCAGGTCTCATACGAACCCAACGTGCGAACACGAGTAATCAAGTCTTTGAAGGTTTCGCCGTGTTCAGTTAGCCCCCTCTTCACATCGTCGTCCGGCTCCTTGAAGGTCCGCCTCGATGCATCGAAGTGGGGACGCAAAGATGCCAGCCAACGCTCATATCCATCGAATAGTTCGAGGTAGACCTCGAAGCGCCTGTCTAGCCAGTGCTTTCTCAATTCATGTGAGCGATCATCATTCAGCCGAGCACGTTCACGTTCCCATCGAAGATCTTCACGTTGTAGCTCGCGCCGCCAACGACGATCTTCCTTCCAAGCATTAATCAACTGGCCCGCGATGACGCCGATGATGCCCAGTACGGCGACCACTACCGGCACCCAAATAGAGACCTGTCCTGAAGGCACGTCCTGACCGTAGCGGGTTCAACGGCGGTGATCGTCTTGATCTCGACGAAGTTGGACCTCGCTCCCATCCAGTGGATCGCCAGGCTAGCGCGGCTGCACAACGCCGAGATTCCCGAGCTGGAGTTGTTGGACGTCTACTACGAGGGCGACGAAGCGGCCCTCACCCGTCAGCCTCCCCGCGGCCAGCGTGCTATCCGGTCGCTTCGGCGATCCGGGAGCCCTTCGCGGATGGCGTGCCCGATCTCCGCGCCAGCGAACATGACCGCCGAGGCCAATAGGATCGACCCGGCGTTTCGCTCAGCCGCCGTGACGGCCTCCTCACTGTCGCCGAAGGGCAGATGACCTCCCAGGCCCTCCGAGCGGCCCCACCCCCCGTCGCCGTCTCCAACGCCTCCTGGAACAGACGTAAGTACCGCGCCGACGGAGAACGGTCGCCGCACTCGGCCAACTCTTCTGGATACTCGCCAGGACCGTGTCCCGCTGCATGATCGCCTCCCTGCCTTATCCGCCACGGCGACGTCCGGCGACCGGCCACCGCACGGATCGACTACCCGGGAGGGACCTACCAGACCCGCAAGACAGGCCAGGCCATACGGAGCGTCCGCGCGGTCGCGGCGGAACGGTCTGGTTCTCCAGCGCCGCAAGGGAAGCGCTGGCGATCTGCTTCGGGGTGAGGAACTGGTTCGGGGTGGCGGGCCTCCTTGGTTACTTGCCGCCGAACACCAGGCGGGCGATGGCGTCGGGGGTGTCGCCTTCGGCCTGGCCCTCGATGCCGGTCGCGCTGGCCGGGGTCAGCGCCTCGACCGGGCGACGGCCCGGCGGCAACGGCGCGGCGGCCAGCGCGGGCGGGGTGGTGGTGGGGGTGGCGGCGGTGCGGATTAGCTCGACCAGGGCGGCGGCGGCGGCCGCCAGCTCGGTCTCGTCGGCCCCGCGAAGCCGCTCGGCGAACGCGTCCAGGAGCCCGGCCGCCCTGGTGACGGTCAGGCGGGTCCCCTGGGACTCGGCGAGCCGGGCGCGTTCCTCGGCGGCCTGGGCCGCCGACTCCAGCTCGGGCGGCCGCGCGGCGGCGGCCTGCGCTTCGGCGAGCTGCGCGGCCAGCGCCGCGCCGTCGGCCTCGGCGGCCGGGGCTGGCCCGGCGCGACCGGGGCGGGTGAAGTGGTGGGCGCCGGGGCGGGTGGTGCCGCGCCCAGTTCGGCCGGGGCGGGCGGCTGGTCGGCAGGGGTCGGGGCGGTCACGGGTGCGCGGCTCCTTCGCAGCTGTAGATCGGGGGGCGGGAAGGGGGCGCCCGCCCGGGCTCCACCGGCGCTCAGCGAGCGGTGGTTGGGCTGTCGCGTGGCAGCGCGGGCGGGCACTCAGGAGGGGGAAGGGGGTTCAGGCCGCGCGCTGCCGCGCCTCGAAGGCGCGACGGAACGCGTTGCGGGCCTTGCAATCGGACAAGCCCTTGGTGGAGGTCGCCCACAGCTCGGCGAACTCCACCGAGGCGGCGGGCGGGGAACCGTCGCGGTAGACCGGTTCCACGGTGCACAGCCGTCCGTCGTGGAAGGTGTCCGGGTCGCCGTCGCGGATGGTGAACGTCGCGGCGCATTGCGAGGCGTAGAACGTGCGCCGGTCGGGCGGCATGGCGGAGCGGGCGGCGAGCATCGCGCAGAACGCGCACGGCTTGGCGCTGGTGACACGGTGGTAGCCGATGATCGCCTGGTCGACGCGGCGGGCGTTGTGCAGCAGGTCGCGGCCACCGGCCGCGCCGTGGCGCAGCGCCGAGGCGGCCAGCAGCGGCGCAGCCTTCCCAGCGGCGGCCTTTGGCTCAATACCCCCGGCGTCAACCGTTTGACCGTGCTCGGCCCGGTCACCAGCAACGACACCGCCGCCGCGTCGCGCCACCCGGAGTCATCCAGCAGCGTGAGCGGGTTCGGTGGGGTGGTGCCGATCTCGGCCAGCCGGAACCGGGTCAGGTAGTCGGCGGCCAGCCGTGCCGACCGGTCGCGGTAGTCGGTGACCAGGTCGAGCACCAGGCGCACCCACGCCGGGGCGGTCGCGTCCAGCCGAAACGGGTTCAGCAGCGGCCACAGCGACAGCACTTCGCGCACCAGCAGCGCCGAGGTCGGGCCTGCTCACGGCGGTGCTGCTCGGTTGCTCGGGTGCCCGCAGGGGTGGCGGCCATGTGCACCCCGAAACGGCACCAAGGGCGCTTCGCCGCTCCACAGCCTGTTACTTAACGGCTGTATACCTTCGGACGGAGTAACAGGCGGGCTTGCCGAACACTAGGGTTCACCCTGTCTACTGGGCCTGGGAGGTGGCCATGTGGACAACCCTGGGCACAGCCGGAACAGTGGGCGGTCTGGTTGCTTGCTGCGTCGTGGTCGGGCGTGTGCTCGGTCTGCTGATCGCGCTTCGCGGTACCGCACCAGCGGACCGACCCGAGATCATCCGCGCGTTGAACGACAGTGGTTTATCACCGCGCCGCCCCAGATCCGCACGCGCGCCAGCCCGTGCGGTCCGAAGTCGGCAAGTTCCTTAGACGGTCGGGTCGGTGGCGCGGGTGAGGACGTCGGCGAGCAGCCCGTGACCGTCCGGGGTCACCAGCATCTTGGCCCAGCGCTGCACGTCGGTGTCGGTAACGCCGGGCAGGCGTCCCCAGGTGGCGCGCTCCGGCACGCCAAGCACGGTCACCGCCTTGCCCCAAGCGTCGACCACGGCGGCCAGCGAGCGGGTCTCGGTGTCGCGCCGCCGGAGCCGAGTAGTGGTGTCCAGCCATCCGGCCAGCAGGCTGCACAGCCGCAACACCTGCTCCCATGACTCGCCGTAGCTGGCGCGGCGTACGCCGACCCGGCGCTGTAGACCGGACTCGGCCGCCGCCAACGCATTCTCCGACAGGTCCTGAGGCTGCCGAGCAGGGCCTGGGGCGGGGTCTGGGTGATCGCGGCCAGGTGCCGCAACACCTGTTCCAGCACCTCGACGTAGCCGCTCAACGGGGTGACGTCGAACGACCCGAAGCGGGTTTCGGGGCTGTCGGAGTGCAACAGCCGGTCCGGCCCGATGGGCGGTTCCTCGCCCTCGTCCAGCTCCAGCCTGGCGGCCCAACGCTGCCGGTGAGCGCCGTGCTCCCGGCCATGAGCAGCAGGAACGTGGAGTAGTTCAGCCGGTCCTGAATGTCGATCACGGGTTCGACCACGCCGGGGATGTCCGAGTCCAGGTCGTCCTCGTCCACGAACCGGATCACCGGCACGACCCCGGCGTTGTGGTCGCGGTGCTCGACGTAGGACAGCGACCCGTCACCCTCGGCCCCGAGGAAATACATAGAGGTCTCGTCGTAGAGCCGGTAGAGCGTGCGCGGCCCGGACGGGGTCCACGACCGGGCGCGCTCGACCGCGTACACCGGCCACTCGTTCGCCTCGTCGGCGTAGAACGCGGTCATGCTGCGCGGGGAGTGCCCCGGATCACCGGGCCGGGCTCACCGGGCAACGCCGAGACGAACGCGAGCCCGTACTTTAACGCCGCACGATGCACCGCGGACTGCCGCCGCGTCATCCGGTTGGCCGTCCAGAACTGCCACGGCCCCGCGTCGCCCTCGGTCCGACCGGTGGCGCGAATGCCGTCCACGAACAGGTTCTGCGCCAGGATCTGCACCAGCAGACGACACCAGTTGGTGCGCGACTTGCGCAGCGTCCACATGTAGAGCGCTTTCGACCCCCGCGGCGCGAACGGCAAGTCATGGTCGCCCTTGACGTACCGGTGGATGCGGTCGTTGCGGGCCCGGTCGGGCCAGCACTCGACAATCCGGCGACCGACGTCGGCGGCGTCACGAGCGGATGGGGGCAAACATACCCCCTAACGAGCTAATGCCCGTAACACCTCCGCCCGACCGGCGAATACCGGGGCAGGAACGGCAGGGCAGATCGGAACAGGTGATGGTGAACCGTCGGGGGTTTCTGGGCACAGCGGGCGGCGCGATCGTGGTGACTGCCGCCGGTCAGCTCGTCGCACCCGCTACCGCGCAGGCGGCGCCACAAGCCGGCTGGAGGAGGTGCTGCTGGAGGAGGACGGCCATACCGAACATCGGGAATGGCGCTCCTGCGCGGCGTGCCAGTGCCTGTGGTGGGCGGGAGGTTTCTCGGGTCATTGCCCCGGCGACCCCAACGGCCACCGGGTGAACAGCAGGACCGTTCGGGCGTCGTTCGCCTACGTCGTCGAACATGACCTGAGCAACCCGGAGCACGTGCACCAGACGCGCTGACGTTCGTGCTTCAAGTGCAACAACCTGTTCCTGCCCGCCTACGGAACCATTCCGGTGGACAACGGCCGGTGCATGGCCCCCTACAGCACGGGGCACGACGCCACCAACTCGTTCAACTACGCGGCGAGGGTTTTCTCCGCCTAGCTGGCTAGTGGAACACACGGAGCTTGCCGCCGCGCTTGCGCGCCCGCTTCGCCCAGCCGGGCGAGGCTAGCGCCAGGCGGCGGACGTGACGAGCCACGATCAGGCACACCAACAGGTCGATCTTGTGCGGCGACTCGCGGCCTTCCTTGGCCACCGACGTCCCGTAGCGGTTCGGGGCGCGGCGGGCGTTGAGCGGGTGGCGGCGCAACCGCCGGTCCCCGTCGTGGGTCAAGGTCCGGTCGCGGATGTCGACCAGGGTCCGGCGAGTGGCCTGGGTGAACTCCTGCACGCGGGCGCGCATGTCGAACGCCACCGGGTGCCGGTTGCGGCCGGTCGTGGCCTCGACCAACAGTTGCTCGCCGAACTCCTGCGCGCAGCCGTCCGCGTAGCTCTCGAACTCCCGGACGTCGGCGAAGAAGCCCATGACGTCGGAGCGCTCGAACGCGGTACGCACCGCCAGGTCGGCCTCGTCGCGGTTGACCTGCCACCGCGTATCGGCGGCCAGGTGCTCGGGCTTCCCCTGCAGGTGCAGGACCCCGGCGTGCCCGTCGGGCATGCGCAGACCCACCAAACCCGTAGCGTCGTCGCTCTTGCTGCCGTCGAACATCATCACGATGGTGTCGCCCTCGGCCAGCGGCGGCGCGGTCTCGTCGTGACAGCCGTCCCACTCCTGCGCGGTGGTCCACGCGGTCGCGGCGGCGTCCTCCAGGTGCAGGTGTACCGCTTGGACTCCTCCACGTCCTTGGCCGAGTCCCAGGACTCGTTCAGCACTTCCGGGCCAGGAAGGCGATTCCGACATTCCTCGCTTCGGCAAAAATGCAGCATGGAATGAACCCGTAATTGAGTCCCGGACACATCACTCGAAAGCGCCGTCATGATCATGCCACCCTGGGCCCTAGTCGGGTTGACATAGGACCAGCGGCCCACCGCGCGCCACCTGCAGGTCTGTCCATACTAGCCCGATAGCGCCGACAACCAGGCGCGATGCCAAAGAATGGCATTTAAGTGTAAGTCGTGCTGTAAGCACGTTCCGGTTCTAAGTCAAGTACGGGTCGACCGATCGACTGCCATATGTACGCAATGCCCGCGATAGTGTCACGCTAACGTGTTGCGTGAAACCGCTTGCACGGCGTGGATGACCCCGGCTGGGCGGCCGTGGTGATGGTCCGATAGATTCTCGTCGCTCCACAGGCACGTTCGTCCACTGGTCGGTCCGCCGGACCGACACACCAGCCGGTGTGTCGTCAACGGTGGTCGACCGAGAGGAGCTGAACGTGTCAGAACGAAAACCCAGGTGGAAGAAGCTGGCGGCGCAACTACTGCTTGCGCTGCTCGAAAGCCTGGGAGAAGGGGAGAGCGGCCTGCCGCCCGAATGGGTGACTAGGCCGCTCCTTGAGATCATTCGCGCCCTGCGTGCTGGCCGGTAACGCGGATGATCTCCGGTGGGCGTCGCACACGGCGACGCCCGCCCCTCTCGTAACGGTCACGAAGTAACGTTACTGCGCGAGCCTAGCACCGCCTCCGAGCCTTTAAACCAGATACCTGGTCGCCACTGACCTGCGACTACGCCTGCCTGCGGTGTTGATGACAGATGCAAGGCGTCGTGATGCAGGCTGCATCACTCGCCGGGGCACGAGTGCGCGAGGGGTCAGCGACAGCGGGATGTACGGGAGCCCTGTCGGCACCGGGGGCGGTTGCCGAGGTGACTCGACCGTTGACGGGCTGGTCCGCAAGAGGCGGACGTCACCAACATGGGCGAACATACGTTCGGTGCTGATCAGAGTGCAACCACATTGTTGCGGCGTCGTACCCGCGCTGAGTGTGCCCGCGCCGCCGAGTAGGAGCAGCCGACCCGGCGGGCGATCTCGGCGGCGTTGGTCTCGCCGCTGTCGAACAGCTCGCGCACACGCAGCGCGACTCGGCGCGCGGCATCGCCTCGCCTTTCCGCTCGGCCAGCCGCCGGTGGTGCCGTCCCGCACCGCGTCGCGTTGCGCCTTGAACGCTTCGACGGTGCGGCGACCCTCGACCACCGGCACGAACCTCCGCAAACGTCGGCACCGGCGGTGCCTCCTGCGTTCGCCTGCCCGCCTCGGGCCGCTCGGCCACCAACGTGTCGAGGTCGACCAGGTCCTCGATGCGCCGATTCATCCGCGCCAGCAACTGCGTGGCCATCGCCACGTCGGCCGGATCGGGAACGGCTTCAGCCACGACGCCCACCTCCCGATCCCGGAGATCCGGCAGCAGGACGTGACGCCGGGTTCTGGGCCACGCGTAGTCGCGCCTTTGGGCCTTCGCCGGAACCGCCGGTCTGGTTCGCGACTGCGCGGGCGGTGGCGACCCGGCGTGGATCGGGCAGGGCGCGGTTCAGCTTCTCCTGGCCGAAGATCGGCAGCACCGACAACTCCGGCACCGCGCGCACCAGCACCAGTTCGCGTTCGCCGAAGGAGCATCGGCGCCGGATGGCGGAGGGTATGTGCAGGAACCGCCTGAGGTGGCGGTAGCCGTGGTGGGGCAGGGCGGGCAGCTGGCTGTGGCGTCCCCGGCCGCCGTGGCGGTGTTGAACTGCTTCGGCGAGGTCATCACCAGCATGGCCGGCCACCCCCGCAGCGCGGGCGAAGTTCGCCATCTCCCGCCACGCCCTGGACCTATGGCCGCGATGGCTGGACATGCTGCTCGGCGCGGCCAGCGACGTCGCGCCCGTGACCCGTACGACGGGTACCACCGACTCGGGAGGGACCACGTTCCCCAGCGCGGTTCCACCTGCGACCACTGGTCGCGGGCTGGTGCCGGGTGCCACGCACCCGCCTGATCGTCCCAGTGGCACCGGTTCGGGCCCATATGGTTCACGCGGCCGTCGCGAGCGGTCAAGGCGGCATGCGATCCCGATTGCCGCTGCTTCACAAGCGGATTCGCGTGCCCCATCGCGTGCCGGGTCGACCGGCGGCGTGGAACTCATCATGGCCGTTCCGGGGTTGCGGACAGGATTTCGGGCAACCTGCTCATGAGGCAGGGACTACGACAATGGTCATCTGGTTGACCACGATCGTCACTTGGCGGAGATCGATCACGCTCAGGGCGCTAAGCAGATCGACTGAGGCCAGGACGAGGGGGCGTACCGTTCGGACCTTCTACGACCCAGGTTCAGGATCTGGAACGCGGCGACGAGCAACCCGATGGCGTCGGCGTTCCGGTTCACGGTCGCAAGTGCCGTACCGACGCGGATGAGCGCCTCGGACAGCTCCGCGACAGCGGAGTCCGGAACGCCGCCGCCCGCATCGAGCACGACCGACACGGCCATGGAACACGCCTTGCGCGCATCGTCGAGCAAACCGGCTTCGTACTGCGTGGTGCTCAATTCGACGAGGGTGCGGATGAGGATCGACTGTGAGCCTGGCACCTGTCGCGCGAAAGCCACAGCCGTTGCCACGGCTTCGCGGCCCACCACGAGCGCTGGGGCGAGATCGCTGGCTTCCCGCATGGCGGCTCCTCGTCGCAGCAGCGCGGTGATGAGCACTTCCGGGTGCTGCCCAGGCGGTGACACGTCCCGGACGGCGGGCGACATCGGCACGGCACGAACTAGGTCACTGCCGGTCGTTTCGGAGCGGCATCCGAACCGGCAGAGGCGATGACGCGCGTCGGACGGCGTGCGGAGGACGCCGGCGGGCGGCGTCGAACTCCACGGCGCCGCGGTCGATCGCCCTCGAGGACGATGGCCGAGTACGGCCGAACCGGCCTTTGGGCCGCATCGGCGATCGTCGCGCGGGAGACGGTGACGGTGGTCGTCGCCGAGCGTCGTGCGCCCACCTGACGGGCCCGGAGGTGGATGACCCCGTTGACGTCGCACTCCACGGTGACCTCGATGGAGATCTGACCACGTGGTCCGGGCTGCAGGTCGAGCAGCACGTCGCCACGACCGTGTCGTCGCCCGGGACATCGGGGCGAACTGGTGGAGCCGGACCTGCGCGGTGGCCTGGTTGTTCCTGGTCGTGGTGAACACCTGCGAGCGCTTGGTCGGGACGGCGCTGTTCGCGCTGATGATCGTGGTGCGGGTGCCCGCCGTTTCGACGCCCAGCGCCAACGGCGTCACCTCGAGCACCGCCACTTCCCGGACGTCCGCGGTGAGCATGCCTGCCTGCAGGGCGGCACCCGCCGCGGTCGCCTCATCGGGGTCCACCCCGGCAACCGGATCACGCCCCGTCAGGCGTCTGACGAGTGCGGCCGCCGCGGGCATCCTCGTCGCGCCACCGACCAGCAGCACGTCGTCCAGTTCGTCGGCACCGACCTCGGCCATCTTCAATCCCTGCTCGATGCGCACGCGACACCGGTCGAGCAGGTCCGCGGTGAAACCCTCGAACTCCGACCGGGTCAGCGTCACCATCAGGTGGCGCGGCACGCTCTGGGACGACGCCAGGTAGGTCAGGTTCACGGTGGTCTGCGTCTCGCGCGACAGCTGGAGCTTGGCCGCCACCGCGGCGTCGCGGATCCGCTGGACGGAGTGGGGTTCCACCAGGTCGACCCCGTGCTCCTCGGCGAAACGAGCCATCAACCACTCGGCGATGCGCTGGTCCCAGTCGTCACCCCCGAGATCGTTCTCCCCCGTGGCAGCCCGTACCTCGACGACTCCACCGGACAGCCGCACGACGGCGACGTCGAGCGTGCCACCACCCAGGTCGATCACCAGGACCGTGCCCCGGGCTTCGGCACGCGCACCGCGTGGACGAGAGCGGCGGCGGTGGGCTCGTTGATCAGGCGTTGCACCGACAGGCTCGCCTTCCGCGCAGCGACGACCAGCGCTTCACGCTCGGCGACACCGTAGTACGCGGGAACGGTGATCACGGCGGCGTCGGCGTCGGCCGAGTCAGGGCTGCCATGTCGCCTGAGAAGCCACCTTGGGATGATCTTTGCTTCCTTTGGTGCGGAAGGTGGCTGTCGTGGTGTTGTCCGGTCGGGACGTGCTCACGGACTGGATGGGACTGCGGGCCGAGGACGGCACCGGTGCCTGTCGTGCTTTGCGGCCAGCAGTTGTGGGTGATCTGCGGTTCGCGTTCTACGGCCGGACCTCGACCACCGAGCATCAGGACTCCGCCACCTCGCGGGCCTGGCAACTGGAGGTCGCGCAGGAACTGGTCGCCGGTCACGGCACCATCACCGCCACCTTCTTCGACGCCGGGCGGTCACGGCGTGACCGGTGGCGTGACCGGCCGCAGGCCGCGGAACTGCTGGCCGCGTTGCGTGAGCCGAACCGAACGTTCGACGCGATCGTCGTGGGCGAGTACGAACGGGGCTTCGCCGGTGATCAATTGGAGCGGCTGCTCGCGCTGTTCCGGCGTCACGGCGTGCAGGTGTGGCTGCCCGAAGCCGGCGGTCCGGTCGACCTGGACACACCGGAGCACCGGGCGCTGGTCAGGATGTTGGGTGCGCAGTCGCTGCGCGAGGTGGTCCGCGCCCGGCACCGCGCGATGGCGGCCATGCGCGCCCTGACTGAACAAGGCCGCTACCTGGGCGGACGGGCGCCCTACGGCTACCGCCTGGTCGAGGCGGGCCCGCACCCGCACCCGGCAGGCGCACGCCGCGGCCGCAGCATCGTCCAACTGGAGCCCGACCCCGACACAGCGCCGACGGTGCGGTGGCTGTTCGCCGAACGCCTGGCCGGACGCAGCATCGAGCACCTGGTCGAGACCCTCAATCAGCGGCGCACGCCATGCCCGGCCGAACACGACCCCGCACGCAACACCCACCGCACACGGCGCCGTTGGACGGTCGAGACGGTGACCACGATCCTGCGCAACCCCCGCTACACCGGGTGGCAGGTCTGGAACCGGCAGACCGTGGACCACGACCACCACTCCCCCACCGACCAACGCCGCCACCGCATGACCAAGCACAAACCCGCCCACCAGTGGGTCCTGTCCCACCAGCGCGCCCACACCGCCCTGGTCAGCGAACACGACTTCGTCGCCGTCCAACGCATCCGCGCCCAACGCCCCAACCAGCACGGAGAACGACGCGAGTACCTGCTGGCCGGGCTGCTGCGCTGCGGCGCATGCGGGCAACGGATGGAGTCCCGTTGGACACACGGACGACCCGGCTACCGCTGCCGCCACCACCGCGGCCCACGCACCGAGGCGACACCGCCGACCCTCTACCTCCGCGAAAAGCAGCTGATCACCAAGATCGGGCACGCCCTGCACCTGCCCGCCGCGGCGAGCCCGCGCCTGGTCGTCGACACACTGCGTACCGACCGGGCCGTGATCATCTGCCATGCCGACCGAGTCGTCATCGACGAACCACGCGTGCCGGCGGGCCGGTGAAAAAGACGAACCCCACGACGCCGGGCCGACAAATCGTCGACCCGCCCCGTGGGGTAACAGTGTGTCCGAGGGGGGACTTGAACCCCCACCCCCTTGCGGGGACTAGCACCTCAAGCTAGCGCGTCTGCCATTCCGCCACCCGGACTCGGCTCTCGCCGTGGTGTGGTCATAGGTTACATGATCGTCTTTTGTGGTCCAAATCGGGGTATGGATGGCGCATTCTCGCTGCATTTGCGCTGGTCACAGGCTTGACTGGCGAGGAGGGCTGAATCAGGCGGACGCCGTGCTCCGCCGTGCACTGGTCGAGTTTGCGGTGGGCGACACCCTTGCCGGCGTTGATCGGCAGCCCGGCTTGTCGGTGAACAGGTGGGGTTCATGGTCGCGGGTGGTCATGAGCATGTGCCGCTGTCGAGTCCGGATCGGCCGACGCCGCAGGTGCAGCCGCAGGCTCGCAGCCCGTGGGGAGGAGAGCACTGGCCCGTGGTCCCGGACTCGACGTCAGCCACCGGCGGTCCGCTGGTTGATTCGGCGAGAGGTGCAGGTGGGGGCGCGTGCGGAGCACTCTGGTCGTGGCTCAGGCAGCCGCGGGTACAAGTTGTCGGGTGCCTGGGGTGGATGGGGCCTGAGCGCGAAGTTGCGGGGGTGATCGTCGGACTCGACGGTGATCGCGGCGTGGGTGGAGGGGATGGGCGGGGGGTGTTCAGGTGTGGTTTGGCGGGTGGCGGGTTTTTGGCGGGTTTGTGGGCGGCGCTGTGCGGTGCGCAGTGTCGCCTCCTGTTTGAGTCCGTGTTGGTGTCATCGGGATCTCATGTGTGCTGGCGCAGGGTGGTAGCCGGAGACCAACGCCTTTCGCACACCGCAGGTAGGGGGTCAGGGGTATGTCGAACGTCGGAGAGCCGCAGGGCACGATCGTCGCGCGGATCCTGGGCGGTGCGGCCACGGTGCGTGATGTGGAGATTGCGGCCGGGAACTTCGCGCGTTGGCTGACCGAGCAGTGGAAGGGCAGCGCGGAGCGGGCGCTGGCCTACTGCGTCAACTCGTTGAGCACGGCGTTCGACGGTGTCTGGGACGCTCTGCCCGAGCGCGACCAACAGGCCCACCTGTGGCTGTTCACCTTCCTGTGCCCGCAGTCGCTCAACGCTCGCGGCGAGGTGGACTTCTCGGCGCTGGACCACGAGGCCGAGGCGTACGCCGCCCTGGTGCACGCCAATGGCGGGTGCGGCCGGTTCGCGCAGCGGATCAGGCGGGTGCGCGGCGAGGAGTAGCGGCCATGCGGGCGCATGCAGGGGCGGCTCGGGGTCGTCGTAGCGGTGGGTCCGGGGTTCGGGGGGACGATTCCGCCGGGGGAGTGATCGGGTGGTCGTTTCCGGCCGGCATCGGGTTGCCCCATTGACACCGACCGCGGCAGTTCATGTAGTTCTTTCACATATCGCTCTGCGCCCACCCCTGCACGCAGAGTACGAGGGAGGAACGGCCGTGTCCCTGTCGCATCCCACCCGGTTCGTGGTCTCGACGCTCGGTGCCCTGGCGGTCACCGCCGGCTTGGCCACCGTTCCGGCGCACGCCGCGCCCACCGCACCCACCGGCTCCGTCGCCGCGATCACCGACCACATCGCCGCCCGGCTGGCCGGGGACCTCGCCGACGTCGCCCGGCGAGCCGGTCTGCTGTCCACCTCCACCCGACCCGTGCCCCTGGCCCGCGCGGCGGCGGGCACCACGCTGGGGCGTGCCGTCCGTGACGCCGACCGGGCGGTCCTGGCCGCCAAGGGCTTGCCGCAGGACGGCACGTCCCTGCTCACCGTCCGCCTCGCGCACGCCGACATGGCCGCCGCGCTGGACCGCGGCGTCGCGCCGCTGGTCGCCTCCTCCCCCGCCGACGACGAGGCGACGGCCGTCACGGCCTACGACCGCGCGGGCCACCGGGTGACCCTGCCCGCCGACCGCGTCCCGACCCGTCCGGTGTACCTGGTCGAGATCGACACCACGACCGCGCTGGCCAAGGGGACGCAAGTGCTCCGCTCGGCCCTGTCACAGCGCGGCCTGTCCCCCGCCGCCCTCGCGCCCGCCTCCGGCTACTGGGCCACCAAACTGACGTCGATCCGCCTGGAGGACGACAAGGAGCCGTGGCACAAGGGCGACTCCGAGATCTTCACCATCACCGCCGGGTTCGGCCTGGACGGCAAGGTCGCGGTCGACACCGTCCAACTGCCCTACCTCGACGAGGACGGCAAGACCTACTACCCCAACCAACTCCTGGTCCACTTCTCCGGCTACAAGTACAACCTCGCCGACATCGTCATGATGGAGGAGGACGGCGGGACCAACTACCGCGACCTCGCCCTCGCGCTCACCCAGGCGCTGTTGACCATCGTCGACGGCGGCGCCTACATCCCCCTGGTCAACGCCATCATCAACGCCCTGCCCGACAGCTGGTGGACCGACGACCCGGACTACGTCGACTCCTGGTACACCCTGGCGACCACGACCTCCGGCACCCTGCGCGGCGCGGCCGGCAACGGCACGATGACCGTCACCCCCTACTGGGTCGCGCCCCTGTAACGCATCCCACGAAGGTCGGCCCCACGCACCGATGTCAGCCCGTTGCTTCGCGGGCGTGGGGCCGCCGACCGAGTCGCCGACCGGCGGTCGCCCAGCACGTGCCCAGAGCAGGAAGAACGGCGACCACAGCAGCAGGTCCCACCTGGCGAGGGTGCGGGCCAGGTCGGCGTGCTCGGCCGGCGGTGGGCTCAGGTCGGTCAGCACCAGGGTGTCGCCGACGAAGCCGAAGCCGACCGGGCCGATCGCCCGCACGATCATCAAGACGCCCAACGTCCAGGCGATCAGCCGCAGCAGGCGCGGCAGCGGTCCGCCTCGGACGGTGGCCAGCGCGACCACGACACCGACCACCGCCGCGCCGGCCAGCACCCAGTGGCTGGCCACGAACAAGGGGTCGCGGGCCAGCAGGCGCTCACGCAGGTGCGGCGGCAGGGGGTCCTTGTCGGCCAACGCGTTCGCGCCCAACGCCTGCGCCAACTTCATCGAGCCGTAGGCCGCGGCGCACGCCGCCGCGCCGTAGCCGGCCCACCGCCCCCGGTCAGACCGCGACACGCTTGGTCACCGCCACGTAGGACCGCACCGTCTCCACGCACAGCGCGCCGACCACGAGCCCCACGACGCCGTGGTACCACCGCCAGCCCACGCCCAGGCCGATGAACCCGCCCAGCGCCATGATCCCGGCGCCGCCCACGACGGCCGCCGCCATCACCGCGAGCGCCACCAGCATCAGCCACCGCGGCACCGCGCGCAGCCCCCACGCCGTCACGGTGGCGAGGGCGATCCCCGCGCCCACCAGGCCCGAGGCGGTCGCGAACCACTGGGCGAGCGCCGGGTCGAGGAAGTACGCCTCGGACTCGGCGGCCGACACGGGCGGTCCGCCCGGGAAACCGAGCCGGGACTGGGCGGCGAACACCGCCTTGCCCCCGGCGTAGCCGAGGAACAGCACCGCCAGGGCGTACGCCGGCCAGCGACGTCTGGGCTGTGGACCGACCATGACGCGACCGTAGTTCGTCGCTCATGAGGAAAGCGCGGCTTCGCGCGTGTGCGTTCTCAGCCACAGCGGGCGGCGCGTGCAGATACCCCAGGGGGCATACGCCGATGCGTGCTACCGTGGTTGGTAGATACCCCCCGGGGTATGACTGAGTGAGGAGTCGACATGGCACCTGAGATCGACCAGAACGCCTTCGCTGCCCGCCTCGCCGCGGGGAACGCCTTCGTCGTGGACGTCCGCGAGGCGCGCGAGTACCGGCCGGGTCACGTCCCCGGCGCCCGGAACGTGCCGCTGAGCGTCCTGCCCGTCCGCGTGGGCGAGCTGCCCAAGGACCAGCCCGTCTTCGTCATCTGCCAGTCCGGTGGTCGCAGCGCCCGGGCCACGGAGTTGCTGCGCGCTGTCGGCGTCGACGCCGTCGACGTCCTCGGCGGCACCGGTGCGTGGATCGCGGCCGGTCGTCCGGTCGAGGCCACGGCGGTTTGAGAGGGGAAAACCTGATGATCACCGTTCTGCCCATCGACACGCCCGGGCTCGGCGACCGGACCTACCTGGCCCACGACGGCGAGGTCGCCCTGGTCGTCGACCCGCAGCGCGACTACGACCGGGTGCTCGGCCTCGCGCGCGCCGCGGGTGTGCGCATCACCCACGTCTTCGAGTCCCACATCCACAACGACTACGTCACCGGCGGTTACGAACTGGCCCGCGAGGTCGGTGCCCGGTACCTGCTCAACGCCGACGACCCGGTCTCCTTCGAACGGGTGGGCGTTCGCGACGGTGACGTGGTCGAGGTCGGCGGCCGGATGCGGGTGAAGGTCCTGCACACGCCCGGTCACACGCACACCCACCTGTCCTTCGCGCTCTCGGAGGGCGGGGAACCGATCGTGGTCTTCACCGGTGGTTCGCTGCTGTACGGCTCCACCGGTCGCCCTGACCTGCTCGGGCCCGACCACACCGACGCGCTGGCGCACGCCCAGTGGCACTCGGCCCGGCGACTGGCGCGCGAGCTGCCCGACACGACCGCCGTCTACCCCACGCACGGCTTCGGCAGCTTCTGCTCGGCCACGCAGTCCGACGGCACGGCCAGCACGATCGGCCGGGAGAAGCTGGCGAACCCCGCCCTGACCAGGGACCTCGACGCCTACGTCGAGCAGCTGCTCGCCGGGCTCGACGCCTACCCCGCGTACTACGCGCACATGGCGCCGGCGAACTCCGCCGGGCCGGGCGCGCCGGACCTGTCGCCGCCCGCGCAGGCCGACCCGGCCGAGCTGCGCCGCCGCATCGGGGACGGCGAGTGGGTGGTCGACCTGCGCGACCGGACCGCGTTCGCGTCCGGTCACGTCGCGGGCACGCTGAACTTCGGCCTCGACGGGCCGTTCGTCACCTACCTCGGCTGGCTGATCCCCTGGGGCACCCCCGTGACGCTGCTCGGCGAGACCGCCGAGGACGTCGCCGAGGCCCAGCGCGAACTGGTGCGCATCGGCGTCGACCGCCCGGCCGCGATGGCCACCGGCGGCCCCGCCGACTGGGCCGGCGGCGAGCCGCTGCGCCACTACGCCACCGCCTCCTTCGCCGACCTCGCCGCCGCGCTGGCCCGCGACCCGCGCACCGCCGTCCTGGACGTCCGCCGCGACCAGGAGCGCGCCGAGCGGCACGTCACCGGCTCCACGCACATCCCGATCCACGAGGTGCTCGGCCGCCTCGACGAGGTCCCGGCCGGCCCGGTCTGGGTGCACTGCGCGGGCGGCTACCGCGCCGGTGTCGTGGCCGCCCTGCTCGACGCCCGCGGCGTCGACGTGGTCGCGATCGACGACTCCTTCGACAACGCCGGCCCCGCCGGCGTCCCCCTCACCACACCCGCCCACCACGACCTGGAGGTCCACGCATGACCCGCCCCACCGTCGACGCGTCCTCGCTGCGGGAACGCCTGGGTGACGGCCCGTCCGCGCCGCGCCTGATCGACGTCCGCTCCCCCGCGGAGTTCGAGGCGGGGCACATCCCCGGCGCGGTCAACGTGCCGCTGGACCGGCTGCGCGACCAGCTCGACGACCTGTGCCCGCTGCTGCGCGACCAGGACGTCGTGCTGGTCTGCCGGTCCGGTCAGCGCGCGGGCCGGGCGCAGGAGGTGTTCACCGGCGCGGGTCTGGGCCACAGCACGGTGCTCGAAGGCGGCATCGCCGACTGGGAGCGGGCGGGCGGCCCGCTCAACCGCGGGCGGCGGGTGTGGGACCTGGAGCGCCAGGTCCGGTTCGTGGCGGGCTCACTGGTCCTCGCGGCGGTGCTCGCCAGCGTGGTCGTGCCCGGCGCGGAGTGGGTGGCGGGCTTCGTCGGCGGCGGGCTGGTCGTCGCCGCCCTGACCAACACCTGCGCGATGGGCATGGCGCTGGCGCGGATGCCCTGGAACCGACGTCGTCGCGGTGGCCCGCCGGCCGCCGGCCTCCCCGGGGACCGGTGAGCCGTGCTGGTGCTGACCGTCGCGCTGGCCGTCGTCGTCGGGGTCGCGCTGGGCCTGCTCGGCGGCGGCGGGTCGATCCTGATGGTGCCCCTGCTGGTGTACGTGGCCGGGATGGGCGCCAAGGAGGCCATCGTCGCCTCCCTCGTGGTCGTGGGCGTGACCTCGGCCGTCGGCGTCGTCGGTCACGCCCGCGCCGGGCACGTCCGCTGGCGCACCGGCCTGCTGTTCGGGCTCGCCGGCATGGCGGGGGCGTTCGCCGGCGGGCTCGTCGGCGGCCACCTGCCCGGCCCGGTGCTGATGGGGGCCTTCGCGGTGATGATGGTCGCCACCGCCGTGGCGATGCTCCGCGGTCGCCGCACCCCCGCGCCCGCCGCGCGCACGGAACTGCCGGTGGTCAAGGTGCTCGTGGAGGGCGCCGTCGTCGGCCTGGTCACCGGCCTGGTGGGCGCGGGCGGCGGCTTCCTGGTGGTGCCCGCGCTGGCACTGCTCGGCGGGCTGCCCATGTCGGTCGCGGTCGGCACGTCGCTGCTGGTCATCGCCATGAAGTCGATCGCGGGCCTGGCCGGTTACCTGGCCACGGTGCCGATCGACTGGGCGTTCACCGGGGTGGTCACCGCCGCCGCCGTGGCGGGCAGCCTGGTCGGCGCGCGGTTGGTGGCCCGCGTCCCCGGCGACGCGCTGCGCCGGGGGTTCGGCTGGTTCGTGCTGGCGATGGGCGCCTTCGTCCTGGCCCAGCAGGCGCCGGAGCACCTCCGCGTCCCCGCGCTGCTCGTGGTCGCCGGGATCGGTGTCGCCGTCGGCACGTGCGTGGGCTTCGTGCCGCGGTGCCCGCTGCGCCACATCGGCGGGAAGCACCCGGTGCCGGCCGCCGGGCGGTGAACCCGTGCGCCGGCCCCGGAATGCCGCGGGGCCGGACAGCGCTGTACGGGTGTACCCGCCGGGGTATCCGGTGGCGGGAGAGGATGAGCACATGCAACTGGAGAACGCCCAGGTCGTCTCGGACGTCGTCAAGCGGCTGCGCCGCGCGGAGGGTCAACTGGCGGGGGTGGTCCGGATGCTGGAGGCGGGCCGCGACTGCGAGGACGTGGTCACGCAGTTGGCGGCCGTCTCGCGCGCCCTGGACAAGGCGGGTTTCGCCATCATCGCCGCCGGGCTGGAGCAGTGCATCACCGCCGGGGAGAACGGCGACGTGCTGGACCGCGCCCGGCTGGAGAAGCTCTTCCTCTCCCTCGCCTGACCGGCGGGGCGGTCAGGCCGGTGGCCGCAGCGGGAAGCCCAGGGCGCGGCCGGCCTCGGCGAGTTCGTCGCGGACCCTCGGGTGGGCCACGTGGTCGATGATCTGCTGGGCCTGTTCGCCGGCGTCGTGGCCCCAGATGGCCGCCGCGCCCTGTTCGCTGACCAGGTAGCTGTGCTGGAACGACGTGACCGGGCCGGTCAGGCGGGGCACGACGGTGGACACGTCGGCCTTCGGGTGCCAGGACGGCAGGGCCACGATCGCCCGGCCGCCCGGGGAGTGCAGGGCTCCCACCACGAAGTCGGTCTGGCCGCCGAACCCCGAGTAGATGACCCCGTGCACGCGACTGGCGTTGGCCTGGGCGTACAGGTCCACCTGCAACGCGCTGTTGATCGAGACCAGGCGTTGGTGGCGGGCGATCAGGCCCGGGTCGTTGGTCTTCTCGGTGCGCAGCAGCCGCACGCGCGGGTTGCGGTCCACCCAGTCGTAGAGCTCCCGGCTGCCGAACACGAACGACGCGGTCACGGGGGTGTCCGGGTCCAGCGCGCCGGCGCGTTCCAGGCCCAGGACGCCGTCGCTGAACATCTCCGACCACACCGCCAGGCCCCGGCGCGCGGTCAGCGCCGCGAGCACCGCGTCGGGCACCGCGCCGATGCCCATCTGCAGGGTCGCCTCGGCCGGGACCAGCGCCGCCACCCGGTCGGCGATCGCGCGGGACACCTCGCCGATCGCGCGGGGCGGCGGCGAGGTCAGCGGCTCGTCCACCTCGATGGCGTAGTCGACCTCGTCGCGGGACAGCACCCCGTCGCCGTGGGTGTAGGGCATCCTCGGGTTGAGCTGGGCGACCACCAGGCCGCCGCGGGCGCGGACCGCCTCGATCGCCGCGGGGAGGACGTTGACCTCCGTGCCCAGCGACACGCGGTCGCCGACCGGGGTGGAGGTGTGGACCAGCACGACGTCCGGCGGCAGCGACTGCCGCAGCAGGTGCGGCACCAGCGACAGCCGTGAGGGGAAGTACCGCAGCATCGGCCGGCCGCGCATGCCGGGCCCGACGAACGGCGTCTCCAGCACGACCCCCTCACGGTCGGGGATGCCGTCCTGGGCGTTCAGCGCGAACAGGCGGTACTCGGCCACGACCTCGTCCAGCACGGCCAGCGCGCGGTGCGGGGTGGCGTGGTTCCCGCTGACCACCACCCGCGGGCGGTCGGGAAGGCCGGACAGGACGGCGGCCAGTTGGGACTCGGACAGGACTCGCATGGGATGGACCACCCGGCTGTCGGTGGGGAAGGCGTGTCCGGCTGACCCCGCCCTGCGCGAGCTCGTGCCGCCTTCTCGGATCGGCGAGTCCGGCTCCTCGATCGTAGCGAGCACCGTCGTGGTCGAACCACTCGGCGGTCGACAGTGGACGCGGGCCGAGCGCGCCCTCAGCGGCGGGACCTGGCGTAGTCGCCCGGGGTGGTGCCGTGCCAGCGGCGGAAGGCGTGGATGAAGCTCGCGGCCTCGGCGAAGCCCAGTCGGGTGGCGATCTGCTCCACCGACCACCGGTGCTGGTCGAGCAGCGCGGTGGCGCGTTCGGCGCGGGCCTGGTCGAGCAGGATCTGGTAGGTGGTGCCGGACTCGGCCAAGCGGCGTCGGAGGGTGCGCGTGCTCAGGCCCAGGGATCGGGCGACGGTGCTCATGGGTTCGGTGAAGCGTTCTGAGTGTCGGAGGAGGTCGCGTACCGCTGAGGTGACGCCTTGGCGGTCGCGGCGGCGGGTGGCCAGGGTTCGGCATTGCTGTTCGCAGGCCGCGGTTGTCTCCGGGTTGGCCAGGGGCAGGGTTCGGCGCAGGACTGTGGCGTCCACGACCAGTCTGTTGTGGTGCGTGGCGAAGGTGGGGTGCACGCCGAAGGTGTCGTGGTGCGGGCGGGTGTCGGCGGGCGGCTGGTGGGTGAAGGCGACCGACAGGGTGGGAGCGCCGCCGGGCGCCAGTTCGTTGATCACGGTGTGGATGGCGGCCAGGTCGCGTTCCACCAGGAACGTCGACACGTCGGCGGGCAGCGAGCGGGGGTGGAGTCCGATCACCAGGTGGTCGTGCTCCAGGGCCGCGGTCGGGGCGGTGAAGGCGAAGCTCAGGTCCAGGTAGCGCAGCGCGGTGTCCACCGCGTCCTGGACCGTGGCGGCGCTGAGGAAGGCGAAGCCGAGAACGCCGAAGGTGGTGGCGTGGTAGCGCGTGCCGACCTCGACCCCCGCGTTGGGCAGGTGTGCCGCCAGGTTGCGGACCACCCGTAGTTCTTGGTCGGCGTCGACCTCGGCGGTGGGGTCGGCGAGGCGGGCCGGCGTGATGCCGCTGCCGGCCAGCAGGTCCGGTGCGGGGACGCCGTGTTCGGCGCCGAAGCGCAGGAGCAGGGCGACGCCGGCGATGCCGCGTGGGAAGTCCCAGTGCCGGACGGCGGGCTCGGCGAACGAACTCATGGCCGCGATTGTCAATTCCGCGGCCCGCGTTGTCCTGGTGCGTTCGGGTGGTTCTTCCTAGCTTCGGGTGCTGTGCGAGCGGATCCCGAAGTGGTGGTCGTGGGCGCCGGGTTCGGCGGGCTGGGTGTGGCGTTGTCGTTGCACCGGGCCGGGTTCCGGCGGTTCACCGTGCTGGAGCGGGCGGACGGGGTGGGCGGGGTGTGGCGGGACAACACCTACCCGGGGGCCGCGTGCGACGTGCCGTCGTCGCTGTACTCGTACTCGTTCGCGCCGAACCCCGAGTGGCCGCGGCGGTACGCGGCGCAGCCGGACATCCTGGCCTACCTGGTGCGGGCTTCGGCGGTGGTGCGGGACCGGATCCGGTTCGGCGCGGACGTTGTGGCTGCCCGGTTCGGGGGTGGGCGGTGGCGGGTCGAACTCGCCGACGGGCGGTCGGTCGGGGCCGATGTGCTGGTTTCCGCGGTGGGGCAACTCTCCCGGCCCTTGGTTCCCCGCATCTCCGGGGTGGAGCGGTTTGAGGGGCCGGTGTTCCACAGTGCGCGTTGGGATCATGCGGTTGACCTGCGCGGACGGCGGGTGGCCGTGGTCGGCACGGGGGCGAGCGCGGTGCAGTTCGTGCCGGCGATCCAGCCTCGGGCGCGGGCGGTGACGGTGTTCCAGCGCACCGCGCCGCACGTGTTGCCCAAGCCGGACGCCGTACGACGTGGGGCCGCGCGCCCGGTGGCGTCGAGGGCCGCGAGGTTCGGGACGTGGTTGGCGGGTGAGGCGCTCACCGCGCTGCTCACCAGCGGACCGGTCGGGCGGGGCGTGGTCGCCGGGTTGGCCGCCGCGCACCGGCGGATCCGGGTGCCCGACCGCGACCTGCGCGCCCGGGTGCGGCCGACGACGCGGGCGGGGTGCAAGCGGGTGCTGTTCAGCAACGACTGGTACCCGGCGTTGCGGGCGCCGAACGTCGAATTGGTCACCGAGCCGATCGCCGAGGTCACCGCGTACGGCGTGCGCACCCGCGACGGCCGCGAGCACCGCGCGGACGTGCTGGTCTGGGGCACCGGGTTCGCCGTCGCCGACTTCGCCCTGCCGCGCGTGACCGGGCGGGACGGGGCGGACCTGGCCGAGGTGTGGGCGGGCCGGCCGCGCGCGCACCTGGGGATGTGCGTGCCGGGGTTCCCGAACCTGTTCCTGGTCTACGGCCCCAACACCAACCTCGGCGGCAACTCGGTGCTCACGATGATCGAGGCGCAGTGCCGGTACGTGGTGGCCGCGGTGCGGCACCTCGCGGCCACCGGCGCGGCGTCGCTGGAGGTCCGGGCCGACGTGGCCGAACGGTTCGACGCGCGGCTGCGCGACCGGCTCGCGGGCGGCGTGTGGGCGGGCTGCTCGTCCTGGTACCGCACGCGGGACGGGTCGATCACGACCAACTGGCCCGGCCTGACCTGGGAGTACCTGCGGCGCACCAGGCGGTTGCGGCTCGCCGACCACCTGGTCCGGGCGGAGGGGTGAGCGTGGACTACGACGTGCTGGTGATCGGCTCCGGGTTCGGCGGCTCGGTGACGGCCCTGCGGCTGACCGAGAAGGGTTACCGCGTGGGCGTGCTGGAGGCCGGCCGGAGGTTCCGCGACGACGAGTTCCCGCGCACGTCCTGGCAGGTCCGCGACTACCTGTTCGCCCCGGCCCTGGGCTGCACGGGCATCCAGCGGATCACGCCGCTGCGGGACGTGCTGGTGCTCAGCGGGGCCGGGGTGGGCGGCGGTTCGCTGGTGTACGCGAACACCCTCTACCAGCCCCCGGCGTCGTTCTTCCGCGACCCCCGGTGGGCGCACATCACCGACTGGGAAGCGGAACTGGCGCCGCACTACGAGCAGGCGAGCCGGATGCTCGGTGTCGTCGACAACCCGATCACCACGCCCGCCGACCTGCTGCTGCGGAAGGTCGCCGAGGAAGCGGGCGCGACGTTCAGGACGACGCGGGTCGGAGTCCACTTCGGACCCGGCGGCGAGGACCCGTTCTTCGGTGGTGCGGGGCCTGTGCGCGGGTCGTGCACGGCGTGCGGCGCGTGCATGACGGGGTGCCGCTTCAACGCCAAGAACACCCTGCCGAAGAACTACCTCCACCTCGCCGAACGGGCGGGCGCGCAGGTGTGGCCGCTGACCACCGCCACCGGCGTGCGCCCCCACGGCACCGGCTACGCCGTCCGCACCCGCCGTACGGGTGGCCGGGCGCGGCGCACGTTCACCGCCGACCACGTCGTGTTCGCCGCGGCGTCCCTGGGCACGCAGAAGCTCCTGCACGCGGCGCGCGGCGGCCTGCCGAAGCTGTCACCGCGCCTGGGCGCGTTGTGCCGCACCAACTCCGAAGCGGTCGTCGCGGTCCGCTCCCCCGCCGCCGGCGTCGACCACTCGCGCGGGCTGGCGATCACCTCCTCGATGCACCCCGACGCCGACACGCACGTCGAGGTCGTGCGCTACGGCCGGGGCAGCAACCTGTTCGGACTGCTGATGACCACGCTCGTGGACGGCGGTCCGCGCCGGCTGCGCCGAGGGCTGGGCCAGTTGAGCGGCGAACTCGGGAGCCTGTTGGAGCTCCACGCGCCAAAACGGTGGTCGGAGGAGACGATCGCCTTGCTGGTCATGCAAAGCCTGGACAACTCGCTGACGACCGTGCCCCGCAGAGGACCCTTCGGGCTGACGACCCGCCAGGGCGAGGGCGTGCCCAACCCGACCTGGATCCCCGCCGGCCACGACGTAGCCCGGCGGCTGGCCGCGCACGCCGGCGGTGTCGCGCGCGGCGCCTGGACCGACCTCTTCGACATCCCGATGACCGGCCACCTCATCGGCGGGTGCGTCATCGGCGACTCCCCCGCCACCGGCGTCGTGGACCCGTACCACCGCGTGCACGGCCACCCCGGGCTGCACGTGGTCGACGGCTCGACCATTCCGGGCAACCTCGGCGTCAACCCGGCGCTGACGATCACCGCCCTGGCGGAACGCGCCACGTCGTTGTGGCCCAACAAAGGTGAGCCGGACCCACGACCCTCCCCCGGCACCCGGTACGCGCGCCTGGCACCGGTTCCGCCGCGTGCGCCGGCCGTGCCCGCCGGTGCGCCGGGCGCGTTGTGGTTCGAAGGGAGGTCCGATGTCTGATCAACCCTGGCCCCCGCCGCCCTGGGACCTGCGCGGCGAGGCCGTGCTGACGGTGTGGACCGTGCGGCGGGACGCGGTGCCCGCCCTGCCGCCGGACGTGCGGCCGATCACCGTGGCGGGCCGGGCCGTCGTCGTGACCGCGTTCGTCGACTACCGCCCGCCCAGCGTGTTGGCCTACCGCGAACTGCTGGCCGCCGTCCTCGTGCGCCGCCGCGCCCGCCTGGGCGTGACGATCACCCACATCTGGGTGGACGACGCCTGTTCGATGCTCGGCGCGCGGGCCCTCTGGTCGATCCCGAAGCAGCCGGCCGACTTCAGCCCGGGCCCCGGCGTCCCGATCGCCCGGGCGCGCGAAGACGTGGTCGCCCGACCGAGGTTGCCCGTGGCGGCGGCCGTGTCGGTGTGGCAGCACGGGAAGAGCACACCGATGCGCGCGGCGGCGCGGGTCGGCCGGACGCGGCTGCGCTGGCGGTTCCCCGCCGGCGGCGGCCTGGAGTGGATGACCGCGGCGACCCCGCGGCTGCACCTGGCTGTGGCGAACCTGCGCCTGCGCTTCGGTTCGTCCTGATCGCGGCGCGACCCGTGCCGCGACGTCCCACCGATGAGGAGCGATCATGCGATTAGCGGTCCCTGCCGCCGCGTTGGCGCTGGTGGCGAACATGACACCGACGGCCGTGGCGGCCCCGCCCGACTACGGGCTGCCCGGCACGCACACCGTGGCATACACCGACGTCACGGCCGTGGCCGGGGGCAGGTCGGTGCCGGCCCGCGTCCACTACCCCGCCACGGCGTCCGGGGCGAACCAGCCCGTGGCCGCCGGCCGCTTCCCGGCCGTCGCGTTCGGGCACGGCTTCCTCCAGGCGACCTCCAGGTACACCGGCACCAGCACGCACCTGGCGTCGTGGGGGTTCGTCGTCATCGTGCCCACCACGCAGGGCGGGTTGAGCCCGGACCACGGCGCGTTCGCCGACGACCTCAACGCGGCCCTGACCTGGCTGGTCGCCCAGGACACCACCACCGGCGCCCGGTTCCGCGACCACATCGCCACCTCGGCGCTGGGCGTGTCCGGGCACTCGATGGGCGGTGGCGCGGCGGTGCTCGCCGCGGCGCGCAACCCCGGGGTGACCGCGGTGGCGACCCTGGCCGCCGCCGAGACCACCCCCTCCGCGAAGGCCGCAGCCGCCGGGTTGGCGGCGCCGGCGCAGTTCGTGGCCGGCTCGCAGGACGCCATCGCGCCGCCCGCCGACCACCAGCGGCCGATCTACCAGGCCAAACCCGCGCCCAAGCAGTTGCGGACCATCACCGGCGGCGCGCACTGCGGCTTCATGGACTCCTCGGGGCTGTTCTGCGACAGCGGGTCGATCAGCCGGGCGGCGCAGCTCACCGCCGCCAAGCGGGTCGTGACGGCGTGGTTCCGGCACTACCTGACCCGGGACCCGGCGGCGCGTGACCTCGTGTGGGGCACGCCCGCCCGCACGGACCCGGCCGTGGTGTTCGAGGGTTCGGAGTGACCGATGCTCACCGGCGCGTGGCGCGGACCGTCCGCGCCACCGCCCACACCAGCGCCGCCAGGACCGCGACCAGCAGGTACTCCACGGCCGGGATGCGCACCA
Source organism: Saccharothrix mutabilis subsp. mutabilis (assembly GCF_039521145.1). Classification (NCBI taxonomy): domain Bacteria; kingdom Bacillati; phylum Actinomycetota; class Actinomycetes; order Pseudonocardiales; family Pseudonocardiaceae; genus Saccharothrix; species Saccharothrix mutabilis. Next base: position 56,014 of record NZ_BAAABU010000025.1, read on the forward strand.
CCTCGTCGATCCGGCCGAGTCCCCGCCACGAGTACACGGCCAGCGCGGCGACGACGAACCAACCGGCTATCCACCACCGCGTTCGCACGCTGAAGCCGACGCCGTGCATCTGGGTCAGCACGAAGATCGCCACGAACCCGAAGAAGAACATCGGCCACAGCCCGTTCGGACCGGAGTTCATGACCGCGACCAGCGTCCCGTGCACCGCCACCAGCACTTCGAGCGTGAGCGTCCACCACCGGTTGGTGTGGGCCGTGGTGAACATCAGACTGCTTTGCAACAGCAGCAGGAACATGTAGAAGAAGCCGATCAGGTGCCCGCTGGTGGACTCCATCGGGTGGTACCAGAACGTGTAGATCGCGGCCCAGCTGAACAGGTAGCCGTGGTAGCGGCGGGCGATGCGCACGACCTCCGCGGAGATCGGGGCGGGCCGGGCCAGCAGCAGGCCGCGCCGGCGGTTCTCCATCAGGAGGACCACCACCAGCAGCAGGACCACCGAGCCCTGGGAGCTGAAGATCGACACGTCCTGCGCCAGACCGTCGTAGAACAACTGCGTCTGCACGACGTGCAACCCGATGAACGCCCCGTTGACCGCCAGCGCCACCACGTTGAGCCGGTGCAGGCCCGTGGTGTACCGGCGCACCCGGGTCTGCGCCAGGTAGATCAGCCACCACGACGCCACTTGGTGGGCGGCGTAGCCCAGCCACGCCGACACCCGCGTCCAGACGGTGGGTTCGGGCAGCTTCCAGTAGTACCAGGACGCGCCCTGGTCGGGCAGCAGGGCGACGTGCAACCGCTGCCCCAACAGCCACACCGCACCGGTGAGCGCGGCGCTGCCGAGCACACCCCACACCAGGACCGACCGGCCCGTTTTGGTCAGCACGCTGAGCATTATGCGCATTGCTCAGCAGGCTGAACAAATCCTTGCCGGCCCCGTCCAGCGGCGCTACGTTCAGCAGGCTGAGCAAATTTCGGAGGTGCCTGCCGTGGCCCGGTACACCCTGCGCGTCAACGGGGAGAAGCACGAGGTTGACGTTGACGGCGACACCCCGCTGTTGTGGGTGTTGCGCGACGAACTCGGCCTCACCGGCGTGAAGTACGGTTGCGGGGTCGGCGTGTGCGGAGCCTGCACGTCCCATGTGGACGGTGTTGCCGCGCGGCCGTGCGTGCGTACGGCGGCGGAGAGCGCGGATGCGGCGATCACGACCGTTGAAGGGCTCTCCCGGGACGGCGAGCACCCGGTGCAACGGGCTTGGCGGGCGCTCGACGTGGCGCAGTGCGGATACTGCCAGCCGGGTCAGGTGATGGCCGCGGCGGCGTTGTTGGCGCGTGATCCCGACCCGGACGACGCGGCGATCGTGGCGGCGTTGCGCGACAACGTGTGCCGTTGCGGAACCTATCCGCGCATCCGTGCGGCGGTGCGGCTGGCGGCTCGACTGTTGCGGGAGGCGCGGTGATCAGCCGGCGGGTGTTCCTGCACGGGACGGGGTTGAGCGCCCTGGTCGTCGCCGCGCCTTCCGGGGACCTTGTGCCCAACGTGTTCGTGCGGCTGGATGTCCGGGGTCGGATCACGGCGACCGTGCCGCGGCCGGACACCGGTCAGGGGCTGCGCACGGTGGTCGCGCTGCTGGTCGCCGAGGAGCTGGCCGTCGATCCGGACGACGTCGTGCTGGAGCAGGCTCCCGGCGACGTCGAGAAGTTCGGCCCGCAGGCGGTGAGCAACTCGACCTCCGTGCGGCAGCTCGCCACGCCGATCCGCACCGCCGCCGCGACGGCCCGGTGCCTCCTGGTCACCGCCGCCGCTCGACGCTGGCGGGTCCCGGTGGCCGAGTGCACGGCGCACGACGGGGCGGTGTGCCACCCGCGCCGGGGCCGGCTGCCCTACCGCGCGCTGGTCACCGCCGCCGCCGCGCTGGACCCCGCCGAGGTCCCCGTCGAGCTGACCCCGCCGCGACGGTGGCGGCTGCTCGGCCGCACCCCGGTGGGCCGGGTCGACGCGCGCGAGCACGTCACCGGCCGCACCCGGTTCGGGCTGGACACCCGTCCGCCCGGCGGCCTGGTCGCGGTCGTGGCCCGGCCGCCCTGGATCGGAGCGGTTCCCGAGAGCGTCGACGACAGCGCGACCCGTGCGCTGCCCGGGGTCGTGGACGTCGTGACCCTCACCGCGCCCGGTCAAGGCCAGGGCGGCGTGGCGGTGCTGGCTCGAACCACCCACCAGGCGTTGCGCGGGCGTGAGGTGTTGCGGGTCACCTGGCGCGGCGGCACGCCGCGGGCCGACAGCCGGGCCTGGCTGGCCGACCTGCACGCCGCGCTGCCCGCCGAGAGCCCGATCGCCGGCGTCCAACAGGTCTACCGGATGCCCCTGCTCGCCCACGCGCCGATGGAACCGATGAACGCCACCGCCCACGTCCGCCCCGACGGCGTCACGGTGTGGGCGCCCACCCAGGACCCCGGCGGTCTGCGCACCCAGCTCGCGCGGGTGCTCGGCGTCCCGGCGTCATCGGTCCGGGTCGAGGCGACCGCGTCCGGTGGCGCGTTCGGGCGGCGCATCGAGTCCGACCCCGTGTTGGAGGCGGTGGCGTGCGCGCGGCGCGCCGGAGTGCCCGTCTCGGTGCTGTGGACCAGGGACGACGACATGCGCCACGACTCCTACCGGCCCATGTCGGTGCACCGGGTGACGGCCGTCGTGGACGCCACGGGACGGCCCGTGCGGCGGGCGCACGAGGTGGTCACGTGGCCGTTGACCGTCGTGCCGCCCTTCGCCAACCCGGCCGTGATCCGCGCCAGCGGCGACCACTTCCCCTACGCCGTGCCCGGCGAGGTCAGCGTCACCGTGCGCCCGGCTCCGCTGCGCACCGGGTTCTGGCGCGCGGTCTACGCCGGGCAGTTCGGCTACGCCGAGGAGTGCTTCCTCAGCCACCTCGCCGACCGGGCCGGCCTGGACCAGGTGCGGTTGCGCCGCGACCTGCTGCCCGCCGGCTCACGGCTGCGCCACGTGCTGGACGCGGTGGCGCAGCGGTCCCGGTGGGCGAACCCGGCGCGGCCGGGCACGACGCGCGGCGTGGCCTGTCACGAGGACTACGGCTCGGCCATCGCGGTGGTCGCCGTCGTGGACCCTTCGGCTCGGCGGGTGCTGCGCGTGCACGCCGCCGTCGATGTCGGGGTTCCCCTGCACCCGTCCGGTGTGCGGGCGCAGGTCGAGGGCTGTGTGGCGGACGCCGTGTCCACCGTGCTCGGCGCGCAGGTCACCGTCCGCGAGGGGCGGGTCGTGCAGTCGTCGTTCGGCGACTACGGGTGGGCCCGGATCGACCAGGCGCCGGACGTGGACGTGGTCCTGGTGCCGTCGGACGCGCCGCTGGGCGGCCTGGGCGAGCTGGCCTACCCGCCGGCCGCCGCCGCGATCGCGTCCGCGCTGGCCACCGGCGCGGCACCGGTGACCGGGATGCCCCACGGCGCTGAGGTCGGCTGACCGGCGTCTGGGATGATGAACCCGTGGCCGATGGGGACGAGAGGCAGGTGGCGCGCCGCCCGGACCAGGTGGACGCGGACGTCGCCTCCTGGCCCACCGGCCGGCTGCTGTCGGTCGCGGCCCGCGTCGTGGAGAAGCGCTTCACCGACTTCCTCACCGGCCGGGGACTCACCCACGCCGGTCTGATCGCCCTGCACCACCTGGCCGACGGCCCCCGGTCGCAGCGGCAGCTGGCGCAGCTGTGCCGGGTCACCGACCAGACGATGAGCCGCACGATCGACCACCTCACCCGCAGCGGCCACGTCGAACGCCACCCGGACCCGCGCGACCGCCGCCGCACGTCGGTGCGGATCACCCAGCCGGGCCGCCGCGCCCTCACCGCCGCCCGCCGCGCGGAACGCGAGTCCGACCTGCTGCTGGGCGCGGTGGACGACTACGACCACTTCCGCCGCCAGCTGATCACCCTGATCGCCGCCGCCACCCCGGCCGAGGGCTGATCACCCTTCCGCGGGGCGCACCACGGCCACCGGGCACGGCGCGTGCAGCACCATCGCCTGCCCGATCGAGCCGAGCAGCATCCCGACGAACCCGCCGTGCCCGTGGCTGCCCACGACGAGCAGTTGCGCGTCCTCGGCGTGGTCGATCAGCGCCCGGGCCGGCGACTCGTGGACCACACGGCGTTCGACGGTGACATCGGGGTAGCGCTCCTGCCACCCGGCCAGCCGCTGGGCGAGCAGGCGCTCACCCTCCCGCTCCAGGACGTCCCGGTCGAACGCCAGCCGTGGCGCGGCGTCGGGACCGGCCACCACCAGCGGCGACGGCACGTGCACCGCCCGCAGCGCCGCGCCCCGCGCCGACGCCGCCTCGAACGCGAACCCGATCGCCGCCTCACCGGCCGGCGCACCGTCCACGCCGACCACCACCGGCCCGGTCGTGCGCTCGTGGCCCCGGACGACGACGACCGGGCAACTGCCGTGCGCCGCCACCGCCGTCGCGACCGACCCGGCCCGCAACCCCTCGAACCCGCCCGTCCCGCGCGCGCCGAGCACGACCAGGTCCGCCTGCCGGGACTCCGCCACCAGCGCGTCCACCGTCCCGGCCTCGACCAGCCGGGTCTCCCCGGCGTGCCCGGTCTCGGCCAGGATCCGCCGACCCTGCTCCTCGTACTCCCCGCGCACCTCCTCGGCGGGCAGCAGCGACACGGGGAACCCGATCGGCGGGACCCGGTAGGCGTGCACGAGGCGCACCGGCAGCCCACGCCGCTCCCCTTCCGCGACCGCCCACCGCACCGCCGCCTGCGCCTCCCGCGAACCGTCCACGCCGACCACGATCACTCCGACTCCTCCTTCTCGCCCGGCCGACCGGTGATGGTCAGGACCGGTTCGGAGTTTTGCACGGTCACGGAAACGCGGTGGCCCGGGCGCAGGTCACCGGAGAGCAGGGCACGGGACAGGCGGCGGTCCAGTTCCCTGGCGATGGCGCGGCGCAGGGGGCGGGCGCCGTGCTCGGGGGTGTAGTCGGTGGTGGCCAGCCAGGTGACGGCCTCCTCGGTGACGTCCAGGGTGATGTCCTGGGCGGCCAGGCGGTCGCGGGTGTCGTTGAGGAGGAGTTTCGTGATCCGGCGGAGGTCGTCGGCGTCCAGGGCGCGGAAGAGGATGGTCTCGTCCAGGCGGTCGAGGAACTCCGGGCGGAAGTGCAGGGCGTGCTCCGGGCCGGTGTTGCTGGTCATGATGACGACCGCGTTGGCGAAGTCCGTGGTCCGGCCGTGGGCGTCGGTCAGGCGACCGGTGTCCAGGAGTCGCAGCAGGGTGTTCAGCACTTCGGGGTGGGCCTTGTCGATCTCGTCCAGCAGGACCACCGAGTACGGGGTGCGGCGGACCGCGCTGGTCAGGGCGGGGACCACGTGCTGCCGGGCGTATTCGGACATGTCGAAGCGGATCAGGCGGTCCGGGGAGCCGTAGAGGGCCTCCGCGAGGGCTCGGGCCACCTCGGTCTTGCCCACGCCGGTGGGGCCCAGGAAGAGGAACGAGCCGGTGGGGCGGTTGGGGTGCTTCAGACCGGCTCGGCCCAGGCGCACGGCGTCGGCCACCGCTTCCACGGCCTCGTCCTGGCCGATGATCCGGCGGTGGAGCTGGTCTTCGAGGGTGAGCAGGCGGTGGCGTTCGGACTCGGTGAGCTGGGTGACCGGGATGCCGGTGCTGCGGGACACGACCTCGGCGACGTCGTCGGCGTCGACCCGGGGGGCGTCGGCGAGGGCGGCTCGGGCGGCGGCCAGCTCGGCTTCGGCTTCGGGCAGGCGTTGGTCGGGGTCGTCCTCGCGGAGGCGTCGGACGCGGTCTTCCAGGGCGTCCACGTCCGGGGGCGGGGACTTCTGGCGCAGGCGGACGCGGGCTCCCGCGCGGTCCATCAGGTCGATGGCCTTGTCGGGCAGGAAGCGGTCGGTGACGTAGCGGGCGGACAGTTCCACCGCCGCCCGGACGGCCTCGTCGGTGATGCGGACGGCGTGGTGGCGTTCGTAGCGGCTGCGCAGGGCGGTGAGGATGGTGATCGTCTGGGCGGGTGACGGTTCGTCGACCAGGACGGGTTGGAAGCGGCGTTCCAGGGCGGCGTCCTTGGCGATGTGGCGTTGGTACTCCTCGACCGTGGTGGCGCCGATGAGTTGCAGGCGGCCGGTGGTGAGGGCGGGTTTGAGGATGTTGGCGGCGTCCATGACCGCGCCTTCGGCGCTGCCCGCGCCCACGACGGTGTGCAGTTCGTCGATGAAGAGCACGATCATGCGGTTGGTGGCGGCGACCTCGTCCATGACGCCCTGGAGGCGTTCCTCGAACTCGCCGCGGTACTTGGAGCCGGCGACCATGGCGGCCAGGTCGATCGAGATCAGGCGGCGGCCGGCCAGGGTGGGCGGGACGTCGCCGGTGGCCATGCGGGTGGCGATGCCCTCCACGATCGCGGTCTTGCCCACGCCGGGGTCGCCGAGCAGGACGGGGTTGTTCTTGGTGCGCCGCGACAGCACCTCGACCACCTCGTCGATGACGTCGTCGCGGCCCACCACCGGGTCCAACGCCGCTTCGCGCGCGGACGCGGTCAGGTCCCGCCCGAACCGCTCCGCCCGGCGGGTCGGCGAGACGGGCGCGCCGCCCAGGCCGGCGAACAGCTTGCCGACGAGGTCCTCCAGGGGGTTGTCGCCGAAGCGGAAGAAGTCGTCCGGCATCGCGGTGCCACCTCCGTTCGGGACGCCTCCCCCATGGTCCTCCCCCGTGACGCGGGCGCAAGGCGGGTCGGGCCGCAGTGGTAGGAAGGCGGGGTGAGCAACGTCGAAGAAGGCCTCCGGGTGGCGCAGGACGAGGTCGTCGGCCTCGCCAGCGAGCTGATCAGGATCGACACCACCAACACCGGGGATCCCACGACGCTCGTCGGGGAACGGAAGGCGGCCGAGTGGGTCGCCGAGAAGCTCGAAGAGGTCGGGTACGAGACGACCTACGTGGAGTCCGGCGCCAAGGGGCGCGGGAACGTCGTCGCGCGGTTGGCCGGGGCCGACCCGTCGCGGGGGGCGCTGCTGGTGCACGGGCACCTGGACGTGGTGCCGGCCGACCCGTCGGAGTGGTCGGTGCACCCGTTCTCGGGCGCGGTGCAGGACGGGTACGTGTGGGGGCGCGGGGCCGTCGACATGAAGGACATGGTCGCCATGTCGTTGGCCGTCGCCCGCCGGTTCAAGCGCGACGGCGTGGTGCCGCCCCGGGACATCGTGTTCGCCTTCCTGGCCGACGAAGAGGCCGGCGGGCTGTTCGGGGCGAAGTGGCTGGTCGACAACCGGCCCGAGCTGTTCGAAGGGGTCACCGAGGCGATCTCCGAGGTGGGCGGGTTCTCGATCACGTTGAAGGACGACGTGCGGGCCTACCTCGTGGAGACCGCCGAGAAGGGCATCCGGTGGCTGAAGCTGCGGGTGCGCGGGACCGCCGGGCACGGGTCGATGATCCACCGGGACAACGCGGTGGCGAAGCTGGCGGCGGCGGTGACGAAGCTGGGGCAGCACCGGTTCCCGGTGGTGATCACGCCGTCGGTGCGGGAGTTCCTGGACGGGGTTTCGGAGATCACCGGGTTGGAGTTCCCGGACGACGACGTCGAGGGCGCAGTCGGGAAGCTGGGGGCGTTGTCCCGGATGATCGGGGCGACGTTGCGGGACACGGCCAACCCGACCATGTTGAACGCGGGGTACAAGGCGAACGTGATCCCGTCGGTCGCCGAGGCCACTGTGGACTGCCGGATCCTGCCGGGGCGGGAGGAGGCGTTCGACCGCGAGGTGGCCGAGTTGCTGGGGCCGGACGTGGAGCGCGAGTGGATCGGGCTGCCGCCGGTGGAGACGACCTTCGACGGGGCGCTGGTGGACGCGATGACGGCGTCGATCACGGCGGAGGACCCGGGCGCGCGGGTGCTGCCTTACATGCTGTCCGGGGGGACGGATGCCAAGTCGTTCCAGCAGTTGGGGATCCGGAACTTCGGGTTCGCGCCGTTGAAGCTGCCGGCGGACCTTGACTTCTCGGGGTTGTTCCACGGGGTGGACGAGCGGGTGCCGGTGGACGCGCTGCGGTTCGGGGTGCGGGTGTTGGACCGGTTCTTGCGGAGCAGCTGAGGGTTGGTTGTCGGCCGTCGTGCGGTCCGGGGTGCCGGGGCGTGCGGCGGCCGACGGCGTTGTGGGGCGTTTCGGGGCTGAGGGGCGGCGGGGGTTCGGCGGCGGCGCGGGCTCGGCGGGGGTTTGGCGGGCGGCGCGGGCTCGGCGCGGGTTCGGCGGTGGCGCGGGCTCGGCGCGGGCTTGGCGGGCGGCGCGGGCTTGGCGGGCGGCGCGGGTTTGGCGGGCGGCGCGGGTTCGGCGGGGGGCGCGCGGCGGCGCGAGTTCGGCGCGGGTTTGGCGGGAGCGCGGCGGCGCGGGTTTGGCGGCGGTGAGTAGCGGCTGCGGGAGGTGGTGCAGCGCGGGCAGGGGCCGGCCGGGCGGGCGGGCGGCATCACCGGGATGGCGGTGAGGTGTGGCCTCCGGCCCCCGGTTCGATTGTCTCACGGGGGACCGACAGTTTCGGCGAGTCTCGGCGCGCGGGGATGGGCTGGGCGTGGTCTCTTGGACGGGTCGGGAGGTGGGTTGTGGGCTTGCCGTTCTTCGCCCACCCTGCCGTCCTCGCCGAGTTCCGCGGGCGGTGGCGGCGGGTGTTTCCGCTGCTCCTCGCCGGGTTCTTCGGGCCGCCGGTGGAGAGTGCGGTCACCGCCGCGGTGGGTGGGACCCGGGCCGGGGGGTGGTGGGTGGTGTTGGTGGTCGGGTGTCTGGTGCCGGTCGGGTTCTTCGCCGCTCGGGGGTTCGTCCGGGCCGACGGGGGCTGGGCGGTGGCGCTCGGGGCGGTGGTGCAGGTGGTGGGGGTCGTGGGGGTGACCGGGCGCGCCTTGTTGGGGGTGCCGCCGGTCGTGGCCGGGGTGTTGGGGGTGTTGTTGGTCGAGCGGGCGCATGCGGTGTTGTTCGACGCCGCCAGTGGGGCGGTCGCGGGGACCTCGTTGGTGATGCGCAGTCGTGCTCGGGCCGTGCGTGGGCTGGGGGTCTGGAAGCCGGTGTTGGCGACCGCCGGTGTTGACGGCCGGTGGTTGTGGTGGCGGGTGGGGACCGGGGTTGACCTGCACGGGGGGCGGGTGGCGTTGCGGGACGTCCGAGGGGTCTGGGTCGCTCACGCCGACGGCCCGCCCGGCGGACCTGTGGTCGCCGTGCGGGCCGAGGGACGGGTGATCCAGCTGGTGGTCGGCGATCCCGAGGGGTTCGCCTGGTTGTTGGATCGGCGGGTCCGGGCGTTGGGGGCTACTTCAGACCCACCGTGACGTACTTGGTCTGGCCGTCGTCCAGCTTCACGCTGATCCTGTAGTGGTAGCCGGGCGTCAGGCCCTTGGTCTGCCAGGTGTGGACGTACTGGCGGGCTGTCTCGTCCCAGCGGAACGTGCCGCCGGTCAGCGTCTCGGCGCCCGTCGACTCGTTGACCGGGGTCGTCGTCGCGCCGCCCCGGACCGGGGTCAGCCAGGTCGGCGGGGTGGCCGCCTGGACCGGCGTGCCGGCGGCGTCGAACAGCTGGAACTTCACGGGCACCGTGCTGCCCGCCTTGAACACGCTCACCGGGGTCGCCGGGTCGTTGACGGGTTGCAGGTAGCCGCTGAACCGGTAGCGCCGGACCTGGTACTTGCCGGTGCGGGTGGTGGTGTTGCCGGCCTGGTCGCGGGCCGTCGCGGTGAAGGTGTGGACCCCCTCGGCCCCGGGCTGGACGGTGACGGCGCAGGTGTCGATGCCGGAGACCGGGTCGGTGGCGGTGCACGTGGGGGCGGGGGCGGTGAAGTCGTAGATCGCGCCGTCGGTGACGGAGACGCCGGTGATGGTCGGTGCGGACTGGTCGATGTCGATGCCGGTGAGCGCGGCCTGAGCCGTGTTGCCGGCCCGGTCGGTGACCGAGGCGGTGGCGGACTGGGCGGCGCCGTCGGTGGACAGGACCACGTCGTCGGGGCACGCCGTGGCCGGGATGCCGGAGCCGTTGTCGGTGCAGGTGAAGCGGATGGTCACCGGGGAGGTGTGCCAGGGCTTCGCACCGCCGACCAGCTCGGCGGTGATGGTGGGCGGGGTCTTGTCCAAGCGGACGGTGACCGTGTCGGTGCCGGTGTTGCCGGCCAGGTCGCGGGCGGTGCCGGTGATGGTGGTGCCGGCGGTCTCGGTGGCCACGACCGTGGGCGGGGTGGGGGTGGACGGGTCGATGCCGGAGCCGGCGTCGTCGTCGCGCGCGGTGAAGGTGACGGTGACGTCGCTGTTGTTCCAGTCGTCGGCGTTGGGGGCCGGCGAGAGGGTGTGGGTGATCGCGGGCGCGATGTTGTCCCACTTCAGAGCGGCGGTGTTCGGGCTTTCCGCGTTGCCGGCCGCATCGACCGACCAGTAGGTGATGGTGCCGGAGCCGGTGCCGTCGAGGGGGACGGCGACCGTCGTGGTGGTGCCCGCGGCGGTCTGCTCGGGGCCGTCGTCGACGCGGTAGTGGATCTCGGTGACGCCGGACAGGGCGTCGGACGCGGTCAGGACGACCGTGGCGGTGGAGCCGGTGCACCAACCCGTGCACGGGTTGTCGGCGGTGGTGGTCGGCGGGGTGCCGTCGATGTCCACGCCGCCGAAGGTGACCGGGGCGCCGGTGTTGCCGGCGAGGTCCGCGGCCGGGTCGGCGGTCACCGACTGGTCCACGCCGTCCCCGCGCAGCACGCGGCTGGTCGGGCAGGTCGCGACGCCCGAACCGTCCGTCTCGTCGGCCAGGTCGGGGTCGGTGCAGGTGAAGTCGACGACGACCTCGTCGCGGAACCAGCCGGCCGCGTTGGGCGCGGTGAGCGTGGTGCCGGCGACGACGGGGGCGGTGCGGTCGATCATCACGCCGGTCACCGAGGCGGGGGCGCTGTCGTTGCCCGCCTTGTCCTTCGCGGTCACCGGGCCTGCGGCCAGGGACCGGCCCTCGCCGGTGATCACGCTGTCGGCCGGGGCCGAGTCGATGCCCGACAAGCCGTCGGACGCGGTCCACACGACGGTGACGTCCGAGCGGTGCCAGCCGGCGGTCGGGGACGGGGTCAGCGTGGGCGGGGTGAGGTCCACGTTCAGGCCGGTGACGGTCGTGGTGGCGGACTTGCCGACGCCGTCGACCGCGTGGCCGGTGGCGGACTGGTCCGCGCCTTCGCCGACCTCCACCGCGTCGGCGCACCCGGCCACGCCGGACTGGGTGTCGTCGCAGGTGAACGTCACGGTGACGGGGGCGTTGTGCCAGCCGTGGGCGTTGGCGGCCGGGTGGTCGGCGGCCACGGTCGGGTCGGCGTCGTCGATCCACACGGCGAGGGCGTGCGGGTCCTCGGTGTTGCCGGCCGCGTCGGTGCTCCAGTACGCGATGGTGTGCTTGCCGCCCGTGGTGAAGGCGAACGTCCCCGTGTAGGGCTGGGTGGGGCCGTCGTCCACGCGGTAGTGGGTGCCGGCGACGCCGGACAGGGCGTCGGCGGCGTTCAGGGTCACGTCCACGCGGTCGGCGTGCCAGCCGGCGGCGACCGGCGCGGCCCGCGTGGCGGGGGCGGCGCGGTCGATGCGGATGCCGTCGGCGGTCGCGGTGGTGGTGTTGCCGGCCTTGTCGGTGCAGGTGGCGGTGGCGGCGAGGTTCGCGCCCTCCCCCGTCACCGTGCCGGGCGCGGGGGCGTCGAGCACGCCCGAGGCGGTGTCGGCGCAGGTCCAGGTGACGGTGACGTCGTCGGTGCTCCACGCGGTGGTCGACGGGGTGCCGGTGAGGGTGGGGCCGGTCTTGTCGACGTTCAGGGTCAGGACGGTGGTGGCGGAGTTGCCGGCGGCGTCCACGGCGGTGCCGGACGCGGAGTGGGCGCCTTCGCCCAGGACGGTCGGCGACGGGCAGGTGTCCACACCGGACAGCGCGTCGGCGCACGTGTAGGTGACGGTGACGTCCTCGCGGTACCAGCCGTGGGCGTTCGGGGCGGTGGCGGGCTCGGCGGTGATGGTCGGCGCGGTGCGGTCGAGGTGGACGCGGACCGGGTCGGTGGCGGAGTTGCCGGCGTGGTCGGTGGCGGTGCCGTCGGCGGCCTGGTTCGCGCCCTCGGCGGCGACGGTCCGGTCCGGGCCGCAGCTCGCGACGCCCGAGCCGGTGTCGGCGCAGGTGAACGCGATGGTGACCGTCCCGGCGTGCCAGCCGTTGGCGTTGGCGTCGGGGGTCATGGCGTGGGTGATCGACGGCGGGGTCTTGTCGATGTCCACGGTGACCGTGCGCGCGGTCTCGGCGTTGCCGGCGTGGTCGACGCTCCAGTAGGTCAGCGTGTGCGTGCCCTCGGCGGTGAACGGGACGCTGGCGCCGGTGTTCTCCGGGCCGCCGTTGACGGTGTAGCGGGTCTCGCGGACGCCGGACAGGGCGTCGTGCGCGGTCAGCCGCACGGTGACGTCTGTGTTGGTCCACGTGCCGGGCGCGGTGGCGGTGGTGACCGGTGCGGTGCGGTCGATGTCGATGCCGCCGTGGGTGGTGGTGGCCGTGTTGCCGGCCTTGTCCGTGGCGGCGCCGGTGGCGGACTGGTCCGCGCCTTCGCCGTCCAGGACGACCGGGGCGGCGCAGGTGTCCACGCCGGACAGCGGGTCGGCGCAGGTGAACGTGACGGTGACCGGCTGGTTGGTCCACCCGGTCGCGGCGTGCGAGCCGGTGATCGCGGGTGGGGTGGTGTCGATGGCGATGCCGCCGGCGGTGGTGGTCGTGGTGTTGCCGGCGTTGTCGGTGGCGGTGCCGGTGACGGACTGGTCCGCGCCCTCGGCGGTGAGCGCGCGGGCGGCGGACGTGGTGTCGTCGGCGTGGCAGGAGGCGATGTGCGACAACGGGTCCGCGCAGGTGAAGGTGACGGTGACCGGGCCGTTGCGCCAGCCGTGGGTGTTCGCGGGCGGGGTGGTGGCGGCGCTGATCGCGGGCGCGCCGGTGTCGCGGCGGACCACGACGGACGCGGTCGGGCCGGTGTTGCCCAGGGCGTCGGTGGCGGTGCCGGTGACCGTGGTGCCGGCGGTGTCGTCGCCGACGGTGGACGGGGGCGTGACGGTGCCGCCGCCCACTCCCCCGCCGTCGTCGGCGGTCCAGGTCAGGGCGACGGCGTCCCGGTGCCAGCCGGCCGCGTTGGCGGCGGGGTCGAGGGACGCGGTGGCCGTGGGGCCGGTGTTGTCGAGCACGTGGGAGACGCCCGTGGTGGCGGTGCGGACGGTGCACACGCCGTTGGTGTTGACGTTCTCGCCGATGGTGACGGTCGCGGTGCGCACGCCGTCCGCGCCGGAGCCGGCGGGGCGGGTGAAGGTCCAGGTGGTCTTGGCGCTCGGCGAGGTCTGCGTGGTCAAGCCCGTGACCTGCACGCATCGGGCGCGGTCGTCGGTCTTCACGGTGAGCGTCAGGGTGCTGCCGGACTTGGCGTAGTAGTGGCCGCCGGCGGAGATGCCGCCCGCGGTGTAGGCGGCGGCCGGGGAGCCGAAGGTGGTGGCCTGCGCGACGGGCGGGGCGAGCAGCGCCAGCGCCGCGACGACGACGAGTCCTCGCCGTGAGGTCGGGTTCATGGGTGCACCGGTTCCGGTCGAGGGCCCTGCCGAACGGGTGACGCGGGCGCACCCGTTCGGTCGTTGACCGTTCAGCTGTTGGTCCGTGTTTCGGGTGGTGCTCACGGCCTGTTAGCGGTTCCGCCGGATTGGGGTCTTTGGTCCCGTCCGGACGGGGACCTTCGCGGCGGAACCGTGACGTTCCGTTCGGCTCGTCGTTGATCCGGGTGAGGTCCGACGACGAAAGGACGGCGGTATGGCGACCGAGCGGTTGCGGCTGGAAGACGGCACCGAGCTGAACCTGGTGCGCAGCGGCACGCCCGACGCCGAGGTGACCGTGGTGCTCGCGCACGGCTACGCGTTGGACCACCGCAGTTGGCACCGGGTGGTCGCGGAGCTGCCGGAGTCGGTGGCGGTGATCGCCTACGACCACCGCGGCCACGGCGCGTCCGGCCCGGCCACCCGGGAGACCGCGACCATCGAGCAGCTCGGCGACGACCTCGGCGAACTCATCGAACGCCTGGTCCCCACCGGTCAGGTGGTGATCGCGGGTCACTCGATGGGCGGAATGGCGGCGATGGCCATGGCCGAACGGCGACCCAGGCTCTACAAGCAGCGGGTCGCGGGGCTGGTGTTCGTGTCCACGGCGGCCAGCGGCCTGTCGGAGACCTCGCTGGCGTGGCCCAAGGCGCTGGGCAAGCTGGTGCGCGAGTTGGAACGCGCGTTCGGGCCGATCGTGCGGGCGGTGCGCGAGCGCATCGAGCCGGCGAAGACCGCGGGCCTGCGGTGGTGGCTGTTCGGCGACGAGCCGCGCCAGGAGGACGTGGACCTCACGGCGGACATGGTGTGGGCGCACTGGCCGGAGACGATCGCGCTGTTCCGCCCGGCGGTGGACCGCTACGACCGCGAGGCGGCGCTGACCGTGGCGGCGGAGAAGCCGGTGATCGCGATCGTGGGCGACGAGGACCGCCTGGTCGGCGAGTACAACGCGCGGGCGTTGGCCGAGGCGGTGGGCGGGGAGTCGATCGTGGTGGAGAACGCCGGCCACATGCTGCCGCTGGAGGCCCCGGTCGAGGTCGCGGCGCAGATCGTCAAGCTGTCCTGACCTCCGGCGGGCTGCGCGGTGTCACGCGCGCAGCCCGCCGGTCGTCAGACCGCCCGGTGCAGGCCGCGGACGCGGGACGCGTTCGCGTAGAGCCAGGCGAACAGGATCCACATGCCGGCGAAGATCAGGCCCACGATCACGTACGCGACGGCCCACAGCACGGCCGGTGTGTCGCTCTTGCGTTCGCGTTGCAGGAAGTCGATCTCCGCCATGAACGCGCGTGCCCCGTCGCGTGCCTCGATGGCGGCGGCGCCGGCGGCCGGGTCGGCGGGCGCGTAGATGGGCAGGATCGCCATCACGCCGTCGGGGGTGTGCAGGCGGACGCCGGACTTCCACTGGCCGTAGACCGGCAGCGGCTGGGCGGTGCGGTAGACGCCGTCGCCGACCTCGTGCAGCGGGGTCGTGGCGAAGTCGCCGCCCTGCCACGCGAAACCGTTGAGCCACACCGGGTTGTCCACCGGGTGTTCCAGGCGGACGGTCGCGTGCACCCACTTCGGCGTGGCGTCGCTGTTCGGGTTGGACACCTCGAAACCGGCGCCGGCCTCGGCCAGCGTGAGGGTCCCGCTCATCGGCTTCGGGTCCTGCGGCACCGCGACCGAGGCCATCAGCCCGACCGCCGCGAGCGCGCCGACCAGGCCGGGCAGGTGGCGCGGGCCCGTGCTCTCGGACCGGTCGGCGACCTCCTCGACGCGTTCGTGCTGCCACACGCCGATCAGCGCGCCCGCCACCGCCGCCGCCGTGCCGTAGGCGACGAACCAGACCAGTTGGTGCGACGGCCACGGGTTGGGCATCAGGGTCCGCGACAGCGCGGCCTCGCCGAGCATGCCGACCGTGCCCGCGCCGACCCCGGCGACCAGCGCGAACCGCCAGCGCGTGAAGAACAGCGCCGCCGCCTCGACGATGACGGCCTCGGCGACGTACGGCAACGGCACCGCCACGTGCAGGTCGGCCAGCGCCGGGATCGCCGAGTACAGCACCCGGCTGCCCAGCAGCACCGCGAGCACGATCAGCGTCCCGCCCGGCCCCCACGACAGCCGCCCGACGGTCAGCGTCCACGCCCCGATCAGCCCGACCAGCACCACCTGCGCGAGCATCGGGAACTGCGGCACGCCCAGGTCGAACTCCATCAGGAACGTCGACGCGCCCATCAGCCACGCGCCCGCCAGCACCGGCCCGAGCAGCCGCACCAGGCGGCCGTGCGCGCCGACCTGGCGTGCCTCGGCCAGCAGCAGTTGGAGCCCGATCACGACCCCGACGCCGCCGCCGATCATGAGGATGTGCGTGGGCCCCCACTCGGTGACGTCCTGCCCGAACAGCCGGTGCCACACGTCGTCCAGCGGGAACCCGGCCACGCCCACGAGCCCGGTCGCCGTCATCTGCACGCTGCCCATCGGCACGCGCCAGTCCTTGGTGATGCGCAGGGTCCGCGTCGGCAGCGGGTCCTTCGCCAGAGCCGCGCTGATCAGGCCGCTGGCCATGATGCCCATCAGGCCGAAGTAGATCGGGAAGTGCGACGGGTTGGCCAGCGGCCCCTCGTCGCGGCCCAGCTCCATGTGGATCGGGACGTCCCAGTAGACGCCGACCAGCGCCGCGAACCCGGACAGCCCGGCCAGCCCCATCGGCAGCGCGGCCCAGCGCGGCAGGCCGGTTCGCTGTGCGGCCCGGTCGGCGAGCCGCCCGAGGAGGTTGGGCCGCCCGGCCCGCTCCTTGACCGCGAACAGCAGCACCGGCACGAACACCACGGCCGCCATCCCCGCCGCGACCAGGACCTGCCAGAACTCCGCACCGCCCGCCGGTGGTGCCTCGTGTGCCAGGACGTGCATCGTCGCCTCCTGCCGTGCGCCGGGTTTCGGTGACCATACCAAATAGGTGTAACTTCGAGTAGCAGTTACTGAAGATCGCAGCTATCCCTCTCTAGGCTGACCGGGTGATCTACACCGACACCGAAGCCCGCACCCTGCGCACGGCCGTGTTCGGCGCGATGGTCCTGGTCTCCACCGCCGAACCGGGCGCGCTGGACCAGGAGAGCCACGCCGGCATCCGCGCCCTGACCACGTTCTCGCCGGCCCTGCGCGAGGTCCTGTCCGCCGACCACCCGGTGCTGCCGGAGGGCACGGTCGCCGACGTGGAGGCGGGCGTCCTGACGGCGCTGCGCCGGTCGACGGAGATCCTGTCCGCGAAGTCCCCGGCGGACGCGCGGACGTTCCCGGAGGCGGTCCTGGCCATCTGCCGCGAGGTCGCCACGGCCGACGGGTTCGTGGGCGAGGGCGAGCACGCGGTGATCACCCGCGTGCGCGCGGCCCTGACCGGCTGAGCCGATCACACGGCGACGATCGTCACCTGCGTGGGCTACCGCTGAACTCCAGTGATGGATCGATCGTCGACCGCGAGGTAGATGTCCTCGGTGGCCGCCTCCAGGTACCCGGAGACTGGTTCGGCGCTGAACCTCGGTTCGCTCCCGACCAAGTCGTCCCACTCCGACTCCGCGCCCCTGTGGTAACCCTGCTGGGTCTCGGCGGCAGCGGACGACCGGCGCTCGCGCTCGAAGACGTGCAGGTGGTGCAGTCGTCGTTGGGAGGCGTCCTCGATCTCGTTCCCGCCGGCATCGGGTCGCGGAGGTGGTTGCCGGACGTTGACCTCGGAAACAAGCTCCGCCTCTACCCGCGCGAGGCTCGCGCAAGCGCCATAGAGGCGGCGCGACATGCCGATGACCAGATCGGTGCCGGGAACCTGGGCCGTGAGCATGTCGGACTGCCGAACGCCCCTGCGCCCTGGCCGAGACCGCGCCTCTCGGCGTGCTTCCTCAGTCGCGGGATCGTCCTCCAACAGCGCGACCGTTCCAAGTCCGCCCCGGCGTCCGCGCTGCTCCGCGACACCGGAGCCGACCGGCAGCACGGTGAGCGACTCTGTCGGCATGGCCCTCAACGCGAGGTACAGGAGCATGCGTGACCGCGCGAGTGAAAGCAGGCCGTCGGCGGTCGACCAGTCTTCCCGGGGCGTACCGGACACCTCCTCGACGTCGATGGTCATGAAGAGCCTGTCCTCAAGACTGGTGCCGCACAGCACTCTCATGTGGGGACCCACCATGAGGCCCTGGCGGCACAGTTGCTCGACACCCTTCGCGAGCATCGGCTGGCCCAGTCTTCGACTGCCTTTGGCTTCGACCAGCCACGTCAAGTCACCGGTCGCCGGGTGACGACCGACGAGGTCCGGCAGCCCGGAGGCGGTGGACCAAGCAGGACCAGCGTCAACGGGTGTCAGCGACTCGGCATGAGTGGTCGGGCCGAGACCCAACAAGCCGCGACACGCCCACTCCGCCATGGTCATGCCCATGCGGTAGCCGAAGGCGGTCCTGGCCGTCGCTTCGGTACCGTCCGTGTACACGACGTTCGGCTCCACGACGAAGCCCGTGCTCCCCCAAGCCGGGCGCGAAGTGCGGCCGAGGTAAGCCGACAGCGGAGCCCTCCGTGCGACGATCTCCGCCCACGCCAGAACAGGGGTCGCCGTCAGCCACGTCGTCACGTCCCGACCGACGGACATCGCCGCGTCGATGACGTCGCGCCAGGTCGTGGCCACCCGGTAGGCCCCGGACGGTGGCACGTCCGAGGGCGTCGGCCAGGTCCTGGACGCGCCGGCGACCGCGTTGGGCCTGGGACGCACGCTCGGGCTGAGCGGTGCGGATCGACGGACGAAGACGGGGACGTCGAACGCGTCCGCTGGTCCGATGAGTGAACCCGTGGCACCCGGCGGTGGCTGCATGGTCGCGAGCTTCCCAGAGTCCGGCGTGCGTTCGCGTTCCCCTGAACGAACCCTTCTCCGGCTTCAGCGGAGCGAGCCGGAGAAGGGCGCCCCCGTCACGCCGTCGCGAACTCCGCCGCGTGCACCCGCGCCCACGTCCCGAAGTCGCGCGGCGGGCGGCCGGTCACGTCCTGGACCGTCGGGTGCACGCGGGACTCGTCCAGCGTGCCGTCGCCGTAGAAGCTGAAGAACGCGTGCACGTACTCCGCGGGCATCGCCGCCGACAGCTCCGCCCGCGCCACCTCGTCCGACAGCGCCACGAAGGACAGGTTGCGGCCCAGCACCTCGCCCAGCACCCGCACCCGGTCGCCCGGCAACAGCTTCTCCGGACCGCTCAACTCCAGCACCTGCCCGGCGAAGTCGGACGTCAACGCCCGCGCCGCCACCTCGCCGATGTCGTACGGGTCGATCATCGCCACCGGCACGCCGCCGAACGCGTCGCGCACCACGTTCCCGGCGGCCAACTGCGACCGCCAGCGCAGGGTGTTGGACATGAAACCGTTGGGCCGCAACACGGTCCATTCCAGACCGGACGCGAATACCGCCTCCTCGGACCGGATCATGTACCGCGACACGGCGTTCGCGGTGTCCGACGCGGTCACCGCCGGGCTGGACAGCAGCACCACCCGGCGCACGCCCGCGTCCGCGGCACTGGCGAGGACGCCCGGCATGTCCCGGTAGCCGGGCAGCAGGAACAGCGACTCCACGCCGAAGAACGACAGCGACGCCGGGTCGTCCAGGTCGCCGACCACCTGCGGCACGTCCAACGGCGTCGGCGACCGCACCAGCGCCCGCACCTCGACCCCCAGCGCCACCAGCGCGCGCACGACCTCCGCGCCGGCGTTCCCGGTCGCGCCGGTCACCAGCACGGTCACAGCGTCTCCCGGAAGTGCGCGGCGGCGGCAGCCGCCGACATGGTCACGTTCGGCTCCCGGTCGTAGAAGTCGAACTGCGTGCCCTCGGTCCACACCAGCGCCTTGTGGCCGGGCAGCCCGGCGTAGAAGCGGCGCGTGCCCTCGGGGATCGCGGCCTGTTCGCTGTGGACGATGATCGTCGGCGCGGACACCCTCGGCGCGAGGGCGATCGAGTCGTAGCCCAGCCAGCCCGGCCACGCCATCACCGCGAACCGGTTGGGCCACTGGGGGATGCCGCCGCGCTCGGGGTCGAGGTAGAAGTCGATCTCCATCGGCATCGCGGCCCTCGGGTCGGTCCCGCTCACCACCGGCACGTACTCGACCTCGCCGGTCGCCTCGAACCGGGCCCGCGCCTGGTGCCCGGCCTCGGTCCGTGCCGCCACGCCCTCGGCACCGCCGTACGCCTCCTCGCAGATCGCGGCGTCGTGCAGCCACGGCGCGACCAGCGCCAACGACCGCACCCGCGGGTCCTCGACCGCGGCGCCCGCCATGTACATCGCCGCCGCGCACACGCCCAGCGCGCCCAGCCGGTCGCCCATCACCTCGGGGTGTCCGGACAGGAACGTCAGCGCGTCGCGGATGTCCTTGATCTTGCCCGCCGGGTCCTCCACGTCGCGCGGCTCGCCGGTGGACTCGCCGAAACCGGTGAAGTCGAACGACAGCGCGGCGATGCCGCGGTCGGCCAGGCGGCGCGCGTACCGGTCGGCCATCAGCTCCTTGACGCTGGTCCACGTCCCGGCCACGACCACGGCGGGCGCGCGGAACCCCGGCAGGTACAGGTTGCCGGTCAGCTTCTCGCCGGCGCTGTCGAAGACGACGCGCTCCACGATGGTCACGACGCGCCCCCGGCGGCGGCAAGGGCGAGCAGGTCCTTGTTGCCGTCGGCCCAGACCACGGTCATGACCACGCCCGCGATCTTCCAGGAACCCTCGACGCGCACCAGGTGGAACTCGTAGTCGCCGCCCAACGTCCACAGCGGCGAGCCGAACCGGTTGGCCAGCACGTGCGTGGCCTGGAAGGACGCCGTGCACACCGCGCTGTCCCCGGCGGCGGTCACCAGGTGGTTGGTCACCAGGTGCTGCGTGGCGTCGAACGCGCCGAGGAAACCCGACCACGCGGCCACGATCTCCGCCGGGGTGAGCACACCCGGCTCACCCCCGTTGAGGCTGGTGTAGTCAAGGGTCACCGCGGGCGCGAAGACCTCGGCCAGCTCGTCCCACTCCCGCCGGTCGGCGTGCACGGCCATGCGCGTGCACACCTCGACGATCTCCGCCCTGTCGTCCACGGTTTCCCCCTCTGCGAACCCGGTTGTCCGTGCGAGGATCGCCGGAAGATCATTGCGGCTGAAGTCCAACAACCTGCACGGTCGCTGCAGCTTGTTGCAGGCAACCGAACCGGGGGTCGCGAGCGTTGAACCTGACCAGCCTGGGGCTGACGGCCGACCAGGAACGGGTGTACCGGCACCTGCTGCGGTCGCCGGGCCGGGCGCCCACCGACCTCGACGGCCTCGACGTGCCCGCGGTCCTGGCCGAGCTGCACGAGCTGGAGGTCGTGGACGCCACCCACACCCCCGTCCCGCCCGCGGTGGCGGTGGACCGCCTGATCCGCCGCCGGGTCGAGGAGACCTCGCGCGAGCTGCACAACCTCAGCTCGGCATGGGTGGTGGTGCGCGACCTGGTCGAGGAGCAGACCCGGGGCCGGCCGGTGGAGCTGGTGGAACGCATCGAGGGCGCGGACACCGTCAACAACCGGGTGTGGCAGCTGGCGTCCACGTGCACCGAGACGATGAACATGAAATCGCGCCCGATGAGCCGCGCGCGGGCCGACGACAAGGCGGTCCGCGCCTTCCACCGCCGGCTCGCGGCGGGCCTGCGGTGCCGGACGCTGGTCCCGTCGGCGTCCCTGGACGACCCGGCCCAGCACGACTACGCCCGCCGCCAGCACGCCGCCGGCGACCACCACCGGATCAGCGACGAGTACCGCCGCCAGGTGCTGATCATCGACCGGGCGGTGGCGTTCGTGCAGCTGGACCCGGCCGACGGGCAGGCCGGCGCGCTGGAGGTGCGGCAGCCGGGGATCGTGGCGACGCTGGTCGAGGCCTTCGAGGGCACCTGGTCGCGGGCGCGGGAGCTGGACGTGCCGCTGACCACGATCGAGCGCCAGGTGCTGCGCAGCCTGGCCGAGTACGACAAGGACGAGGTCGCGGCGCGGGCGGTCAACGTGTCGCTGCGCAAGTACCGCACCCACGTCGCCGACCTGATGGCGCGGCTGGGCGCGGCGACCCGCTTCCAGGCCGGGATGCTCGCGAAGGAACGCGGCTGGCTCTGACCACTTCCGATACAGCGGTGTACCCGATACATTGGTGTATCGAGAGTGAGGTTCGCATGCCGCCCACCCGCCGCCGGGCCGAGACGCTGCGCCGCCTGCACGAGGCCGCGCTGGCGGTGTTCGCCGCCGAGGGCTTCGGCCGGGCCAGCGTCGAGCAGGTGTGCGAGCGGGCCGGGTTCACCCGGGGCGCGTTCTACTCCAACTTCGCCTCGCTGGACGAGCTGTTCCTGGCCATGTGGGCGGAGCGGTCGCGGGCGCTGCTGGAGGACCTGCGGGCGGCGCTGGCGGCGGCCGACACCGCCGACGTGCGCACCGCCCGCGACCTGGTGGAGCTGGTCGACGCGGCGGTGGGCGTGGACGACGCCTGGTACCGCGTGACCGCCGAGTTCACCGCGCACGCCCTGCGCACGCCGGGCCTGCGCGAGGTGGTCGCCCAGCGCGAGGACGCGATCGCCGGCACCCTCACCCCGGTCCTGGTGTCGTTCCTGCGGCGGGTCGGGCGCGCGGTCGCCGACCCGCGGGCGCTGGCGCTCGCGCTGGTCGCCGTGCACGACGGGACCACCGTGCAGTGCCTGGTCGAGCCGGACGACCCCGCGGCGCGCCGCCGCCGGCTGGACCTGTTCGAAGCTGTCGTGCTCGCCTACACCACCCCGGGAGGGGACGCATGAACCCGGACGTCATCGTCGTCGGTTCCGGACTGGCCGGCCTGGTCGCCACGCACGAGCTGGCCAAGGCGGGCAAGAAGGTCCTGGTGCTGGACCAGGAGAACCGCAACAACCTCGGCGGGCAGGCCTTCTGGTCGCTGGGCGGGCTGTTCCTGGTCGACTCGCCCGAGCAGCGCAGGCTGGGCGTCAAGGACAGCTACGAGCTGGCCATGCAGGACTGGCTGGGCAGCGCGGCGTTCGACCGCGAGCGCGAGGACCACTGGCCGCGGCGGTGGGCGCAGGCCTACGTCGAGTGGGCCGCCGGCGGCAAGCGCCAGTACCTGCACGACCTGGGGTTGCGCGTGCTGCCCATGGTCGGGTGGGCCGAGCGCGGCGACGGCAGGGCCGACGGGCACGGCAACTCCGTGCCCCGCTTCCACCTGACCTGGGGCACCGGGCCGGAGGTGGTGCGGGTGTTCGCCGAGCCCGTGCTCGGGGCGGAGAAGCGCGGCTTGGTGGAGTTCGGCTTCCGCCACCGGGTGGACGAGCTGGTCGTCGAGGACGGGGCCGTGGTCGGTGTCCGGGGAGCGGTCCTGGAGCCCTGTGACGACCTGGAGCGCGGCAAGGCGTCCTCGCGGGAGGTCGTGGGCGAGTTCGAGCACCGGGCGGCGGCCGTGGTCGTCGCGTCCGGCGGCGTCGGACACAACCACGACATCATCCGCAAGTACTGGCCCACCGAACGGCTGGGCAAGTGCCCGGAGACGCTGATCTCCGGCGTGCCCGCGCACGTGGACGGCCGGATGCTGGGCATCAGCGAGACGGCCGGCGCGAACGTGGTCAACCGCGACCGGATGTGGAACTACACCGAGGGCATCGTCAACTGGGACCCGATCTGGCCCGACCACGCGATCCGCATCCTGGCCGGCCCGTCGTCGCTGTGGTTCGACGCGGCGGGCAAGCGCCTGCCGGCCCCGAACTACCCGAGCTTCGACACGAACGGGACGCTCAAGGCGATCCTGGCCGACGGGTACGACTACTCGTGGCTGGTGCTGACGCAGACGATCATCGAGAAGGAGTTCGCGCTGTCGGGGTCGGAGCAGAACCCCGACATCACGAGCAAGGACGTGAAGCTGGCGTTGAAGAGCCGCTTGGCCAAGGGCGCGCCGGGCCCGGTGGAGGCGTTCAAGCGGCACGGCGTGGACTTCGTGGTCGCGCGGACGCTGCGCGAACTGGTCGACGGCATGAACAAGATCGCCCGCGGCCCGAAGATCGACCACGACGAGCTGGAGCGGCAGATCGTCGCGCGCGACCGGGAGCTGGGCAACAAGTACGGCAAGGACCTCCAGCTGGCGGCCGTCGAGCACGCGCGCCGGTACCTGGGCGACCGGATCACGCGCGTGGCCAAACCACACCGCATCCTGGACCCGGCCCACGGCCCGTTGATCGCGGTGCGGCTGAACATCCTGACCCGCAAGACGTTGGGCGGGTTGGAGACGAACCTGGACTCGCAGGTGGTGCGCGCGGACGGGTCCGTGCTGCCGGGCTTGTACGCGGCCGGTGAGGTCGCCGGGTTCGGCGGCGGTGGCGTGCACGGGTACAACGCTTTGGAGGGAACGTTCCTGGGCGGGTGCGTGTTCTCGGGACGGGCGGCGGGCCTGGCACTGGCCCGTTCGCTGTGAGGCGCGTCGCCGGGTCGTTCACGTCGGTCGGAGGGCGGTCGGTCCACTACCGGGTGGACGGGCCTCCTTCCGGATCGCCGCTGGTGCTCCTGCACGGCTTCGGCGGATCCCTGCACTGGTTCGACCGCGTGGTGCCGCTGCTGACCGGGTGCCAGGTGGTCCGGGTGGACCTGTTGGGGCACGGGATGACCCGTGGTCCGGCTGCCGATGCCGACGAGCAGGCGCGAGTGGTGGCCGGGGTGCTGGCCCGGTTGGGCCTGTCGGGGGTGACGGCGGTCGGGCACTCGTTCGGGGCGGACGTGGCGCTGTCGCTGGCGGAGACGTCGGGCCGGGTGGCGCGCGTGGTCGTCGTGGCGCAGGCACCGGACTATTCGGACGCGACTTTCCCGCGCGGTGACTTCCTGATGACCCTGCCGGTGGTGGGTTCCCTTCTGCACCGGTTCGCGCCGGCGTTCGCGGTCCGGGCGGTGGCGGCGCACGCGGTGGCCCCCGGGTTCCGCGTGGGGGCGGCGCTGGCGAGGCAGGCGCTCGACGACCACCGGGCGTTGGACGCGGGCATGTTCCCGATCGTGCTCAGCCACCGCCGCCAGCGGCTCGCAGCGAACCCACTCGACACCCGAGTCCGGAACCTGGGGCTGCCAACGCTGGTGGTGCTGGGCGAGCGGGACCGGTTCTACGGGGCGCGGTCGGCACGGCGGTACACGGCGGCGGGCGCGCGGGTGGAGACGATCGCGCAGGCGGGCCACTCCCCCGTCGTGGAGACGCCGAGCCGGGTCGCGACCCTGATCAGGGCTTTCGCGGACGAGAACTGACCGAGTCCCCGGACGGCTCAGGGCCTCGTGAGGTCACGACCCAACCCGGGCTTCTTGCTTGTGTCATCTCCGGCGGCCTGCCCGCCGGCGAGGCGCTTTTTGATCTTGAGAGCGCGCAGCGCGTTCGCTTGAGAGCGCGCAGCGCGTCGCCCGAAGCAAAGCGCCGTTCCCGGTCGCGTGCGCCAGCAAGCGCGACCGGGAACGGCGTGGGGGACGCGCGGGCGGTTATTCCTTGGGGGGTTCGATTTCCGCCAGCGCTTTTGTGGTGAACGTGTGCAAGAACGAAGGGATCAAGAGGAACACCGCCACCGCGAAGACCGCGAACGCGACCTTCATGCCGAACCACTCCGCCAGCAGGCCGCCCAACCCCGCACCCAGCGGGATCGCGCCCCAGCTGAACAGCCGGGCGGCGGCGTTGTAGCGGCCCATCATCTCGGTGGGCACGATGCCCTGGCTCAGGGTCCGCGAGTTGACCGTCCACAGGGTGCCGCCCAGCCCACCCACGAACGCCGACGCCGCCACCAGCCACACCGACGGGAACAGCACCGGCACCAGCACCATCGCGAACGTCCCGATGAGGTCGGCCAGCATCACCCACCGCCGGCCCACCAACCGGTTCAGCGTCGTGGTGACGAACGCGCCCAGGGCACCGCCGACGCCCATCGCGCTGATGAGCACGCCGTACCCCGCACCGTCCAAGCCCATGACACTCGTCGCGTACAACGGCATCAGGCCGAACCACGCGCCCCAGCACGCGCACAGCACGGTCAGCACCAGTGCCATCATGCGCAGCATCCGCTGGTGCCACAGGAACTTCAGCCCGGCCGCGATCTGCTTGTTGACCGACTCCCGCGGCTCGTCCGTGGACCGCGCGACCTTGAACGTGCCGACCAGGCCCAGCAGGACCACGATGCCGATCAGGTAACCGGCCACCGACGTGCCGAACGCCAGGGTGGCGCTCGCCGCCACCAGCAGACCGCCGACCAGCGGCCCGGCGAACTCGTTGCACACCGTCTCCGCACCGGCGACCCACGAGTTGGCCCGCTCGCGGTGCGCGGGCCGGACGGCGTCGGGGACCAGGGCAGCCGCCGACGTCAGGGCCACGACCTCCGCCACGCCCAACGCCAGGCCACCGCCGTACAGCACCGGCAGTGACACGGCGTCGCGCACGACCGTCCACAGCACGCCGGCCACGACGACGATCCGGACCAGGTTCGCCGCCCACAGCAGCTTGCGCCGGTCCACACGGTCCACCAGGACGCCCACGTGCAGCGCGGCCAGCAGCCACGGCAGCCACAGGGTCAGCGCCACGCCCGAGATTTGCGCTGGTGAGCTGGTGATGGTCGTCGCGAGCAGCGGGAACGCGATCTTGGTGACGCCGTCGGTCAGGTTCGTGACGGCGGTGAAGCCCACCAGGACGGCGGTGTTCCGACCGCTGGGATCGGCCGTCACCCGCTCGGCCGCCACCGGCTCGGCCGCCACCGGCTCGGCCGCCACCGGCGCAACCGCCTGCTCGGCCGCCACCGGCTCAGCCGCCTGCTCGGCCGCCACCTGCTCGGGCGGCGCGTCGACGGCCCTGGTCTGCTCGGCCATGTTTCGGCTCCAAGAAGTTAACCGGCTACCGGGTTGGCTGGACAGTACGCCCGCGAAAGACGATGCTGTACCCATCACCACGAAGTAACCACCGAATGGCGTAGCCGGGCACCGAGGGAGGTCGCCGATGATCGAGGCGTCCCCCGAGGCGCAGTTGGTCGCCGCGTTCGCGAACACCGTGGACCTGGAGGACGAGACCGACGTGCTGGCCTCCGCGCCCGAGGCGGCGGGCTGGTTGCTGGAGCGCGGGCTGGTGGACCGGCCGGTGGCGTTGACCCGCGAGGAGCACCGGATGCTGCTGGACCTGCGGGCCGGTGTCCGGGACGCGCTGGGCAGCGACGGGCCGTCGTCCCCGCACGTGCTGGCCGTGGCCAACGCCGTGCTGCGCGACCTGCCGGTGCTGGTGTTCCTCTCCGCCGACCCCGACCCGCAGGGACCGCCGCCCCGGCACGCCCTGCGCCCGGACCCGGCCCTGCCCGCCGCGCGCAAGGCGATGGGCGTGCTGGCCATCGCCTGGTCGGAGGTGGCCGTCACCGGGCAGGCGCAGCGGCTCAAGCGGTGCGCGGACGAGACGTGCGGCTGGGTGTTCTGGGACGTCTCGCGCAACCACTCGCGCCGCTGGTGCACCATGCGCGTGTGCGGCAACCGGGCGAAGGCCCGTTCCTACTCGGCCCGCAAGCGCGCCGCCGCCGACCCGCGACCCTGAGGCAGCGGGGACCCGAAGCGCACATCGACCGCGAATCACGAGCACATCGACCGCGCATCGCCACTGTGAACCATCGCTCCCGGATGGTGTGACCGGCCCCACGCCGGCGCACGGACGGACGATCTGGGGAGCATCGTGACGACCGCACCAGTGGATCTCGACGCGGCCATCGCCAAGCACGCGACCGCGGCCTACGACGACTCGACCCCGCTGCTCGACGCCGGTCTGGAATCGCTGTCGCTGCTGCGCCTCGCGGTGGAGGTGGCCGGCGACGACGACACCGAGATCGACGCCACCCGCATGGTCGACCTGCGCACCATCGGCGACCTCAAGGCGTGGCTGGCGGAGATGGCCGGCCAACCGGTGGCGGACGCCTGATGACCACCGACACGACGACCCCGGCCACCACCGCGACCGACACCGCGCAGGCCGACACCGCGCAGGCCGACACCGGGCTCGCCGCGCTGCCGTTGACCGAGTCCCAGAAAGGGCTGCTGGTCGTGGACGGCTGGGTCACCACGGCCCAGATCTACAACCAGCTCATGCACGTCGAACTGGACCCGTCGCTGCCGCCGGACACCGTCCTGGACGCGTTGACCGTGCTGGTCGCGGTGCAGCCGGGCCTGCGGCAGGTGTTCCTGTCCCTGCCGGAGCCGCACGCCCGCCTCACCCCGCCGCCCACGCGCGAGACCCTGCCGCTGGAGCGCGTCGACTCCCCCGCCCCGACCTACGCCGCCGCGTGCTCGACCCTCGCGGCCAAGCTCGGCGGCGAGCCGTTCGACCTGCACACCGGCCCGGCCTACCGGTTCGGCTACGTGCGGGCCACCGACGGGTCCGCGGCGGCGGTCATCCTGTGCGCGCACCACGTGGTCGGTGACGGCGTGTCGATGGGTCCGCTGGTGCGGGACCTCGAAGCGGCGTTGGCGGGCAAGCTGACCACGGACCTGGTGGCCGCGCGCGAGACCGCGTTCGTGCGCGAGCTGAACGCCCAGAACCGCACCGCCACCGCTCAGTCCACAGTGGACGCCGCAGGGGCGTGGGCCGAGCGGCTCCGCGACGTGCCGCCGCTGGTGCTCAGCCCCCGCCCGGACCGGCCGCACGAGACCGACTTCACCGGTGCGCGCGTGTCGTGGCTGCTGTCCGAGCGGGACAACGAGTTGCTGCGCCAGACCTGCAAACGCCTGTCCGTGACGCCGTTCGTGCTGTTCACCGCCGTGTACGGGGCGGTGCTGGCGCGGCACGGCGGGGTGACCAGCGTGCTGGTGGGCAGCCCGTTCACCGCGCGCCGGACCGTGGGTTCCTACGACCTGTGCGGGTTCTTCGTCAACACCCTGCCGGTGCGGGTGGACGTGGACTGGTCGCGGACGGTCGACGAGCACGTGGGCGAGGTGGTGCGCGCGGCCGTGGACCACTGCCGCGCCAACGTCGGCGTCACGTTCAACCAGCTGGTCGCGCTGCTGCGCCGGGACCGCACCAGCAACCGCAACCCGCTGTTCTCGGCGATGCTGGCCATGCAGGACACGTTCGAGGGCACCCCGGGCAGCACGGTCCTGGACGTGCGGGAGCCCGGCAACGACACCGCGAAGTTCGACCTGTGGCTGGGCGCGACCCCGCGCGAGGGCGGCTGGCTGCTGGAACTGGAGTACGACCGGCAGCTCATCGCGCCCGCCGTGGCCGACGGCCTGCTGGACTCCCTGCGCACCGCGCTGCGCCGGGCGGTCGCGGACGGGACGCGCCCGGTGGCGGACCTGTTCACCGACTCGTCGTGGGTGGACTCCCTGCGCACCGACGGCTATCCGGGCCGCGTCCCGGCGGCGACCCTGGTGGACTGGGTCCGCGACACCGCCCGCACGAGCCCCGACGCGCCCGCCATCGAGGAACCCGGCGCGGGCCTGACCTACGCCGAACTGGTCGCGGGAGCCGAACGGCTGGCCGGCGAGCTGGTGGCGCGGGGCGTGCGACCGCACGACGTGGTGGGGTTGGCGGCGGAGACGTTGTGCGACACCACGACCGCCCTGTTCGCGATCCTGATGTGCGGCGCGACCTTCCTGCCGCTGGACCCGACCCTGCCCGCCGACCGCCTGGAGTACATGGCCGACAAGGCCGGGTGCCGGCTCGTGGTCGGCCGCGGCGTGGAACTGGCCGGCGTGGAGGTGGTGCCGGCGACCCCACGCGACATCCAGAGCGCGGCGGCAGGCGAAGTGCCGGGTAGTGCGGCGGCGGGCGAGGTGCCGGGTAGTGCGGCGGCGGGCGAGGTGCCGGGCGGGGTGGCCGAGGCCGCGCCGTACCTGATGTTCACCTCCGGCTCCAGCGGCCTGCCCAAGGGCGTGCTGATGGGTCACGGGCCGCTGCTCAACCTCACCGCCTGGCAGATCGGTTACCTGAACCAGGGCCGCGAGACCCGGTTCCTCCAGTACGCGCCGTTGGGTTTCGACGTGTCGTTCCAGGAGATCGTCCCCACGCTGGCCGCCGGCGGCACGGTGGTCGGGCGCGGCGGCGTGGACCGGCGGGACTTCCCCGCCCTGGTCCGCCACGTCGCCACGACGCAGGTCACCCACGTCTACCTGCCGGTCGCCGCCCTCCGGCCCTTCGTGCAGGCCGCGAAGGACGCGCGCACGAGCTTCCCCCACCTGCGGCACGTCTGCGTCTCGGGCGAACAGCTCATGGTGGACGACGGGATCCGGGACTTCTTCGTGCGACACCCCCACTGCGCCCTGGTCAACCTCTACGGCCCGACCGAGACCCACGCCGTCACCACGCACCGGCTCACCGCCGCCCAGGCAACCTGGCCCGCGCACGTCCCGATCGGCCTGCCGCTGCACGGTGTCACCGCGTACGTGGTCGACCAGACCGGCCACCTGGCCCCTGCGGGCGTGCCCGGTGACCTGCACCTGGGCGGCCTGTGCCCGGCCGAGGGCTACCTGAACGACCCGGAGAAGACCGCGAAGGGCTTCCTGCCCGACCGGTTCGCCGGCACCGGCCGCATGTACCGCACGGGCGACCTGGTGGTGCGTGACGAGCACGGCGTGCTGGTGTTCCTCGGGCGCGGCGACACCCAGGTCAAGATCCGGGGCTACCGGGTCGAACTGGGCGAGATCGACACCGTGGCCAACGGCGTCGAGGGCGTGCGGCAGGCGGTCACCGTCGCGGTCGGGGCGGGCGCGGACCGGGAGCTGGTGCTGTTCCTGGTGGGCGGGGCCGACCACCGGCGAGTCCGGGACCGGCTCGCCGCCGCGCTGCCGTCCTACATGGTGCCCACGCGCATCCACGACCTGGACAAGGTCCCGACCTCGGGCACCGGCAAGACCGACCACGCCGCGCTCGCCGAGCTGGCCGGCCGGCTCCAGAAGACGCCGGAGAGCACGGGTCCGGTCGAGTACGCCGACGGCCTCGAACGGGACCTGGCGGCGCTGTGGTGCGAGGTGCTCGACGTCGAGGAGGTCGAGCCGGACCGGTCGCTGCTGGAGTACGGGGCGCACTCGCTCAACGTGTTCACCGCGCTGGCCCGGGTCGAGGAGGACCACGGCGTGGCGGTGCCGGTGGCGGACTTCTTCCGCGTGCCGACGGTGTCCGCGCTGGCCGCGCTGGTGCGGCGGCTGCGGGAAGAGGACGGGTCGTGAGCGCGGGCACGCTGCCCGGCCGGCTGATCCCGTTCGTGCGCCGCAAGGACCGGCCGGTGTGCGTGATGGTGCCGGGCGCGGGCGGCGGGCTGGGGCCGTACCTGCGGCTGGCGTCGTTCCTGGGCGACACGCACAACGTGTACGCGGTGCGCTCGACCGGGTTGCTGCCCGGCGAGGAGCCCGAGGAGAGCATCCCGGGCATGGCCGCGACCGTGCTGGCCACCCTGGACGACGCCGGGATCGTGCCGGACCTGGTGTTCGGGTGGTCGCAGGGCGGGGTGGTGGCGTGGGAGGTGTGCGCCGACCTCGCCGCGCGCGGCGCCACCCCGGACCTGGTCGTGGTGGACAGCTCGCCGGAGCCGTGGCTGTCCACTGTGGAGCGGGACGGGGCGATCCGGGACGTGATCGTGGCGCAGTTGGGGGCGCGGCCCGCGCCGGACACCGTGGACCGGCTGGTGCGCACGTTCGACGCGCACGTCCGGGCGTTGTCGGCGCACCGCGTCGAACGTCCCTACGCCGGCCGGGTGCTGTTGCTGCTGTGCGCCGACGAGGGCGTGCCGCCGGCGGAGGCCCAGCGGTGGCGCTCCCTCGCGGGGCGCCTCGACCGCGGCACCCTGCGCGCGAGCCACTTCGAGGTGTTCGACCCCGAGCACCTGCCCGAGCTGACCGACGCGATCGGCGCGTTCCTGGGCCGTGGGAAGGGCGGGCGATGAGCACCGTCGAGGAGATCCTGGCGACCGCGACGGCGGCCCGCGCGCTGGCCCCTCCCCCGGGCGACGACCGGTACGCCGCGTACTGCGACGAACTGGCCGTGCGGCTGGGCAAGCACTGGGACGCGGTGCTCGACGCCAACGCCGAGGACGTGGCGCGAGGGGCCGCCAAGGGGCTGCCGGAGTCGCTGGTGGACCGGTTGCGGCTGACCCGCGACCACCTGGGTGTGCTGGTGGAGCTGGCCGAGCGGGTGAAGTCGTGGCTGCCCGCGGTGACCGCTCTCGGCGAACCCGTCACCGGCGAACTCGGCTTCACCGCGCGGAAAGTGCCCAAACCGCTGGGCGTGGTGCTGATGATCTACGAGGCCCGGCCGACGGTGACCGTGGAAGGCGCGCTGCTGCCGGTGGCCGTGGGGAACGTGGCGATCCTGCGCGGCGGCGGGGAGATCGCGGCCACCAACGCCGCCCTGGGCGGCGTGATCGGCGAGGCGCTGACCGCCGCCGGGCTGCCGGGCATGGCGCACGTGCTGGCCGAGACCGACCGGCGCATGGTGCGGGAGCTGCTCAAGCGCTACGACGCGATCGACGCGCTGATCCCGCGCGGCAGCCCGTCGCTGGTCGACCACTGCCGCACCACCTCCGCCATCCCGGTGATCGCCAGCGGCGGCGGGGTCAACCACCTGTACGTGGACCGCAGCGCGGACCTGGACGTCGTGGTGGACATCGCGCTGGACGCCAAGCTGACCGAGCCGACCGCGTGCAACAGCCTGGAGATGGTGCTGGCGCACGACGAGGTCGCCGACGAGCTGGTGCGGCGGTTCGAGGCCCGGCCGGACGCCTTCACGCTGCGCCTGGACCCGCGGCTGCGCTCCGCGGACCCGCGCGTGGTGCCGCTGGCCGGGCACGACGACGGCCGCGAGTTCCTGGACCGGTCGTTCGGGGTGCGCCCGGTGCCGGACCTGGACGCCGCCCTGGAGCACATCCGGCGGCACGGCTCGCGGCACACCGAAGGGGTGGCGGCGACCGACCCGGTGGTGGTGGACCGGTTCCTGCGCGCGGCCGACGCCGCCGCGCTGGTGGTCAACGGGTCGATGCGGCTGCACGACGGCCCGACGATGGGCCTGGGTCCGGAGCTGTCGATCAGCACGGGCCGGTTGCACGTGCGCGGCCCGGTGGGGTTGGCCGCGCTGCTCACGCACAGCTGGGCGATCCGCGGCCGGGGTGCGGTCCGGGGAACGGGAGGGGCTCGGTGACGACCACGCACAGCAGGCGCGACGAGGTGACCGAGGCGGTGAAGCGGCTGGTGGTCCGGGAGTCCCGGCTGTCGCTGTCGCCCGCCGACATCGCCGACGACGAGCCGCTCAACGGCGCGGTGCTGCGGATCAACTCCCTGGGGTTCCTGGGGATGCTGGTGCGGCTGGAGGACGAGTTGGACGTGACGCTGCCCGACGACCTGTTCACCGGCAAGGTGTTCACCGTCGTGTCGGACCTGGTGGACGTGGTGCTGCGGGCCGTGGAGGAGCACCGGTGAAGGCCTGGCGCAGTGTCCTTCCGCACCTGGGCTACGACCTGCCGCCGGACCTCACGCCCGAGCGCGCCGAGGGACCGGTCAGCACCGGGTTGCCGTTGGAGCTGGTGCGGCAGAGCATCTCCCTGCGGGAGTGGTGGGACATCCCCGACGAAGTCGTGGCGCAGTACCGCAAGTACCGGCCCACTCCCCTGTGGCGGGCGACGGCGTTCGAGCAGGAGGTCGACGCCCGCGTGCCGGTGTACGTGAAGTACGAGGGCGGCAACATCTCCGGCAGCCACAAGCTCAACACCGCGCTGGCGCAAGCGTTCTACTACAAGCGGGCCGGGATTCGCGAGGTGGTCACCGGGACCGGCGCGGGCCAGTGGGGCACGGCGCTGGCCGCCGCGTGCGCCGCGTTCGGGTTGCGGTGCACGGTGTTCATGGTTGGCGGCAGCCTGCGGGACAAGCCCTACCGGGGCAGCCTGATGCGGCTGCTCGGCGCGACCGTGCACGCGAGCCCGAGCGGGCTGACGTCGTTGACCGGAGGCGGGAACTCGCTGGCGTTGGCCATCGGCGAGGCCGTCGAGCACGCGCGGGGCGGCGAGGGTCGGGCGTTCTGCATCGGCAGCGGCGAGAACTACAGCATCCTGCACCAGTCGGTGATCGGGCTGGAGGCCGCCGAGCAGCTCGCGGCGCTGGACGCCGAGGTGGACACCGTGGTCGGCAGCGTCGGCGCGGGCTCGAACTTCGGCGGGGTCGCGCTGCCCTTCCACGCCCGCCACCGCGCGGGCGAGGCGGAGGCGGTGCGGCTGCTGGCGGTGGAGTCCAGCGCCACGCCCAAGCTGACCCGCGGGGTGTACGCCTACGACCACACCGACGCGACCGGGTCCGGGCCGATGGAGGCCATGTACTCGATCGGCAGCTCCTTCCCCATCCCGGCGTCGCACTCGGCGGGGCTGCGCTTCCACGGCGCGGCGAAGCTGCTGTCGGCGATGCGCCACCACGGGTCGATCGACGCGGTCGCGGTGGGTCAGCGGGAGGCGTTGGACGCGGGCCGCCGGTTCGCGGTGTCCGAACTGGTCGTGCCCGCGCCGGAGTCCGGGCACGCGCTGGCCGGCGCGGCGCGGGCGGCGCGCGAGTCGCGGCGCGGGGTGCTGGTGTGCGTGAGCGGGCACGGCCTGCTCGACCTGTCCGCCTACGACGGGCTGCTGGCCGGCCGGGTGCGTGACCTGGCCGCCGACGACGCCGCGCTGGCCGCCGCCACCGCCGGGTTGCGCCTGGTCGAAGCCGATCTGACGGGGGTGGGGTGATGGTCGTGACCATGCCGAGCGAGACCGTGGACCGGACGTGGTCACCGGTGCTGGACGGCGTGCACGCGGCCGAGCTGGACTGCTTGCAGGCGAACCTGGCGGTCCTGGCCGACCGCCACCACGGCGCGGGGACGCACGTGGCGCTGGGGGCCGCGCCCCGGTTCGCGCCCGCGTTCCCGCCCGACGGGCCGCCCTCGCTGGACGTGCCGCTGGACGGGCGACTCACCGAGGCGTCCCGGCTGCTGGGTCTGGCCGTGGCGGTCCGGGAGGACGGGGTGGACGGCCCGGCGCTGCGCCGCCTGGCCGCCGCGCACGGGCCGCTGTACGTGGTGGGCGACGCGCACACCATGCCGTGGGTGCCCTACTTCGGGCAGAAGCACATGGAGCACAGCTTCCTGCTGACGGCCGTGGGCGACTCGTGCACCGTCGTGGACGCCTACCACAACGACACGCCGTGGGGGTCCGCGCGGCCGGCCGTGTGGCGGATGGCGGTGGCCGATTTCGACGCCGCGGCGCCGAAGTCGTCGGCGTTCGCGGTGACCGCGTCGGCCGTGCCGGCGCTGGACGTGGGTGCCGAGCTGGCGGCGTCCGCGCGGGCGCTGGGCTTCGTGGACCGGTACGTCGAGGCGGTGCGGGAGCACGGCGACCGCCCCGCCGGGTGGGACGCGCTGGTGCTGGACGTGTGGCTGGTGGCGCGGACCCGGGCCCTGCACGCGCGGTGGCTGGCCCGGGCCGGGGTGGACGACGGTGGCCGGGCGGCGCGGGGCGCCGCGGCGTGGCTGACGTTGGCCGCCCAGACCTACGTGGCGATGCGGCGGGCCCGGCGCGGCGGCGGCATGTCCGGTGCGCTGGTGGACCGCGTGCACGAGCTGTTGGTGGCCGACCGGGACCTGGCGGTGGAGCTGGCGGTGCGGTCGGCGGTGGTCGGGGCGTTGGCCACGGTGCTGGAGCTGGACCCGGCGGGGGTGGCCGGGCCGCTGCGGGAGCTGCCGAGGTTCAACTCGTTCCGGCTGGTCGACGTGATCGAGCGGGTCGAGGCGGCGCTGCGAGTCGAGCTGGACCCCGACGACCTGGCCACCGGCGACCTGCGGGACGTGGACGCGTTGGCCGGGCTGTTCCGGAGGGCGGTGAGCGGGCCGTGACGCTGCTGCACGACCTGTTGGACCGCGCGGTGGCCGCCCACCCCGACGCGGTGGCGTTGACCCGCGGCGACGAGACGGTGACGGTCGCCGGGCTGGACGCGGCGGCGCGGCGGGCGGCCGGGGTGCTGGCCGGGTTGGGAGTGCGGCGCGGCGACCGGGTCGTGGTGTGCGTGCCGACCGACGCGGCGGTGCCGGCGCTGCTGTTCGCGTGCTCGCGGGCGGGCGCGGTGTTCAGCGTGGTGCACGAGCGGACGCCGGTGGCGGCGCTGGTGCACGTGCTGGAGGACTGCGAACCGGCCGTGCTGGTGACCGACGACCCGGCCGCGCAGGTGGCGGCCGTGCAGCGCGGGATCAAGACCGTCAGCCTGGCCGAGGTCCGGGCCGGGGCCGAGGCGGAAGTCGAAGCGCCCGTGCTCGCCGTGGACCCGGTGTGCCTGATCTACACCTCGGGCAGCACCGGGCGACCCAAGGCGGTGGTGTCCACGCACGCCCAGGTGGTGTTCGCGGCCACCGCGATCCAGTCGGTGTTGGCCTATCGGCGCGACGACGTGGTGTTCTGCGCGTTGCCGTTGTCGTTCGACTACGGGCTTTACCAGGTGTTCCTCGGTGTGCTGTCGGGCGCGTGCGTGCGGTTGGCGTCGGCGGAGGACGCCGGGCCCCGGCTGTTGCGGGAGTTGGTGGCGCACCGGGTGACCGTGCTGCCGGCGGTGCCGGCGATGGCGAAGGGCCTGGCGCGGCTGTTGTCCCGGCCCGGCGCGCAGCCGCCGCCGCTGCGGCTGGTGACCAACACGGGCGCGGCCATGCCCGAGGAACCGTTGCGGCGGTTGCGGTCACGGGTGCCGGGGCTGCGGGTGCAGTTGATGTTCGGGCTGACCGAGTGCAAGCGGGCCACGATCATGCCGCCGGACGAGGACCTGCGCCGGCCGGGCGCGTGCGGGCGGGCGTTGCCGGGCACCGAGGTGTTCACCGTGGACGACGAGGGCCGGCGGCTGCCGCCCGGCGGGGTCGGGGAGATCGTGGTGCGCGGACCGAACGTGATGGCCGGGTACTGGCGGCGGCCCGAGCTGACCGCGCAGCGGTTCCGGCGGGTCGAGGGCCTGTTCCCGCAGTTGCACACCGGCGACTACGGGCACCTGGACGTCGACGGCTACCTGTACTTCTCCGGCCGCCGCGACGACCTCTACAAGGAACGCGGCTTCCGGGTCAGCGCGACCGAGGTCGAGGCCGCCGCGCACCGCGTGCCGGGGGTGCGGTCGGCGGCCGTGCTGCCGCCCGGCGACGGCCGGGAGGGCGCGGTGCTGTTCGTGGTCGCCGAGGTCGCGCCGGAGGCGGTGCTGGCCGGGCTGCGGGTCGAGCTGGAGGAGTTCAAGGTGCCCGGCCGGTGCGTGGCGGTGGAGGAGATCCCGTTGACCCGCAACGGCAAGATCGACCGGCGGGCGTTGGCGGTGGCGCTGTGACGACCACCCCGGCGTACGTCTACGACCTGGACGAGGTGGACCGCTGCGCGGCGTTGCTGCGCGCCGCGCTGCCGTCGCCGAGCCGGTTGTACTACTCGTTGAAGGCCAACCCGCACCCGTTGGTGGTCGCGGCGCTGCGGGCGGCCGGCTGTCACGCCGAGGTGTGCTCGCCCGGTGAGCTGGACGTGGCGCTCGCGGCGGGGTTCTCCCCGGAGGACGTGCTCTACACCGGGCCGGGCAAGCGGGACGCCGAGGTCGCCGGCGCGTTGCGGCTGGGGGTGCGGTGGTTCTCGGTGGACTCGCCGCACGCCATCGACCGGCTCGACCGGCTCTCCCCCGGTGACGCGCGGTTCCTGCTGCGCGTCAACGACAGCGCGCCGGTGGCCGGTCAGGGGTTGACCATGACCGGGGTGGCGTCGCAGTTCGGGGCCGACGCCGAGTGGGTGCTGGCGCGGCCGGAGCTGTTCGGCGCGCGGGACGCGGCCACGCCCGCCGGGTTCCACCTCTACATGGGCACGAACCTGACCGACGAGGACGCCCTGGTCGCCCAGTTCACGCAGGCCGCCGCGACCGCGCGCAAGCTGGCCGACGCCTGCGGGTGGGACGTCGAGGTGCTGGACCTGGGCGGCGGGTTCGGCGCGCCGTTCGCCCGCGCCGGGGACCTGCCGGTGTTCACCGGGCTGGCCGGGCGGGTGGCGGACCTGCTGGACTCGGCGTTCCCGGGCTGGCGGGACGGGCGGCCGACGGTGGCGTTCGAGTCCGGCCGGTACCTGGTCGCGACGGCGGGCCGGCTGTTGACCCGCGTGCTGGACGCCAAGGTCTCCCACGGCACGCCCGTGCTGGTGCTGGAGTCCGGGATCAACCACCTGGGCGGCATGTCCGGGTTGCGCCGGCTGCCGCCGATGGTGCCGCACCTTCTCGCGGATTCCCCCGCGGAGGTCCTGCGCGGGGCGATCGTCGCCGGGCCGCTGTGCACGCCGCTGGACACGTGGGGCCGGGGCGTGGACGTCGTGGCCGCGCGGCCCGGTGACGTGCTGGCCGTGCCCAACGTCGGCGCGTACGGCCTGTACGCGAGCCTCGTCGCGTTCCTCGGGCACCCGCTGCCCGTCGAGGTGACCGTCCGAAGTGGACGCGTTGTGGACGTCTCCGCCCTGGCGCTGCGCCGGGAGCGCGCCACCGATCACGACTGGGAGTGAGGCAGAAGTGGATTCCCGTTTCGCGGACATGCTGCGGCCGTTCCTGAAGTACGCGGGCGGCGCGGAGATCACGGTGGAGTCGTCGTTGCGCGACCTGGGCCTGGACTCCATGCAGGCCATCGAGCTGCTGTTCGCCATCGAGGACACCTACCAGGTGTCGCTGCCCGACGAACTGCTCACCGACACCACGTTCGCCACGGCCGGCAGCCTGTGGGCGGCGATCTCCGGGGCGCGGCCGTGCTGACGCTTCCGGAGGTGCTGGCGGTCGTCGCCGAGGAGGCCGGCGAGGCCGACCGCGAGGCGCGGTTCCCGGTGCGGTCGCTGGCGGCGCTGCGGTCGTCGGGGCTGCTGGGGCTGCTCGTGCCGGGCGAGTTCGGCGGCATGGGCGGCGGGTACGCCGAGATGGTGGACGTGACCCTGCGGCTGGCCCGCGAGGACATGTCGGTGGCGATGGTGTTCGCCATGCACTGCCAGCAGGCGGCCACGCTCGTGCGGCACGCCGGTCCGTCGCTGCGGGAGCGGGTGCTGCCGGCGTTGGGGCGCGGCGAGCTGTACCTGGGGTCGGTGACCACCGAGCGCGGCAAGGGCGGGCACCTGCTGGTGTCGGAGTCGGCGACCACCGGGGACGCCGAGGTGCTGCGGGTGGACCGGGACGCGCCGATCGTCACCGGCGGCGAGCACGCGGACGCCTACCTGATCACTGCGCTGGCGCCGGACGCGACCTCGCCCAGCCAGGTGTCGCTGGTCTACGCGGACCGGTCGCAGCTGGACGTGTCGGTGCTGGGCGGGTGGGACCCGCTGGGCATGCGGGCCACGCGCAGCGTGCCGATGCGGTTGACCGGGGCGGTGCCGGTGGCGCAGATCGTCGGCGCGCCGGGCGGGTTCCGCGACATCGTGACGGCGACGTTCGGGCCGTTGGCGCACCTGGGGTGGGCGGCGGCGTGGCTGGGCGCGGCGTGCGGGGCGTTGTCGCGGGTGGTCGGGCACATCCGGTCGCCGGAGGGGCGCAAGCAGTTCGACACCGAGTCCGACCTGCTGCTGTCCCGGTTGGCGGTGGTGCGCGGTCGGCTGGAGGTGGTGAACGCGGTGCTGCGGCGGGCGGTGGACGTGGTGTCCTCCGCCGCGGACCTGTCCGCCGCGCCGGTGCGGATGCTGGTCAACACCCTGAAGGTCGAGGCCGCGTCGCAGTGCTTCGCGGCGGTTGACGTGCTGGTCGAGGTCGTCGGGTTGCGCCACGGCTACCTGCGCGGGTCGGCGCTGTGGCTGGAACGGGTGTTCCGGGACCTGCGGTCGGCGTCGCTGAACTACGCCGACGACCGGCTGCGGCTGGCCAACGGGGTGGCGGTGCTGCTGGACCCGGAGGTCCGCCTTGCGTGAGGCCGTGCCGGACGTCGACGCGCGGGCGGTGTGGGCGTCGCTGGGGCGGTCCGGGGTGCTGGCCGGGGACCGGCCGGTCGAGGTGTTGCGGTCGCTGCTGCCGTCGCTGGACGCCCGCCACCCGTTGGGGATCGTGCTGTCGGTGTGCGTGCAGATCGCCTCCGCGTTGCCGATCCTGCGCTCGCACGGGCCGTCCGGTGTGGTCGGGCGGGTGTGCGCGGAGGCGGTGCGCGGTGAGGCCGTGGTGGCGTTGGCCGCGACGGACGCCGGCGCGGCTGGGTCGGACCTGATGGACCTGACCACGTCGGCCCGGTTGTCGCCGGACCGGGTGGTCGTGGACGGCGGGAAGCGGTGGATCACCAACGCCCTGTCGGCCGATCACGCGTTGGTGCTCGCTCGGCATCGGCCGCAGCGGCACTTCACCAGTTTCGTGTGGGTGCTGGTGCCGCTCGACGCCGCCGGGGTGACGCGGGAGTCGGCCGGGTCGTGCTTCTCCGGCGCCGGGGTGGGGCATCTGACGTTCTCCGGGGTGTCGTTGGGGCGCGACCACGTGGTGGGTGCACCGGGGCGGGGGTTGGCGGTGTTCGCCCGGCACGTCGCGACCGAGCGGTTGGCGGGGGCGTTGTGGGCGGCCGTGCTGTGCCGGCGGGTGTTGGCCGAGACGCGGCGGGTGTTGGTGGCGCGGCCGTTGGGCGGCGGGGTGGCGTGGGACAACGCCGTGGTGCGGGACCGGTTCGCGCGCGGGCTGGTGGAGGCGCGGCGGGTGGAGGCGTTGTGCGCCTCCTTCCGGGAGGGGGAGCTGGTGGACAGCATGCTGGTGAAGGTCGCGGTGGCCGAGAGCGTGGACCGGGTGCTGGCGGCGTGCGCGGAGTTGCTGGGGGCGGACGCTTTCGCCGACGGCGGGGTGGTCGCGTTGCGGGCCGAGGCGGCGATGTTCGGCATCGCCGGTGGCGCTTCGGGCGCGATGCTGGCCGGGATCGCCGAGCACGCGGAGGACCTGGTGGGTGGTGCGCGGTGACTTCGCACGCGGGCACTGTCGCCTCGGCGGGCGTTTCGGTTGTCGCGCCCGGGGTTTTCGCGGTCGCGCCGGGGGTGTTCGCCGCGGTGGGGCGGGCGGCTTGCGCGTCGGAGGGGTTGGCGGCGCGGGGGTTGTTGGCCCGGTTGCTGGGGGTGGTGGAGCCGTCGGCCGCGTTGCTCCCGGTGTCGTCCCGGCGGAGCGGGCAGCCCTTTCTGGAGGGGCGGCCGGAGCTGTCGGTGAGCCTGTCGCACGACGGCGGGTGGGTCGCGGCGGCCATCGGGATCGGCGTGGAGGTGGGTGTGGACGTGCAGCCGCCGTTGCCGGTGTCGCACGGGATGTTGCGCCGGTGTTGCACCTCGACCGCTTTCGCCGCACTGTCGTCTCTGTCCACTGTGGATGGTGAGTTCGCGTGGATGTGGTCGGTGCAGGAGGCGTGCGTGAAGGCCGAGGGGACGGGGATCGGCGGGCTGCCGTGGAGCGTTCCCGTCGAGGTCGGGCAGGTGACCGGCGCGTGGCACGGCTACCGCTGGCACCGGCTGCCGACCCCCGTCCCGGCGAGTTGCGCCTACCGGGAGCCGGCATGAGCGAGTTCACCGGGTTGAGCTGTTACACCGCGAACCTGCTGGCGTATCTGGCCGCCGTGGACGACACCGCTTTGGACCGGTTCGCGGAGTCCGTGCGGCTCGCGGTCCGGCTGGACGGGCCGGCGTTCTCGCACCACCGCACGCCACTGGACGTGCTGCCGGACGGCTCAGTGCTGCGGTACGCGAGTGGCGGCGAGGAGACGGTGGGGGCGTTGCGGGCCGAGATCGCCTTGCACGGACGGGTGATCGTGGTGGCGGACAACGCTCGGCTGCCGTGGTCGCCGTCGTTCGGGACCGGGGCCACCGCGCCGCACTGGGTGCTGGTCGACGGGTGCGCGGGCGACGAGTGGCACGTGGTGGACCACTTCGCCGGGTTGCTGCCGACGGGAGAGCAGCGGCCGTTCGAGGGAGTGCTGAGCACCTCCGCGCTGACGCACGCCATGGACGGGCCGGAACGCTTGTCGCCCATGCAGGTCCGGCGCAACGCGTTGGCGTTCGGGCACCCGGTCGAGGCGCCGGGCGGTGGTCGGACGTGGCTTCGGCGGGAGCGGGGGGTGGCCTCCGGCCCCCGGTTCGATTCTCGCACGTGGGTACGACAGTTCGTGGGTGTCGGCGAGGCGTTGCCGTTCCTGGCGGAGTGGTTCCGGCGGGATCCGGTGGGGGCTTCCGTCGTTCTGGACGACCTGTGGACGGCTTCCGGGCACCACGTGTTCCGGTACCGGCGGGTCGGGGACGACGGGGCCGCCGACGCCTGGCGGCAGCTGCCGGGGGCGCTGCGGTTCGCCGTGGACTCCGCTCGGCGCGGCCGGCCCCGGGACTCGCTGGTGGACCTGACGTTTCGCAACCTCCTGCACATCGAGAGCGGTCAGGACGCGGTCCTGCCGTCACGCGGAAGGACAGCACGATGACATCCCTCTACGCGCGGTTCCGGACCGCCGCCGAAGCCAACCCCGACCGGATGGCCCTGGAGGTCAACGGGGTCGAGCTGACCTACGCGGCCCTGCGAGCGGCGGCCGAGTGGATGTCCGCGCGCATGGTCGAGGCGTTGGGGGGCGCGTCGCCGACGAAGGTCGGGCTGCTCACCTCGCGGTGCGCGGTCAGCTACGTCGCCTACCTGGCCGCCCTGCGGCTGGGGGCCACCGCGGTGCCGCTGAACCCGGCCGCGCCCGCCCTGCGCAACCTCACCATCACCGAGGACGCGGGCCTGGAGCTGACCGTCGTGGACGACACCTCCGGCGCGGACGTCGGCGAGTACCGGCAGAAGACGCCCGGCGGGGTGCTGGACCTGACCGGTGACCGGTGGCGGCCGATGCTCGACCCGCGCGGGCCCGTGCCGCCGGAGGCCGGGCGCGGACCCGACGACATCGCCTACCTGATCTTCACCAGCGGCACCACC
The DNA here is from genome assembly GCF_039521145.1 of Saccharothrix mutabilis subsp. mutabilis. Lineage (NCBI taxonomy): Bacteria > Bacillati > Actinomycetota > Actinomycetes > Pseudonocardiales > Pseudonocardiaceae > Saccharothrix > Saccharothrix mutabilis. The sequence continues at coordinate 98,469 of NZ_BAAABU010000025.1, forward strand.
GGCAAACCCAAGGGCGTCCAGGTCACCCACGACTGCATGGACTCGTTCCTGGACGAGATCGTGCCCCGGTTCGGGTTCGGGCCCGGCGCGCGGGTGTCGCAGACGTTCGAGATGTCCTTCGACGGGTCGGTGATCGAGATCTTCGGCGCGCTGGCGTCCGGCTCGACGCTGTGCGTGGCCCAGCACAGCGACGTGTTCACGCCGGTGAAGTTCGTCAACGAGAAGCAGCTCACGCACTGGCTGTCGGTGCCGTCGCTGATCTCGTTCGCCAAGCGCTTGCGCGCCCTGGCCCCGGGGTCGATGCCGACGTTGCGCAGCAGCCAGTTCGGCGGCGAGGGGCTGACGTTCGAGCAGGCCGAGGCGTGGTCGGCGGCGGCCCCGAACTCGAAGGTGCAGAACTGCTACGGGCCGTCGGAGGCCACGGTCATCGTCACCGGGTACGTGGTGCCGCGCGACCGCGCCGACTGGCCGGACGTGTCCAACCGCCACATCCCGCTGGGCCACCCGTTCCCGAACGTCGAGTGGGTGCTGTTGGACGAGGACCTGCGCGCCGGCGACGACGGCGAGCTGTGCCTGCGCGGCCGGCAGCGGTTCCCCGGCTACCTGGACCCGGACGAGAACGTGGGCCGGTTCGTGCGGTTCGAGGACGGCCGGGGCACGCTCTACGACGGGTCGGAGCCGTTGACCCCGCGGCACTACTACCGCACCGGCGACCGGTGCCGCATCGAGCACGGCGAACTGGTGCTGGTGGGCCGCATCGACGAGCAGGTGAAGATCCGCGGCAACCGGGTCGAGCTGGGCGAGATCGAGTCGGCGCTGCGCAAGCACCCGGCGGTGGTCGAGGTCGTGGTGATCACCGTGACCGCCGACGACGGCGAAGTGGACCTGCACGCCCTCTACACCGGCGCGGAGGTGCCCGCGGCGGAGTTCGCCGAACTGCTCGGCGGCCTGCCCCGCTACATGCACCCGCGCGGGTTCCACCGCCGCGACGCCATCCCGTTGACCACGGTCGGGAAGGTGGACCGCAAGAAGCTGACCGCGCAGTTCGCGGCCGGCGGTGAGTGACCCGAGGGCCACCCCGGCGCAGGAAGCGCTGTGGTGGGCGCACCAGCGGGCGGCGCGCAAGTCCGTCTACCACATCACGTGGCGGCTGGGCTGCGCGTCCCCGCCCGACCCGGCCGCGCTGCGCACCGCGTGGCAGGCGGTGGTCGACCGGCACGACGCCCTGCGCATGGGCCTGGCCGCCGACGACGGCGTGGTCCGGGCGGTCGTCGCCGGCCGGCTGACCGCGCCGGTCCGGACGGTGTCGGTGGACACGTCCGGCCCGGCCGCCCCTCTGCTGGCGCGCATCGCGGCGGAGGTCCACGACGAACCCATGCCCCTGGACCGACCACCCCTGGCGCGCCTGGTCCTGGTCCGGGTCAACGACGAGCACGAACTCCTGTTCACCGCGCACCACTCCGTAGTGGACGGTTGGGCGATCCGCCTGGTCCTGGACGACCTGTCCACCGCCTACGAAACCGCTCTGAGCGGCGAGCAGCCCACCTTCCCCGAAGCGCCGTCCTTCGCCAAGTACGCGCTGGACCAACGGGCGGCGGAGGAGAAGGGCCGGTGGCGCAAGGCGATCGAGCACTGGCGGAGCGCGCTGGACGGCGCGTCGGCGGTCACCGTCGCGCCGGACCGACCCGTGCGGGCCAGACCGGGCGCGGCGGGCACGACGCTGCGCCACGAGATCAGCCCGGAGGCCGCGCGCGGCCTGGCGGCCCACGCCGGGGCGGCGGGAACGACGTCGTTCGCGGTCGTGTTGGGGGCGTTGCAGGCGGTCCTGGCCCGGGGCGGGGCCGGCGGCGACGTCACGGTCGCGACCCCGGCGGCCAACCGCCTGACCGCCCGCGAGCAGAAGCTGGTCGGCTACCTGACCAACCTGGTCGTGGCCCGCGCGCACATCACCGACACCGACACCGTCGCGGACGTCACCGCCCGAGCCCGCGACTGCCTGTGGCAGGTGCTGTCCCACCAGGCCGCGCCCTACCCGAAGGTCTTCGCCGAACTCCCGGACCGGACCAAGGCCGCCCTGGGCGACATCCCGCCGGTGGTCCTGACCTACCTGGGCCCCCTCTCCTCGGGCCTGAGCCTCGGCCCCATCCCCCTGACGACGCACCGCAGCCCCAACCGCGCGGCCCGAGCCGACTTCACCATCGGCTACTGGGACACCGACGAGGGGATCGTCATCGAGGTCGAGTACAACGAGGACCGCTACGACCGGGCCACCACCCTGCGCCTCCTGCACGACCTGGACACAGTCCTGGCCGCAGCGCCAACCGACCCGCTCGACTCCCTCCCCCTCCGCACCAAGACCACCGAACCCCGCACCCCCGCCGAAGCCCGCACGCCCGCCGGACCCGAAGTTGTCGGTCCCCCGTGGGACAATGGAACCGGGGGCCGGAGGCCGCGCCCCACCACCACCGCCCCGCCGCAAGACCCGCCCCTCCCGCCGGCGATCACCCACGCCTGGCAACAGGTGCTCGGCCACCCGCCAACCTCCCCCGACCAGGACTTCTTCGCCGCCGGCGGCACCTCCCTCACCGTCCTGCACCTGGCCGCGGCCGTCGAGGCCGCCACCGGCGAACGCCCGGACCTCGTCACCTGGCTCGCCGACCCCACCCCGCGCCGCCTGGCCGACCAGGGCCACCCCGACACCCCGACCAGCCTGGTCGTCCTGCGCGACACCACCGGCCCCCACCTGCACCTGGTCCACGGCGCCGGCGGCTCCCCCCAGGACTTCCGCGACCTGGTCGACGCCCTGCCCGGCTGGCGCGTCACCGCCTCCCAGGACCGCACCACCCACACCACCGTCACCGCCCTGGCCGCCACCTACGCGGCCGACCTCCCGGGCCAGGCCCCCGACGTCATCGCCGGCTGGTCCTTCGGCGGCCTGGTGGCCCACGAAATGGCCCACGGGATCGCCCATGCGATGGCCAACGACGCCGCCCTCCTGCTGATCGACACCCCACCCCCGACCGGCCACCCCGACCAACCGACCACCGCCGACTTCGCCGCCATGGTCACCGACCTCAAGGTCCCGGACTCCGACGACGACACCCTCGCCGTCCGCGCCCTCGCCGCCCAGCTGGCCGTGACCGGCGAGGACGTCCCCGCCTGGGCCCTGGTCGACCGCTGGCACGCCTACCGCCGCCACGCCCGCGCCGGCGCCGCCCACGTCTCCGACAAGAGGACCCGGACCGCCGCCGCGGTGATCGCCGCCGACCTCACCGACGACGACGTGACCCGCTGGCGCGCCCACCTGCCCGACGACACCCGGGTCGTGCGGGTCGCCGCCGACCACTGGACGGTCCTGCGCGCCCCCGCCGTCGCCCGGGTCGCCGACGCCGTCCGCAGCCTCCGGGAGACCCGATGACGACCCTGTTCACCCGCATCGCCGAGACCGCCCGCCGCCACCCCGACCGGACCGCGCTGGAGGTCGGCGACGACGTCCTGACCTACCGCGAACTGGTCGACCTGGCCGAGCGGACCGCCGCCCTGCTCAGCCGCGACGGAACCCCGCGCGCGGTCGGGCTGCTCGCCGCCCGCAGCCTGCCCGCCTACGCGGGCTACCTGGGCGCGTTGCGGGTGGGCGCGGCGGTGGTGCCGCTGAACCCGGCGTTCCCCGTGGCGCGCAACCGGACCATGTGCGAGCAGACCGGCGTGGACGTGGTGGTCGTGGACGACCGGGGCGCGGAGACCGCCGCGGCGGTGACCACCGGCCCGATCGCCGAATTGCGCGACCTGCCGCCGCCGCACCGCGGTCCCGTCCCCGACGACCTCGACGCCGTCGCCTACGTCCTGTTCACCTCCGGCTCGACGGGGACGCCGAAGGGCGTGCCGATCAAGCACCGCAACCTGGCGACCTACCTGCCGTTCTGCGCCGAGCGCTACGAGGTCGGCCCCGGCGCGCGGGTGTCGCAGGCGGCGGACCTGACCTTCGACATCTCCGTGTTCGACCTGTTCGTGGCGTGGACGTCCGGCGCGACAGTGGTGGTGCCGCAGGCCGACGAACTGCTCGTGCCGGTGCGGTTCGTGGCCGGGCGCGGGATCACGCACTGGTTCTCCGTCCCGTCGGTGATCTCCATCGCGCGACGGCTGCGCGCGTTGCGGCCAGGGGTGATGCCGGGGTTGCGGTGGAGCATCTTCGGCGGCGAGCGGCTGACCCGCGAGCAGGCGCGGGCGTGGGCGACCGCCGCCCCGAACAGCGTGATCATGAACGTCTACGGCCCCACCGAGACCACGATCACCGTCACCGACTACCGCCTGCCCGCCGACCCCGACCAGTGGCCGCGCACGTCCAACGGCACCCTGCCCATCGGGCACGTCTACCCGCACGTGGAAGCGGTGGTGCTGGGCGAGGACGGGCGGCCGGCACGCGAGGGCGAACTGTGCGTGCGCGGCGAGCAGCGGTTCGACGGGTACGTGGACCCGGCGGCCGACGCGGGCAGGTTCGTCACGACCGAAGGCCCGTCCTGGTACCGCACGGGCGACCGGGTGCGGGAGGAGGACGGCCTGCTGGTGCACGTGGGCCGGGTGGACCACCAGGTCAAGATCAGCGGCTACCGGGTGGAGCTGGGCGAGGTCGAGGGCGTGCTGCGCGACCACGACCGGGTCCACGACGCCGTGGTGGTCGCGGTGCCCGGCGCCGGCGGGGACCTGGTGCTGCACGCCTGCTACACCGGCGCGCCCGGCCTGGACCGGGAACTGGCGCAGGCCGCGGGCCGCCGCCTGCCGGTCTACATGCTGCCCTTCGCCTACCGTCACTTCGACGGGTTCCCGGTCAACGCCAACGGCAAAGTGGACCGGTCGCGCCTGGCCGAACTGGTGGGTTCTCCACCGAAAGTGGAGGCACCCTCGTCTCCAGTCGCGTCGGGCACGGACGCCGGCTCGCCTCGGGTGTAGGTCGTCACCGACGATTGTCCTGATGTGCCAACGATTCCCGGTGTGCGATGGTTGAGCATCGCTCGGGTGTGGGGAGGGTCGTTGGCGACTTCGGCGTTCGGCGGCGCCCGGTTCCGGTTGTTGGGTCCGGTCGAGTTCTCCTGCGGCGACGGGTGGCGGTCGATCGGGTCGACCAAGCAGCGCACGTTGCTGGCGCTGCTGTTGCTGCACGCCAACCGCGTGGTCCCGGTGGCCCAGCTGCACGCCGAGCTGTGGGGCGACCGGCCGTACTCGCGGGTGAAGAACCTGTTGGCGGGTTGCGTGTGGCGGCTGCGCGCCGCGCTGGGCGACGAGGCCGGGCGGGCGCTGGTGACCCGGCCGGGCGGGTACCAGCTCACCGTGCCGCCCGGCGCGTTGGACTTGGTGGAGTACCAGCGGTTGGTGGACGTGGGCCGGGTGCGGCGGGCGGCCGACGACCTGCCGGGCGCGCTGGAGGCGTTCACCGCGGCGGTGCAGCTGTGGCGCGGCGAACCGCTGGCGGACGTGTCGTTCACCCAGTCGGTGATGGCCGAACGGGCGCGGCTGGAGGAATCCCGGCTCACCGTGGAGGAGATGCGGCTGGGGCTGCGGATCGAGCTGGGCGAGCCGGACGAGGTGCTGCCGGAGCTGAAGCTGATCATCTCCCAGCACCCGCTGCGGGAACGGCTGCACGAGCACCTGATGGTCGCGCTGTACCGGTCGGGCCAACAGGCCGACGCGCTGGGCGCGTACCGGGACCTGCGCCGGCTGCTGATCGACGAACTCGGCGTGGAGCCCAGCAAACCGTTGCGGGACCTGCAAGCCCGCATCCTGGCCGAGGACGTGGGCCTGCGTGCCGCGCCGCCGTCCCGGCCCGCGCCGGACCTGCTGCCCGCGTGCGACCCGGTCTTCCACGGGCGGGAGGCCGAGGTGGCGCGGGTGGCGGCGGCGTTGGCCGAGGGCGCGGTGTGCGCGGTGCACGGCATGGCGGGCGTGGGCAAGAGCGCGGTGGCGGCGCGCGCGGCGCACGCGGTGGCCGACCGGTTCCCCGACGGCCGGGTGCACCTGGACCTGCGCGGCTCCACCGACCACCCGCTGGACCCCGCGGACGCGCTGACCGCTCTGCTGGACGCCTTCGGTGTGCCGCTGGGGGAAACGCGGCCGGCCGCGCGGTGGGCCGCGGTGGTGGCGGAGCGCCGGGTGCTGCTGGTGCTGGACGACGTGCGTGACGCGGACCAGGTGAAACCGTTGCTGCCACCGGGATGCGCGGCCGTGCTGACCGGGCGGGCGGCGGTCGGCGCGGCCGACGGGCACCGGCAGCTGCGGCTGGGTCGGCTGCCGGTCGCGGCGGCGGTGGGGTTGCTGCGGCGGGTGGTCGGGCCGGAGCGGGTGGACGCCGAGCCGGAACAGGCGGCGGCGGTCGTGTCGTGGTGCGAGTGCCTGCCGCCGGCGGTGCGGGTGGCCGGCGGCAGGCTCGCCGCGCGTCCGGAGTGGACGGTCGCCGACCTCGCCGACCGGTTGGCCGACCCGGGCCAGCGGCTGGAGGTGCTGACCGGGGTGCGGGAGCTGCTCGGGTCGTGCGTGCGGCGGCTGCACGCCGACGGCGACCGGACGGCGGTGACCGCGCTGACCCTGTTGGCGGAGCTGGACCTGCCGGTGGTCACCGCGTCGACCGTGGCCGCCCTGCTGGACACCGCCGAGGGCCCGGCGCGCTGCGCGGCCGAACGGCTGGTGGACGCCGGCCTGCTGGAACCGTTGCCGCACAACCGGTACCGGGTCGCGGCGCTGGTCCGGCTGCACGGCGCGGGCGCGGACCCGGACGCCGACCCGGCGGCGGCGGTGCAACGGGTCGTGGACCGCTACCGCGAGCAGGTGCGGGAGCTGACGACCCGGCGGTCCGGTGGGCTGTCCTGGTACCGCGAGCACCGCGGCACGCTGCGCGCGCTCGCCCGCCTGGACCGCACGGACAGCCTGCCCGCCGCGGTGGACCGGTTGCGCTGGACGTTCACGCGCCGCCCCGCCGTGCCGACGCAACCGCCGTACCGGTGAGGCGGCGGTCACAGTCCGCTACCCGGGTGGTCGCCGTGGCGGGACCCCGAAGCCGTCAACCCGCTTTGTGGTCCCGCACGGGTGCGGCTCCCACATTCCGGGAGGCATCATCGGGCCCTGGCCAGACCCGTGAGCGCGTTGGGGGCGAGTGGATTGGCTGTAGAAGTGCCGGGTGTGCGCCGCAACGGCGCGGCGCCGCCCTGCCGGGTGCTGCTGGACGAGGACAACGAGCTGATCCGCACCGGCCTGCGGATCGTGCTCGACGCCGAACCGGGCATCACCGTGGTCGGCGAGATCGCGCCGGGCGACGACCCGGCCGCCGTCCGCCGCGACACCCGGCCCGACCTGGTGGTCAGCGGCCGGGCGGGCGGCGCGTTCACCGGGTTGCCGGTGGTGGTGCTGTGCCGGGACGCCTCCGCCGAGGAGCTGGAACGGGCGGTCCGGGACGGCGCGCGCGGCCTGCTGCTGTGCAGCGACTCCGCGCGGCACGTGGTCGAGGCGGTCCGGGCGGTGGCCGAGGGCAAGGGTTTCGTGGCGCCGTCGCTGGCCGGGCAGGTGCTCGACCAGCTCACCTCGTGCCTGCCCGCCCCACGCACCCAGGGCAGCGCCCGCTTCGAACTGCTCACCGCGCGCGAACTGGAGGTGCTCAGACTCCTGGCCAGCGGCCTGACCACCGGCCAGGCGGCGAAGGCGATCCACCGCAGCCAGGCGACGGTGAAGTCGCACATCTCCCACGCCCTGGCGAAACTCGGCCTGCACGACCGGACCCAGGCGATCGCGATGGCCTACCGGACGGGCCTGATCACCGAGCGGATGTGACCACGCGCCGCTGCTCGACCAGCAGCAGGACGCCGATCAGGACGACCATGACGGCCGCCGACCCGTGCACGGCCAGCGCGTACCCGACCGTGCCGCCGTGCGTGGCGACCGCGATGCAGTCGCCGATCGGCATGATCGCGTTGCTGAGGATGACGTAACCCAGCGCCTTGCGGTGGTTCATCAGCAGCAGGATCAGGGCGGTTGTGCCATAGGCGATGTCCCGCACGCCCTTGACGATGTAGTAGCCCGTGCCTTCGTCGGTGGGCCACGGCTTGATCCCGAAGCCGGAAGCCGAGCCCACCCCGTCGAGCAGGAAGCTCAGGCCGAAGTAGAAGCCCGCGAGGACGACGAGAACGGCCAGGACGGTGTTGACGCGCTTCATTCGATGCTCCAGTTTCTAGCGCTGCTAGGTGTGAGAGCGACACTAGATGGCCGCCGCTCGGTTGTCTAGCGGTGCTAGCCTCGGGCCGTGTCCATCCAACAGCGCCGTGAACGCGAACGCGCCGAACGCCACCGCCTGATCGTCGACGCGGCCCGGGACCTGGCCGAGACGGAGGGCTGGGAAGCGGTGACCACGCGCCGGCTGGCGGAACGCGTCGAGTACAGCCAGCCCGTGCTCTACAGCCACTTCAAGGGCAAGGACGCGATCGTGTCCGCCGTGGCGATCCAGGGCTGCGGCGACCTGGCGCAAACCCTGGCGGAAGCCCGGGACGCGCACCGCGACCCCGTGTCCGCGCTGCGCGCGGTGGCCGAGGCCTACCTGAACTTCGCCCGAACCCGCCCGGCGCTCTACGACGCGATGTTCGTGCAGCGCACCGACATCCCGTTCGGAACCCCGGAGTCGCCACCGGAACTGAAGGCAGCCTTCGGCGCTTTCGTCTCGGTGGTGCAGCCCCTAGCCGGCAACCGCGACCTGGAAACCCTCACCGAGGTCCTGTGGAGCGCCCTACACGGCCTGGCAACACTGACAGGCAGCGACCGCCTACGCCCAGACCACCACAACACCCGCCTGGACCTCCTGCTCAACGGCCTACTGCCCTAAGCACCAAACGCCCTTCACCGCGGCGAAGCCGCCAACGGGCAGCCCACCGGAGGGGACACAACCCAACCCGGGCTTCTTGCTTGTGTCATCTCCGTATGGCCCGCCCGAAGGGCTACCACAGATTTCCCGGGTGCGGCCGAATTTTTTGTGAGGAACGAGCAAAAAATTTAGCGGCACCCGGGAAATCTGTGGTTGGCTTTGCCGGGTCATGCGGAGATGGCACAAGCAAGAAGCCCCCGCTTTGGTAGTTGTGTCCATCTTCGGTGGCTCGCCCGCCGGCGAGGCTCTTTTACGCTTTGGACTCACGCTGTCGCTCTCAAGCCCTCGCTTCGCGGGTCCGAACGCAACGCGCTCCGCGCTCTCAAGCTCGAACGCGCTGCGCGCTCTCAAGATCAAAAGCGGCTGGGGAGGCCTCCAGTGGGGGGAAGGGCCTGCGTGTTCCCCACCGCATGACCTGGCGGAGCCGACCACAGATTTCCCCGGGTGCCGCTAAAACTTTTGCTCGTTCCTCGCAAAACTTTCGGCGTCACCCGGGGAAATCTGTGGTAGCCCTTCGGGCAGGTCATACGGTGGGGAACACGAAGGCCCCTTGTGGCTGGGAGCCCAAACCAAAAGCACGCCGCTGCGCGGCGGGCCGCGCTGCGCGCGGGAAAGCGTCGGGTCAGCCGGTCAGGGGGATGGTGAACTTCGGGGCCGCTCCCCCGGTGCTCGACACGGTCGTCGTCGCCTCCACCGGCGTGCCCGACGACCCGTGCGTGATGCGGTGCACCACCAGCACCGGCTCGTCTTCCCCGATCCCCAGCGTGTCCGCCTCCGAGCGCGTGGGCAGTCTCGCGTCCAGTTGCACGGTCGCCACGATCGGGTCCAAGCCGGCCGTCCGCAGCAACGGCGTCAGATCGGGGTGCGGCGTGTCGGCACGGTCGGAGATGTCGTGGCCCGTCTGCTCTTCAATCACCGTCGCGACGCTGCGTGGCAGCCACTGCTGGTCGATGCTCGTCACCCGCGCCCCGGTGTGGTGGTGGCGCACCCGGTGCACCACGAGGCTGCCGGTGTCCAGGCCGAAGCGGTGCGCGACCTCCGGGCCCGCGGCCGTCCAGCCGGAGAGCACGACCTTCGGGTACGTCGCCCCGTCGGGCAGCATGCGGGGCACCTGCTTCTGCGGCGGGATCGTCGTGCCGCACACCAACGTGCCCAAGCCCTGCTTGGACGTCGCCACGCCCTGGGCGATGAGCACCGCCACCGCCGCGCGGGCCGTCCCCCGGGCCACGCCGAAGCGGTCCATCAGCTCGTGCAGGGTCGGCAGCACGCTGCCCACCGGGTACTCGCCGCGGTCGATCGCCCCGATCAGGTGATCGGCGATCCGCCGGTACTTCACGTCTTCCACTGTGGCCTCCCCAAACCTGTAGTGACGTGAACAGGGCGCACTTACTAACGAACCGTTCGATACTCTGCTATGGTCTGGACCACCTGTCAAGGGTCTGGCTCTGCTAGCGTGCGCGGCACGAGGCGAAAGCGAGGCGGGGCGTGTCAACCGGATCAGCGGCCACCGGTCCCCACGTGCTGCGGCGGATCAACGCCACCGCCGTGCTCAACGCCCTGCGCGACGCCGACGGGCAGACCGCCACCGTCTCCGACCTGGTCGTGGCCACCGGGCTGTCCCGACCGGCCGTCACCCGCGCCCTGACCTCGCTGGCCGAGGCCGGCATCGCCGAGTTCTCCGGCACCACCGAGCACCACATCGGCCGGCCCGCCCAGCGCGCCCGCTTCCGCGCCGAACTCGGCCACGTCGCCGGCATCGACATCGGCCCGCACAAGGTCCTGGTCATGGTCGCCGACCTGGCCGGCACGGTCCTGGCCCAGCGCCAGGCCGCCACCCCCGCCGGGCACACCGGCGACGGCATGGTCCGCCTGCTGCGCACCACCCTCACCGGCGTCGCCGCCGAAGCCGGCATCACCCCCACCGACCTGTGGTCGGTCGCCGTCGGCACCCCCGGCATCGTCGACCACGAGCGCGGCGAGGTCGTGCTCGCGCCCAGCATCCCCGGCTGGTCCAGCCTGCCGATCATCGCCGAGCTGCGGGACTGGCTGGGCTGCCCGGTCGCCATCGAGAACGACGTCAACCTCGCCGTCGTCGCCGAGCGCTGGCGCGGCGACGACGGGGACAACCTGCTGTTCGTGCAGTGGGGCGAGCGCATCGGCACCGGCATGGTCATCGACGACAAGCCCTACCGCGGCGCGTCCTCGGCGGCCGGCGAGCTGGGGTTCATCGACCTGGTCACCGACCTGGACGACGAGCCCAAACCGCCCGCCGACGGCCTCGGCGCGTTCGAACGGCTCGTCGGCGCGGGCGAGATCCTGCGGCTGGGCATGGCGCGCTGCGACCAGCCGCTGCGCGACCGGCTCGCCGAGACCGGCGACATCGCCGTGCTGTTCGACGCCGCCGCCGCGGGCGACGAGGCCGCCGTGTCCGTCGTGGACACCATCGCGACCCGGTTCGCCCGCGGCCTGGCCGTCCAACTGCTGATCATGGACCCGCGCTGCGTCATCGTCGGCGGCGGCGTGTCCCGAGCGGGTGACGTGCTGTTCGACGCCGTCCGCAAGCGCCTGGGCCGGCAACTGCTCGTGCCCGCCGACCTGCGCGTCTCCGCGCTCGGCGTGAACAACGTGGCGCTGGGCGCGGTGCGGATGGCGCTCGACGCGGTCGAGGAGCGGTTGACCGCGCTGCTCTAGCGGTGGAGGGTGATCACGTGGGAGCTGCCGAAGAACGCGACGGCGTCGCGCTGACCAACCTCGACCAGCCGCTGTTCGCCGACGCCGGGGCCACCAAGCGCGACCTCGTGGACTACCTGGACGCCGTGCGCGACCGCGTCCTGCCCGGGTTGGCCGGCCGGCCCCTGTCGGTGGTCCGGGTGCTGCGCGGCCAGGACCCGTTCATGCAGAAGAACCTGCCCAAGTACACGCCGGACTGGGTGCGCTCGGTCGAGGTGTGGGCGGAGGCGTCGCGGCGGTCGATCCGCTACGCGCTGTGCGACGACCGCCGGACCCTGCTGTGGTTCGCCAACCAGCGCGCCATCGAGTACCACGTGCCCCTGCACGACGCCGAGGAACGCCGCAAGCCGCACCACATGGTCCTCGACCTCGACCCGCCCGAGGGCGAGGACTTCGGCCACGTCGTCGCCGCCGCCCGCCTGGTGCGCCGGGCCCTGGCCGACTGCGGCCTGTCCGGCGCGGTGAAGACCAGCGGCGCCAAGGGCCTGCACGTCTTCGTCCCCATCGACGCCACCGACGACGACGCGGCGGCGGCCACCCGGGCCCTCGCCGCCCGCGCCGAACGCCTCGACCCGGACCTGGCCACCACCGCGTACATCCGCGACGAGCGCGGCGGCAAGGTCTTCCTCGACTCGACCCGCGCCTACGGGGCCACCGTCGTGGCCGCCTACAGCCCCCGCATCCGCCCCGGAACGCCGGTGTCGTTCCCGGTGTCGTGGGACGACCTGGACGACGTGACCCCGCGCGACTTCACCGTCCACACCGCGCCAGGGCTGCTGGCGTCCCGCGACCCGTGGGCCGAGGAACTCCCCGCGCCGCAACGGCTGCCCGCCGACCTGGTCGAGGAGGGCCACACCATCCCGGTCGCCCGGGTGGTCGCGATGCACGAGGGCAAGCGCCGCAAACGCGCCGCCCAGCAGGAGGGCTGACCCCGCGGCGCTCCAACGGCTGCCGCAACTCCACCGACGCTCGTCTTCCGCAGGTCAGAGCGGGTCTGCGCGGATCACGGATTCCAGTCCGCACTGAAGTGATGGAATAAATCGAGGAATCCCATTTACCCCGAACGAGCCACGACGAACGTCGCTACCGCCGGGTCCGCGCAGCCCGCAGGCTCATCGTGGCTTTCCCTACACCCTGCGGAGGCAGCCATGTCCCTCAAGCGGACAACCACGGTCGCGGGCGCGCTGTTGCTCGCCGCCGCCTTGCTGAGCCCACCCGGAGCCACAGCGCAGCAACCGGCCACGCTGGCCGTGCCGGACATCTCGCTGGCCAACGTCCAGGCCCACCTGAACAGCCTGCAGACGATCGCCACGAACAACGGCGGCAACCGGGCGCACGGCCGGCCCGGCTACAAGGCGTCGATCGACTTCGTCAAGGCGAAGCTGGACGCGGTCGGGTTCACCACCCAGGTCCAGCAGTTCACCTACAACTCCGCGACCGGCTACAACCTGATCGCGGACTGGCCCGGCGGCGACCCGAACGACGTGCTGATGCTCGGCGGCCACCTGGACAGCGTCAGCGGCGGCCCCGGCATCAACGACAACGGCTCCGGCTCGGCGGGCATCCTGGAGACCGCCCTGACCGTGGCCCGCGAGAACCTCCAGCCGCGCAAGCACCTGCGGTTCGGCTGGTGGGGCGCGGAGGAGTTGGGCCTCATCGGCTCCAACCACTACGTCAACAACCTGCCGGCGACGGAGAAGTCGAAGATCAAGGCCTACCTGAACTTCGACATGATCGGTTCCCCGAACGCGGGTTACATGGTCTACAGCGCCTCCGGCCAGCCCACCGGCTCGCTCGCGCTCCAGCAGACCCTGGAGGCGGCGTTCGTCGGCAAGGTGGCCACCGAGCTGACCTCGGTCGGCGGCCGGTCCGACCACGCGGCCTTCGCGCGGGCGGGCATCCCGATCGGCGGCCTGTTCACCGGCGCGGAGGTCACCATGACCGCCGCCCAGGCGCAGAAGTGGGGCGGCCAGGCCGGCGTCGCCTTCGACCGCTGCTACCACCGCTCGTGCGACACGACGAGCAACATCAACACCACGGCGTTGGACCGGATGAGCGACGCCATCGCCTACGCCCTGTGGACCCTGGCCGGCACCGGCACCCCGCCGGGCCAGAAGTTCGAGAACACCACCCCGCTGAACCTGCCCGACCTGGCCACCGTGGAGTCCTCGATCACCGTCTCGGGCGTCACCGGCAACGCGCCGTCGGCGCTGGGCGTGGGCGTCGACATCACCCACACCTACCGGGGTGACCTGGTGATCGACCTGGTCGCGCCGGACGGCACGGCCTTCCGGCTCAAGTCGTCCAGCAACGACAGCGGCGACAACATCAACACGACCTACACGGTCAACGCCTCCGGCGAGGTGGCCAACGGCACCTGGAAGCTGCGCGTCCAGGACGTGGCCGCGCAGGACGTGGGCAGGCTGAACAGCTGGTTCCTGCAGTTCTGAGCGAAGAACGGCCCGGGTCCGCGGTTGGCGGACCCGGGCCGTTGCGGGCTCTTACGGGCGCACGTCCTCGATCGGCAGCGGCGCGCCGACCAGGCCCGCCGCCAGCGTGGACCCGTCGGCGGGCTCGATCACCAGGAACGCCCCGCCCCGGCGCACCGACCCGTAGTCGTCCAACGGCAGCGGTTCGGCGGTGCGGAGGGTGACCTGGCCGATCTCGTTGAGCGTCAACGTGCCCGGTGAGTCCACACTGGACAGCGTCTGCTCGTCGAACCTGGTCCGCAGCTCGGTGACCACCGCCTGGACGGTGCGCGTGCCGTGCTTGACCAGCACCCGGTCCCCCGGTGCCAGCGCCTTCTCCGCGAGCCAGCACACCGTGGCGTCGAACTCGTCGGTCACCCGGGGCCGCTCCCCCGCCACGACCAGGTCGCCGCGCCCGATGTCCAGGTCGTGCGCCAGCAGCAGGGTCACGGACTGGCCCGCGGCGGCCTCGTCCAGCGGACCGTCGGCGGTGTCGATCTTCTCGACGGTGCTGCGCAGCCCGGACGGCAGGACGGTGACCTCGTCGCCCACCCGGACCGTGCCGGCGGCGACCTGGCCCGCGTACCCGCGGTAGTCCGGGTGCTCCGCCGTGCGGGGCCGGATCACGTACTGCACGGGGAACCGGAACGGCGCGTCGTGCGGGTCCGGCTCCACGGGCACGGTTTCCAGGTGCTCCAACAGGGTCGGCCCGTGGTACCAGGGCGTCTTCGCCGACCGCTCCACCACGTTGTCGCCGACGAGCGCGGACACCGGGATCTCCAGCACCGCCCCCTCCGGGTAGCCCAGCGCGGCGGCGTGGGCGGTGAACTCCTTGGCGATGTCGGTGAACGCCAGCTCGTCGTAGTCCACGAGGTCGATCTTGTTGACCGCCAGCACCAGCCGCGGCACGCCCAGCAGCGCCAGCACGGCCGCGTGCCGCCGGGTCTGCTCGACCACGCCCTTGCGCGCGTCGACCAGAAGAACACCCAGTTGGGCGGTCGACGCGCCGGTCACCGTGTTCCTCGTGTACTGCACGTGTCCTGGGGTGTCGGCCAGGACGAAGGAGCGCTTCGGGGTGGCGAAGTAGCGGTAGGCCACGTCGATCGTGATGCCCTGCTCGCGTTCGGAGCGCAGGCCGTCGACCAACAGCGACAGGTCCGGGG
>NZ_BAAABU010000026.1:0-108770 GCF_039521145.1 Saccharothrix mutabilis subsp. mutabilis
TCGCAAAACTTTCGGCGTCACCCGGGGAAATCTGTGGTAGCCCTTCGGGCAGGTCATACGGTGGGGAACACGAAGGCCCCTTGTGGCTGGGAGCCCAGCCCGCCGCTGCGCGGCGGGACGCCGCGCTTCGCGCGAGCGGAAGACGCGTCGTTGGCGGTGGAGAGGGCGGGCGGCGGAGAGGCGAGGGTGGGCGGTGGAAAGGGTGGTGTGGCGATCAAGGCCACATCCGGCGCAACCCGGTAACGGCTACCAACGGTGACCGATAAGGGGGCATGTACGTCGCATCCGTCCGACCCACCAACCCCATCCGGGGCAAGGTCCCGGGCACCGTGGTGGCGTTGGGCACGGTCAGTCTGCTGACCGACGTCTCCGCCGAGATGGTGACCGCGTTCATGCCGGTCTACCTGGTCTTCACGCTCCAGATGAGCTACGCCCAGTTCGGCATCCTCGACGGTCTGTACACGGGTGCGACGGCCGTCCTCCGCCTGGTCGGCGGCCACGTCTCCGACAAGACCCACCGGCACAAGGCGGTCGCCGCGTGTGGTTACGGACTGTCCGCGGTCACCAAGTTGCTCTTCCCGCTCGTCGGCGCGAACGCGTTCGGCATCGGTGCGACCATGGCCGCCGACCGGGCCGGCAAAGGGCTTCGCACCGCTCCCCGCGACGCGCTGATCTCGCTCGCCACTCCCCCCGAGCGGCTCGGCGCGGCGTTCGGGGTGCACCGCACGATGGACACCATCGGCGCGCTTCTCGGGCCGCTCATCACCTTTCTGCTCCTGCACCAGATCGGGATGGTCGCGGGCCCGGTGTTCGTGGTCAGCGCGTGTTTCGCCGCGGTCGGGTTGATCGTGCTCGTCGCGTTCGTCCGGGAGAACCGCCGCGTCACGCGGCCCGGACCCCGGCCCTCTCTCAAGGCCGGGCTCGCGCTGCTCCGGCAGGCGGGCTACCGGAAGGTCGCCGTCGTCGCCGCCGTCCTCGGGTTGGCGACGCTGTCGGACGCGTTCGTGTTCATCCTCGTGCAGAAGTCCACCGACATCTCCCCCGGCCTGCTGCCCCTCCTGCCGCTCGGCACCGCCCTGGTCTTCCTGCTCGCGGCGACACCCGTCGGGTTGCTCGCCGACCGGGTCGGTCGGTGGCGGGTGTTCTTGGGTGGGCACGTGTTGTTGCTCGCCGTGTACGTCCTCCTGCTCACCCCTCGATCGGGGTACCTCGGGATGGGGATCGCGTTGGCGCTGCACGGCTTGTTCTACGCCGCGACCGACGGGGTTCTCTCCGCGCGCATCAGCACGCTCGTTCCCGAATCCTTGCGGGCTTCCGGGTTGTCGGTCATCCAGACGGGGCAGGCGCTCACCCGGCTGATCTCTTCCGTCGCGTTCGGCTTCCTGCTCCAGTTCGCGGCGTTCGGCACGGCGGTCTACAGCGCCATCGGTGCGCTCGTCCTTGCCCTGGTGGTTGCTTGGCGCATGGCCTGACCCCCACCCCTGAACCGATGTCGTGGACGCTTCACCGGGTTCGGGGAGGGACCAGCCACGAGAAGGTCGGCGACTGCGTGGGCTCGGCGCGGATGACCGTGACCCTAGTGCGCGGACCCCAGTGCGCGGACCCTAGTGCGCGACGGCCGCGAGGACGCGCCGCTGGAAGACCGGCTGTCCGGCCGCGAGATCCGGCTCGACCCGTGCCCCTAGAGCACGAGCCGAGCCGAACCACGGCCTACAGCAAGCCGATCGAGCCGTGCGCGACCGACGGGCCGTGGGTGATGTCACCCGGGTACGCCGCCGTGTAGCCCTGCAACAACGTCGCCAGCCCGACCAGCAGCGGCACGTTGGCGTCGCACGACGCGAAGCCGGACGCGTTGGTCACCGCCGTGCACAGCGCCTGGCCCTTGACCGTGCGGAACGCCACGGTCTTGCCCGCCACCGGCCTCCCGGTGTGCGACTCGGTCAACGTGGCGTCCATGCCGCGCACGGTGAACCCGAGCAGCCGCAGCTGGAGCGCGGCGTGCCCGCCGGCCAGCTTCGTCGGCGCGGGCGGCACGGCGTGGATGGCGATGCCGACCGGGTTGACGCCCACGGCGATCGTGTTGACCACCGACAGCGATGCAGTGTCCACAATGGACACGGAGTTGCCGTTGAAGTTCGTCACGTACGCCTTGGCGCCGTCCGGCGTGAGCGCCACGCTGATCGGCCGGTCACCCACCGGGACGGCCGCCACCGGCGCCATCGCGGGGATGTCCAGCACCGAAAGCGAGTCGGCCTCGCTGTTGGTCACGAACGCCCGCGTCCCGTCCGGCGAGACGGCCACGCCGTGCGGGATGAAGCTGACCGGGATCGTGCCGAGCACGGCGTGCGACGCGGTGTCCACGACCGCGACGTTGTTGGAGAACTTGTTGACCACCAGCAGCCGGCTGCCGTCGGGCGTCACCGCCACCGCGGTCGGCGTGTTGCCGGTCGAGATCTCGGCGACCTCGGCGTTGGTGAAGGTGTCCACGACGGACACCGTGCCCGCGCCGACCACGTCGTGCGCCACGAACAACTTCTTGCCGTCCGGCGTGATCGCGACGCCGTCCGCGTTCGGGCCGACGTCGATGGTCGCGGTGGCGGTCAGGGTCGCGGCGTCCACCACGGACACCGTGCCGCCGCGGTAGTTCGACACGTACACGTGGCCGCCGCTGGGCGACACCACCACGCCCGCCGGGCCGTCCCCGACCGGCACCGCGGCGTCGATGGTGTTGGTGGGCGTGTCGATGACCGTCAGCGTGTTGTTGCGGACGTTCGTCACATAGCCGCGCGCACCGTCGAACGCGACGCCGACCCCGTAAGGGGAATCGCCGCCCGCGTCGGACAGCGTGCTGGTCAGGGTGTCGGTCGCCGTGTCGAGGACGGACACGCCGCCCCCGTTGTTGGCGATGTAGCCCAGGACGCGGGTCGGCGCGGCCACGGCCGACGCGGACGGCACGAGCAGGGCGGCGCCCAGGGCTGCGGCGCCGCACAGCGCGGGCACCTTGCGAATCGGTCTGAGCCGTTCTGTTCCGGGCAACTTCGGCCTCCAAGTCGACTGGGATCCCGCATTGCCCCAATCGCCGTAGCGGCCCCGGCCGTTAGCCAGACCCGGAAGCCCGTTCCTAGAACCGGTACACGTGCACCTGGTAGGGCGCGAAGTCGTCCACGATCTTCCCGTTCTCGATGGGCACAGTGCGGTTCTCGTCCACGACGGTCGCCGTCCCCGACCGCACCGGCACGCTGATCTCCACCCGGGCCGCGCCGCTGCGCGGGACCGAGGTGTTGCCGTCGGTCTGCGCGATCACCCACTTGGCGTCTTGGGCCTGCTTGTGCAGCACCGACACCGGGATGCCGTTGTCGCTCTTGGCCGTCACGCCCGGCAGGCTCGCCGCGTTGAGCACCGGCGCGAGCGCCTGAAGCCGCGCGTTGACCGCCTTGACCTTGGCGGTGATCTCCGGTCGGGTCAGCACGCTGGAGTACTCGCCCTTGCCCTCGGTGTAGAAGCTGTGCGCGAAGTAGTTGATGCCGGTGGCCCCGTGGAGGATCGTGTTCCACACGGCGGACTCCACCTGGTCGGGCTCGATGGTCTCGCCGTGCGTGTGCGGGTGGCCGGTCTCGACGAACCCGTACAGCGGCTTGTCCGGGCCGCACCACTTGCGCATGGTGTCGATGACCTCGCCGTAGCTGAACGCGCCCACGCGGTCACCGCGGTCGGGGTGGGTCCACCCGTAGTAGTCCGCCGACGCGATGTCCGCCGCCGAGCAGTAGGTCTTCATGTCCTCTTCGTAGGACTTCTCGACGTACCCGTAGCCGACGCTGCCGCCGGGGGTGCCCATCCACACGCCGAAGTTGATGTAGGTGGGCCGGGACGGGTCCATGGCGCGGGTCTCGTTGGACTTGGCGAGGATCGCCGAGGGCTGCATCTCGGGGTGGAACACGTCGCCGTAGACCTTGTTCATGTCCGGTTCGTCGGCCACCAGGTAGCCGACGTAGTTGTGCTCGTGCCCCTGGTCGCCGAGCACGGCGTCCACGCGCTTGGGATCGACGTAGACCCGCCAGTCGGTCTGGATCAGCCCCTCCCGGCGCAGGTACCACCACTCGTCCTCCCACAGCCCGAGCCCGGTGCCGATGCCGATGCCGGGGTAGGCCTTGCCGAGCTTCACGCCGTTCTCGACGCCCGACGGGTCCTGCATCCACACGGTGATCGGGAACACGTTCGCATCGCCGGTCGGGTTCGGGCCGTTGGCCCACTTCTTGTAGTAGTCGACCACCGGGGCGGGTGGGGCCTGCGGCTGCGGCGGTGCGGCTTCGGCCTCGCACGCGACGGCGGTGAGCAGCAGAGCGGCCAACGCGAGGTGACGGGCACGAGCCATGTCGGTTGCCTTTGTTCAGCGAGCCGGGGTCAGCTCGACGAGGTGGCGCGGCCACGTGCGGCCAGCACCTGCTTGGCCTTCTCGAAGCCACCGGGTCCGAGGACGCGCATGGCTGTCGTCTTGGCCAAGTATCGGGCGGTGTCCCGGGCCACCCGCAAGGGATGTCCCACGAACCGGTCACGGACCAGCACGCGGCGGTCGGGCTCGGGCACGTCGTCCAGCGCTGCGCCGAACGCGGCGCGGTGCGGGGTCGGGGACACGAGCCGGCCCCGGGTGCGGTTGCTCACGTTCCCGCCGTGCACGACCTGGAGCCAGCCCGGCGCGCCGCCCACCGACACCACCTCGGCGTGCCGGTGCAACCGGTTGTGCCAGTCGGCCCAGCACGTGATCGGCGCGTCCCACGACTCCCGCACCGAGGCGAACGCGTTGTCGGCGTCGTGGTGGGCGTACAGCCCGGTCGGGCTCTTGACCAGGCCGTTCGCCAGGTACAGCGCGGTGCGCGGCGCGGTCGTGCGGACGGCTTGGAGGCGGGCGACGAAGTCCGCGGCCAGGCCGTCGTCGTTGTCGAGGTTGGTGGTCAGCAGGGCGTCGCCCCTGGTCGGGAAGAGCTTGGCGATGTCCTCCAGGAGCTCCTCGCGGCTGACCTGCTCGCGGAACACGGGCGTGTAGGTCCCGCCGTGCTCGCGGATGCGGTCCTTGAGCCACTCGGGGCTCTCGGGGTCGAAGTAGATGATCCACTTGAAGTTCGCGGACGTCTGCGCGCGCACCGACGGCAGGCAGTACCGCTCGAACAGCCCGACGCGCTCGGTCAACCACCCCTCCCGCGCCCGGACGACGCTCTCCGCGCCGACCGAGGGCAGGTTGAAGCGCGTCAGCACAACGTGGTCCATCGGAAGACCCCTTCCCGTCGACCGGTACATCGGGATCCGGGGCCGACCGTTATCGCCGCCGAGTTAACGATCCGTGCCCGGCCGCGATGTGTAGGACGTGACTGAAGCCCCGACACGACCCACGGTCGACGTCGTCATCCCCTGCTACAACTACGCGAGGTTCCTGCGGGCCTGTGTGCGCAGCGTGCTGGACCAGCCCGGCGTGGACGTGCGGGTGCTGATCATCGACGACACGTCGAGCGACGAGACGCCGCAGGTCATGGCGGAGCTGATGAAGGACCCGCGGGTCGAGGGCCGCCGCCACGAGGTCAACAAGGGCCACATCGCGACCTACAACGAGGGCCTGCTCGAATGGGCCAAGGCCGACTACACGGTGCTGCTGTCCGCTGACGACCTGTTGGCGCCGGGCGCGCTCGCCCGCGCCGCCGCGGTCTTCGAGGCGAACCCGAACGTCGGCATGGTCTACGGGCGGGTTGTCTACTACTCCGACCACGACGACCTGCCGAAGATCGTGACCCCGCCGGCGGGCACGACCGTGTGGTCCGGTGTGGACTGGATCGAGAACCGGTGCCGCACCGGGCAGAACGTGCTGTCCTCCCCCGAGGCCGTGGTGCGCACGTCGGTGCAGCAACGGGTCGGCGGCTACCGGCCGGACCTGCCGCACGCCGGCGACCTGGAGATGTGGATGCGCATCGCCGCCGTGTCGGACATCGGCTACGTGCGCGGCAAGCCCGCCGCGTACTACCGGGTGCACCAGCAGAGCATGTTCCGCACGCAGTTCTCGTCGGTGTTCGCCGACCTGGAGCAACGGCAGGCGGTGTTCGACCGGTTCTTCTCCGAGCACCCCGACCTGCCGCCGCGCCTGAAGCACCTGGCCAACCGGTCGATCGCGAAGGACGCCCTGTGGCGGGCCGTGCGCGCCTACGACCGGGACAAGCTGGCCGAGATCCCGGTCGAGGAGCTGGTGGAGTTCGCCCGGTCGGTCTACCCGCACGCCGAGCGGCTGCCGGAGTACCGGGCGCTCAAGCGGCGCAAGGCGCTGGGCGCGAAGCTGTGCAGCCGCACCCAGGTCTTCGTCGGCGCGCACCTGGTCAAGCGCGGTCGCGGCCTGGTCGGCAAGCAGGTCTGGAAGTGGCGCGGCCAGTGACCACGCTGGAGCGCAAGGTCAGCTCGGCGATCCGGTGGAGCGCGATCAACAGCCTGCTCCAACGGGTCTCCCAGGTCGGTGTCGGCGTCCTGCTGGCGCGGCTGATCGCGCCCGAGCAGTTCGGCGTGTTCGCGGTCGCCCTGGTGGTGCTCAACATCGTGATGAGCGTCAGCGAGATGGGCGTGAGCGTCGCGCTGGTGCGCACGGACGAGCCGGTGCACGAGATCGCGCCGACGGTGACCACGCTGTCGATCCTGTCCGGTTGCCTGTTGTGCGGCATTTGCGTGCTCGGCGCGCCGTTCTTCGCCGACGCGATGGGCACACCGCAGGCCACGGGCGTGATCCAGCTCATGTCGGTGGCGTTGGTCATCGCGGGCGCTTCGGCCGTGCCGGGCGCGTTGCTGCAACGGGAGTTGCGGCAGGACCACAAGTTCGCGGCCGACACGTCGGCGTTCGTCGTCGGCACGACCGTCGTGGTGGTGCTGGCCGTGCTCGGGTTCGGGGCGTGGAGCCTGGCGTGGTCGCGCATCGCGACCAACCTGACCGCGGCCGTGGTGATGTTCGCGTTCACCAAGGAGCGCTACCGGCCGGGGTTCGACCGGCGGCGGGCGCGCGAGGTGCTGGGGTTCGGGCTGCCGCTGGCCGGGGCGTCGCTGCTGATCTTCGGCGTGCTGAACGCGGACAGCATCATCGTGGGCAGCGTGCTGGGCACCGTGCCGCTGGGCTTCTACCTGCTGGCGACGAACCTCGCGAACTGGCCGGTGGGCGCGTTCTCACAGCCGGTGCGCAGCGTGTCGCTGGCGGCGTTCTCCAAGCTGCGCGACGACCCGGAGGCGTTCCAACGGGCGTTCGGGCGCGCTCTGGGGTTGTTGGCGCTGTTCACCGTGCCCGCGTGCGTGCTGTTGGCGTCGTTGGCTGACCCGTTGGTGCGCACGGTCTACGGCGAGCGGTGGGCTCCCGCGGCGGCGGCCTTGGCGGCTCTGGTGTTGCTGGGCGCGCTGCGGGTGGCGCTGGAGCTGGGGTACGACTACCTGGCCAGTGCCGGGCGGTCGCGGGCCATCCTGGTGATCCACGTGGTGTGGTTGGCCGCTTTGGTGCCGTTGCTGGCGCTGGGCGCGCACCTGGACGGCATCCGCGGTGTCGCTTTGGCGCAGAGCGTCGTGGTGCTGGTCTTCATCATGCCCGCTTACCTGATCGCGTTCCGGCCCTACGGGGTTCGGGCGCGGGCGTTGGGCGTGGCCGTGGCCCGGCCGGTGGTCGGCGGTGTCGTGATGGTGGCCGTGGCGCTGGGCGTGCAGTGGTTCGTCGCGGACCCGTTGTGGCGCTTGATCGTTGGTGGCGCGCTGTCGCTGTTGGCCTACACGGCCGTCGTCTTCCCGCTGCGCCACGAGGCGCTCGGCCTGCTGCGGAGGGGTTAGCCGTGAAGCCTGTCCAGGTGTTCCGACGTCGGGCGCACCAGGTGTCGCGCATCGTGCGGGACCAGGGGTTGCGCACGCTGAGCGCGCGGGCGTTGCGCACGGCGGCCAAGCGGCTGGGCGCGGACGCGGAGGTCTTCCCGGTGCGCCTGGAGGACGTGCGGGCGGCGGACGTGTCCGCGCGCAAGCCCGTCGTGGTGCCGCCGGTGCCGGCGGACGGGTCGCTGACCATCAACTGGATCAGCACGCCGCCCGCGCCGGGGTCCGGCGGCCACACCACGATGTTCCGGTTGATCCAGCACCTGGAGTCGCTGGGCCACACGTGCCGGCTGTACCTGTACGACGTGTACGGCAGCCGCGCGGTGGACCACGAGCCGGTGATCCGCGCGGCGTACCCGGGGTTCCGGGGCGGGGTGTTCGACGTCACGGAGGGGATGGCCGACGCGCACGCGGTCTTCGCCACGGCGTGGATGACCGCCTACCCGGCGTTCAACGACCCCTGCGCCGGCAAGCGGTTCTACCTGGTGCAGGACTACGAGCCGTGGTTCTTCCCGGTCGGCGGGCTGTCCGCGCTGGCGGAGAACACCTACCGGATGGGCTTCCACGGCTTCACCGCGGGCCGGTTCCTGGCGGAGAAGCTGCGGACCGACGTGGGCATGCCGGCGGACTGGTTCGACTTCGGCTGCGACGCCGACCGGTACCACCTGCGCGAGGACGCGGCGCGCGACGGCGTCGTGTTCTACGCGCGGCGGCTCGCGCCCCGGCGGGCGATCGAGATCGGCTTGCTGGCGCTGGAGGTCTTCGCCGAGCGGCACCCGGACGTGGTGATCCACACCTACGGCGAGAAGATCGGGTCGTTGGGGCCGAGGCACGTGGACCACGGCCTGGTCACGCCGGACGAGCTGAACGCCGTCTACAACCGTTGCTACGCCGGGTTGACGCTGTCGATGACCAACGTCTCGTTGGTGCCGCACGAGATGCTCGCGGCGGGGTGCATCCCCGTGGTCAACGAGGCCGGCCACAACCGGGTCGTGCTGGACAACGACCACGTGCGCTACGCGCCGGCGACCCCGCACGACCTGGCCCGGACGTTGTCCGATGTGGTCACCACGCCGGACTTCGACGCGGTGGCCCGAGCCGCGTCGGCGAGCGTGTCGGGCCGGTCCTGGGACGCGGCCGGGCACGAGCTGGAGAAGGTGCTGCGCCGCGAGCTGCTCGTCTAGATCGGCGAGGGCGAGGTGGCGTCCTTGATGATCAGGGTGGCGCTGCTCCGGCCGTCCGCGGGGACCGTGTGGATGGAGGCCAGCTTGGCGTCCTTGGGCACCGCGGAGAACGCCAGTCGGTCGTCGCCGAGCCAGGTGGCCTGGTCGTCCACGCCCGCCGTGCCGGGCAGGCGGCGTTCCTCGCCGGTGGCCAGGTCCAGGACGGCCAGGTCCCAGGGGCCCAGGCGGCCGATGCGCTTCTTGTAGGCCACCTTGGTGCCGTCGGGCGACAGGGACGGGCACTCGGCGTCGCGGCGCAGTGACGTGACGCGACGGTCCCGGAGGTCGCCCTTGACCAGCCAGGTGAAGCCGCCGGAGGCGAGGGTGGCGTAGAAGGTCCGGTCGTCGGCGGCGACGGTCAGGCCCCAGTAGTTGACGTCCTGGGCGGTGTGGGGCTTGCCCTCCACCTCGGCGGCGAAGCCCTCCAGGGACTCGACCACCTCGCCGGTCCGCAGGTCGAAGTAGCCGGTGCGGGTGGAGAAGCCGCCCGGGACCAGGTAGGAGTCGCCGGTCACGAACGACGTCCACGACACGACCTGGCCGGAGGCCGACACCTTGGCCCGGCTCGGCACGCCCGGCAGCGGCACGGTGCGGACCACGGCGCCGTCGCGGGAGATCTCCGCCGCGTAGGTGGGTCCGGGACCGGCCAGGCGCAGGCACACCGTGGTGCCGCCCGCCCGGTACACGCGCTGGCAGGCCAGGTCGGTGCCGTTGCGGGTGTCCGGGGCGGCCAGGGCGACCTGCTCCACGCGGCTGCGGCCGTCGGCCAGCTCCACGAACATCAGGTCGGCGTCCACCGCGGCCGTCGGCGCCGCGGGTTGCCCCCGGACGACCGTCGTCACGTACACCACGCCGGCCCCGACGACCAGTACGATGGCCAGGACGGCGAGCACCACGCGACGCGAGCCCAAAGTCCATCACCACCTGTAACGACCGGGCCGGAGTCGGCCGATTTCTACAGTAACAAGACCCTGCGGCACGCGACTCAGGGTGGATGCGGATCGGGGAGCGGATGGACTTCTGGGGTGCCGTGCGGACGCTGCGGAGGCGGTGGTACATCGCCGTGCCGTCGGCGTTCATCGCTGTCGCGGTGGCCATGGGCATCTTCATCTCGATCCCGACCCGCTACCAGTCCTCCGGCGTGATGGTGCTGACCACGCCGGCGGCCGGCGGCACGTTCTCGGAGAAGGTCACGCCGGAAGAGGCGGTGAAGATCAACCCGCTGCTGGCCTTCGACGGCAGCCTGGCCACGACCTCGCAGATCCTGTCCCAGATCCTGGCCGACCCGAAGACCCGCGAGAAGCTGGGCATCGTCAAGGACTCGCCGCTGAACTACACCGCGACCGGCGGCGGCCAGAACGGCCCGTTCCTGTTCGTCACGGCGGACAGCGACACCCCCGAGGCGGCCGAGAAAATGGTCACCACGGTGCTGGAGTTCGCCACGAAGGAACTGGACGACCAGCAACGCAAGCTCAAGGCGCCGGAGTCGACGTTCATCACCTCGCAGGTGATCGTGAACCCGACCGAGGCGGAGGCGCAGATCGGCGGGAAGGTGCGCTACGCGGGCGCGGCGTTCGTGCTGCTGATGCTGCTGACGACCGCGGCGACCTTCGGCTCGGACAGCATCCTGAACCACCTCCGCCGCCGCCGCGAAGCGGCAGCGAAGGCCGCCGGCGGCGGCGACGCCGACCCGAAGGCCGACGACGACGCCAAGCCCACCGACGAGCCCCGCCCCGAACCGCCCGCCCGCCCGACCGCCACGCCCGCCACCGCCCCCGCCGCCAACCCTGCTCCGCCCAGTGGGCCGGGTCCCGTCGGCGCACCGGGCCCGGCCGGCGCGCCCGGTTCCACTGGCGCACCGGGTCCCGGGTCCAACGGTCAACAGCGCCCGGTGGTCGGCGGTCAGCCCGCCACGCACCCCGGCCCCGGCCAGCCGGTGCCCAACGGCGCGCAGCGGCGCCCTCCGGGCCCGCCCGTGCACCGGCCCACGGCCAGTGAGCAGACGGTCAAGGTGCAAGCCCCCAAGGCCCAGCCGACCGCCAGCGAGAAGACGGTGAAGATCGCCGTGCCGCCGCCCAAACCGGCATGGCCGACCAACGACGACGGCTCTTGACCGCCCAGCAGACGCACGTCCGGCAGCGTGTGGACGGGGCCACGCTCGTCTGCGTCTACCTCCTCGCCCTGCTGATCATCCCGGCTCGCCTGGTGCTGTCGTTCGTGCCGATGACCCTGCCGCCGGCGCTCGTGGTGGCGTTGCTGCTGGGCGTGCTGTGGCTGTCGGCCCAGATGGTGGACACGCTCGGCATGGGCAAGGGCCGCAACATCGTCCGGTTCGCCATCGGGCTCTACCTGGCCGCGCACCTCGCGACCTACGCCGTGGCGACGCGGCGGTGGTTGCCGACCGACGAGCTGACCGTGGCGGACTCCAGCATCGTGCGGATCACCGCCACCATCGCGCTCGCGGTGTTCATCTGCGACGCCGTGCGCACCAAGGAGCGGCTGGACAAGGTCCTCAAGCTCATCCTCGCGTGCGCGGCGGTGATCGCGTTCGTCGGCCTGGTGCAGTTCGGGCTCGGGGTGGACCTGGCGAGTTACGTCAGCCTCCCCGGACTGCGGGCGCAGGAGAACGGCTACGCGGTCATGGAGTCGCGGTCGATCTTCCGCCGGCCCACCGGCACCACCAACCACCCCATCGAGTACGGCCTGATCTGCGCGATGGCCGTGCCCCTGGGCGCGCACTACGTCTTCCGGGCGAGGGACGAGGGCACGCCGTACGTGCGGTGGCTGGCGTGCCTGGCCCTGGTCGGCCTGGGCGCGATGACCGCCTTGTCGCGCACGGCGATCCTCGGCATGACGGTCGCCGGGGTCATCATGGTGATCACCCTCCCCCGCCGGCAGCGCGTCACGGCGGCGATCGTGGGCGGCGGGTTCTTCCTGGGCGCGGCCGTCGCGGTGCCGGGGCTGTTCGGCACGCTGCGCGGCATGTTCTCCAACATCGAGGACGACCCGAGCGTGAAGGCGCGGACGGCGGACTACGCGGCGGCGGCCGAGCAGATCGACCTGAACCCGTGGCTGGGCAGGGGTTTCGGGACCTTCCTGCCGACGAAGTACACGATCCTGGACAACCAGTTCCTGCTGACGTTGATCGAGAACGGGTACCTGGGGCTGTTCGCGCTGATCGGGATGTTCCTGGCGGCGGCGTACGCGGTGGTGCGGGTCCGGATGATCAGCAAGGACGAGCACCTGCGCGGGTTGGCGGCGTGCGCGCTGTCGGCCGTGCTGGCAGGCGGGATCGCGTCGATCACGTTCGACCTGTTGGGGTTCGGCGTGGCGACCGGGCTGGTCTTCGCCTACATCGGACTGGCGGGAGCGATGCTGCGAATCGCCCGCGAGCAACGAGCGAACGAGACCCGATCCCCCGCACCCTGAGCACCACCGCACCCCTGAGCACTCAGCCGCGCAGCGGCACGCTTTTCGCCGCGCAGCGGCACGCTTTTCGCCGCGCAGCGGCGGTTTTGGGTTGGGCTCCCAGCCACAAGGGGCCTTCGTGTTCCCCACCGTATGACCTGCCCGAAGGGCTACCACACTTTCCCGGGGTCGGGCCAAAAAGTTCGCGAGGAACGAGCGAAGTTTTTCGACCGACCCCGGGAAAGTGTGGTTGGCTCCGCCAGGTCATGCGGTGGGGAACGCGCAGGCCCTTCCCCCCACTGGAGGCCTCCCGGCCGCTTTTAAGCTTTAGAGCGCTTCGCGCAACGCGCGAAGCGCTCCCAAGCGCGAAGCGCGTTCATCCCTAGTTAGCGCGGAGCGCGTCGCGTGAAGACCCGCGAAGCGTGGGCTTGAGAGCGACAGCGTGAGTTCAAAGAGTAAAAGAGCCTCGCCGGCGGGCGAGCCACCGAAGATGGACACAACTGCCAAAGCGGGGGCTTCTTGCTTGTGCCATCTCCGCATGACCCGGCAAAGCCGACCACATTTTCCCGGGGTTGGTCGAAAAACTTTTGCTCGTTCCTCGCAAAACTTTTTGGCCCAACCCCGGGAAAATGCGGTAGCCCTTCGGGCGGGCCATACGGAGATGACACAAGCAAGAAGCCCGGCTTGGGTTGTGTCCCCTTCGGTGGACTGCCCGCTGGCGGCTTCGCCGCTTTGGGGCGCGCTGTGCGCGGTCAGGCTGGGGTTAGGCCCTTGTCGCCCTCGGCGTACTGGTTGCCGCATTCCGGACACCTCAGGGTGGCGTCCAAGCGGTGGCCGCAGGCGCAGACCCAGCCCTTGTGGACGGCCGGGTTGCCGGCTACGAACGAGTGTGCCGCCACGTCTCGGGTGACGACCGCGCCCGCGGCGGCGAAGGCGTACTCACCGATCTCCACGCCGCACACCACGACGGTGCCCGCACCCAGCGAAGCACCGCGTCTGACCACAGTGGACAGCAGGTCGTCCCCGGTCTTGCGGATCGCCGCGCGCGGACGCAGGTCGTTGGTGAACAACACGTTCGGGCCCAGGAAGACCTCGTCCTCGCACACCACGCCGTCGAAGACCAGCGTTCCGTTCTTCACCGTCACCCGGTCGCCCAGGACGGCCCGGCCCTCGATGAAAGCGCCGTCGCAGATGTTGCAGTCGCGGCCGACCCTGGCTCCCGGCAGGACGTGCGCGAAAGCCCACACGCGCGTGCCCTCGCCGACGTCGTCGCTCTCGCACAAACCCTTCGGGTGGACGTGGACGGTCATCGGACGGCCTCCGCCAGCGCTTCCACGACGCGCTCCTGCTGAGCGGGCGTGATCTCCGGGAACAACGGCAGGGACAGGATCTCACCCGCGACGGCCTCGCTCACCGGGAAGTCGCCGCGCGCGTGGCCCAGGGAGTCGAACGCGCCGGTCAGGTGCACGGGGGTCGGGTAGTGGATGCCCGCGCCGATGCCGGCCGCGTGCAACGCCGCCAGGACCCGGTCCCGCTCGGCCACCCGCACCACGTACAGGTGCCACACCGGCAGGTTCCCCTCCAGGACCTCCGGGAGCACCACCCCGGGGACGTCGGCGAGCAGCCGCGAGTAGCGGTCGGCCGCCGCGCGGCGGCGGGTGTTCCACGCCTCCAAGCGGCGGAGCTTGGCCGAGAGCACCACCGCCTGGAGGGTGTCCAGGCGGCTGTTGAAGCCCAGGACCGTGTGCTCGTACTTGCGGGGCGAGCCGTGTTCGCGCAGCAGCCGCACGGCGGTGGCCAGGGTGTCCGAGGACGTCAGGACCGCGCCGCCGTCGCCGTACGCGCCCAGGTTCTTGCCGGGGTAGAAGCTCGTCGCGGCGATGTCGCCCAGACCGCCCACGGCCACGTCGAACCGCCGTGCGCCCTGCGCCTGGGCCGCGTCCTCCACGATCGGCAGGCCGAAGGACCGCAGCTCCTCGACGGGCGCGGCCTGGCCGTACAGGTGCACCGGCAGGATCGCCTTGGTGCGCGGGGTGAGGGCGTCGCCGACCAGCTTCGGGTCGATCAAGCCGGTCGACGCCACGCAGTCCACCAGCACGGGCGTCGCGCCGGTGCGGGCCACGGCCTCGGCGGTCGCGATGAAGGTGTTCGCGGGCAGCACGCACTCGTCGCCCGGCCCGACCTCCAGGGCGCGCAGCGCCAGCTCGATCGCGTCGGTGCCGTTGCCGACGGCCACGCAGTGCGCGACCTCCTGGTAGGCGGCGAACTCCGCCTCGAACTCGGCGACCTGCGGACCGCCGATGAACGCGGTGTTCTTCAGCACCCGCGCCCAGCCCTCGGCGACCTCGTCGGCGACCTGCTCGTGCTGGGCACGCAGGTCCACCAGCGGGATGTCGATCACGAACCGTTCCCCTCTCGCAGTCTCCGGGCGGGGTTCCCCACCCAGACCTCACCAGCGGGCACGTCCGTGAGCACCACCGAACCCATGCCCACGACCGCCCCCGCGCCGATCGTCACGCCTTCCCGGACGCAGGAACCCTGCCCCAGGTAGGCGCTCTCGCCCACGCGCACGGCCCCGCCCAGCGCCGCGCGGCCGGCGAACGTGACGCCGTCGCCCACCTCGTCGTCGTGGGTGACCAGCACGTGCGGCATCGCGACGACGTGCGCCCCCAAGCGCAGCGGTGTCGTCACGACGGTCCCGGCGAGCAGGACCGTGCCGGGCCCGAGGGCCGCGCCCTCGGGCACCGACGCCGCCGGGTGCACGACGGTGGCGTACCGGTCCTCCGGCAACGCCAACCGCCGCACGACGTTCATCCGCCCCAACGGCCGGCGCGCGCTGGCGATGCACACCAGCACGGCCGCGTCGGGCATCTCGTGCACCACCTCCGACCCGCCCAGCACGGGCAGACCGTCGAGGTCCGCGCCGTGCCGGGCCGGGTCGTCGTCCAGCGCCCCCACGGGCTTCCACTCCCCCGGCAGGAGCCGGACCGCGGCGAGCACCTCGCGCGCGAGCCCGCCCCCGCCGACCAGCAGCAGTGGCCGTGGCGTCATGTCGTTCCCCTCGGTGCGGAGCCGGCCGGGCCCGGTGTGGACCCGGCCGGCGGTCTCAGCTCGTCGTGAAGACGACGTCGACCCAGTAGTGGTTGCCCTGGTAGCTGTTCGTCGGGAACCCGCTGCCCACCGCGTACAGGCCGTTGGGCGCGCCCTCGGCGGTGGCCGGCGCCGACAGCGGCGGCGAGGTCGCGGTGTAGCCCGCGAAGTAGCCGTGGTTCACCGAGTAGCGGCCGTTGGGCACGGTGTAGGAGGCCACGTACGTGGTCCCCGCCGTGACGTTCAGCGGCGTGTCGAACGTCAACGTCTGCCACCCGGTCGCGGTCTCGTTCACGAACGTCCCGGTCTTGAGCGCCACGCCGTCCGCCGACCAGATCGTGCCGGTGTGGGTGCCGGTGTTGCCCGCGCCCTTGTAGAACTTCACGCCGGTGATCTGGCCGTTGACCGAAGGCGTGAACCGCACGCCCATCTCGTACGCGCCGCCGTCGTCCGCCGACGGCACCGTGGGCACCGTCGCCGAGCTGAACAGCGAGCACGGGCAGGTCTGCGTGGAGGTCACCGTGAACGACCAGGTGACCGGCGCGGCCATGATGTTGCCACCGGTGTCGGCCGCCCGCACGCTCGCGGTGTACCGGGTGCCGGCCGCCAGCGGCGCGGCGGGGGTCCACAGCAGCGTCCGCTGGTCGCCGGAGCGGGTCACGGCGCCGTCCAGCTTCGCGCCGCCCGGGTCGCTGACCGTGAACTGCGAGTTGGTCGTGTCGACCGGCTCGTCGAAGGACGCGGTCACCTGGGTGGTGCGCGAGACGTCCACCGCGTCGGTCAGCGGCGTGTGCCCGGAGTGCGCGGGCGGGCTGGTGTCGCTGTTGGGCGTGTAGACCACGTCCACCCAGTAGTTGTTGCCCTGGTAGGACATCGTCGGGAACCCGCCGCCCGGCATGAACACGCCGTTGGGGTTGCCGTCGCCGGTCTGCGGCGCGGTCAGCGGCGGCGCGTTGACCCCGGTGGCCTGGAAGTAGCCCTGGTCGATCGAGTAGCGGCCGTTCGGCGCGTAGTACGACGCCGTGTAGACCAAGCCCGGCGAGACGGTGACCGGTGTGGTGAAGGTCAGGGTCTGCCAGCCCGAGGCGCTCTCCCCGCTGAACGTGCCGGTCGCGAGCCGCACGCCCGCGGAGGACCACAGCGACCCGGAGTGCGTGCCGGTGTTGCCCTCGCCCTTGTAGAAGCGGACGCCGGTGATCTGGCCGCTCTGCGTGGGGCTGAACCGCACGCCCAGCTCGTAGGACCCGCTGTCGTCGGCCGACGTGGTGGTCGGCACGGTCGCCGTGCTGAACAGCGAGCACGGGCAGGTCGCGGTGGTGGACGTGGTGAACGACCACACCGCCGTGGAGGTCATCGCGTTGCCGTTGACGTCGGCGAGCAGGACGCTGGCCGTGTAGCGGGTGTTCGGCTTCAGGGCGCCGTTCGGCGTCCACGTCACGGTCTTCTGGTCACCCGAGAGCTGGACGGCGCCGTGGAGCTTCCCGCCACCCGGGTCGGACAGCCAGATCTGGGTCGAGGCCGGGTCCATCGCCTCGGAGAAGCCCAGCGACAGCGACGAGTTCAGGCCCACGCCGGTCGCGTCCGGCCCCGGCGTGCGGGTGTCCAGCGTCGGCGGCGTGGTGTCGCCGTTGAGGCCGTTCTTGTAGATGACGTCGACCCAGTAGTTGGCCGCGTTGTGGGACGACGTCGGGAACCCGCCGCCGCTGCCGTAGCGGTAGACGCCGTTGGGGCCGTCGGTGCCGTTGGACAGCGCCCGCATCGCGCCGTAGCTCGCGCTCTGCCCGTTGAAGTAGCCGGGCGTCACCGAGTAGTGGCCGTTGGGCGCGTAGTACGACACGACGTAGGTGGTGTTGGCCTGCACGACCACCGGCGAGCTGAAGTTGAGCGTCTGCCAGCCCGAGGAGGTCTCGTTGCTGAACGTGCCGGTGGCCAGCAGCAGACCGGTGGAGGACCACAGCGAGCCCTTGTGGGTGCCGGTGTTGCCCGCGCCCTTGTAGAAGCGGACGCCCAGCACCTCGCCCTTGCCGTTGAACCGGACCTTCACGCCCAGCTCGACGGGGTTGTTGTCGTCGGCGCTGTTGGTGGCGGGTGCGGCGAAGTCGTCCCACACCGTGCACGGGCACGTGGCGGGCCGGTTGTAGCCGGTGGTGAAGGACCAGTTGTGCTGCACGGTCTCGTTGCCCGCGGCGTCCTTGACCTTCACCGAGGCGGTGTAGGTGGTGCCGGTGGCCAGGGCCGCGTTCGGGGTGAACTGGGCGGTCTTGCCGTGGCCGGTGACCGAGGACGTGCCGGCGACCGCGCCGCCGGGGCCGGTCAGGGTGAACTGGAGCGTGCTCGGGTTGACCGCCTCGTCGTAGGTCGCGGTCAGCGTCGGGTTGAGGGTGACGCTGTTCGCGCTGGACAGCGGGTTGGTGCCGACCAGTTCGGGCGCGCGGGTGTCGGGGCCGGGGTCCGGCGCCCACACCACGTCCACCCAGTAGTTGCTGTCCTGCGAGCTGCGGTCCGGGAAGCCCGGCCCGGAGCGGAACACGCCGTTCGCGCCGGACACGCCGCCGGTCTGCGGCGCGGTCAGCGGCTCCAGGTAGCGCGAGGAGCGGCTGAAGTACTCGGTGTCCACCGAGAAGTGCCCGGTCGGCGACAGGTAGGACACGACGTAGGTGGTGTTGCCGGTGACCGCCACGGGCACCGGGAACAGCAACGTCTGCCAGCCCGACGCCGTCTCGTTGACGAACGTGCCGGTCGCGAGCTGCTGACCGGTGGCGGTCCACAGGGTGCCGGTGTGCGTGCCGGTGTTGTTCGGCCCCTTGTAGAACTTGACGCCGCGGACGTAGCCGTCGGTGTTGGCGCGCCACTTGACGCCCAGCTCCAGGGCGGAGCCGTCGAGGATGTCCGGCGTCTTCGGGGTGTCGTTGTTCGTCCACAGGCCGCACGGGCAGGTCCGGGCGTTGACGCCGGGCGAGGCCGTGGCGGGCGAGGACAGGTTCAGCGAGTCGTCCACCGCGCGGACCCGCAGCTGGGCCGGGCCGGACGCGGACGGGGTGTAGGTGTGGGTCCAGGCGGTCTGCCCGGCCTGCCAGGTCGCCGGGTGCCAGCGCACGCCGCCGTCGGTGGAGACCTCGACGCCGGTGACGCGGCCGGCGGCGTCGGTGACGGTGCCGGCGAACGTGTACGGCTGGCCGACCGTGGACGTCGGCGGGACGGTGGTGTAGGTGACGACCGGCGGGGCGGTGTCGGTGGAGGCGGTCGCCTGCACCAGGCCCGGCATCAGGGTCGTGGCCTGCACGCCCATGTCGGCCAGGAAGTTCACCGTCGCCTGCTGCATCCGGATGTCGGAGGTCGGCGTGTTGGTGAGGAACGCGTGCTCGTCGTCCACGCCCCACGCCCACTGCACCGTGCCCGCGCCGAACACCAGCGCGCCGGAGGAGTGCTTGTAGTAGGTGATGGCGTGGGTCTTGGTGTCGGGCGTGTAGTAGTCGCCGTGGTTCTGCAACACGTACGGGCCGTCGAGCATCGCGACCGTGGTGCGGGAGAACTGGCCGACGCCCGGAGGCTGGTAGCCGTTGTCCTCGACCGTGTTCCACTCGTAGCCCAGCGTGCCCGGCTGGAACGTGTAGGTGGTGCCGCTGCTCATGTTCTGCAACGAGGTGTGCCGCCACAGCCGCATCCGGCCGTACTCGGCCGGGACCTGCAAGGAGTCGTCGCGGCGGCCGTTGACGGTGAAGATGTTGCCCAGCAACGCGTTCTCCGGCCGGCCGCCGTCCTGCGGCGGGCTGTAGCGCGGGTCGCGCCAGGTGCCGGTCCAGTCGTTGAGGCCGTCGTTCTGGGTGCCCTTGGTCTCCTTGTAGCACGCGACGGTGCGCCAGTCGGTCTGGGAGGAGTCGATGCTCTTCTCCCAGCGGGTCTTCCAGAAGATCTCGTTGCCGGTGAGGAACGCCAGGTGCACGCCCGCGTCCCGGGCGGCCTCGACGTTGGCGCGCTGCTCGTTGGACCAGTACTCGTCGTGGCCGACGGCCATGAACACCTTGTGGTTCTTGATGAGGTGGCCGCGGCGCGCGCTGTCGACGTCGGTGGTGTAGCTCAGGTCGTAGCCGTTGCGCTCCAGGAAGCGCAGCATCGGGTACTCGGCGTTGAAGATGAAGTTCTCGTCGCCGTCGCCGCCGGTGTACGGGCGGTTGTAGCTGACCTTGTAGGCCTGGCCGCCCTGGCCGGGGCCGTCGCCGAAGTACAGCGAGTTGCCGCCGTAGCGGTTGTAGGCCACCCAGGTGGAGTCCGAGGTCTGGAACAGGATCTTCGACGTGCTGGTGTCGTCGCGCACGACGAACGCGATCTCGTTCTTCAGCTGGTTGTCGTTGCGCGTGACGCGGGCGTAGTAGATGCCCGACACCGCGTCGGCGGGGACGTTCCAGGTGACCGAGACGGCCCAGTTGCCGCAGTCGATGAGCGCGCTGGGGGTGTCGCGCAGGCACGGCGGCTGGTTCTGCGGGGTGTTGCGCGAGACCGAGCCGATCTGCCGCGCGCCGACACCGCCGTACCAGCCGAGCCGGAAGATGTCGATGGTGTACGAGGAGGCGTTGGTCAGCATCTTGAACGCGACCTGGCCGCCCGGCGTGGTGCTGATGTCGGTGGTGTAGCCCAGGATCGAGTCGTCCCGGGAGGTCACCTGCCAGTCCGGCGTGCCGGGTTTGGTGTTCTCGCACGCGACTTTGTTGACCACCGGGACGTCACAGGGCGCGGCGTTGGCCACTGTGGCGTTGAGGAGGACAAGGGGGGTGACACAACCGGTCACCATGAGCACAGCACACAGGGTCCTGACAAGACGTCTCACCGGCGACGCCATCGAGCACTCAACTCCTCGAACGCACTCCGTAGTGCGGCAGTCACTACTCCCCGTAGTGCAACCTTGTTGCTCCGAAGGTCGCCATTCACAGTGAACCTGTTACTACAGTGGAGATCTCAATTGGATGACATCGCGCAGTCGGAACCCGTAGTCACTGTGCGTAGTCAGTCGAGACATGGCGGTACCCGGTGGCCGGGCCCTGCCCCCGACCACCGGGTTCCGCGAACGTCCGCTCCGCGCTAGGCGGTGGCGGCGTTCAACGCGGCGACGACCTCGTCCTGCTCCTCGTCGGTCAGCCCGACGAAGTGCGGCAGCAGGATGTGGTCCGCCGCGACCCTTTCCGTCACCGGGAGCGACGGGGTCGCGTCGCCGGCGTGGTAGACGGGTTCGAGGTGGCACGCGGTGATGCGCCTGGTCGCGACACCGCGCTGGGCCATCGCGTTCATGACGTCGATGCGGGTGTGGTGCTTCAGCCGCACCAGGTACGACTGGTAGACGTGCCCGAAGCCCGCCGGTTCGTAGGGCAGGACCAGGGAGCCGTTGCCCGCCAGCAGCTCGTCGTAGCGGGCGGCCAGGGCGCGGCGCACCTTCACCACGTGGTCCAGCTTGCCCAGCTGCACCACGCCGACCGCGGCCTGGATGTCGGTCATCTTGTAGTTGAAGCCGACCTCGTCGTAGCTCTCCGCGATCACCGCGGTGGACGTGTGCCGGGCCAGCGTGGAGATCGAGGCCGCGTGCGCGCGCAACGCCTTGAGCTTCGCCGCCACCTCGGCGTCGTCCGTGGTCACCACGCCGCCCTCGCCGGTGGTGAGGATCTTGCGGGCGTCGAAGGAGAACACGGTGATGTCGCTGATGGTGCCCAGGCGGACACCGTCGATGGTCGCGCCGTAGGCCGGCGCGGCGTCCTCGACCAGGTGCAGGCCGTGCTTGCGCGCGATCGCCTTGAGGGCGTGCAGGTCCGCGGGCAGGCCGATCTGGCTCGCGGGCATGATCGCCTTGGTGCGCGGCGTGATCAGCGTCTCGACGTGCGCGGGGTCGATGTTGTAGGTGCGCTCGTCGATGTCGGCGAACACCGGCGTGGCGCCGGTGTAGCGGATGGAGTTCGGCGTCGCGATGAACGTGAACGACGGGCAGATCACCTCGTCGCCGGGGCCGATGCCCAGCGCCGCCAGCGCGAGGTGCAGGCCGGTGGTCGCGCTGTTGACGGCCACCGCGTGCTTCGCGCCGACCTGCTCGGCCACCAGCTCCTCGAACTTCGCCGCGCGCGGGCCGACCGACAGCCACCCGGACAGCACCGCTTCCGCGGCGGCGTCGGCCTCTTCCTGGCCGACGTACAGGCGGGTGATGGGGATCATGCCTTCGCTCCCTGGAGTTCGTTCTGCCACCACGACACGAGGTCGCGCAGTCCGTCGTGCAGCGACACGCTCGCCTCGAAGCCGAGCTTCTCGCGGGCGGCCTCGGTGCTCGCGAGCCGGCGCGGCACGGCGTTGACCTTGCGCTCGGGGCCGTGCTCGGGGCGCAGGTCGGTGCGGCCCATGACCTCCAGCAACGCGTCGGCGAGCTGGGCGAGGCTGGTCTCCACGCCGGAGGCCACGTTGAACACCTCGTCGGAGACGTCGCTCTTGGCCGCCAGCACGTTGGCGCGCGCGATGTCGGTGCTGTAGACGAAGTCCATGGTCTGGCTGCCGTCGCCCAGGATCAGCGGCGGGGTGCCGGCGGCGATGCGCTCCATCCAGCGGACCAGGACCTCGGTGTAGACGCCGAAGACGTCCATGCGCGGCCCGTAGACGTTGAAGTAGCGCAGGGCCACGTAGTCCAGGCCGTACATCTCGTTGAAGCTGCGCAGCAGGCCCTCGTTGTAGACCTTCGCCGCGCCGTAGAGGGTGCGGTTGGCGTAGGCGTGGTGGTTCTCCTCGGTGGGGAACACCTCCGCCAAGCCGTAGACCGACGCCGAGGACGCGGCGACGACCTTGGTCACGTTCGCCTGCACGGCGGCCTCCAGCACGTTGAACGTGCCGGTCGCCAGCACGTCGTGCGCCAGCCGGGGCTCTTCCGCGCACTGCGTGATGCGGATGGCGGCCTGGTGGAACACCAGGTCGACGCCGTCCATGGTGGACCGCACGGCGTCGAGGTCGCGCAGGTCGCCTTCCACGAACTTCACCGCGCCCGCCTTGATGGGGCCGGCGAGGTTCTCCAGCCGGCCGCGCACCAGGTTGTCCAGCACGACGATCTCGGCGACGCCCTCGTCGAGCAGGTGGTCGGCGATGGTCGAGCCGATCAGGCCCGCCCCGCCGGTGATCAGGACACGTGCGTCACGCAGGTTCACGCCTGGGCTCCAAAGGTGAAGGCCGGGTTCTCCAGGTACCGGGCCAGCGACGGGTTGGTGCTGTCCTTGGCCGACAGGATCGGGTCGGTGATCGGCCAGGCCACGCCGACGTCCGGGTCGTCCCAGGCCAGCAGGCCCTCGGCCAGCGGGTTGTGGAAGCCGGTGGTCTTGTACTGCACCTCGGCCACGTCCGAGAGCACCGCGAAGCCGTGCGCGAACTCCGGCCCGATCAGCAGCTGGGTGCGGTTCTGGGCGGTCAGCTCGATGCCGTACCACTTGCCGAACGTCGGCGAGCCGACCCGCAGGTCCACCACGACGTCGAAGATCGCGCCGACCGTGCAGCGGACCAGGCGGTGCTGCGGGGCCAGGGCGTTCTGGAAGTGGAACCCGCGCAGGACGCCCTTGCTGGAGCGGGAGTGGTTGTCCTGCACGAAGTCCAGCGACAGGCCGTGCTGCTCCCAGCGGCGCTTGCTGTAGGACTCGAAGAAGAACCCCCGCTCGTCCTCGAACCACTCGGGCTGGATGACGAAGACGCCCTCTAGCTCGGTGGGTGTCACCGTCATGTCCATGCCCTGCTTCGGGGCCGCTACCCCAGTCATGCAACCGCCTCTTCCAGTTCCGCGGGACGGACGTCCCGCACCGTGACGAACTCGCCGCCGGCGGCCAGGCTCGCCGACGCCGCTTCCAGGATCGCGAGCACCCGCAGGCCCGACCAGCCGTCGGTCAGCGGCGCGCGCTTCTCGGTGATCGCCGCGGCGAACTCCGCCATGACGCCGCGCAGCGCCTCCCGCTCGGGCAGGGCGGGCGCGACGGTGTCCCCGCGCCGGTAGGAGATGATGGCCTGGGTCCGCTCCTCGTCACCCTCGATGACGTCCGCGCCCCGGTCGTGCACCGAGATCCGCTGCACCACGTTCAGGTCGTCCCAGACCACCGTGCGGCGCGAGCCGCCCACGATCATGGTGCGGATCTTGGTCGGGGACAGCCAGTTCACGTGCACGTGGGCCATCACGCCGTCGGTCAGTTCGAGGGTGAGGTGGCCGACGCACGCGCGGCCGGCGCCGATCGGGTCCGAGCCGTGCGCCGAGACGCGGCGGACGGCGACGCCGTCGGGCAGGACCGCGTCGAAGATCGACAGGTCGTGCGGGGCGAGGTCCCAGAACACGTCCACGTCCGGCTGCACGAGGCCCAGGTTGACCCGCACCGAGTCCAGGTACTGGACGGTGCCGATCTCGCCGCTGCGCACCAGGTGCCGCAGGTGCTGCACGGTCGGCGTGTAGACGAAGGTGTGGTCGAGCATGAGGGTCAGGCCGCGGGCCTCCGCCTCCTCGACCAGCTCCAGCCCGGCGGCGTACCCGGCGGCGAGGGGCTTCTCCACCAGCACGTGCTTGCCCGCCCGCAGCGCGGCCAGCGCGACCGGCAGGTGGGTGGCGGCGGGGGTGGCGATGGCCACCGCGTCCACCGCCGGGTCGGCCAGCACGTCGTCCAGGGAGCCGGACACCCGCACCGTCGAGTAGTCGCCGAGCACGCGGCGGGCCCGCTCGGTGTCCAGGTCGCACAGGTACCGCAGCTTCAGCCCGGGGGTGGCCTGGGCGTTGCGCACGAGGTTCGGCCCCCAGTACCCGGCGCCGATGACGGCGATGCCGATCGGCTGGTCCATCTCCAACTCCTTGTCGCCGCCTCCGCTGGGAGACGTACGTCGGCGGTTCATC
The DNA here is from genome assembly GCF_039521145.1 of Saccharothrix mutabilis subsp. mutabilis. Classification (NCBI taxonomy): domain Bacteria; kingdom Bacillati; phylum Actinomycetota; class Actinomycetes; order Pseudonocardiales; family Pseudonocardiaceae; genus Saccharothrix; species Saccharothrix mutabilis. The sequence goes on from NZ_BAAABU010000026.1 coordinate 24,457, forward strand.
AGTAGGCCCCGTGGCCGCCGAAGACGGCCCGGAAGGTCTTCCACAGGATCAGCGCGTCGAGGGCGAGCGACCAGTCCTCGACGTAGCGCAGGTCGAGCCGGACGGACTCGTCCCAGCTCAGGTCGCTGCGGCCGGAGACCTGCCACAGGCCGGTCAGACCCGGCTTGACCAGCAGGCGCCGCCGCATCGCGGGCCCGTACTTCGCGCTCTCCTCCGGCAGCGGCGGGCGCGGCCCGACCAGCGACATCGAGCCCGCCAGCACGTTGAACAGCTGGGGCAGCTCGTCGAGGGAGTAGCGGCGCAGGAACCGGCCGACGGTGGTGACCCGGGGGTCGCGGCGCATCTTGAACAGCACGCCCGCGCCCTCGTTGACCTGTTGCAGCTGGTCGCGCAGCGCGTCGGCGTTGGTGACCATCGTCCGGAACTTGATGATGGTGAAGTGCGCGCCGTCCTTGCCGACGCGGCGCTGCTTGTAGAGCACCGGACCGCGGGTGTCGACCATGACCGCGACCGCGCAGGCCAGCAGGACCGGGGCGAACAGGACGAGCAGGACGAGCGACCCGACCCGGTCCACGGTCGCCTTGACCACGCGGCGGAAGCCGGTGAACGACGGTTCGCTGACCCGCAGCAGCGGCATGCCCAGCACGCCGGTGACGTGCAGCCGGGGCCCGGCGAAGTCCATCAGGGCGGGGGCGACGACCATCTCGGTGCCGGTGCCCTCCAGGTCCCAGGCCAGTTGCTGGAGCCGCCGCGGCGTCCAGTAGGCGTCCGGGGTGACCGCGACGATCCGGTAACCCCCGCGCCGCACCTGCTCGGCGACCTCGGCGAACCGGCCGACGACGGCGATGCCGTCCAACTCGGCGCCCAGGTCGACGCGACCGTCCACAGTGCACACCGCGTCCACGCGCCACCCCAGGTGCGGGGCGCGCCGGGTGCGGCTGATCAGGTCCTTGACGGTGTCGACGTTGCCGGCGGCGAGCACCGGCAGCAGGCACCTGCCCTCGCCGCGGGCGCGGTGCAGCGGGCGGCGCAGCAGGTAGCGGGTGGGGAAGGCGACCAGCGCGATGGCCGGGCCGACCACGAACACCCACAGCCGCGCCTGCGGCAGCCCGGCGGCCAGCGCGCCCAGGCCCAGTGCGACGACCGAGGCGAACAGGCCGCGGCCGAGCCGGCGGAACTCCTCGGCGCCCTGGCCGAGCACCGACGCGTTCCAGACGCGGTTGAGGTAGAGCGAGCCCAGGACGACGGCGACGGTCACCGCTTCCAGGGCCAGCAGCGGGAGTGGGCCGAACGAGTTCGCCGACAGCAGCAGACCCGCCAGCACCACGACCAGGACGGTGCAGACGGTGTCGGCGGCGATCACGCCGTACCGGTACGCGGGCTCCCAGCTGCCGACCGTCGGGTGGGTCGTGCGGTTGGTCGCCGGATCCGCCGCCGGTCTGCGGCGCGTGGATCTGACCTGCTCTCTCATCGCTCTCGCTCCCCGGTTGGGCCGGTTCGGACGTGCAACATCGCAGGGCATCCCCGACGAACCCGCGTGTGGTGTGTTCGCAAATGTGCCTCCGGCGCTTTCCGCGTCTCGGCAAACCGTCATTCGCTGAACCGGGCCGGCGCGTTACACACGCAGTTGCGACGGATTCCGGCGCACTCCCCCGGGACCGGGCACGCGACGGGTCCGCGAGGTGACGACGGGTCACCACCGCTTCGTTGCGGAAAGCCTGCGAGCGCTCCCGGAAATAGGTCCACTGTGGCCGGTGGTGCGGTGGACGTGCCGGTCTCCCCAGGTCGCGCGCACGCGCGGGCACATCCATCGATCGCGGGGCGGCGCGCGTTACAGGACCTTTTCGACTTCGGTCGAAGCACGGCGCGAACAGTCCAAAAAGGGTCGAAAGACCCCAACCGTCCTGGGCTGTCCGGTGGCGGCACGCGGTCACCCATTCACAGACCGGAAGCAGCTATTCGGCGCAACGGCCCGGCCACTTCCCGTCACGGGCCGTCGGGAAATTCAACGGCCGGCCGGCGAACGGGCGTGACCCACTTCACCGGGCGCGCCACAATGTGGGACGTGGAAGTCGCGTTGGCGGCCGGCGCGGCGCTCGGGGCGCTGCACGCCGGCTGGGCGTGGCGCGCCCGGCTGTACCCGCGGTCGGCGCGCGGCCGGCTGGCGGCCGTGATCGACTTCACGTGGAGCCTGCCGAACACGGCGGCCGGCGTGGTGTTCCTGGTCTACGCGCTGGCCAGGGGCAACGAGATCGACTACGAGTTCAGCCGGCACCGCGGTGTCCTGGGCCTGCGCGAGGGCGTGATCAGGGGCTTCGCCACCACCGTCGGCCCGGTCCAGGCGGGCGTGGCGCTCGGGGTGGACGAGCACGAGGCGGTGCACGTCCTGCAAGCCCGCCTCTTCGGCCCGCTGTACCTGCCGCTGGTGGCGGCGAACTGGGTGCTGGCCACGGTCCTGCCGTACTGGCTGCTGTACCACGACCGGCGGAGGGCCCCGATCGACAGCGTGACGGCGTACTTCCAGCGCGGCGTGTACCCGCACTGCTGGCACGAGGAGTGGGCGTACCGGGTCCAGGGCACGCCACCGGCCTGACGAGCCGTCTTTGTCGTACCCCGGTGGGACGATGGAGACGGGGGCCGGAGGCCGGCACTGGACGCAAGCGCACCGCGCGGTGGACGCGGCAACGGAACGGACGCGGCAACGGGACGGGCGCGCGGGCGCAGCGGCGGGGCGGGCCGGTGCCCGGTGCGGCGGAACCGCGTGTGGGCCGTTCAGGCGTTGGCGACCAGGCGGACCTTGTCCGGGCCGACCGCCACCACGTCGCCGCCGTGCAGTTGCTTGCCCCGCTGGACCTCGACGCGGCCGTTGACCGTGACCTCGCCGTCCTCCACCAACTCCCGCGCGTGCGCGCCGTTCTCCGCCAGGCCCGCCAGCTTCAGGAACTGCCCCAGCCTGATCATGTCGTCGGAGATCTCCACCTCGCGGATGCGCATCGTGCCATCATCGCCCAACCCGTCACCGCCGGCTGCACGTGCATCCGGTAACCAGGTCTGCACGAGGTTGAAACACGGCCGACACGAGCCGGCCGCCCGGAGGTCTACGGTTCCCGAGGTGTGAGCACCGCCGGCTCTGACTCCCCCGACGCGGCCCCCGGGCGCCGCCGGTCCCCGCGCGGTGAAGTGGGCACGACCGGGGCCCGGTTCGGGTCGCCCGCCCTGCGTCGGAGCCTGGAGGAACAGCCGGTCGAAGCGCCACCGCCGCCCCGGAAGCGCCGGTCCCCGCGCGGGGAGGTCGGGGCCACCGGGGCGCGGTTCGGGTCGGCCGCCCTGCGCCGCAGCCTCGAAGAGGAGCCGACCGAGCCCGAGCAGCCGGAGGAGCCGACCGCGCCCGAGCGGCCGGAGGAGCCGCACGAGCCGGCACAGACCGCGCCGTTCACCGGGCACTTCGAGGACGAAGAGGTCCCCGCGCTCGAGTGGAGCGGGCCGCTCGTCCGCCCCTACGCCTGGACCCGCGGTCGCACCTCCTCCCAGCACGACCTGCGCATCGAGACCCTGGTCTCCCTCGAAGAGCACGGCATCGCCAAGGCCGTGCGCGACACCACCCCCGAGCAACGCGCCATCGTCGAGCTGTGCGCCGCCACCCGGTCGGTCGCGGAGGTCTCCGCCCTGCTCACCCTGCCGCTCGGCGTCGTCCGCGTCCTGCTCGGCGACCTGATCGACATGGGGGTCGTGGCCGTGACGTCCGTCAACGCCGCCGCGGGCCCCGACCTCGCGCTGATGCAACGCGTCCTACACGGCCTCCGCAACCTCTGACCGCAACCGCCGGAACACCTCCGCCAGGTCGTCCAACCGGTAGTGCGCGTTCAACCCCGAAGGGTTCGGCAGCACCCACAGCCGCGACGACGCGATCGGCTCCGGCTGCGGCCCGACGACGGCCCGGGGCCGGCCGAACGCCGTCCGGTACGCGGTGATCCCCACGACCGCCACCACCCGGGGCGCGTGCTCGGCCGCCAACGACGTCAGCCGGACCCCGCCCGCCCGCAGCTCCTCGGCGGTCAGCTCGTCGGCCTTGGCCGTCGGCCGGTCGGACAGGTTCGTGATGCCCAGGCCGAACTCCAGCAGCTCCTCCTGCTCGGCCGGCGACAACCGGCGCGGCGTGAAGCCGGACAGGTGCAGCGCCGGCCAGAAGCGGTTGCCGGGGCGCGCGAAGTGGTGGCCCGTCGCGGCCGACAGCAGGCCCGGGTTGATCCCGCAGAACAGCACGTCCAGGCCGGGTCGGACGAGGTCGGGCAGGTTCACCCCGACCGGCCCCGCAGCCGCAGCGCCAACGCCACCCCGGCCGCGACGACCACCAGCGCGCCGACGACCCACCCCCAGACCGGGAACCCGCCCTCCTCGGCGGGCACGGCTCCGGCCGTCGACGACGTGGTGGCCACCGGGCCGGCCGTCCCGGTCGGCGTGACCGACGACGAGGTGGCGGCGGGCGGCGCGGAGGTCGCCGGCGCGGCGGAGGTCGTCACCGCGGGCGGCGCGGGCGGCGCGCCGGCCAGCGTGAACGTGGTCTTGCCGCTGACGAAGTCGCCGTCGAGGCTCTCCACCTGCCAGCTCACCACGTACTGCCCGGCGGGCGACGCGCCCGGCGTCACCGGCACGGCCAGCGTCGCGCCGGACGCGGACACCTCCCCCACGGTCCACGCGGTGCCGTCGGGCGCGGTCACGGTGACGGTGGCGCTCTCGGCCGGCACCGGCTCGCTGAACGTCAGCGTCAACCGGGTCGGCGGTTGGGGCAGGCTCGCCCCGTTGGCCGGGTCGCTGCCGATCAGTTCGGTGTGCGCCCACGCCGCGGGTGCGGCGGCGAGCAGGCCCAGTGCCACGAGTGCCGAGAGCGCCAGTCGCTTCATGCCTGACAGTTCTACCGGGTCGGCGGCGCCTGCTGCCCGTCGCCCGGCCGCTGACCCGGCTGTCCCGGCGTGCCCGCGCGCCTGCCGGCGTCGGCCTGGAAGTCGCCCGTCATGATCGACTTGGCCACCCCGTCCTGGGCGACCACCATCACCTTGTCGCCGGCGGCGAGGCTCCCGGTGTCCCCCTTGGCCCCGCTGACCTCGGTCTTGTCGTCCAGCTCGTAGGTCCGGCTGAACCCGTCGGCGCTCTTGACCGTGACGGAACCGTCGGCGACCGCGGTGATCTCGCCGGACTGGAACTCGCCGTGCGCGGTGTCACCGAACGGGCCGGGCCCGCCCATGATCCGCAGCCCGCCGCCGGGACCGCCGTAGCCGCGCGGCCCGCCCATCATCTGGGCCGCCTCGGAGTTGCTCGCCGCGTAGATGACCCCTCCGCCCACGGCGGCGATGCCGACGGCGATCGCGACCGCGACCAGGGTCTTGCGGCCGGACCAGCGCGGTCCGGGAGCATCGGCCCGGGGCGGCGGGTCCTCGCCCCAGGTCGGGTTCTCGGTTTCGGTAGTCATGGCGCCCACCGTGTCGGCGGAGCCTGTGCGTGGGCTGTGCGCGCGTTGGGTGTCGGCTGTGGCTTGCGCGAGGGCGGCTTGTGCGGCAGCGGCTTGTGCGGCGGCGACCCTGTGCGGCGCGGCGGCGGCTTGTGCGGCGGCGGTTCACAGGTGGTACACAGGGTCGGCACAGGGTGGGCTCAACCACCCGGCGGACGATCGGACCATGCGTGCGGTGACTTCCCCCGAGATCCGTCGACCGGACGGCAGCCCGGTGCGGGTGCTGGTGGTCGACGACGAGTCGACGTTGGCCGAGCTGATGTCGATGGCGCTGCGCATGGAGAAGTGGGAGGTCCGCACCGCGCTGGACGGGACCGCGGCGGTGCGGGTGGCCCGCGAGTTCCGGCCGGACGTGGTCGTGCTGGACGTGATGCTGCCCGACTTCGACGGGCTGGAGGTGCTGCGCCGGCTGCGCGCGGACGCGCCCGCCCTGCCGGTGCTGTTCCTGACCGCGAAGGACGCCGTCGAGGACCGGATCGCGGGCCTCACGGCGGGCGGCGACGACTACGTGACCAAGCCGTTCAGCCTGGAGGAGGTCGTGCTGCGGCTGCGCGGGCTGCTGCGCCGGACCGGGATCGCGGCGGCGTCGGCCGGGACGGAGCTGGTCGTGGGCGACCTGGTGCTGGACGAGGAGACCCGCGAGGTGCGCCGGGGCGGGCGGGCCGTCGAGCTGACCGCGACCGAGTTCGAGCTGCTGCGGTTCCTGATGCGCAACCCGAAGCGCGTGCTGAGCAAGGCGCAGATCCTCGACCGGGTGTGGAGCTACGACTTCGGCGGGCAGGCCAACATCGTGGAGCTCTACATCTCGTACCTGCGCAAGAAGATCGACGCCGGGCGCGCCCCGATGATCCACACGATGCGGGGCGCGGGGTATGTCCTCAAGCCTGCACCCTGAGCGGTGGCCGCTGCGCACCCGGCTCATCGTGGAGCAGGTGGTGCTGATCGCGGTCGTGTGCGCCGGGATCGGCCTGGTGACGGGGTTCGCGTTGCGGGACTTCCTGATCGGCAAGCTGGACGACGACCTGCGCGACGCGGCCGGCCGGGTGGAGCGGGTGCACGGGCTCCCCGTGCCGGGCCCGCTGCCCGGTCCGCCGAAGAACCCCCTGGACGGGCCGGGTTTCGGGCAGGGCACGGTCGTCCTGATCACCTACGGCGACCTGGTCCAGGACGCCGACCGGTTGCTGGGCCGGGAGACCGAGAACCTGCCGACCGACGAGCAGGACGCCCTGCTGGCCGTGCCCGCCGACGCCCAGCCGCGCACGACGGCGCTGGGCGAGTCGGGGGACTACCGCGTGCTGTCGTTCCGGGCGCGGGACGGGGCGAAGATCGTCACGGCGCTGCCCATGGCGCAGGTGGACGACATCGTCTTCCAGATGGGCCTGATCCTGGGCGGGGTGGCGCTGGCGGGTCTGGTGGCGGTGAGCATCGCCGGCGCGCTGATCATCCGGAAGACGTTGCGGCCCTTGGAACGCGTGGCGGCGACCGCGTCGAGGGTGGCGGAGTTGCCGTTGCACGAGGGGAAGGTGGCGCTCGCCGAACGCGTGCCGGAGGAGGACGCCGACCCGCACACCGAGGTCGGCCAGGTGGGGCTGGCGCTGAACAAGATGCTGGGGCACGTGGGCAGCGCCTTGGAAGCACGGCACGAGAGCGAGACCCGGGTGCGGCAGTTCGTCGCGGACGCGAGCCACGAGCTGCGCACGCCGCTGGCCGCGATCCGGGGCTACGCGGAGCTGACCCGCCGGTCGCCCGACGAGGTGCCCGAGCAGGTCGCGCACGCCATGCGGCGGGTGGAGTCCGAGGCCGTGCGGATGACGTCGTTGGTGGAGGACCTGCTCCTGTTGGCGCGCTTGGACGCCGGGCGTCCCCTGGCGCGGGAGCGGGTGGACCTGTCGCGGGTGGTGGTGGACGCGGTGAGCGACGCCCGCATCGCCGGCCCGGACCACGACTGGCGCCTGGAACTGCCCGCGTCGCCGGTGGTCGTGCGGGGTGACGAGCACAAGCTCCAGCAGGTCCTGGTCAACCTGCTGTCCAACGCCCGGACCCACACCCCGCCCGGCACCACCGTGACCACGGCCCTGTCGGTGCGGGGTTCGCGCGCTTCCCTGAGGGTCACCGACGACGGTCCCGGCATCCCGGCGCAGTTGCAGCCGGAGGTCTTCGAACGCTTCGCCCGCGGTGACACGTCCCGGTCGAGGGCGGCCGGCAGCACCGGCCTCGGCCTGTCCATCGTCGCCGCGGTGGTGGCCGCCCACCAGGGCGAGGTGGCGGTGGACTCCCGGCCCGGCCGGACCCGCTTCACGGTGCTCCTGCCCCGCTGACCCGGCACCCCTTGGTGCACAGCCGGTTCACAGGATCGGCACATGGGGTGCCCAGGGTTCGTGGGCAGGGTCGCCGTATGCGAGCGCGACTTCCCCTGTTGCTGTTGCTGGCCGGAACGGCCGTCCTGTACCTGTGGCGGCTCGGCGACTCCGGCTGGGCGAACGCCTACTACTCGGCCGCCGCCCAGGCCGGTGCGGAGAGCTGGCGGGCGTGGTTCTTCGGGGCCACCGACCCCGCCGGGTCGATCACGGTGGACAAGACGCCGGCCTCGGTGTGGGTCATGGGTCTTTCCGCCCGGCTCTTCGGGGTGAACGCCTGGAGCATCCTGGTGCCGCAAGCCTTGATGGGCGTGGCCGGCGTGTGGTTGTTGCACGCCACCGTGAAGCGCACGGCCGGGGAGGCGGCCGGCCTGGTCGCGGGCGCGGTGCTGGCGTTGACGCCGGTCGCCGTGTTGATGTTCCGGTTCAACAACCCCGACGCCCTGCTGGTGCTGCTGCTGGTCGCCGGCGCGTACTGCGCGGTGCGGGCGACGGAGACGGCGTCCTGGCGGTGGCTGGCGCTGGCCGGCGTGGCGGTCGGGTTCGGGTTCCTCACCAAGATGTTGCAGGCGTTCCTGGTGCTCCCGGCGTTCGGGCTGGTCTACCTGCTCGCCGCGCCCGCCGGGTGGGGGCGCAAGGCCGTGCACCTGCTCGGCGCGGCGGCGGCCGTGGTGGTCGCGGGCGGCTGGTGGGTGGCGGCGGTCGAGCTGGTCCCCGACCGGCCCTACATCGGGGGGTCGCAGCACGACAGCGTGCTCGAACTGACCCTCGGCTACAACGGTCTCGGCCGCCTGACCGGTGAGGAGATCGGCAGCGTCGGCGGCGGGCGCGGGTGGGGGTCCACCGGGTGGAGCCGCCTGCTGGGCGCGGAGATGGGCGGTCAGATCGCCTGGCTGCTGCCCACCGCGCTGGTGCTGCTCGTCGCCGGGCTGTGGGCGGGACGGCGGCGGGAACGCGTCGGGCTCGGGCTGTGGGGCGGCTGGCTCGTCGTCACGGCGGCGGTGTTCAGCTTCATGAACGGGATCATCCACGCCTACTACACGGTCGCGCTGGCCCCGGCGATCGGCGCGATCATCGGCACCGGCGCGGTGGTGCTCTGGCGCCGGCGGCACGAACCCGTTGCGGCGGCGGCACTGTCGGGAGCCTTGGCGGTCACGGCCCTCCAGTGCTACCTGCTGTTGCTGGGCTGGTCGCCCGCCCTGGCCACGGTCGTGCTCGTGCTCGGCCTGCTGGGCGCGGTCGGGTTGTTCCTGTCCGCCGCCGCGCCGCCGGCGCTGGTGGCGCCGGTCGCGGTGGTGGCGGCGTTGCTCGGGCCGGGCGCGTACTCGGTGGCGACGGCCGCGACGCCGCACTCCGGCGCGATCCCCAGCGCCGGACCGGCCGACGGCCGCGGCGGCGGGGTGGTCATGTTCAACGGCGGCGGCCCCACCCCCGGCGGCATGGGCACGTTGCTCAGCGCTCCCACGCCCGGACCGAACCTGGTGGAACTGCTGCGCGGCAACAGCGGCCGGTACACCTGGGCGGCGGCTGCGGTCGGGTCGAACAACGCGGCGGGCTTCCAGCTGGGCAGCGGCGTGCCGGTGATGGCGGTCGGCGGGTTCAACGGCACCGACCCGGCGCCGACGCTGGAGCAGTTCCAACAACTGGTCCACAGTGGACGGGTCCACTACTTCCTCGGCGGCGCGGGGATGCCCGCCGAGACCGGCAGCGACGCCTCCGAGCGCATCGCCGAGTGGGTCGAGGCGACCTTCCAAGCCACCACGGTCGACGACGTCACCGTCTACGACCTCACAGCGGGGGCACAGGGATGACACACGAACCACCCAGCACCGCGCCCGAGGGTGGGGCCATGACACTCGCGACGCTCACGACGACCCCCGTGCTCGACGTGGTGGTCCCCGTGCACAACGAAGAACGCGACCTCGCCCCGTGCGTGCGCAAGCTGCACGCGGACCTCACCCAGACCTTCCCGTACCGGTTCCGCATCACCATCGCCAACAACGCCAGCACGGACGGCACCCGCGGGGTCGCCGACGCGCTCGCGGCGGAGATCGAGCAGGTCGAGGCCGTCCACCTGGAGCAGAAGGGCCGGGGCCGGGCGCTCAACGCGGTGTGGTCGGCGTCGGACGCCGCCGTGCTCGCCTACATGGACGTCGACCTGTCCACGGACCTCGCCGCGCTGGCCCCGCTGGTCGCGCCGCTGATCTCCGGGCACTCCGACATCGCGATCGGCACCCGGCTCGCGCGCGGCGCGCGGGTCGTGCGCGGCCCCAAGCGCGAGATCATCTCCCGCTGCTACAACCTGATCCTGCGCGGCGCGCTGGCGGCCCGGTTCTCCGACGCCCAGTGCGGGTTCAAGGCGATCCGGGCGGACGTGGCGCGGCGGCTGCTGCCGCACGTCGAGGACACCGGCTGGTTCTTCGACACCGAGCTGCTGGTGCTGGCCGAACGGGCGGGCGCGCGCATCCACGAGGTGCCGGTGGACTGGGTGGACGACCCGGACAGCCGGGTGGACGTCGTCGCCACCGCCGTCGCGGACCTCAAGGGCATCGCCCGGGTCGGGCGCGGGCTGCTGACCGGCCGCATCCCGGTCGGCGAGCTGCGCGCCCAGCTCGGCCGCGCCCCGCTGGAACCGGCCACGCCGGGCGTCCCCGCGGGCCTGTTCCGGCAGCTGGTCCGGTTCGCCGCCGTCGGCGTCGCCAGTACCCTGGCCTACCTGCTGCTGTTCGTGCTGCTGCGCGGCGGCCTCGGCGCGCAGGGCGCGAACCTGGTGGCGCTGCTGGTCACCGCCGTGGCCAACACCGCCGCGAACCGCCGGTTCACCTTCGGCGTCCGGGGCCGGCCCGGCGCGGGCCGCCACCAGTTCGAGGGCCTGCTGGTCTTCGGCCTGTGCCTGGCGCTGACCAGCGGCGCGCTGGCCCTGCTGCACCACGTCACCGACCCGGGTGGCGGGGCCGAGCTGGCCGCCGTCGTCGGCGCGAACCTGCTCGCCACCGTCCTGCGCTTCCTGTTGCTGCGCAACTGGGTCTTCCGCAACCGTCCCCAGGAGTCCACCTCATGACCGCCACCCTGACCGCCCCCTCCCCCGGTACCGCCCCGCCGCGCGCCGACCGGCGGTGGACCACGCCGGCGCTGGTCGTGCTGCTGGCCGGCACGGCGGTGCTGTACCTGTGGAACCTCACCGATTCCGGGTGGGGCAACGAGTACTACGCCGCCGCGACCCAGGCGGGCAGCCAGAGCTGGACGGCGTGGCTGTTCGGCGGGCTGGACGCCGGCGGCGTGATCACCGTGGACAAGCCGCCCGCGTCGCTGTGGGTGAGCGGGCTGGTCGCGCGGGTCTTCGGCTTCTCCAGTTGGACCGTCCTCGCGCCGCAGGCGGTGGAGGGCGTGCTGGCGGTGTGGCTGTTGTACGCCACGGTGAAGCGCACGTCCGGCCCGGTGGCCGGGCTGCTGGCGGGCGCGGCGCTGGCCGTGACGCCGGTGGCGGTGCTGATGTTCCGGTTCAACCTGCCGGACGCGTTGCTGGTGCTGCTCATGGTGGCCGGCGCGTACTGCACGGTCCGGGCGCTGGAGAACGCTTCCTTCAAGTGGCTCGCGCTGGCGGGTGTGGCGGTCGGGTTCGCGTTCCTGGCCAAGATGGGGCAGGCGTTCCTGGTCCTGCCCGCCTTCACCGCCGCCTACCTGCTCGCCGCGCCGACCTCGCTGGGCAAGCGCTTGCTGCACCTCGCCGGCGCCGCCGTCGCCGTGGCCGTGTCCGCGGGGTGGTTCATCGCGCTCGTGGAGCTGTGGCCGACGGGGTCGCGCCCGTACATCGGCGGCTCCACCAACGACTCGCTGTGGCAGCTGGCCATGGGCTACAACGGGTTGGGCCGCATCTTCGGCGGCGGCTCCGGGCGCGGCATGATCGCCGGCGCGGCGAACGCCAACCTGGGTTTCGGCGGTGAGACCGGCATCGGCCGGCTGTTCGGGGCCAGCATGGGCGCGGAGATCTCGTGGCTGCTGCCCGCCGCCCTCGTCTCGCTCGCCGCCGGTCTCTGGTTCACCCGCAAGGCGCCGCGCACCGACCGCACCCGGGCCGCGCTGGTCCTGTGGGGACTGTGGATCGTCGGGAACGGGGTCGTGTTCAGCTTCATGAGCGGCATCACGCACCCGTACTACACGGTCGCCGTCGCGCCGGGCGTCGCCGCGGTCGTCGCCATCGCCGGCCGCGAGCTGTGGCGGGGCCGGGCCCACCGGCCGGTCCGGATCGCGCTGGCGGTCGTGGTGGCGGCGGCAGGGTTCTGGGGGTTCGTCCTGTTGGCGCGGTTCGGCGACTGGCAGCCCGCCATCCGCTGGACCGTCCTGGTGCTGACGGTCCTGCTCACCACCGCGATCGTCATGGGGGCCAAGCGGATCGCCGCCCTGACCGCCGCCACCGCGCTGCTGTCGTCGGCCGCGTTCGGGGTGGCGACGGCGGCCACCCCGCACGGCGGCTCGATCCCGATGTCCGGTCCCGCCGACTACGCCTCCGACCTGGGCGGCGGCCTGCGCGGTCCGGGCACGTCGTCGCAGGTCGCCGACCTGTTGCGGGCCACCACCGGCACGTGGGCGGCGGCGACGGTGAGCGCGCAGTCGGCCGCGAGCCTGTCCCTGGCCAGCGGCAAGGCCGTCATCGGGATCGGCGGCTGGAGCGGCGGCGACCCCGCGCCGACGCTGGAGGAGTTCCAGCGGTACGTGGCCGAGGGCCGGATCGGCTACTTCGTCGCCGGCAAGCAGGTCGGCCCGGACCGCGGTGACGACGACATCTCACGCTGGGTCGCGGCGAACTTCGAAGCGACCACCGTGGACGGCGCCACCGTCTACGAACTCGGCTAGCGCGCTGGTGGCCCGCGACCGGGCGGTGGCCGCTCCCGCCGCCCGGGCCGGGGTCGTCGGCTGGGTTGGGGTGGTCGGCCGGGCCCGGGTCGTTGGCTGGGTCAAGGTGGTCGGCCGGGTTGGGGTGGTCGGCTGGTCCTCTGGAGCGAGCCAGGAGCGCCACACGATCGACGCCGCGTAGGGCAGGAAGTCCTTGCCCCGCCGCCACAGCCACGGCACGCCCTTGAACACCAGCCAGGCGGCGTGGTGCAGCGGCGTCACCCGCAACCCGCCCGTGCACACCAGGCTGACCGGCCGCCCGACCGCGCACCCCTGCTCCGCCAACCGCTCCGCGAACGCCGCGGCCAGCTTCCGGTGCCCCAGCTCGGACGGGTGCAACCGGTCCACCGCCCACGTCTCCAGCGAGTACGCGCCGTCCAGCCCGTCCAGGTCCACGCAGCCGACGCCGTGCCGCCGCACCACGGCGTCGATCACCTCGTTCAACTCGGCCACCCGCGCCGACAACGCCCGCCGCAGCGGTCCGGGCAACCGGAACACCCGGCTGTGGTCGTGGAACCGGACCGTCACCACCCGCGCCCCGGCCCGCGTCAACTCCCCCACGACCGCGTCGAGGTCCTCGTGCACCCGGACGGGGTCGAAGTCCGACCGCAGCGTGTCGTTCATCCCGACCAGCACCACGGCCGCGTCGGGCCGCGCCCGCAACGCCACCGGCAACTGCTCGAACCGGACGGACGCCACCCGGGCGCCCTGGAACGACGGGTTCACGTACCGGGCGCCGGGGAACGCCGCCGCCAGCAACGGCCCGACACCCCGCCACCCACCCCGAACCGGATCACCGACGCCCACCGTGGTCGAGTCACCCAGGACCACCAGGCTGCGCACCACATCGGCCACCCGACGACCATCGCGCAACGACGTGTCCACGCGGGAACAGCGGGCGGAACGCTTCCGTAAGCCCTCAGAGCTTTTGCGGAATGCCGGGTGGAACATCAACGGAACGCCGAGAGCTTCAACGGAATGCCGAGAGCTTCAACGGAACGCCGGGTAGAGCGGGAGCTCCGCCGAGGCGTGCCCGTACCGGCCCACCAGGGCGTCCACGACGGCCTCGGCGTGCGCCGCCACCGGCTTGACGCCCAGGGCCAGCGCGTCGGCCCGCAGGCGCACCCACCGCGAGGCCAGCACCGTGCTGCGCGGCGGCGAGTCCAGCGGCCGGTGCCCCGACGGCAGCGCCAGGTCCAACCGGGGCAGTCCCCGCCAGGTGGACAGCCACACCCACAGCAGCTGCGCCTCCAGCAGCTTGGGCAGGAAGATCGCGTCGTCGTCCAGGTCGGGCCACACGCCGCCGACCTCGGCGCGCCACGCCGCGACCATGGCCTCCGACATGCCCGCCGGCAGCCCGTACGGGCACCAGCAGGACGGGAACGGCACCCGCAGGCACGCCGCGTCGAACACGATGTCGCGCACGCACCCGCCCTCGAAGTCCAGGAACCGCACGCCCTTGCTGGTCACCAGGTGGTTGTCCGGGCAGGACGTGGACGGCGAGAACGCCCGCCGGCGCGAGGTGCCGAACCCGCGCACCGCCTGCTCGGCGAACTCGACCACGGGGCCGGGCGTGTCGACGTCCCAGGCCTCCGCCAGCAGGGTCGGTAACCCGGCCAGCGCCGCGTGCACGTCCACCGCGATCGGGTCGGCGCAGCACTGGCTGCCCTGCCGGCGCATCAACGCGTCGAAGTCGGCGTCCCGCCCCGCCGTGGTGGCGTGCAGGCGACCCATGGCGTGCGCCCACGACAGCAGGCCGCGTTCGGCGGCGCGGGCGTCGGACCCGAGCAGCTTCTCGGCCAGCCGGGGCGCCTTCCCCAGGTCCTCCAGGACCACCAGCCGCTCGGCGGAGTCCTGGGCGACCAGCTCCGGGGTCAACCGGTCCTCGCCGGGCAGCGCGGTGAGCAGCTTGTGGCTGACGGCCTCGTGGGCGAACGGGTCGCGGTCGGCGACGGCGGAGGGGTAGCGCTTGACCACGAGCGTGCGCGGCAGGGAGAACGGCGTCGCGGCGACCCGCACCCGCACGACGACGGACCGGCCCGCGCCGCCGAGGCGTTCGGGGTCGGCCAGTCTGACCTGCGCTCCGAACCGCCCGCTCAGCACGGACTCGGCGGCGGCCACCGCCGCGAGCAGGTCGGAGTGGTCCGCGTCGTCGACGTCCGCTGGGCCGGCGGTGATCTCCACGCTCATCTCCTCCGACCCTACCCCGGTGGCCACCGACCTGACAGAACCCGTCCGGGCACCGTGACGGTAGTGCTCATATGCATGGTTGGACCACCATTTGTCGATAACGGAACCGACCAACTGGTGGAACTGCCGCCTACCCGTTGGACAGGGGCCGGCCGGTGGCGGCCATCCGGCCGCGTCGCCGGCGCAGCGCCAGCACCACCGAGGCGGCCACCACGATGCCCACCAGGTTGACCGCCAACTGGAGGACCGACTGCCCGCAGATGGCCCACTCACCCAGCACGGCGGCGATCGCCGCGTACCCCGCGGCGGGCACGGTGGTCACCGAGATGAACACCCCGACCAGGGCCGCCGACTTCGCCGAGGTCATCGACAGCATCCCCGCCGCGCCCGCCAGCAACGCCACGATCAGCGAGAACGGGCCGACCTGGAAAACGAAGTCCACCTGGTGGGCGGCCAGCACCATGTCCCGGTCGAACAGGCCGGTGTAGGAGCCGACGACGGCCGCCGCGAAGGTGATCACCATCGCCAGCGGGAAGCCGATCGCCAGCGCCGCCGACGCGCGGCGCACCAGGTCCCAGCGGCGCAGCACCGACCCGACCGCGATCGCGGCCAGCGGCCCGAACTCGGGGCCGACCACCATCGCGCCGACGATCGTGACCGGCGAGTTCGTCACCACGCCGACCGCCGCGAGCAGGCACGCGATGGTCAGGAACGACTGGAAGGTGGCGTTGAGCCGGGACTCCTCGCCGGTGCGGGAGATCAACTCCTCCCACACCACGGCGTCCGCCGCCTCGCCCGGCGCGGCCTCCTCGGCGCGGTCCGCCGCGTCGGACAGGGCGGTGTCGATCTGCTCCAGCGTCACGCCGCCGGTGCGGTCGATGCCCAGCCCGCACAGCGCGGCGACCACCTCGTCGGTGGCCTCCCGGGCGATGTCGGCCTCGACCACGTCACCGGCCGGGTCGATGGCCGCGCCCCGGAGCAGCACGACGTGCGTGACGCCGGGGTGCTCCTTGAGCGCGGCCAGGACCTGGTCGGTGTGGTCGACCGGGCACACGGCACGCAGGTGCAGCATGGCCACAACTGTGCCCGATCTGTTCGGTTACCGCGTGTGTGTGGGTGTGTGGTGTGGGTTGTCTGTGGGCGTTTCTTACTGCTTTTGCTGCGGCTTGGCGTCGACGCCGGCTTCCTTGCGCTGCTGCGCGGTGATGGGCGCGGGGGCCGCGGTCAGCGGGTCGTAGCCGCCGCCGCTCTTCGGGAACGCGATGACCTCGCGGATCGAGTCCGCGCCCGCGAGCAGCATGGCGATGCGGTCCCAGCCGAACGCGATGCCGCCGTGCGGCGGAGCGCCGTACTTGAACGCGTCGAGCAGGAAGCCGAACTTCTCCTGCGCCTCCTCCGCGCCGATGCCCATCACGTTGAACGCGCGCTGCTGCACGTCCGCGCGGTGGATACGGATGGAGCCGCCGCCGATCTCGTTGCCGTTGCAGACGATGTCGTAGGCGTAGGCCTTCGCGTTGCCCGGGTCCTCCTCGAAGCGGTCGATCCACTCCGGGGTCGGCGAGGTGAACGCGTGGTGCAGCGCGGTCCACTTGCCGCCGCCGACCGCCACGTCACCCTCGGCGAGCTTGTCGGTGGCCTCGAACATCGGGAAGTCCACGACCCACACGAAGGACCAGGAGCCCTCCTCGATCAGGCCGATCCGGTGCGCGATCTCCACGCGCGCCGCGCCGAGCAGGGCGCGCGCGCCGTCCGGGTCGCCCGCGCCGAAGAACACGCAGTCACCGGGGTTCGCGCCGACCGCCTTGGCCAGCCCGTCGCGCTCGGCGTCGGAGAGGTTCTTGGCGACCGGGCCGCCGAGCGTGCCGTCCTCCTGGACCAGCACGTAGGCCAGGCCCTTCGCGCCGCGCTGCTTGGCCCACTCCTGCCACGCGTCGAGCGTGCGGCGCGGCTGCGAGGCGCCGCCGGGCATGACCACCGCGCCCACGTACGGCGCCTGGAAGACGCGGAACGGGGTGTCCTTGAAGTACTCGGTCAGCTCGGTCAGTTCGAGGTCGAAGCGCAGGTCCGGCTTGTCCGAGCCGTACTTCGCCATCGCCTCGGCGTAGGAGATGCGGCGGAACGGGGTCGGGAGGTCGTGGTCGGCGAGGTTCTTCCACAGCGCGGTGATGATCTTCTCGCCGAGCGCGATCACGTCGTCCTGCTCGACGAAGCTCATCTCGATGTCGAGCTGGGTGAACTCCGGCTGCCGGTCGGCGCGGAAGTCCTCGTCCCGGTAGCAGCGGGCGATCTGGTAGTACCGCTCCAGGCCGCCGACCATCAGCAGCTGCTTGAACAGCTGCGGCGACTGCGGCAGCGCGTACCAGGAGCCGGGCCGCAGGCGGGCGGGCACCAGGAAGTCGCGCGCCCCCTCGGGCGTGGAACGGGTCAGGGTCGGCGTCTCGACCTCGACGAACTTCTCCGCGTGCAGCACCTCGCGGGCGATCCGGTTGGCCTCGCTGCGCAGCCGCATCGCCTTGGCCGGGCCGGAGCGGCGCAGGTCGAGGTAGCGGTGCTTGAGGCGGGCCTCCTCGCCGACCTCCAGGTGCTCGTCGAGCTGGAAGGGCAGCGGGGCGGCCTCGTTGAGGACCTCCAGCTCGGTGGCGTAGACCTCGATGTCACCGGTGGGCAGGTCGGGGTTCTCGCTGCCCTCGGGACGGCGGGTGACGTCGCCGACGACCTTGATCACGAACTCCGAGCGCAGCTTGTGGGCGCGCTCGGCCATCTCGCCCTCGCGGAAGACGACCTGGGCGACCCCGGAGGCGTCGCGGAAGTCGATGAAGATCACGCCCCCGTGATCGCGCCGGCGGGCGACCCACCCGGTCAGGGTGACGGACTGCCCGGCGTGCTCGGCCCGGAGCGTCCCGGCCTCGTGCGTGCGCATCACGGGTACTGCTCTCCTCGTGCTAGCTGAACGGCGACTGGTCGTCAAGGCTAGCCAACGACCCCCGGGAGCACGCCGGCAGGTTTCCCGATCGGGGGCGGGCGGGGGCGACGGGAGGGGGGCGACGGGAGGGGGGCGACGGGCGGGCAGGGGCGGCGGGAGCGGCGGGTGGGACGTTGAGGGGCGGGGAGGGCGGCGGGCGGGGCGTTGAGGGGGGAGGGCGCTGGATGAGGGCGCGAGGTGGTTCTTCCGCCAAGGTCCGCCTAGGTCCGCCTAGGATCGCCGTTGTGGCCAGACGTCTGGTAGTCCGGGTGGTCTTGTCGGTGGCAGTGTCGGGGTTGCTGGCGGGCTGCACGGCGGCCGTGCCGGGGCGCCCGGTGGCCGGGCCGCTGCCCGTGGTGCCCACCGTGACCTGCGACTACAGCCTGCCTGCGGACGGCCCGAAGAAGGACGTGGACCCGCCGTCGGCGAAGGCCGAGTCCGAGGGCACGGTGGTGGTCGAGGTGAAGACCAGCCAGGGTGACCTGGAGTTCGAGTTCGACGCGGCGAGTGCCCCGTGCTCGGTGCACAACTTCCGGCACCTGGTCGAGGAGAAGTTCTTCGAGGGAACCGCCTGCCACCGGCTGACCGTGGACGGCCTGTGGGTACTCCAGTGCGGCGACGCCACCGAGACGGGTCAAGGCGGTCCCGGGTACCACTTCGACGACCCGGACGCGAAGACCGGCGGCTACGACCGCGGCGTGATCGCGATGGCCAACCGGCAGCAGGCCGGGACCAACGGCAGCCAGTTCTTCATCGTCCACAAGGACAGCTCGTTCGACCCGGACTTCCCCGTGCTGGGGCGGGTGGTCGAGGGGATGGACGTGATCGACAAGGTGGCGGCGGGCGGGGTTGTGCCGGGGACCGGGTTTTCGGAGACCGATGGTCGGCCTGTTCTGCCTCTCAAGTTCGTGACTTTGAGCGTGAAGTGATGCGCTTCGCGCTCTGAAGAGCGAAGAGCTGAAAAGCGGCGCTCGCCGCGCGGCAGGCCCCCGGGGGGTGGAAGGGCGTCGGTTCGTTCCCCGTACGGCCTGCCGGAGGCAACCACCCTTCGCTCCTCTTTGCAACCGGTAGAGCGTGGTTGCAAAGAGGAGCGAAGCGCGGTTGGGCTGCGCCCAGGCCGTACGGGGAACGAACCGAGGCCCTTCCTGTGCTTGGCAGCCCGTGGCGCCTGCGGCGCGGAAGGGGGCCGCCTCTGCGGAGGCGGCCCCGCTTCGTGCGCTTGTCAGGCGGTCGGGGCCAGGTAGAGGAGGCGGTTCGGGGAGCCGGTGCCCGGGCTGGTCACCTTGCTCGGCGTGGACTGGCCGGTCAGGTAGGTCGCCACCTGGGCCGGGGTGGCCGCGCGGTTGTTCTGCAGGTAGCGGGCTGCTGCGCCGGCGACGTGCGGGGTGGCCATCGACGTGCCGGAGATGGTGTTGGTGGCCGTGTCGCCCGTGTGCCAGGCGCTCGTGATGGACGAGCCCGGCGCGAAGATGTCCAGGACCGAGCCGTAGTTCGAGTAGCTCGCCCGGGCGTCGGTGTTGGTGGTCGCGCCGACCGTGATGGCCTCGGTCACGCGGGCCGGGGAGTAGTTCGACGCGTTCGCGTTGCTGTTGCCCGCCGCGATGGCGTAGGTGACGCCGGCGGAGATCGAGCGGCGGACCGCGCTGTCGATCGTGGTGGACGCGCCGCCGCCCAGGCTCATGTTCGCGACGGCCGGCTTGACGTGGTTCGCGGTGACCCAGTCGATGCCCGCGACGACGCCGGCGGTGGTGCCGCTGCCGGAGTTGTTCAGCACGCGGACGCCGTAGATGGTGGCGCCCTTCGCGACGCCGTACTGGCTGCCCGCGATGGTGCCCGCCACGTGCGTGCCGTGGCCGTTGCCGTCCTGGGCGACGTTGTCGTTGTCGACCGCGTCGTAGCCGTTGCGGGCCCGGCCGCCGAACGTGCTGTGGCTGATCCGCACGCCGGTGTCGATGACGTAGACGTTCACGCCCGACCCGGTCGAGGTGTAGCTGTAGGACGAGTTGAGCGGCAGGTTGCGCTGGTCGATGCGGTCCAGGCCCCACGACGGCGGGTTGGTCTGCGTCGCCTGGACGTGGAACACCTGGTCCTGCTCGACGTACTCGACCGCGGGGTTCGCGGCCAGGCGCTTGGCGGCGGACTCGGGCAGGCTGACGGTGAAGCCGTTGAGCGCGCTGCGGAACACGCGGTCGACCTTGCCGCCGTACTGGTTCGCCAGCTTCTCGGCGGAGGCGGCGGAGCCGTCCTTCAGCTTCACGATGAAGCTGTTGTGCACCTTCTCGGCCGCGTCGGCGGCGCGGATCTCGCCCTCGGCCGCCTGGGCGGGGGACGCCAACAGGGAACTCGCCGCGGCGACGATCGCCGTCGCGCCGACACCGGCCAGGAACCGGACCTGTCGTGACTGTCGCATGGGTCTTCCTTCTCGCTGACGGTGGCTCCGTCACCCCCGAGTGGGACTCGACGCAGGGGCTCGGGCGTGACGCTGGGCCACCTTGCCCTCGCTGACAGTCACCAACGCTAACGGGACGTCCGTACTGCCGGAAGTGTGAAAGATTGCCAGTTATCACACTGCGTGAAGAAATCCCTGGACGTGGGCTTTCCCGTATTCCGGGAGACCTGCTACGGGCCTCGGCGCTACCTTCCCCGCATGCGCCTGGAACCCGTCACCGAGGACAACTACCGCGCGGTCGTCGACCTGGAGGTCCACGAGGAGCAGCGCGGCTTCGTGGCCACCAACCTCAAGTCGATCGCCGACGCGTGGGTCTACCGGCCCAAGATGCAGCCGCTCGCCCTGTACGCCGGCGACGAGCTGGTGGGCTTCACGTTGCTCCACCGGGACCAGCCGCACGACCTCCACATAGTCCGGTTCATGATCGACCGGAGGGCGCAGGGGCGCGGGCTCGGGCGCAAGGGGCTCGCCGCCATCGCGGAGGTCGCGCGCGGCGAGGGCCGGACGCGCTTGACCCTGAGCCTGGTGCCGGGCAACGCCGTCGCGCACGGCCTGTACGCGGCCTTCGGCTTCAAGGAGACCGGCGAGAAGGACGGGGACGAGATCGTCATGCGGCACGACCTCGCCCCCGCCCGGCACTCACCGCAGGGGTGACCAGTACAGGAGCTTGCCCCACGACAGCGGCGTGGCCTCGCGGACCAGTTCCGCCTGCACCTGGGCCGGCGTGGCGCTCCGGTTCAAGTGCAGGTACCGCAGCGCCACACCGGTGACGTACCCGGTGGACATCGACGTGCCGCTGATCGTGTTGGTCGCCGTGTCACCGGTGTGCCAGGCGCCCAGGATGGAGACGCCGGGCGCGTAGAGGTCGACCACGGCGCCGTAATTGGAGAACGTCGCCTTGGTGTCGGTGGTGGTGGACGAGCCGGACGTGATCGCCTCGACCACCCGCGCCGGGGAGTAGTTCGCCGCGTTCGCGTTGCTGCCGCCGGCCGTCACCGACGCGCTGACCCCGGAGGCGATCAGCCGCCGCACGGCGTCGTCGATCACCGTGGACGGCCCGCCGCCCAGCGACAGGTTCGCCACCGCGGGCTTGACGGCGTTGCGCGCCACCCAGTCGATGCCCGCGACGACGCCGGACGTGGTGCCGCTGCCCGTGCCGTTGAGCACCCGGACGCCGCACACCCGCGCCTGCTTGGCCACGCCGTAGGTGCGGCCGGCGATCAGGGACGCGATGTGCGTGCCGTGCCCGTTGTCGTCCTGGGCGATGGCGTCGCCGTCCACCGCGTCCCAGCCGTTGCACGCCCGGCCGCCGAACTCGGTGTGGGTGACCCGGATGCCGGTGTCGATCACGTACGCCGTGGTGCCCAGGCCGGTGGACGTGTAGCTGTACTTGCCGTCCAGCGGCAGCGCGCGCTGGTCGATGCGGTCCAGGCCCCACGGCGGGTTGTACTGGGTGGCGTGGGCGCGCACGACCTGGTCCTGCTCCACGTACTCCACCGCCGGGTCGGCGGCGAGCCTGCGGGCCTGGGCGGCGTTCAGCCGCACCGAGAAGCCGCGGAACGGTCCACTGTAGACGCGGTCGGGGGTGAGCGCGGCGGGGGTGGTGGCGTTGTCCTTGAGCTTGACGATGTAGCTGCCGGGGATGGCGCTCGGGGAACCGGCGTGCAGGACGGTTCCCTCGGCGTGGGCCGGGGTGGCGAGCATGGTGGCGGCCAGGGCCGCTATCGCCGCGCCGGGGATGAGCTTGCGCATGGGTGCGTTCCTTCGCAGGGGGGTGAACGAGGCAGGGGTCAGCGGGCGGGGTTCCAGTAGAGCAACTTCCCGCCCCACGGCAGCGGGGTCGCCTCGCGCACCAGTTCGGCGTGGACCTGGGCGGGTGAGGCGGTCGGGGTGAACTGGAGGTAGCGGGCGGCCACCCCGCTGGCGAAGGCGGTCGCCATCGACGTGCCGCTCAACGTGTTGACCGCCGTGTCGCCGGAGTTCCACGCGGACCTGATGTTCACGCCGGGCGCGAACAGGTCCACGCCGGGGCCGTAGTTGGAGGAGGAGGCCCGCGCGTCGGTCTGCGTGGTCGCGCCGACCGTGACGGCTTCCGCCACCCGGGCCGGCGAGGTGTTCACGGTGCCGCTGCCGCTGCTGCCCGCCGACACCACCACCGTGACGCCGGACGCGATCAGGCGGCGCACGGCGTCGTCGAGGGCCGTGGACGCCCCGCCGCCCAGGCTGAAGTTCGCGACGGCGGGCTTGCGGGCGTTCGCGGCCACCCAGTCGACCCCGGCGATCACGCCGGAGATCGTGCCGCTGCCCGACCCGTTGAGCACGCGGACGCCGTAGACGTCCACGGCCTTGCCCGCGCCGTACGTCTTGCCGGCGATGATGCCGGCCACGTGCGTGCCGTGGCCGTTGTCGTCCTGGGCGACGTTGTCCCGGTCGACCGCGTCGTAGCCGTGGAAGGCGCGCCCGCCGAACTCCTCGTGCGTGGTCCGGATGCCGGTGTCCACGACGTAGACCGAGGTCGTCGCGCCGGTCGAGGTGTAGCTGTAGGTGGTGTCCAGCGGCAGGGAGCGCTGGTCGATGCGGTCCAGCCCCCAGGGCGCGTTGAACTGCGTCGCGTTGGCCCGCACGTGCTGGTCCTGCTCGACGTAGGCGACCGCCGGGTGCGCGGCCAGCCGCCGGGCCTCGCGCGCGCCCAGCCGGGCGGTGAACCCGCCGGCGAAGGTGCGGTCGGCGGTGACGGCGGGCGCGGTGGCGCCGGGCTTGAGCTTGACTATGTAACTGCCGGGCACCGCCGTGGGGGAACCGGCGTGCAGGACCGTGCCCTCGGCGGCGGCCGGCGTGGCCACGACGGCGGCGGTGAGCACCGCGGCGGCCAGGCCGGGTAAGAGAGTGCGCATGGATGTCGTCCTTCGCAGGGGTGGGACCCCGGCGCGGGTCGCGCGCCGGGGTCGGGGTGGAGGTGACCGTCAGGCCGTGGGGGCCCAGTGGAGGAGTCGGTTCGGGGAGCCCGAGCCGGGGTTGGTGACCTTGCCGGTGGTCGCGGCGTTCACGACCGCCGCGTGCGCCTGCGCGGGCGTGGCCGCCCGGTTGGCCTGGAGGTAGCGGGCCACGACGCCGACCACGTGCGGGGTCGCCATCGAGGTGCCGGAGATGGTGTTGGTGGCGGTGTCGCTGGTGTGCCAGGCCGAGGTGATGGACGAGCCGGGCGCGAACACGTCCACCAGCGAGCCGTAGTTGGAGAAGCTGGAGCGGGCGTCGGTGTTGGTGGTGGAGCCGACGGTGAGCGCCTCGCCGACGCGGGCGGGCGAGAAGCCCGACGCGTTGGCGTTGCTGTTGCCCGCCGCCACGCCGTAGGTGACGCCGGCGGTGATCGACCGGCGCACCGCGCTGTCCAGCGTGGTGGACACGCCGCCGCCCAGGCTCATGTTGGCCGTGGCGGGCTTGACGTGGTTGCGGGTCACCCAGTCGATGCCCGCCACGACGCCGGCGGTGGTGCCGCTGCCGGAGTTGTTCAGCACGCGCACCGCGTAGACGGTCGCGCCCTTGGCGATGCCGTACTGGCTGCCCGCGATGGTCCCGGCGACGTGCGTGCCGTGGCCGTTGCCGTCCTGGGCGACGTTGTCGTTGTCCACGGCGTCGAACCCGTTGCGGGCCCGGCCGCCGAACGTGGAGTGGCTGATCCGCACGCCGGTGTCGATGACGTAGACGTTCACGCCCGACCCGGTGCTGTTGTAGGTGTAGGACGAGTCGAGCGGCAGGTTGCGCTGGTCGACGCGGTCCAGGCCCCACGACGGGGGGTTGCTCTGCGTAGCCGCGAGCCGGACGACCTGGTCCTGCTCGACCCGCTCGACGGCGGGGTCGGCGGCCAGCCGGCGGGCCGCGCGCTCGGACATCGTGGCCGAGAAACCGTTCAACGCCGTGGAGAAAATGCGGTCGACGCGCCCGCCGAAGCGCGCCGCCAGGGAGTTGGCATCCGCTGTGGAGAAATCCTTCAGCGTGACGATGTAGCTGTTCGGGATGGCGTCCGGGCTCCCGGCCGACAGGATGGTCCCTTCGGCCGCTTGGACGGGGGTCGCGGTGACGGCCGCCACAGCGGCGCTCACGCCGACCGTGGCGATCCAACTGAGCTTGCGCATACCTTGTCCGTTCTTCGCAGGGAACGGCGCGCGGCGCCCGTGTTGCGGCAAGGGAGGGGCCGCGAACCGCGTTGTGTGGGCTGCATCACCCCACGTACCCGAGGCTATGGGGCGGTTCGCGCACCGGGAAGCGGCCGGTTGACCCAGCGGCCCTGCGACGATCGCGGGGAGGAGGCACCTTCACACCCGGGCTGTTAATGAGAATTCAAACATTCCATGGCCGAGGGGGATTTTGCCCGCCGATTCGGTTAAATTCACGTCGGGAAACCCGATCGGCTGTACCGCCGGGGCGATTTCGCACGATAACGTCGCTCGCCTTGTCCTCGGGAGAACGGAGTGGAGATGCCAACGCCAGTCGTCGGGCCGGATTCGCGGGTGCGCGAACCCCGACGGATCGACGGAGGAGCAGACCCCTTCGCGGACGCACTACGAGCGGCGATCCGGGCGAAAGGACTGAGCCTGGAGCGCATCCAGCACAAGCTGCGGTCACGCGGCGTGGCGGTCAGCATCGCCGCGCTGAGCTACTGGCAGTCCGGGCGACGCCGCCCGGAGCGACCCGACTCGCTGGCCGCGGTCGGGCACCTGGAAGAGATCCTCGACGTCGGCGAAGGAGGCCTGAGCACCCTGCTGGGACCACCGCGTCCGCGCGGCAAGGCGCGACCGCGGTCGCGCCTGAGCGGCCCGGAGGGGTGGGTCCACCGCAGCGACTACGAGACGATGGCCGAGCTGCTCGCGGACGTGGACACGAGCACCGACCAGGACCTCACCCGGCTCAGCCTGCGGGACCAGGTGGAGCTGGCGATGGACGGCAGCACCCGGCGGGTGCGTTCCCGGCAGGTGCTGCGGGCCGAACGGGCGGGCGTGGACCGCGTCCTGCTCGGCTACGACACGCGGCTGCCGGGCGACCCGCTGCCGGTGATCGGCACGCTGCGCTCGTGCAGACTGGGGCGGGTCTCCGCCGACCCGCGCAACGGCCTGATGATCGCCGAGCTGCTGTTCGAACGACCGTTGCGCCGCGGTGAGCGGACCGCGGTGGAGTACGAGCTGATCCACATGGCTCCGCACCACCCCACGCACGACAACACCTACTCGCGCCGGTTCCGCCACGCGGTCCGGGAGTACGTCCTGGAGGTCAGGTACGACTCCCGGTGCCGCCCGGTGCGGTGCGAGCAGTTCACGACGGACCTGTCCGGCGGCGAGCCGTCCGAGGTCCGCGAGACCCCGGTGGACACCTGGGGTTACGCGTACGCGGTGGCCCTTGACTTCGGTCCGGGCGTCGTGGGACTGCGCTGGAACTGGACGTGATCTAGTACGAGCGCGGCAACCGCAGGGTGTGCTGCGCGACGAAGTTCAGGATCATCTCGCGGCTGACCGGAGCGATGCGGGACAGCCGCGACGCGGCGAGCAGGGCCCCGAGGCCGTACTCGGAGGACAACCCGTTCCCGCCGTGCACCTGGATGGCCTGGTCCACCGCCGCCGCCACCGCCTCCCCCGCCGCGTACTTGGCCATGTTGGCCGCCTCGCCCGCAGCCCGGTCTTCTCCAGCGTCGTAGAGAGCCGCGGCCTTCTGGGTCATCAGCCGAGCGAGCTCGACCTGGATCGCGCATTGCGCCAACGGGTGCGCGACGCCCTGGTGCGCGCCGATCGGCTTGTCCCAGACGGTGCGGGTGCGGGCGTACTCCGACGCCTGGTCGAGCGCGCGGCGGGCCATGCCGGTGGCCAGGGAGGCCGCCATGACCCGTTCCGGGTTGAGCCCGGCGAACAGCTGGGCCAACCCGGCGTCCTCCGCGCCGACGAGCGCGTCGGCGGGGAGGCGCACGTCGTCGAAGAAGCAGGTGAACTGCTTCTCCGGCGACACGATCTCCATCGGGATGTGCCGGAAGGTGAACCCTTCGGCGTCCGTGGGAACGATCATCAACGACGGTAGGAGGCGGTTGCCGGTCGAGTCGACGTGCCGCGCCACGACCAGCACCGCGTCCACCTCGTCCACGCCGGAGATGTAGTACTTGCCGCCGGACAGCACCCACTCGTCGCCGTCGCGGCGCACGGCCGTGGCCAGCTTGTGGGAGTTGGAGCCGGCGTCGGGCTCGGTGATGGCGAAGGCCATCTTGGTGGTGCCGTCGGCGAACCCGGGCAGCCACCGCCGCTTCTGCTCCTCGGTGCCGAACCGGGCGATCACGGTGGCGCAGATGGCCGGTGACACGACCATGAGCAGCAGCGGGCAGCCCGCGGCGGACAGCTCCTCGCACACCGCCGCGAGGTCGCCGATGCCGCCGCCACCGCCGCCGTACTCGGCCGGGACGGCGACCCCGAGGTAGCCGAGCTTGCCCGCCTCGGCCCACAGCTCGTCGGTCTTCTCGCCGGCCCGCGCCTTGGCGACGAAGTACTCGTGCCCGTACTTGGCGGCCAGGTCGGCGACGGCCCGGCGCAGCGCCCGCCGCTCGTCGCTCTCCACGAAGTTCGTCATGACCCCTCCACAACGGCGAGCACGTCGCCCGCATCGACCTGGTTACCGGCCTGCACAAGGACTTCGGCGACCGTGCCACCGGTCGCGGCGAGCACGCGGTGCTCCATCTTCATGGCCTCCAGCACCAACAGCTCCACGCCCGCCGCGACCACCTGGCCGGGCTCGACGGACACGCGCACGACCGTGCCCGGCATGGGCGCCACGGTCGCGCCCTCGGCGACCCTGGACGTGGGCTCGGGGAACCGCGGGAGCACGCGCAGTGACCACCCGGCGACCTCGACCCGGTCCCCGTATACGGCGACGGGGTATGTGACCTGCACGCCGTCACTTTCCAGCGTCACAGAATCTTCAGCGGCGCGCACGACTTCGAGTTCCGGACTGCATATGACTCCATCGCGCGTGTGGCGATAGGTCACGACGACCGTTTCACCGTCGAATTCGAACTCCGCTTTTTGCGGCTGCGCGGGCACATTGCGCCAGCCCAGCGGTAGGTTCGTCCGACGATTCTCCGCCAGGGCCAGGGCGGCGGCCAGCGCGGCGGGGCGGACGTCCGCGTCGGGACGTTTTGTCAGGCCGTGCTGGTCGAGGAAGCCGGTGTGGGTCTCGCCCGCCGCGAAGGCCGGATGGCGCAGCGTGCGCACCAGGAGATCGCGGTTGGTGACCAAGCCGTGCAGCTCCGCGCGGTCCAGCGCGTTGGCCAGTTTGCGCACGGCCGCCGCGCGCGTCTCGCCCCATGCCACGACCTTGGCCAGCATGGGGTCGTAGTGCACGCCCACGACGCTGCCGTCCTCGACACCGCTGTCCACGCGGACGCCGTCGGGGACGCGGAACCGGTGCACCGTGCCGGAAGCCGGTCGCCAGTCGTGCGCCGGGTCCTCGGCGTAGAGGCGGGCCTCGACGGCGTGGCCGTTCGGCGTGGGCGGTTCGGCGGGCAGTCGCGCGCCCTCGGCGATGGCGAGCTGCCAGGCCACCAGGTCCAGGCCGAACACCTCCTCGGTCACCGGGTGCTCCACCTGGAGGCGCGTGTTGACCTCCAGGAAGTGGAACCGCTGGTCGTCGGTGAAGAGGAACTCGACCGTGCCCGCGCCGACGTACCCGATGGCGCGGGCGGCGGCGGTCGCGGCGGCGAAGAGGCGCCGGCGCGCCTCGGGTTCGACGGCGGGGCTGGGCGTCTCCTCGATGATCTTCTGGTGCCTGCGCTGGATGGAGCACTCCCGCTCCCCCAACGCCCACACCGTGCCGTGGGTGTCGGCGAGGACCTGCACCTCGACGTGCCGGGCGTTCTCCAGCAGCGGTTCGCAGAACACCGTGCCGTCGCCGAACGCCGACTCGGCCTCGCGGCGGGCGGCGGCGACGGCGTCGGCCAGCTCGTCGCGCGTCCGCACCACCCGCATACCGCGACCACCGCCGCCGGCGGACGCCTTGACCAGCAACGGGAACTCCGTCGCGGTCTCGGGGTCCAGCTCGGGCAGCACCGGCACGCCGGCCTCGGCCATGCGCTTCTTCGCGGCGACCTTGGAGCCCATCGCCTCGATGACGCCGGGGTCCGGGCCCACCCAGGTCAGGCCGGCGTCGAGGACGGCGCGGGCGAACCCGGCGTTCTCGGACAGGAACCCGTACCCGGGGTGCACGGCGTCCGCGCCGGCCGCTTTCGCCGCCGCCACCAGCGCGTCCACGCGCAGGTAGGTCTCGGCGGGCGCGGCGCCGGGCAGCCGCACCGCCGCGTCGGCCTCCCGGACGTGCGGCGCGTCGGCGTCCGGGTCGGAGAACACCGCCACCGGGCTGACCCCGACCGCGCGGCACGTGCGCGCGACGCGGCGGGCGATCTCGCCCCGGTTGGCGATCAGGAGCCTGCTGATCACGGGTGACCTCACATCCGGAAGACGCCGTAGCCGTCGGCGCCCTTGATCTGTCCACTGTGGATCGCCGACAGGCACAGGCCGAGCACCGTGCGGGTGTCGCGCGGGTCGATCACGCCGTCGTCGTAGAGCCTCCCGGACAGGAAGGCGGCCAGGGACTGCTGCTCGATCTGGCCCTCGACCATCTGCCGCATGGCCGCGTCGTGCTCCTCGTTGTACTCCTGGCCCTTCGCGGCGGCGGCCTGCCGCGCCACGATCGACAGCACGCCCGCGAGCTGCACCGGCCCCATCACGGCGGACTTGGCGTTGGGCCAGGTGAACAGGAAGCGCGGGTCGTAGGCCCGGCCGCACATGCCGTAGTTGCCCGCGCCGTAGGAGGCGCCCATGACGACGGTCAGGTGCGGCACGCGGCTGTTGGACACCGCGTTGATCATCATCGCGCCGTGCTTGATGATGCCGCCCTGCTCGTACTGCGCGCCGACCATGTAGCCGGTGGTGTTCTGGAGGAACAGCAGCGGGGTGTCGGTCTTGTTGGCCAGCTGGATGAACTGGGTGGCCTTCTGGGCTTCCTCGCTGAACAGCACGCCCCGGGCGTTGGCGAGGACGCCGATCGGGTAGCCGTGCAGGTCGGCCCAGCCGGTGACCAGGCTGGTGCCGTAGTCGGGCTTGAACTCGTCGAACCGCGAGCCGTCCACGACGCGGGCGATGACCTCGCGCGGGTCGAACGGGACGCGCAGGTCGGTGGGGACCAGGCCGAGCAGGTCCTCCTCGTCGTGCAGCGGCGGTTCGGACGGTTTCGGCTTCGGTCCGAGCTTGCGCCAGTTCAGGCGGGCGACGACGCGGCGGGTCAGCCGGATCGCGTCCACCTCGTCGGCCGCCACGAAGTCCGCCAGGCCCGACGTGGTGCCGTGCATCCGCGCGCCGCCCAGCGACTCGTCGTCGGACTCCTCGCCGGTGGCCATCTTCACCAGCGGCGGGCCGCCGAGGAACACCTTGGAGCGCTGGTCGATCATCACCACGTAGTCGGACATGCCCGGGACGTACGCGCCGCCGGCGGTGGCGTTGCCGAACACCGTGCTGATGGTCGGGATGCCGGCCGCGCTCAGGCGGGTCAGGTCGCGGAACGCCCGGCCGCCGGGGATGAAGATCTCGCTCTGGCTCGGCAGGTCCGCGCCGCCCGACTCGACCAGGCCGATCAAGGGCAGCCGGTTCTGCAAGGCGATGTCGTTGGCGCGGAAGGTCTTGCGCAGCGTGTACGGGTTGCTCGCGCCGCCGCGCACGGTCGGGTCGTTGGCGACGATCACGCACTCGACGCCCTCGACCACGCCGATGCCCGTGACGACGCTCGCGCCCACCGGGTAGTCGGTGCCCCACGCGGCCAGCGGGGACAGCTCCAGGAACGGGCTGTCCTGGTCCACCAGCAGCTCGATGCGTTCACGGGCCAGCAGCTTGCCGCGCTTGTGGTGCCGCTCGGTGTACTTCGGCCCGCCGCCCGCGAGCGCCTTGGCGTGCTCTTTCTCCAGGTCGGCGAGCTTGGCCAGCAGCGCCTCGCGGTTCTCGTGGTACTCCACCGCCCGCGTGTCCAGCCTCGTGCCCAACGTCGTCATGCCGTGAACCCCAATCGCTTCGCGGCCAGTTCCACCATCACCTCGGTGGCGCCGCCGCCGATGCCGAGGATGCGCGCGTCCCGGTAGTGCCGCTCCACCTCGCTGTCGCGCAGGTAACCCGCGCCGCCGTGCAGCTGGACCGCCGCGTCCACCACGAACGAGCAGGCCTCCACGGCGGCGTTCTTGGCGAAGCACACCTGTGCCACCGCTTCTTCGCCGCGCGCCACCTTCACCGCCACCTCCCGGGTGTACGTGCGGGCGAGGTCCACGCGTTGCGCCATCTCCACCAGCTTGTGCCGCACGACCTGGCGGCCCATCAACGGGCGGCCGAACGTCTCCCGCTGCCGCGCGTAGGCGATCGCCAGGTCCAGGCAGCGCTGGGCCGTCGCGTACGCCTGCACGGCCAGCGAGATCCGTTCGACCTGGAACTGGCGCATGATCAGGCCGAACCCGCCGTTCTCCGCGCCCACCAGGTTGGCGACCGGCACCCTGGCGTCCGCGAAGGACAGTTCGGCGGTGTCGGAGCAGTGCCAGCCCATCTTGTCCAGGCGGCGGTCCACGGTGAAGCCGGGTGTGCCCTTCTCGACCACCAGCAGGCTGATGCCCTGGTAGCCCTCGCCCCCGGTGCGCACGGCCGTGGTCACGAAGTCCGCGCGGTCACCGGAGGTGATGAACGTCTTGGACCCGTTGACGACGTAGTGGTCGCCGTCCCGGACCGCCCTGGTGCGCAGGGCCGCCACGTCCGACCCGCCACCGGGCTCGGTGACCGCCAGCGCGCCGATCAGCTCGCCCTCCAGCGTGGGGCGCGCGAACCGGTCGACCAGGTCGGGGCTGCCCGCGTCCACGATGTGCGGGAGCGCGATGCCGTGCGTGAGCAGCGCCGCGATCAGGCCGGACGACCCGCCCGCCTGGATCAGCTCCTCGGTCACCACGACGGTGTCGAGCAGGTCGCCCGCGCCGCCC
Organism: Saccharothrix mutabilis subsp. mutabilis; assembly: GCF_039521145.1. Lineage (NCBI taxonomy): Bacteria > Bacillati > Actinomycetota > Actinomycetes > Pseudonocardiales > Pseudonocardiaceae > Saccharothrix > Saccharothrix mutabilis. The sequence goes on from NZ_BAAABU010000026.1 coordinate 55,843, forward strand.
ACGTGCTCGGGGAACCCGATGCCCAGCAGGCCGATCTTCGCCGCCGTCCGGTGCAGCGCCCGCGGCACCTCGCCGGCGCGCTCCCAGTCGTTGATGTGCGGCACGATCTCCTGCTCGGTGAACCGCCGCACGGTGGCCCGCAGGTCGCGGCGCTCCGGTGTGTCGAACAGGTCCGAGGTGGTGTTCACAGCAGGTCCTCCGGGATGTCGACGTGCCGGGACCGCAGCCACTCGCCCAGCGCCTTGGCCTGCGGGTCGAACCGGGTCGAGGACGCCACGCCCTCGCCGAGCAGGCCGTGCAGGACGAAGTTCAGGGCCCTGAGGTTGGGCAGCTCGTACCGGTCCACCTCGCCCGCCTCGGGCAGCAGCTCCTTGAGCCGCGCGACGGTCAGCTCCTCGACCAGCCACGCGTACTGCGCGTCGGTGCGCACCCACACGCCGAGGTTCGCGTCACCGCCCTTGTCACCGGACCGCGCGCCCGCGATCGTGCCCAACGGGAGCCTCATACGTCGATCACCTCCCCGTCGGGCAGGACGGCCTGGTGGCGCACTTCGTTCCGGTTGACGTACGCGGCCTTGTAGACGCCGTACGGTGTTCCGTCGCCCGGTGGCGCGGTGACGTGGAACCCGGGGTAGGACGCCAGCGCCAGCTCGATGCCCGCGCGCGAGAACGCCTTGGCCCGCTTGGGGTCCGCGGTCCTGATCGTCGCGTGGAGGAGGGCGGAGGCGGTCTCCTCGGTGTCGGCGTCGGCGTGGTCGGTGCGGGCCAGGGTCCAGGTCAGGCCGTCGTCGCCGATCGCGTCTTCGAGCTGCCGGCGCACGAGTTCCGCCTTGCGCTCGATGTCGAGTCCACAGAGGACGAACGTGGTGGAGTTGCGGAAGCCGCCCAGGTGGTTCAGGCACACCTTGAGCGTGTCCGGCGGCGGTGAGCCCTTCGTGCCGGAGATGCGGACGCCGCTCGGGTGGTCCTCCAGCCGGATGGTGTCGAAGTGGCTGGTGACGTCCGGGCCGAGGTAGGCCGGCGCGCCGATCTCGTAGAGGAGCTGGGCGGTGACCGTGTCGACGGTGACCGCGCCGCCCGTGCCGTCGTGCTTGGTGATCACGGCCGAGCCGTCCGCCTCGACCTCCGCGATCGGGAAGCCGGGACGGGTCGCGTCGATCTCGGCGAAGAACGCGTAGTTGCCGCCGGTGGCCTGGGTCCCGCACTCCAGGACGTGCCCGGCGACCGTGGCGCCGGCGAGCTTGTCCCACTCGTCGCGGCCCCACCCGAAGTGCGCGGCGGCCGGGCCGACGACCAGGGACGCGTCCGTGACCCGCCCGGTGACCACGACGTCCGCACCGGCCTTCAGACACTCCGCGATGCCCCACGCGCCGAGGTAGGCGTTGGCGGTCAGGGCCTCGGGGAAGCGGGGCCGCAGGTCATCGCCGGTCACGTAGGCGACTTTGGCCGGCAGGCCGAGCTTGTCGATCGCCTTGGCGAGTCCGGCGGGGTTGAGGCCGCCCGCGTTGGAGACGATCTTCACACCGCGTTCGAGGGCGAGACCGAGGGAGTCTTCGAGCTGGCGCAGGAACGTGCGGGCGTAGCCGAGGTTCGCGTCCTTCATGCGGTCGCGACCGAGGATGAGCATGGTCAGTTCGGCCAGGTAGTCCCCGGTGAGGACGTCGAGGTGCCCGCCCTCCAGCATCTCGCGGACAGCGGAGAACCGGTCGCCGTAGAACCCCGACGCGTTGCCGATCCGGATCACGCCGAACCCACCCCGCCCGGTGCCGGCGACTGGCCCTTCGCACGGCCCGGTCCGGGCGGGCCGGCGAAGGCCTGCGCGATGGGCAGCCAGGCGGTCGCCACCTCGCCCGCCGCCCGCACGTCGAGGTCGTCGCGGTGCCGCCGCCGGGTCGCCAGCAGGCAGAAGTCCAGCGCCGGCCCCGTGATCCGGTCCGGCGCGTCCTCCGGCCCCCACGTCCACCGCTCGCCGCCCGGCCCGACCAGCTCGACCCGCACCGGCGCGGTGGGCACCGGCAGGCCGTTGACCAGGAACGCGTAGCCCATCGCCCGCACCGCGATGTGCGCCACGTGCTTGAGCCGATGGGTCGGCTCACGCGTCACGCCCAGCGCGTCGGCCACGTCCTGGCCGTGCGCCCACGTCTCCATCAGCCGCGCGGTCGCCATCGACGCCGGGCTCATCGGCGGGCCGAACCACGGCACCTTCACCCCGGCCGGCACCGCCAGCAACGCCCGTTCCAGCTCCGCCCGGCCTGCCCGCCACTGCGCCAGGGTCACCGGCTCCTCAGCGCCCCGGTCCACCAGGTCCGGGGTGGCGGTCCGCAGCGCCTCCGCGAACGCCTCGGGGTCGGTCGCCGCCAGCGTCGCGATGCGGTCGGTCCAGCGCAGGTGGCTGATCTGGTGCGCGATCGTCCAGCCCGGCGCGGGCGTGGGGATCGTCCAGTCGTCCAACGATCCGACAAGGTCGTCCAGGACCTGGCTCTCGGCCCGCAGGTCGTTCAGCACAGCAGTGATCATCAGAGCGCGTCCTCCAGCATCGTCGCCCAGTGCCGGACGATCCGCGCGCGCCGCTTCCGGTCGTCGGTGAGCTGGTTGGCCAAGGCCAAGCCGCGCACCAGGTCCAGGGTGATCTGCACGGCTTCGCGGACGCCCGGCTTCGCCTCGTCGGCACCCAGCAGCTCCACGGCCAGACGGTGGGTCTCCCGCCCCAGCCGGACCTCCAGCGGGACCACGACCGTCTTCAACTCGGGGTCGGTGCGCGCCGCGACCCACAGCTCCAGCGCCGCGGTGAACAGGTCGCTTGCGTAGAAGTCGGCGATCAGCTCCACGACCGCGCGGATGCGCTCCCCCGCCGCGACGCCGTCCAGCCCGGCGGCGCGCTCCTTCAACACCTGCACGCTCTCCGCGCCGAGGTGCTCCACCGCGGCGGCCACCAGCTCGCCGCGGGTCCTGAAGTGGTGCAGCTGCGCGCCCCGGGACACGCCCGCGCGCTCCGCCACCACCGTCGTCGTCGTGCCCGACCAGCCCAGCTCCACCAGGCACTCGACGGTCGCCGCCATCAGCTTGCGCCGGGTCTCGCGGCTGCGGTCGGCCTGCCGCTGCCTGGTCTCGGTACCCATGCAGCGCAGTGTTCCGCGCCACTAACAAACAGTCAAGACTGATTGTTAGTGGCGCGGAAGCGAGGCCGCCTCGGCCTGTCGCCTTTCAGGCGGCCTCGCCCGCGACGCCAGGGGCGGCGCGCTCCAACACCGTCACCAACCGCCCTGGGCCATCGTTTGGAACAGCCACTTCCCGTCGGTCTTCACCAGCAGGTCGCCGTACCGCACGACCTGCGAGTGCCCACCCACGGTGATCGTCGCGTCCGTGATCACGAAGACCAGGTTGGCGTTGATGAACACCGGGGTGCGCACGGACTCCATCCGCACGTCCCCCTCCCCCAGGCCGGCGGCCATGTCGCGCAGGAACCGCGCGCGGTCCCACTGCTCCGCCGACCCGTCGGTGACCGCGTTGACCGGGAACAACGACATGTCGGCCATCGCCTCGACGTCCTTGGCCACGGCCAACGCGTCCCACCGCTCGAACCAGTCGAGGACGCCCTTCACGTCCTCGTCCGACGCCACGAACCCAGCACCACTACCCGCGACAACGCTCATGCCGTACACAGTACGGTACGATGTACGGCAACCGCATGACTACTTTCAGTAGCGGTAGTGGTCGGGCTTGTACGGGCCCTCGACGTCCACGCCGACGTACTCCGCCTGCTTCTTGGTCAGCTCGGTCAGGTGCACGTCCAGCGCGTCCAGGTGCAGCCGCGCGACCTTCTCGTCCAGCAGCTTCGGCAGCCGGTAGACCGCCCGCCCGTAGTGGCCCGGCTTGGTGAACAGCTCCACCTGCGCCAGCACCTGGTTGGTGAACGAGTTGGACATGACGAAGCTCGGGTGCCCGGTCGCATTGCCCAGGTTCATCAGCCGGCCCTCGGACAGCACCAGGATCGAGTGCCCGTCCGGGAACACCCACTCGTGCACCTGCGGCTTGATCTCGATCCGGCGGATGCCCGGCACCTTCGCCAACCCGGCCATGTCGATCTCGTGGTCGAAGTGGCCCACGTTGCCGACGATCGCGTTGTGCTTCATCCGGGCCATGTGCTCGACGCCGATCACGTCGACGTTGCCGGTCGTGGTGATGAAGATGTCGCCGCGCTCCACCACCTCGTCCAGCCGCCGCACCTCCAGCCCGTCCATCGACGCCTGCAACGCGCAGATCGGGTCGATCTCGGTCACCACGACCCGCGCGCCCTGGCCGCGCAGCGAGTCCGCCGCGCCCTTGCCGACGTCGCCGTACCCGCACACGACGGCGAGCTTGCCGCCCAGCATCACGTCGGTGGCCCGGTTCAGGCCGTCGGCCAGCGAGTGCCGGATGCCGTAGCGGTTGTCGAACTTCGACTTGGTCACCGAGTCGTTCACGTTGAACCCGGGGAACAGCAGCTCACCGGCCTCGGCCAGCTTGTAGAGCCGGTTCACGCCGTTGGTGGTCTCCTCCGACACGCCCCGGATGCCCGCCGCGATCCGGGTGAACCGCTTCGGGTCCTCGGCGAGGCCGGCCGCCAGCGTCGCGAGGATGATCCGATACTCCTCGCCGTCCTCCTCGGTCGCGCTGGGCACCGCGCCGGCGGCCTCGAACTCGACCCCCTTGTGCACCAACAGGGTCGCGTCGCCGCCGTCGTCCACCATGAGGTTCGGACCCTCCGGGAACCCGAAGATCTTCTCCGAGCACCACCAGTACTCCTCCAGCGTCTCGCCCTTCCAGGCGAACACCGGCGTGCCCTTCGGCTCGTCGACCGTGCCGTCCGGGCCGACGACGACCGCCGCGGCGGCCTCGTCCTGGGTGGAGAAGATGTTGCACGACGCCCAGCGCACCTCCGCGCCCAGCGCGACCAGGGTCTCGATCAGCACGGCGGTCTGCACGGTCATGTGCAGGGAGCCCGCGATGCGCGCCCCGCGCAGCGGCTGGGCCGCCGCGTACTCCCGGCGCAACGCCATCAGGCCGGGCATCTCGTGCTCGGCGAGCCGGATCTGGTGCCGGCCCGCCTCGGCCAGGGTGAGGTCCGCCACCGCGAACTCGATGCCGCCGACCGTCCTCAGCTTGTCGCTCATGTGTCCCTCAGTCCAATGTGGAGGGTCTGTCCGGGCACGCCGAACCCCACCCACGAGCGGGCGCGGGCGGTGGAGTGTGACGGGACGAGCCGTCAGTTCGGGAGCTTGCCCAAAACAGAACCTCCTGTGGTCAGGAGGCGCCCTTGGGTCGGGTGATCGCGGACCGAGCGTGGCGGACCGTCCCGGTCCGTCGCAGCGCCTCTCGGCCGCGACTCCAGGATGGCGAGAACCGCCCGGATCGTCAACCCGCTCGATCGTCGGTCCAGGCGATCACCAACCCGGGCGATGGTCAGCCCAGGCGGCTCAACCCGATGTCGCGGAACAGTTGCACGGCCTCGCGGGTCAGCGACCGCAGACCGGGCACGCGGGACATCGTGAGCAGCTTGCCGATCAGGGGCGCGCTGCGCTTGATCAACGTCCGCGTGTTGCGCTGCCCCTCGGACTTGTCGTGCACCCAGTACAGCACCACGCCCATCTGGAACAGCCACAGCAGTTCGGGCAGGTCCTCGCGCAGCTGCGGGTCCACCTTCACCCCGTCCAGCAGCCGGCGGTGGATCGCGATCGCGGCCTCGCGGGCGTTGCCGGACTCGGTGGAGAACGGGCTGAGCGGGCTGTTCGGGTCGATCGCGTTCTTGAAGAACTGCACCGCGAACTCGTGGTAGGGCGCGGACACGTCCAGCCACGCCAGCAGCAACGCCGTCAGCCGGGAGGTGAAGTCGGCGTCGGCGTCGAACACGGCCGCACAGGCCCGCCGGTGAGCCTCCGCCATCTGGTCGTAGAACCCCTGGACCAGGTGTTCCTTGGACGGGAAGTAGTAGTAGGCGTTGCCGACCGACACCCCCGCTTCCTTCGCGATGGCCCGCATCGTGGTGCGGTCGTAGCCCAGCTCGCGGAACAACCGCAGCGCCGTCTCCACGATGAGGGCCCGCGTCTGCTCACCCTTGGCAGGTTTCTCCACAGTCCTCGTCCTTGGTCAGCGCCCGCAGCCGGTCGGCCAGTTCCGTCGCCGCGCGCAGGAACACCCGGTGCCCGGACCGGCTCACCCGGCCGGCCAACGGCCGCCACGCGCGCAACGCCCACAGGCATACCAGCCACGCCCGCTCCCCGCGGTACACCTCCCCCCGATCGCCGATGACCGTGATCACGTTCAGCGTGTCGGCGTGGTCGAGGGCGGGGAACCGCCGCCGCGCCGGCTCGGAGCCCGCCGGGACGAACTCCAGCCGCACTAGCTGCTCCTGCCGGGCGAGCCAGCCCTTGGCCCGGCGGCAGAAAGCGCAGTTCGCGTCGTAGAGGACGGTCAAGGTGGTCATGCGACGCTCGTGTAGGCGTCCGGGCCGACCGGCGGCAGGTCCCGGGCCTGGTGCAGGCTCCGGCGGCGCATGCGGCTCAGGACGAAGACGTTCCCCAGGTGCAGGACGCCCAGCACGATGAGCACGGTGCCGACCTTGACCGACAGCGTCTCGAACACCTGCCGGGTCTCCCCGACCGCGTCGGCGGTGCGCAGGTACCAGGCGACGAACCCGAAGTTGACCAGGTAGAAGCCGACCACCAGCAGGTGGTTGACGGTCCGGGCCAGCTCCTGGTCACCGCCGAAGACGTCGACCAGGAAGACCTTGCCGTTGCGGCTGAGGGTGTGCCCGACCCAGACGGTCAGACCGATGCTGATCAGCAGGTACAGGACGTAGGTGACGACCAGGGCGTCCACGCTTCCCCCTTTTGAACGCGTTCAACTCGTGTGCGGGCCGAGCCTACGCCTGGTTTTTGAACATGTTCAAGAGCGAGTTCGGCAGTATGCAACTCGTTGCACAGCAACTGGGCGCATATTACGGTTCCGGGCGTGACGTACTCCCGTTTCGTCGCCCTGGGCGACAGCCAGACCGAGGGCCTCGGCGACGGCGACGACGTGACCGGCCTGCGCGGCTGGGCGGACCGGTTGGCCGAACGGCTGGCCGTGCTGAACCCCGACCTGACCTACGCGAACCTGGCCGTGCGCGGGAAGCTCGCCGCCGACGTGCGGCGGGAGCAGTTGGCGCCGGCGGTGGCGCTGCGGCCGGACCTGGCGAGCGTCGTGGCGGGGATGAACGACATGCTGCGCCCGAAGTTCTCCGCCGCCACCGTGGTGGGCGACCTGGAGGCGATGTTCGCGGCGCTGACCGGGGTGGGCGCGCACGTGGTCACGGTGACCTTCCCGGACGTCGGCGCGGTGACCCCGCTGGCCCGACCGCTGCGGCCCCGCGTGCTGGCGCTCAACGCCGCGATCCGCGCGGCGGCGGCCCGGCACGGCGTGACGGTGGTGGACACCCACCCGTACCCGGCGGTGTGCGACGGCCGACTGTGGAGCGCGGACCGCCTGCACGCCAACGCCCGGGGCCACGCCCTGATCGCCGACGCCGTGGCGCACGCCCTGGGGCTGCCGGACGCCGACGACGGCTGGCGACGGCCGTTCCCGGACCCGGCGGCCGGGACGACCGTGCTCACCGAGGCGCGCTGGCTGGCCGGTTTCCTGGCCCCGTGGCTGCTGCGCCGCCTGCGCGGCCGGTCCTCCGGCGACGGCCGGACCGCGAAGCGCCCGGACCCCCTCCCCTGGGCCTAGGCGCTCCGCTCGCGACTCAGCGCTGGAAGCGGCGCCGCCTGGCCAGGGCGACACCCGTCCCGCCGAGCAGGACCAGCAGGGTGCCGATCGGCACCAGCCAGGCCGTGCGGGAACCGGTGGACGCCAGCGGTTTCTGCCGGTCCACGGCCAGTGGAGCGGTGGTCGTCGCGGTGGTCTGGGCCGGCGTGGTGGTCGTCGTGGTGGTCTGGGCCGGCGCGGTGGTCGTCGTGGTCGAGGCCGGGGCCGTGGTCGTGGTCGTGGTGGTCGTCGTGGTGGTCGCCGTCGTGCCGGACGTGGTGGTGCCGGTCGTGGTCGTCGTGCTGTCGGTGGTCGTGGTGGTGGTCGTCGTGCTGTCGGTGGTCGTGGTGGTGGTCGTGGTCGTGGTCACGGACTTCGTGCCGCAGGCGTACCAGTGGCTGATCCCGGCCGGCTTGCCCGAACTGGCCAGCGGGGCGTGCAGGTCCAGCCACGGCAGGTCGCCCAGACCGGTGTAGACGTTGTAGGCGTTGGAGCCCTTCACCACCACGCCGGTCAGCGTGTAGCCATCCGGGATGGCCGTGACGTCGAGGTACGTGCCGTCGTCGTTCGATGTGACGCTGATGATCTCGCCGGGCAGCTTGGCGTCCGGGCACGTCGTGGCGTTGCCGGGGTAGGCCGTGGCGCGGGGGTCGCCGGAGACCGGGGGCGGGTCGCCCGCGGGCGGGGTCGCGCCGGCGGTGCCGAACCACACCACACCGGCGGCGAACAGGCAGGCCGCCAACTGGAAGGCCCGGGTGATGGTCGTGCGCACGTCGTCCTCCAAGGTCGGCTCCGGCCCGCCGCGCACGGGGCGCGCGGCGGGCTGCCGGTGGGGACGGCGGCCGAAGAATGCGGACCCTGCAGCTTGGCCACAATTCCGCCTGGTCAGCGACGCGCGGTCCGGAAGAACCACCCGAACCGGTGACGACTTCCCATCGATCGAGTCAGAGGAGGGTGAGCTGCTCCTGGTCGACGCCGCGCGGGGACCCGACGGTGCCGGGCAGGCTGCCTTCCGGCCACACGCCGTCGTCGTCGCCGGGCACGCCCACCGCGTCGCGACCGCCCTTCACGTCCAGGCCGTGCCGGCGCAGCAGGGGCTGGATGCGGTCGGCCAGCCACTTCCGGTACCGGGCGTCCACATAGGACCCGCGCGCGTAGAGCCGCCGGTAGGTGTCGGCCAGGTCCGGGCGCTGCGCCACCAGCCACCGCGCGAACCACTCGCGCGCGCCGGGACGCAGGTGCAGCGGCAGCACGGTCACGCCGCTCGCGCCCGCCGCGGCGATCTCCGCCAGCAGGCCGTCCAACTGCTCCTCGGAGTCGGTGAGTCCGGGCAGCACGGGGGCCACGAACACCCCGCACGGCAACCCCGCCTCCCGCACCCTGCGCACCAGCTCCAGCCGCGCCTGCGGGGTGGGCGTGCCCGGTTCGAGGCCGGCCTGTAGGTCGCGGTCCAGCAGGGCGATCGACACGCCGAGACCCACCGGCACGTCGGCGGCCACGTCGGCCAGCAGCGGGATGTCCCGGGACAGCACGGTGCCCTTGGTCAGGACCGAGAACGGCGTCCCCGAGCGCGCGAGCGCCTTGATGATCCCCGGCATCAAGGCGTACCGGCCCTCGGCCCGCTGGTACGGGTCGGTGTTGGTGCCCATCGCCACGTGCTCCCGCCGCCACCGCTTGGACCGCAGCTGCGCGGTCAGCACCTCCACCGCGTTGACCTTGACCACGACCTGCGAGTCGAAGTCGTGCCCGGCGTCCAGGTCGAGGTAGGTGTGGGTGTTGCGGGCGAAGCAGTTGTGGCTGACCAGGCCGTTGGCCACGAAGTCCCCGGTGCCGGTGCTGATGTCGTACAGCGTGCGGCTCACGCCCAGCGCCTCCACCGACACCACGCCCAGCCGCGCGGACGCCGGCACCGCCATGCCCTCCACGGCGTTGCCGCGCGCCACCGCCGGGCCGACCAGGTGCAGGAACCGCAGCCGTTCGGCCAACCCGCCGGTGATGCGCACCCCGCGCACCTCCACCGCGTGCGCGACCTTCAGGCGCATCAACGCCAACACGGCCGCCTCGAACACCGCACTGTCCGAAGAGGACAGCACCAGTTCGCCGCCGGTCGCCGTGCCGCGCGCGTCGAACAGCCCGGCCAGGAACCCCTTGGACCACTCGTCGTCCGGCGTGGTCGGCCACTCCACGAACTCGCTCTCGCGGGGGATCCGCCCGCCGGCGTACTCCTGCGCCCGCGCCAGCACGTCCGGGTCGGCGGGCAGGCCGCCGCGCACCACGCCCCACAAGTAGCCGTGCCGGTACTCCCCGGTGCGCGCGGGCGGCGTGGCGAACCGTCCGGTGCCGACCAGCCGGGTGCCCTTGGTCAGGAACGGCCGCTCCTCGAAGTCCGCGCACCGACCCGGGGTGACGTGCTTCCAGCCCTCCTCGGACAGGAACCGGTGGTCGCCGCTGGAGACCACCCGGGTGCCGTCCTCCAGGGTGACGCGGTAGGCCGGTTTCACCGTGGTCCAGTGCGCCTGGACACGGGTTGTGACGAAACGGCCCTCGCGCGTGCCGAACACCTCCTCCCCCAGCGACAGCTCGGCGATGGGCTTGGTGCGGCCGTCGGCGAGCAGGACGGGGGTGTCGCCGGCCAGGCAGTAGGTGCAGCCGTGCGTGCAGCCGCGGTACGGGTTGACCGTCCAGGAGAACGGGAGCCGCCCGCCGGGCACCTTGTTCAGCACGGACTTGGCGCGCACCTCGTGGAACACGACGTCGGCGAAGTCGGGAGTTCGTACGCTGCGAACCAGTCCCGGCAACCCCGGCAGAGCCTGCTGCCGGTCCGCCCCGTCCTTCTGACCGTCCCATCGCATGCCCACATTCGAACACGTGTTCGAACAAGCGTCAAACGGAGTACTGGTGTCGCTACTGGACGTCATCCTGGTGCCCTTCAACACCCCCGCGGTCACCGTCGGCGGGGTCTCGACCAGTTGGGGGGAGGTGGCGGGTTTCGTCACGGGCGCGCTGTGCGTGTGGCTCGTCGCCCGCCAGAACCCGCTGAACTGGCCCATCGGCATCCTCAACAACCTGGCCTTCCTCGTGCTGTTCGCGACCGGTGGCCTGTACGCGGACTCGGGGTTGCAGGTCGTCTACATCGCACTGGCGCTGTACGGCTGGTGGGCGTGGCTGCGCGGCGGCACGGAGCACACACCGCTGCCGGTCAGCCGCACCACCGCCGCGCAGTGGTGGTGGCTGCTGGCCGCCGGTGTGGCGGGGACGCTGCTGATCGCCTGGGTCCTGATGACGTTCACCACCTCGACGGTGCCGTGGGCGGACTCGGTCACGACGGTGCTGTCCCTGCTCGCCACCTGGGGCCAGACCCGCAAGAAGGTCGAGTGCTGGTGGCTGTGGATCGCCGCCGACGTGATCTACGTTCCGTTGTACGCCTACAAGGACCTCTGGCTCACGGCGATCCTGTACGTGGGTTTCATGGCGTTGTGCGTGCTGGGGTTGCGCAACTGGTCACGTGCGCTGCGCGCGGACGCGGTCGCGGCATGAGTGAGTTCGACCACGCCCTGGTCCTCGGCAAGTTCTACCCGCCCCACCGCGGTCACCACCACCTCATCCGGACGGCCGCCGCGCGCAGCGCCCGGGTGACCGTGGCGGTGCTGGCGTCGAGCGTCGAGTCGATCCCCGTGGAGTCGCGGGTGGCGTGGCTGCGGGCCGAGCACGCCGACACGCCGGGGGTCGTGGTGCTCGGCGACCTCGACGACCACCCCATGGACTTCCACAGCGACACCGTGTGGGAACTGCACATGGGCGTGGCGCGGGCCGTGCTGGCGCGGCGGGCGATCATGGACGGCTCGCCCGCGTCGGCGGTGGTGGACGCGGTGTTCACCAGCGAGGCGTACGGCGACGAGATGGCCAAGCGGCTGGGCGCGCGGCACGTGTCGGTGGACCCCGACCGGGTGGCGTTCCCGGTGTCCGGGACGGCCGTGCGGGCGTCGGTGGCCGACCACTGGGACCTGTTGGCCCCGGCGGTGCGGGCGGGGTTGTGCGCGCGGGTCGTCGTGGTGGGGGCGGAGAGCACCGGCACGACGACGTTGTCCCGTGCGCTGGCCTCGGCGTTGGACGCGGCGTGGATCCCCGAGTACGGGCGCGAGCACACCGAGCACAAGCTGGCCGCCGCACGGGCTTTCTCGGCTGTGGCGACGCTCGACAGTCTCGTGTGGACGGTCGGCGACTTCCACGACGTGGCGCGGCGGCAGCGGGAGATGGCCGACGCGGCGGCCGTGTCGCGCCCGGTCCTGGTGTGCGACAACGACTCCTGGGCGGCGTCGGTGTGGGGTCACCGGTACCTCGGGCACCCGGTCGAGGTCGATGCGCGCCGCCCCGCCGTGTACGTCCTGACCGACCACGAGGGCGTGCCGTTCGAGCAGGACGGGTGGCGGGACGGCGAGCACCTCCGGGCGTGGATGACCGGGCTGTTCGAGCAGCGGTTGGCGGCGCGGGGCGTGCCGTGGGTGAAGGTGACCGGGTCGCCGGAGGCGCGGTTGCGCCGGGCGCTGGCGGCGTGCGCCCCCGTGCTCGCCGACCACTTCACCTTCGCCGACCCGTTGGGCTAGACGGTGACCAGGACCTGGTCCAGCGACTTGCGGACCAGGTTCGGCACCACGCAGTCGTCCGCCGGGTAGCCGACCGGGATCACCGCGAACGCCTTCTCGTTGCGCGGCCGGTTCAGGACCTCGCCGAGGAACTTCATCGGTGACGGCGTGTGGGTGAGCGCGGCGAGGCCGGCCAGGTGCAGGGCGGTGAGCAGCATGCCGACCGCGATGCCCACCGACTCGTCCACGTAGTAGTGCTTGCGGCTCTCGCCGTTCTCGTCCAGGTAGTAGCGCTGCTGGAAGACGACGATCAGCTCGGGGGCGTCGGTCAGGTGCGGCTTGACGTCGTCGGTGCCCAGGGGGCGCAGGGCGTCGAGCCACTCGTCGCCCAGCCGGCCGGAGTAGGAGATGCGCTCCTCGTTCTCGGCGGCCTCGCGGATCGCCTTGCGCACCTCGGGGTCCACGACGCGCACGAACGTCCAGGGCTGCTGGTGCGCGCCGCTGGGCGCGGTGGAGGCGACGGCGATCGCGTCGAGCACCACCTGCGTGGGCACGGGGTCGGTGGAGAACATGCGCACGGTGCGGCGCTCGTCCATGCGTCGGCGCAGGTCGGCGGCGGTCGCAAGGGACTGCTCGACCGGCATCCGCGCGGGCCGGTAGGGGACGGGCTCGAACGGCCGGCCGTGGATGGGTGTCCAGTTCGTCACGGGCTCGACTGTGGCACCGGCGTGGGACGGGTTGAAGGGGTTGGCCCGAAATTCGGTGCGAAGTGTCCGCTGTGCGGACGGTTGGCCCGTGATCGATCCGTTACGCACGGTTTCGCAACCCGTTGTCGGGGTCACGCATCCCTTCTTCCGTGAGCGGCCGGTGTGGCCGACACAGGGGGAGCAACCGGGAAGTTGACCGTCCTAAGTGGACGGTTATTCGGGTTGCCCGGAAAGCCAGGGGGCAGACAGATGAAGGCGATTCGACCGGTGCTGGTGGCGGCGGTCCTGGGGGCGGGCCTGGTGGCGTGCACGTCCACCCCGCAGCAGGCGGCACCCACCACCACCTCGACCACCACCGCTACCACGACGACCACCTCGACCACTACGGCTTCGCCGACCGCGCCACCTTCGGCCGAACCGACCGTGCCGCCTTCAGCCGCGCCGACCGTCGCGCCCGATCGGGAACCGGCGACGGGCAAGGTGGCGGACCCGACGCCCGTGCTGGACCACGGCGGTTTCGGCGTGATCCGGCTGGGGATGTCGGAAGAGGACCTGCTGGCCACTGGCTTGGTCACGAACGACGGCACCGAGCAGCCGGGGGACTGCGGGTTCTACCGGTTGGCGTCGGACACCGGTGCGGTGTTCGTCCGGCGCGATCGTGGCCTGGGCGTGGTGTCCATCATCGTGAACGGGAACGTGCGGACAACGGAGGGCATCCGGCCCGGGTCCACGACCGAGGAGGCACGCGCCACGTACCCGGGTTTCGTGGACGGCCCACCCTGGGAAAGCGCGGACCTCGGCGGCGGTATCCGGTACGGGTTCGGCGGCCGTCCGATCATCTCTCAGCTGTTGCTCTTCAGGCACATGGAGAATTGCCACAACTGAGTGCCTTTTCGGCCCGTCGCTGCGCGACCGCGATGCGTCGAGGGGCACGCATCGAGGCACACCGGGCTCCGGCATGGGGACAGCGGCATCTGCGGCGAGGGCGGTGCAGCGGCGGTAGCAGGAGCGATGGCTCGGCCGCTGCAGGGCGCGGCAGGAGGCGCGCAGAGGGCGCGGCAGAGGGCGCGGCAGGGGGCCGCGCAGGGGGCCGCCGCGCAGGGGCGCGGCAGGAGGCGCGCGCCGGGGTGGGGCGCGGCGGGGGTGCGGGGGGAGCGCGGCAGCAGCGGCGGCAGCGGCGGCGGCGGCAGTGGCGGGGGCGCATCAGCAGTGGTGGTGGCGGGGGCGCATCAGCAGTGGTGGTGGTGGTGGGGGGCGCATCAGCGGTGGTGGTGGTGAAGCGGGCTGAGGGGTGGCCTCCGGCCCCCGGTTCGATCATCTCACGCGGTACCGACAAGTCCCGTCGGGCAGGATGTGACCGTGCACGCCAAGGACCTCCTCGCAGCTCACGGCCACGGGCACGGCCGTCACGCCGAACCCGCCTCCGCGCCCGTCCGCAGACTGCTGCTGGTCCTGCTGCTGCCGCTGGTCCTCGCGACCGTCGTCGGCGCGTTCCTGCTCTACCCGTTCGGCCGCGACCAACCCACCGGGGCCGAGGTCGGCATCGTCCAGACGCCCGTCAGGGGCGAGGTCACCGCCGTCACCAAGGGCGGGTGCGGGCCCGAAGGGGACCAGCCCGGCGCGAGCGGGTGCGTGCTGGTCGCCGTCAAGATGTCCGACGGGGCCGCCGCCGGGCGCGAGGTGCGGATCCCCGTGCCCGAGCAGCCGTCCTCGCCGACGTTCGCCGTCGGGGACGAGGTGGTGCTGGCCTTCGGCGGCGGGGACCCGACGTCGGACACGTCCTACCAGCTCGCCGACTTCCAGCGGGGCACGCCGATGGTGCTGCTGGCGGTCGTGTTCGCGGCGGCGGTGCTGCTGCTCGGGCGGTGGCAGGGGTTGGCGGCGCTGGGCGCGTTGGCGCTCAGCTTCGTCGTGCTGGTGCTGTTCGTGCTGCCCGCGCTGCTGGCCGGCGAGAACCCGGTGACGGTCGCGGTCGTCGGGGCCGGGCTGATCATGTTCATCGTCCTGTACCTGACCCACGGCGTCTCCGCGAGAACGTCCACCGCCGTGCTCGGCACCCTGGTCAGCCTCGCGCTGATCTGCCTGCTGGGCGTGCTGTTCACGGCGTTCGGCAAGCTCACCGGCCTCGACCAGGACACCGCCAACCTGGTGTCCCTGCTCGGCCACGGCATCGACACGCGCGGCCTGCTGCTCGCGGGCACCATCATCGGCGCGTTGGGCGTGCTGGACGACGTCACCGTCACCCAGACCAGCGCCGTGTGGGAACTGCGCCGCGCCAACCCCGCCCTCGGGTTCCGCGAGCTGTACGCGGCGGGCTCGCGGATCGGCCGCGACCACCTGTCCTCCGTGGTGAACACCCTGGTCATGGCCTACGCCGGCGCGGCCCTGCCGCTGCTGCTCGCGTTCTCGCTGTCCGGGCGGAACCTCGGCGAGATCCTCACCGCCCAGCAGGTCGCGCAGGAGGTCGTGCGGACGCTGGTCGGCAGCATCGGCCTGGTCGCGGCGGTGCCGATCACCACCGCGCTGGCCGCGTTCGTCGCCGGGCGCGAGGACGTCCCGGTGGACGACGCTACCGAGGACGAGCCCGACGAGGAGTGGGAAGAGGAGTTCGAGGAGGAGGAAGACGTGCCGCCTTCGCGGTTCGAGCGGGTCACGGGCGACCTGCGTACCGGGTACGACCCGGCCAAGGGGCCCTGGCGGCGCGTCTGACCTCACGCGGCGGCGATGTCGAGCCTCCCGACCCTGTTCGTGGTCAACAGGCCGAACCACACCGCGCCCGGCTGGTGGACGTTGATGTCGCACGGGTAGGACGCCGACGACGGCGTGGCCCACATGCGGACCTCGCGCGTGGCGGGGTTGAACCGGGCCACCTGGTTGCCCAGGCCGAACGCCGCCGGGAAGCTGACCGAGAAGTAGATGTTGCCGTCACCCGCCTCCGCGATGGGCCCGGCCATCGGCAGCGGGTTGCCGACGCTGCCCACCAACAGGCCACCCGGGACGCTGGTGAGCAGGCCGTTGACGCCCAGCAGCGGGTACTCGGCGATCGCGCCGGTCACCGGGTCGATGCGGGCGATCTTCATGCCCAGCGACTCGCCCACCCAGATCGAGCCGTCCGCCGCCGTGCGCACGCCCACCGGGAACGAGTTCGGCGTCGGCATCGTGTACTGGGTGAACACGTGGGTGTCCACGTGCAGGGTGGCGACCTTGTTCAGCTGTGGCAGGTCGAACACGACGGTCCGGCCCGGACCGGGCTTGATGATCCCGAACAGCGCGCCGACCTGGCCCAGGATCTCACCCGGCACGCGGAACTTGCTCCACGCGCCGGTGACAGGGTCGTAGCGGCCGATCGAGTCGAGGCCGCCGAGGGTGAACCACAGCGCGCCGTCCGCGCCGCGCGAGGTCGTTGGCCAGCCCGAGACCGCTGTGCAGCGGGATGTCCAGCGCCCGCGTGCTGAACGCGTCGGCCCACGGCAGCGGGACCTCGGTCATGCCGCCGTCGTCGGTGTCCACGCGGAGCAGGCTGTTGCCGGTGACCTGCGGCAGCCACAGGTCGCCCGCCAGGTCGAGGTCCATGCCGCCGGGCACCGACAGCGGCATCGGCGTGGAGAAGTTCTCGAAGTGCCCGGTGGCCGGGTCGAACCGGGCGACCTGGCTGCTCAGGTACTGCTCGACCCACAGCTTGCCGTGGTGGTCGAACTCGACCTCGCACACGCCGCCGACCGGGAGCGAGGACGGCACCGGGCCGTACTCCGTGATCGGGGACGCGGCGGCGGCCGACGGCGGCTGCACGAGGCTCGTGGCGAGCAGGGACGCGGTGACGAACAGGCGGCGTAAGGCGGCATCCATGGCTTCAGCTCCCGAGGTCGGGACCGATGCTAGGACGCGCTCAGCCGCCCGTTCGTCACACGATCGAGTGGTTGCCGACGCTCACCCCGGCGCTCCCCCGACGCTCAGCCCCGAGCGCTCAGCTCGCGAGGAAGGCGAACAGCAGGGCGAGCGCCGCGGGCACCGACTGGACGAACAGGATCCGCCGGCTGACCGTCGCCGCCCCGTACACGCCCGCCACGAAGACGCAGAGCAGGAAGAACACGACGAACGCGTACCCGACCTCACCGCCCTTGACCAGGCCGAAGACCAACCCGGCGGCCAGGAACCCGTTGTAGAGGCCCTGGTTGGCGGCGAGCACCTTCGACTCGGCGGCGAACTCGGCCGTCGTCCCGAAGGCGGCCCGGCCGCGCGGGGTGGTCCACAGGAACATCTCCAGGACCAGGATGTAGACGTGGATGGCCGCGACCAGCGCGGTCAGGACGTTCGCGGCGACCTGCACGGCGGTACCGTACCGGCATGCTGCGGACCGTGCTGAACCTGACCACCCGGGTCGCCGGCGGGCTGGTGGCCGGCGTGGCGGCGCTGCCGCGCATCGCCGACGCCCTGGACCGGCTGACCCCGCTGGCGGACGCGTTGCCGCAGGTCGGTGAGCTGCGCGGCACGCTGGAACGGTTGGAGCGGCTCGCGACGTTCCTGGCCGAGGAGCTGCCCGAGGCGCTGCACCAGATGGAGGCCGTGCACGCCCAACTGGTGGAGCTGGCCCCGAAGATCACCGCCCTGGCGGGCACCACCGGGCAGCTCGACGAGTCGATCCGCGTGCTGGCCGCCGCGCTCGGCCCGTTGCAGGGCACGACCGAGCGCCTCGGCAGGCTGGTCGACCGACTGCCCGACCGGCGGCGGCGCAACCAGGCCCTGCCGGGATAATCACCCGCGTGGGACGGACGCGGAAGACCGACCAGACGATCACCCGGGAGGTCGACTCGGGCATCGCCGAACTCGTCCCCGACCACGACGTCCCCGGCGCGTGGACGCTGCGCCTCAACGGCACCCCGCAGTCGCACGTGGACCTGGACGACCCGTGCCACCTGGAGTTCGAGTACATCCGGCGGCTCGGCCACGTCGCCGACCTGCTCGCGCCGACCGCCGAACCGGTCCGCGCGCTGCACCTGGGCGGCGGCGCGCTGACCCTCCCCCGCTACATCGCGGCCACCCGGCCCCGCTCGACCCAGCAGGTCGTGGAGGTCGACGCGGCCCTGGTCGAGCTGGTCCGCGGCCTGTTGCCGCTGGACCGGACGTGGCGGGTGAAGATCCGCACCGGCGACGCGCGCGAGGTGCTGGCCAAGGCCCCGCCCGACACGTTCGACCTGGTGGTGACCGACGTGTTCGCCGG
Organism: Saccharothrix mutabilis subsp. mutabilis; assembly: GCF_039521145.1. Lineage (NCBI taxonomy): Bacteria > Bacillati > Actinomycetota > Actinomycetes > Pseudonocardiales > Pseudonocardiaceae > Saccharothrix > Saccharothrix mutabilis. Next base: position 74,114 of record NZ_BAAABU010000026.1, read on the forward strand.
GGCCCGCACGCCCGCGCACCTGACGTCGGTGGAGTTCGTGGAGCTGGCGGAGCGGACGTTGCGCGGCGGGGGCGTGTACGCGGCGAACATCGGCGACGGCGGGAAGCTCGCGTTCGCGCGGGCGCAGGCGGCGACGGTGCGGTCGGTGTTCCGGCACGTGTGCGTGCTGGCCGAGCCGGCGGTGTTCCGGGGCAGGCGCTTCGGCAACTTCGTCATCCTGGGCTCGCACGTGGAGCTGCCGGTGGCCGACCTGGTCCGGCGCACGGCCGGCGACCCGTTCCCGGGGCGGGTGGAGCACGACGAGTCGCTGGTCCGCTTCATCGGCGGAGCGCAGGTGACGACGGACGAGACGGCCACCCAGTCCCCGTCCCCGCCGAAGGGCACGTGGGGCCTGCCCACCGACTGAGCCGTTCGTCAGTCCAGGGTCGAGACGAAGCGGGAGATCGCGTCCGGGTTCAGCTTCTGCGCCAAGCGGCCCGACGGAGCCAGGGAGCCCAGCTGGTAGAGCGGACGGTCCGCTGCCGCCAAGCCGCGGGCCTCCGCTCGCAGCTGCGCGACCAGCAGTTCCGAGAACACCAGGCCCGGGGCGTCGCCGCGACCCGCCAGCACGTCGGCCAGCTTGCGCAGCGCCAGCACGCCCTGCTCGCGCCCACCGGTGCCCGCGTAGATCGCCAGCGCCAGGTTGATCGCCTTGCCGCCGCCCCGCACGAACAACCCCACGGTGCGGCTGCCGCGCATGTCCGTCACCAGCAGGTCCAGCTGGTCCGCCGTGTGCAGGTCCACCGACCGCGCGCCGAACGCCCGCACCGTCAGCACGTGCCCCGACAGCCACACCCGCCGCCGTGCCTCCGACCACGCCAGCAGCAACAGCGGCAGCGCGAACACCGCCGCCGTCACCAGACCGGCCGTGCGACCGGCGAGCAGACCCAGCAGACCGCCGAACGCGGCGGCGACCAGCAGCGCGCCGATCGCCACCGTCCGGGCGCGCTTGCGCACCGCCGCGGGGTCCAGCAGGTCCAGCGGGATCCGCTCGTCGTCGCTCACCGGCCCAACGCCTCCCGCACCGCGATCACCACGTCCACCAGCGGCACCTCGCGCTGGTCGCCCGACGCCAGCTCCTTGAGCTGCACGACGCCCGCCTCGATGTCCCGCTCGCCCAGCACCAGCGCGAACCTGGCACCGGACCGGTCCGCGCCCTTCATGGCGCCCTTGAGACCCTTGCCGCCGTAGGCCAGGTCGAAGCGCACCCCGGCACCGCGCAGCGCCGCGGACAGCGCCACGAGCCGCGACTTCGCCGCGTCGCCCAGCGGCACGCCGTACACGTCGCACCGCGCCACGTCCCCCGGCTGCACGCCCTCAACCTGGCACGCCAGCAGCGACCGGTCCACCCCCAGGCCGAAACCGACCCCGGACAGCGGCTGCCCGCCCAACTGCTCCATCAGCCCGTCGTAGCGGCCACCGCCGCCGATCGCGGACTGCGCGCCCAGCCCGTCGTGCACGAACTCGAAGCACGTCTTGGTGTAGTAGTCCAGGCCGCGCACCATCCGCGGGTTCTCCACGAACTTCACGCCCAGCTCGTTCAGGGCGTCCTTGACCTGCTCGTAGTGCGCGCGGGAGGCGTCGGAGAGGTGGTCGCGCATCAGCGGCGCGTCCTCCACCAGCGCCCGCACCTCGGGCCGTTTGTCGTCCAGCACCCGCAACGGGTTGATCGTGGCGCGCCTGCGGGTCTCCTCGTCCAGCGGCAGCTTCGCCAGGAACGCCTGCAGCAGCTCCCGGTAGGCGGGCCGGTCCGACGAGTCGCCCAGCGAGGTCAGCTCCAGCCGGTAGCCGGTCAGGCCCATCCGCCGGAACGCCTCGTCGGCGATGGCGATGACCTCGGCGTCCAGCGCCGGGTCGTCCACGCCGATCGCCTCGACGCCCACCTGGTGGAACTGCCGGTACCGGCCGGCCTGCGGCTGCTCGGCGCGGAAGAACTGGCCCGCGTAGGCGAGCTTGACCGGCAGCTGGCCCTTGTCCAGGCCGTGCTCGATGACCGCGCGCATCACGCCGGCGGTGCCCTCGGGGCGCAGCGTGATGGACCGGCCGCCGCGGTCGGTGAAGGTGTACATCTCCTTGGTCACGACGTCGGTGGACTCGCCGACGCCGCGCGCGAACAGCGCCGTGTCCTCGAAGACGGGCAGCTCGATGTAGCCGTAGCCCGCCAGGCGGGCGGAGTTCAGCAGGGTGTCGCGGACCGCGGTGAAGGTCGCGGAGACCGGCGGGAAGTAGTCGGGCACGCCCTTGGGGGCGGAGAACGTCGACAAGGGGTTCACAGTCCTCGGTGCGGTGCGGCCGGCGCGTCGTCGCCCAATTCCAGCAGGAACGGGTTGCTCCCGCGCTCACGGCCGATGGTGGTCGTCGGGCCGTGGCCGGGCAGGACCACCGTGTCGTCGTGCAGCGTCAGCACCTTGGTGCGCAGTGACGCCAGCATGGCGCGGTGGTCGCCGCCCGGCAGGTCGGTGCGTCCGATGGAGCCGGCGAAGAGGGTGTCGCCGGACAGCACGAGCCGTCCGCCCTCCTCGGTGCCGGCGCGGAACATCACCGACCCGCCGGTATGGCCCGGGGTGTGGTCGACGGTCAGCCGCAGACCCGCCAGGTCCAGCTCGGCCCCGTCGGACAGCTCGCGCACCTCGCGCGGCTCGCGCATCTCCAGGTTCCCGCCGAAGAACGCGCGCGACTCGGCGCTGATGCCCTTGAGCGGGTCGGACAGCAGGGCCCGGTCGTCGGGGTGCACCCACGCCGGGATGTCGTTGCCGTCGCACACGGGCGCGACGGAGAAGCAGTGGTCGAAGTGGCCGTGCGTGAGCAGGGCGGCGACCGGGGTCAGCCGGTGCTCGCGCAGCGCCTGCGCCAACGGCTCGGCGGCGTCCTGGCCGGGGTCGACCACCACGCACGGCCCGCCGGCCTCCGCGGCCAGCACGAAGCAGTTGGCCTGGAGGGCGCCGGTGGGGAACCCGATCACCAGCACGCGGACACTCCTCGACGGCTATCGACGGCAACAGAACGGCAACGGATCGCTGTGGACCGCGCTACCAGCCTATCCGGCACACACCAGCCATATGCGTGCCCCCTAGACTGCACACCGATCGTCGCCGGTCGACGCGAGAACAGGGAGGTTGCAGGTGCCGACCAACGTGCAGCGCCGCGAGCAGGCCAAGCGGAAGCTGGAACGACAGCTCGCCCGCCGGGCGGAGCGCGCGAAGCGGCGCCGGATCGTCTCGGTGGTGGTGACCGTCATCGCGGTCGTCGCCGTCGCCGGTGGTGTCTACTTCATCTCCACGGCCGACTTCGGCGGCTCGGACGACGCGGCGGCCACCTCGACCACCCCGAAGCCGATCGAGATCCCGACCGAGGTCAAGGCGCTGCCCAAGCGGCCGACCCCGATCGCAGACCCGGCGACCTGCGAGTACCGGCAGTCGAAGGAGCCGTCGTCCAAGGAGGGCACCAAGGCCCCCGAGGCGACGGGCGTCTCCGCCACCGGCACCGCGACGGCCACCATCAAGGCCAACATCGGCGAGCTGAAGCTGACCCTGGACAAGGCGCTCGCGCCGTGCGCGGTGAACAGCTTCGTGAGCCTGGCCAAGCAGGGCTACTTCAACGGCAGCACGTGCCACCGCATCGGCACCGAGGGCCTGCAGATGCTCCAGTGCGGCGACCCGACCGGCACCGGCCGCGGCGGCCCCGGCTACGCGTTCGACAACGAGACCTGGCCCGAACTGACCTACGGCCGCGGCTACCTGGCGATGGCCAACGCGGGCATCGACCAGGAGACGCAGAAGGGCACGAACGGCAGCCAGTTCTTCATCGTCTACGGCGACGCCCAGCTCTCGCCGGACTACACGGTCTTCGGCAGCCTCGACGAGGCAGGCCTGAAGCTGGTCGACGAGGTGGCCCGCGCCGGCCACGACGGCTCCTTCGACCCGTCCCCGGGCGGCGGCAAGCCGAACAAGGAAGTGAAGTTCGAGACCGTCACGGTCGAGTAGCGGACCACACGAAGGGGCCGGCTCACGCACTCGGGAGAGGAGTGCTGGAGCCGGCCCCTTCGTCTTCCCCGCCGGCCGTGAGGTGACCGGCAGTCGCGATGATCGCAGCGCCACCTGACGTTTCGCTGACGCCCCACGCGCCAAGCGCTCTCCGCCCCCCTCCGCGCCCCTCTCCGCGCCCCTCTCCGCGCCCCTCTCCGCGCCCCTCTCCGCGCCCCTCTCCGCGCCCCTCTCCGCGCCCTCTCCGCGCGAAGCGCGACAGCGCCAGCCGGGCTGCCAGCCCACAGGAAGGGCCTCGGTTCGTTCCCCGTACGGCCTGGGCGCAGCCCAACCACAGGTTTCCGGTGCTGTCCACAAAAGTTTTGCGAGGCACGAGCAAAAGTTTTCTGGACAGCACCGGAAACCTGTGGTTGCCTCCGGCAGGCCGTGCGGGGAACGAACCGACGCCCTTCCCCCCGGGGGCCTGCCGCGCGGCGAGCGCTCTCTTGAGAGCGCGAAGCGCGTCTTCTTGAAGAGCGAAGCGCGTCTTCTTCAAAGCGCGAAGCGCGTCGTCTTGAAGATCTTGAAAAGCTTAAAGAGCCTCGCCGGCGGGCAGACCACCAAGGATGACGGAAGAGCAAAAGAAGGGGCTTTTCCGTCATCCCCGTATGGCCTGGCGGAGCCGACCACAGATTCGGTCGGGTGCCGCTAAAAACTTTTGCTCGTCCCTCGCAAAACTTTTCGGCTGCACCCGACCGAATCTGTGGTAGCCCTTCGGGCAGGCCATACGGGGATGACGGAAAAGCCCAAAAGCAGGCGCGCTGCGCGCGCCCCGAAGCAAAGCACGCGCGCCCCGAAGCACCGCGCTACGCGCGCTCAAAAGCACGCGCTGCGCGCGAGGGCGCCGGCACCGGTCAGGACGCCGACGTCACGCGGTACACGTCGTACACGCCCTCCACGCTGCGCACGGCCTTCAGCACGTGACCCAAGTGCTTCGGGTCGCCCATCTCGAAGGAGAAGCGGCTCACGGCCACCCGGTCGCGCGATGTCGTCACCGACGCGGACAGGATGTTCACCTTCTCGTCGGCCAGCACCTTCGTCACGTCCGACAGCAACCGGTGCCGGTCCAACGCCTCGACCTGGATCGCCACCAGGAACACCGACGAGGACGACGGGGCCCACTCGACGTCCAGCAACCGTTCGGGCGTCTTGAGCAGCTCGTCGGCGTTGGTGCAGTCCGTCCGGTGCACCGACACGCCGCCGCCGCGCGTCACGAAGCCCAGGATGTCGTCACCCGGCACGGGCGTGCAGCAGCGGGCCAGCTTGACCCACACGTCGGCCGCGTCCTTGACGATCACGCCCGCGTCGCCGGTCACCCGCCGTCGGGCCACCGTGGACGGGGTGGAGCGCTCGGCCAGCTCGTCCTCGGCGTGCTCCACGCCGCCGAGCTGCGCCACCAGGCGCTGGACGACGTGCCGAGCGGAGGTGTGGCCCTCGCCGACCGCCGCGTACAGCGCCGACACGTCCGGGTAGTGCAGTTCCTTGGACAGCGCGCCCATCGAGTCCGCCGACACCAGGCGCTGGAGCGGCAGGCCGACCCGCCGGACCTCCTTCGCGATGGCGTCCTTGCCGACCTCGATGGCCTCTTCCTTGCGCTCCTTCGCGAACCACTGCTTGATCTTGGCCTTGGCGCGCGGGGACGCGGCGAAGGACAGCCAGTCGCGCGACGGACCCGCGCCCTCCGCCTTGGAGGTGAAGATCTCGACGACCTCGCCGTTTTCGAGCTTGCGCTCCAGGGCGACGAGCCGGCCGTTGACGCGGGCGCCGATGCACCGGTGGCCGACCTCGGTGTGCACGGCGTAGGCGAAGTCGACGGGCGTGGAGCCGGTCGGCAGGGTCACCACGTCGCCCTTGGGCGTGAAGACGAAGATCTCCCGCGCCGCCAGGTCGAAGCGCAGCGACTCCAGGAACTCGCCCGGGTCCGCCGCCTCGCGCTGCCAGTCGAGCAGTTGGCGCATCCACGCCATCTCGTCGACCTCGACGCCCTTGCCGCTGTGCGTGCCCCGGGTCTCCTTGTACCGCCAGTGCGCCGCGATGCCGTACTCGGCGGTGCGGTGCATGTCGTAGGTCCGGATCTGCACTTCCAGCGGTTTGCCGTCCGGGCCGATGACCGTGGTGTGCAGCGACTGGTACACGCCGAACCGGGGCTGGGCGATGTAGTCCTTGAACCGGCCGGGCATGGGCTGCCACAGCGCGTGGACCACGCCCATCGCGGCGTAGCAGTCGCGGACCTCGTCCACCTGGATGCGCACGCCGACCAGGTCGTGGATGTCGTCGAAGTCCCGACCGCGCACGATCATCTTCTGGTGGATCGAGTAGTAGTGCTTGGGCCGGCCCTCGACCTTGGCCGTGATCCGCGCCGACTCCAGCTGCGTGGACAGCTCGTTGATCACGCCGCTGAGGTAGGTGTCGCGCGAGGGCGCGCGGTTGGCGACCAGGCGCACGATCTCGTCGTACTTCTTGGGCTGGAGGATGGCGAACGCCAGGTCCTCCAGCTCCCACTTGACCGTGGCCATGCCCAGGCGGTGCGCGAGCGGGGCGAGCACTTCGAGGGTCTCGCGGGCCTTGCGGGCCTGCTTCTCCGGCGGCAGGAACCGCATGGTGCGCATGTTGTGCAGCCGGTCGGCCAGCTTGATGACCAGGACGCGCGGGTCCTTGGCCATGGCGATGACCATCTTGCGGATGGTCTCCGCCTCGGCCGCCGCGCCCAGCTTGACCTTGTCCAGCTTGGTGACGCCGTCGACCAGCAGGGCGACCTCGTTGCCGAAGTCGTCGCGCAGCTGGTCCAGGGAGTAGTCGGTGTCCTCCACCGTGTCGTGCAGGAGGGCGGCGACCAGGGTCGTGGTGTCCATGCCCAGCTCGGCGAGGATGGTCGCCACGGCCAGCGGGTGGGTGATGTAGGGGTCGCCGGACTTGCGCCGCTGCGGCCGGTGCTTCTCCTCGGCCACGTCGTAGGCGTGCTGGAGCAGGGCGAGGTCCGCCTTGGGGTGCAGGTCGCGGTGCACGGCCGCGAGCGGCTCCAGCACCTGCTTGACCGGCGCGGCCCGCTGCGCGGTGATGCGCCGGGCGAGGCGCGCCCGAACGCGCCTGGTGGCCGACGGAGGCCGTGCGGGCACGGGCTGCGTCGTCTGGGCGGGCTCGATGTCCTGGCTCAACCACGCTCCTCGGGTCTAGGAACCGAGGATAACTCCGCAGCCGACCACACTCCGGCGCCGACCCGATGAGCGGCGAACTTCACACGACGAACAGCACCCGCCGCTTAGCCCCGACCGGTCGCCCGAACCCGGGTTCAGAGGGCCAGCAGGGCGTTGACGGAACGGCCGGCCAGGCGTTCACGCCCGCCCAGACCGGGGATCTCCAGCACCACCGACACGCCGGTCACGACGCCACCGGCGCGCTCGACCAGCGCGCAGGCAGCCGCCGCGGTGCCGCCGGTGGCCAGCACGTCATCGACCACCACGACCTGTTGACCAGGCGAAACGGACCCCGTAGGCAACTCCAGGGTCGCCGTCCCGTACTCCAGGTCGTAGGAGATCCGGTGCGCCACCGCCGGCAGCTTGCCCGGCTTGCGCAGGGGCACGACCCCGTACCGCCACCCGTACCCCAGCGCCGCGCCCAGCAGGAAGCCGCGCGACTCGATGGCCGCCACCACCTCCGTGTCCGGGTGGATCTTGTCCTGCAGGGCGTCGACCACCGCCCGCAGCGCGTCGGGGTCGGCCAGGACGGGCGTGAGGTCCCGGAAGACGACCCCCGGTTGGGGGAAGTCCGGGACCTCACGCAGCAGCCCTAGGGCTTTGTCCAGCTTCAACGGTGCTTCTTGCCGGTCGGGCGACGGCGCGTGTCGCCCGCCTTCGCCGTGCGGGACGGGGCGCCGGCGGCGGCGGCCAGGGCCTTCTCGTGCCGCAGCTCGGCCTTCAGGGTCTCGTCGTCGGTCGACTCGACCACGTCGCCGCCGGCCACGACCTCGCCGGAGGCCTTGCGGGCCAGGTTGTCCCGACGCGCCCGGACGCGGGCCGCCTGCGCCTTGTACTTCGGGTCGCGCATCTTCAGGTCGACCGCGACCGGGGTGGCGATGTAGATCGACGACAGCGCGCCGATCGCCATACCGGTCAGCTGCACCAGCGCCAGGTCCTTGAGCGTGCCGACGCCGAGCAGGCCCACGCCGATCGCCAGCAGGCCCAGCACGGGCAGCAGCGCGATGAGCGAGGTGTTGATCGACCGCATCAGGGTCTGGTTGACCGCCAGGTTGGCCGCCTCGCCGTACGTGCGCCGCGTCAGGCCGAGCAGGCCGCGGGTGTTCTCCTTGACCTTGTCGAACACGACGACCGTGTCGTAGAGCGAGAAGCCCAGGATGGTGAGCAGACCGATCACGGTCGCGGGCGAGACCTCGAAGCCGACCAGCGAGTACACGCCGGCCGTGATCAGCACGTCGTGCACCACCGCGACCAGCGCGGCCACGGCCATCTGCCACTCGAAGTACAGCGCCAGGAAGATCGCCACGGCCAGGAAGAACACGCCGAGCGCGATCAGCGCCTTGGTGGTGATCTCACCGCCCCACGACCCCGACACGGCGCTGTCGCTGATGGCCTCGACCCCGCCGTTGGGCTTGAGGTCGTTGTTCAGGCCCTCCTTCAGCGCGGCGACCTTGGCCGCGTCCAGCGGCTCGGACCGGATCTGGATGGTCGCCGACCCACCCGTGCCGACGGTCTGCACCGCGGCGGGCTCGTTGCCGACGGCCTTGGTGAAGCTCTCCTTGGCCGCCTCGACGCTGATCGTGCCGGACGCGCTCTGCGCCGGCAGCTGGACGCGGGTGCCGCCGGTGAAGTCGATCCCGGCGTTGAAGCCGCGGAAGATGATCGACGCCAGGCACACCAGCAGGACCACGCCGAACAGGATGTACCAGCGCTTGCGCTTGCCGACGATGTCGAAGGCGCCGTTGCCGACGTACAGGCGCTGGAAGACGTTCCCCTTGGACATGAGGGCTCAGACCTCCTTCGCGGCGGTCTTGCCCGCCGGAACGGCGGTCCGCGAGCCGGCGCCAGCCGCAGCCGCACCGCCCAGGCCGGACAGCTTCGGGTTGGACAGGGACTTCGACTTGGAGACCATCGCGACCAGCGGGTGCGTGACCAGGAAGACCACGACCAGGTCGAGCACGGTCGACATGCCGAGGGTGAACGCGAAGCCCTTCACCTGGCCCACGGCGATCACGTACAGGATGGCCGAGGCGAGGAAGCTGACCGCGTCCGCCGACAGGATCGTACGACGGGACCGGACCCAGGCGCGCGGGGTCGCCGACCGGAACGACCGGCCCTCGCGCATCTCGTCCTTCAAGCGTTCGAAGAACACCACGAACGAGTCCGCGGTGATACCGATCGCCACGATGAAACCGGCGATGCCGGCCAGGTCGAGGGTGAACCCGATCCAGCGGCCCAGCAGCACCAGCACCGCGTAGACCACCACGCCGGACAGCGCCAGCGACAGGATCGTCAGCACGCCCAGCAGGCGGTAGTAGAACAGGCAGTACACGAACACCAGCGCCAGGCCGATGCCGCCGGCGATCAGACCGGCCTTGAGCGAGGCCAGGCCCAGCGTCGCGGACACCGTCTCGGCCTCGGAGGCCTCGAACGACAGCGGCAGCGAGCCGTACTTGAGCACGTTGGCCAGGCCCTCGGCGTCCTTCTGGCTGAACTGGCCGGAGATCTGGGTGTTGCCGCCCAGGATGGGCTCGTTGATGTTCGGCGCGGACACGACCTGGGTGTCCAGGACGACCGCGACCTGCTGGGACACGTTCGCCGAGGTGAACTTGCCCCACTTGTCGCCGCCCTCGCCCTTGAAGGTGAGGTCCACGACGAAGCCCGCGCCCTGCGGGTCGGTGCCGGAGATCGCGTTGGCGACGTCCTCACCGGTCAGCCGCGAGTACAGGCTGAAGTCGTCGTCCTTGACCTGCGCGTCCTTGGCCGGGAAGACCGGCGCGAGGACGTACTTGAACTCGTTCTTCTGGTCGCAGGTCAGCAGCGGCAGCGCCGGGTCGTCGTTGCCGAGCAGCGGGTCCTTCTTCGGGCAGGTGAAGGCCGCGAGCGCCTGGGACACCGTCTGCGCGTCCAGCGTGGTCAGCGCGGGGTCCTGGCGGCAGGTCCGGGACTCCTTGATGGCGTCCTCGGGCTTCTCGGAGTACTCGCCGTTGAACACCTTGCGGCAGTCCACCTGCGGCTCGGTCGGAGCCGACGGGGTGGTCGTCGCGGGCGGCGTCGCCGTGTCGGTCGGCTGCTGCTCGAACGCGGGCGCCGGGCGGCCCTGGGCGGTCGTGGTCGGCGCGGCGGACGCGGTCTCCGAGCCCGACGGCGGGGCCGTCGTGGTCGGCGCGGCCGAGCCCGAGGTGCTCGGGGTGCTCGTCGGCGCGGGCTCGGGCGCGTTGGGCTGCGGCGAGCCGACGACCTTGCGGAAGTTCAGCTTCGCGGTCTGGCCCAGGCGCTTGGCGCCCTCGCTGTCCGTGCCGGGGACCGTGATCACCAGGTTGGTGCCGTCGCGGACCACCTCCGCGCCGGACACACCGAGACCGTTCACCCGGGTCTCGATCAACTCCCTGGCCTGGTTCAGGGCCTGGTCGGTCGGCGTTTGGCCGTCGGGGGCGCGCGCGGTCAGCGTTACCCGCGTGCCGCCCTGGAGATCGATGCCGAGCTTGGGGGTCGCTTTCCGGTCCCCGGTGAAGAACACCAAGGAGTACAGCGCGACCACGATGAGGACAAACGCGCCCAGGTACTTCGCGGGGCGGATTTGCCCGGCCGGGGGTGCCACGGTCCGTCCGTCTCCTGCAACTGTCGTTGAGATGTCGACGCCGCCGCGACCGTGGGAACGGACCAGGGCAGCGCTTGTCCACCCGGCACTGCCCTGCCGGGTGATTGCGCAGCGTACCCCGCACCGTGTGAGTTGTCTGTCACCGGTTCCGAACCGGTTCCGCACCGCCGGCCGGCATTCACGACCGGCCATAACGCGCCGACCGGACCAACGGCATGGGCCGGACGGCGTTCACACTTGACCCGGATTCCCCCGGGTGGGCCCGCAATGGTGCGCGACGGCGAAAGGATTGTGCCGCGGGTGCGGCACAACCCCTTTCGCTTTCGCCTTACTTCTTGCTGTCCTGCTGGGCCGGCTCGGCGTCCGCGGCGGGCGCGTCCTCGACGTCGTCGACGACCGCGTCGGTCTCGTCCACGTCGGTGGTGGGGTTGACCTTCTCGCGGATCGCGGGCCGCAGCCACGTGGTGACCACGCCGTCGGCGATTTCGAGGTCGATCGTCTCGTCGTCGCTCGCGTCGGCGACCGTGGCGTAGAGACCCGAGGTCGTCATCACCCGGTCACCGGGTACGAGGGACTTGAGGAGCGCCTGCTGCTCGGCCGCCGCCTTCTTCTGCTTGCGCGCGCTGAGGAACAGCGGCACGGCCAGCAGCACGAGCAGCAGCGGGAACATCAAGGAAGACAGGTTGCCCATCATTCTCCGTTCAACCGGGCGCGGCGGGACTGGTCTGCCCGGAACGTCCGGATTTCCTGGGGTGCCGTCGCCGATTGTGCCAGGTGAGCGAACCCGCTCAGTCGCCGGCGTCGTCGAACAGGGTCCGGGCGGCGTCGCCGGGGGCCTTCGCCGGTGGCTGGAGGCCCAGGTGCAGCCAGGCGGCGGCGGTCGCGACCCGGCCGCGCGGCGTGCGGGCCAGCATGCCCGCGCGCACCAGGTAGGGCTCGCACACCTCCTCGACGGTCGTGGGCTCCTCCCCCACCGCGACGGCCAGCGTGGACACGCCCACCGGCCCGCCGCCGAACGAGCGCACCAGCGCGCCCAGCACGGCCCGGTCCAGCCGGTCCAGGCCCAGTTCGTCCACGTCGTAGACGGCCAGCGCGTCCCGGGCGACCTCGCGGGTCACCGCGCCGTCCGCGCGCACCTCGGCGAAGTCGCGGACCCGGCGCAGCAGCCGGTTGGCGATGCGGGGCGTGCCGCGGGAGCGGCCCGCGATCTCCTGGCCGCCGTCCTCGCGCAGGTCCACCCCGAGGATCTTGGCCGACCGGCGGATGATCAGCTCCAGCTCGTCGGCGCTGTAGAACTCCATGTGCCCGGTGAAGCCGAACCGGTCGCGCAGCGGGCCGGTCAGCGCGCCGGACCGGGTGGTGGCCCCGACCAGCGTGAACGGGGCGATGTCCAGCGGGATGCTGGTCGCGCCCGGCCCCTTGCCGACCACGACGTCCACCCGGAAGTCCTCCATCGCGAGGTAGAGCATCTCCTCGGCGGGGCGGGCCATCCGGTGGATCTCGTCGATGAACAGCACGTCGCCCTCGACCAGGTTGGACAGCATCGCGGCGAGGTCGCCGGCGCGTTCCAGGGCCGGGCCGGAGGTGATCCGCAGGGACGCGCCCAGCTCGGCCGCGATGATCATGGCGAGGGAGGTCTTGCCCAGGCCGGGCGGCCCGGACAGCAGGACGTGGTCCGGCGGCGCGCCGCGCCGCATGGCCCCGCGCAGGACCAGTTCGAGCTGCTCGCGCACCTTGGGCTGGCCGACGAACTCGTGCAGGTCGCGCGGGCGCAGGGTGGACTCGACGTCCCGCTCGGTCGGGTCGGGCAACGGGTCGAGCATGTCGTCGCCGTTCTCGAAGGACGTCATCGCTTGCGACCCAGCAGCGCCAGCGCCTTGCGGAGGACCTCGGAGGTACCCTGGGCGGAGTCGTCGGCCAGCACGGTGTCCACGGCCTGCTCGGCCTGCTTGGCCGGGAAACCGAGGCCGAGGAGGGCTTCGGCGACCTGTGCGCGCACTTGGCCTGCGTTGGACGTGGTGGGCGTCGTGGACGGCAGCTGGCCGACCTTGTCGCGCAGCTCGATGCACAGCCGCTCCGCGCCCTTGCGGCCGATGCCGGGGACCTGAGTGAGCACGGTGATGTTGCCCTCGGCGAGCGCGGCGCGCAGCTTGTCCGGCTCCAGCACGGCCAGCGTGGCCAGCGCGAGCCGCGGCCCGATGCCGGACACGGTCTGCAGCAGGCCGAACAGCTCGCGCGCCTCGGCGTCGGCGAACCCGAACAGGGTCAGCGAGTCCTCGCGCACGACCAGGGCGGTGGCCAGGGTCGTCTCCTCGCCGCGGCGCAGCGTCGCCAGCGTGGCGGGCGTGGCCTGCACGGCGAACCCGACGCCCCCCACCTCGACGACCGCGTGATCGAGTCCGATGGACAGCACCTGTCCACGAAGCGACGAAATCACTGGGTCTTCCCTCCGGTCGTGCGGGCGGCGGCCTGGGCAAGTCTCGCGCGGTGCGTCCGGGCGAGTTCAGCCGCCCTGGCTTGGGCCTCCTCCAGGCGCGACCGCATGGGGGCGCGCCACAGGTGGCAGATGGCCAGCGCGAGCGCGTCGGCGGCGTCGGCGGGCTTGGGCGCGGTCTTAAGGCCGAGCAGTTTCGTCACCATCGCGGTGACCTGCTTCTTGTCCGCGCGACCGGACCCGGTGACGGCGGCCTTGACCTCGCTGGGCGTGTGGAAGGTGACCGGCAGGTTCCGGCGCGCGGCGGCCAGCGCCACCACCCCGCCGGCCTGGGCGGTGCCCATCGCGGTGCGGACGTTGTACTGGCTGAAGACCCGTTCGACGGCGACGACGTCGGGTTCGTACCGGTCGAGCCACCGCTCGACCGAGTCGGACAGCTCCAGCAGCCGGATGGCCAGGTCGGCGTCCACGGGCGTGCGGACGACGTCCACGGCGACCGGCCGCACCGTGCGCCCCGGACCACCGTCGACCACCCCGAAACCACACCGGGTCAGGCCGGGATCGACACCGAACACCCGCACGCTGGTCCTCTCGAAAGCGCCGCCACGAACACCAGTTCGAACCGTACCGGGTGGGGCTCGCGCATCCCCTGTTCGACACGCGTTCGGTCACACCGGGACACCCCGCTGTCCACGGAGCGTTACGGTGTCACTACAGTGGCTCGGTCACCTGATCGACTCCAGTCGCGGCATAGGCGGGGTGCCATGACCCTGAGACGGTTCGGCCTCATCACCGCTGCCGTCTGCCTGCTCGTGGTCATCGTGGTCTCCCTGGTGATCTCCGGAGCCCTGGACCGCTCGACCTCGGTCGCCGTCGACAAGTTCGCGCAACTCACGGGCGCGGTAGCCGCGATGGTCTGCTACTGGCGGGCCGGTCTGCGCAGGCAGGGGACGGCGCGGCGGTGGCGGTTGTGGATGGCCGCGGCCATGGCGAGCCTCTCGGTCGGCCTGTGCGCGTGGATCTGGGGGCAGGTGTTCCTGGGCGTCTCACTGCCCTCGACCACCGTGGCCCCGCTCGGGTTCATCCTCGTCCCGGTCCTCGTCCTGTTCGCCGTGCTGGTGCTCGGCCACGGCGGCTCCGGGTCGCTGCCCAACCACCGCAGCAAGGTCGTCATCGTGCTGGACGGCCTGATCGTCGTCGGCTCGCTGTTCGTCCTCACCTGGGTGTCGCTGCTGGAGTCGATGGTCCGGGCGTGGGCCACCTCCGGCCCCGGGTTCGCGACCGTCGTGGCGCACCCGGCCGCGTACCTGGTGATGCTGGTCGTGCTGCTGGTGTCCTCCTGGTCGCACCGGTCGGTGCGGCAGCTGCCGATGCTGTTCGTGGCGATCGCCGGGCTGGCGCAGTCGTCGTCGGGGTGGGTGTTCGCGTTCCTGGTGAGCAAGGGCGCGACCGCGATCCCCACGGCCGCGGACATCGGGTTCATGGTGTGCCCGGCGATGTTCTTCCTGTCCTCGATCGCGCCGAGCAGCCCGCGCCGCGAGCGGTCCGGGACCGGGCGGCTGCGGGCGGGCGAGATGCTGCACATCCTCGTGCCGTACCTGCCGATGCTGGTCACCGGCCTGTTCATCGTGGTCGGGACGGCCACCGGCGTGCGGCTCAACCCGTTCGAGATCTACGTGGGCCTCGGGGTGGTGCTGCTGGTGATCGCGCGGCAGCTGTTCACCCTGATCGACAACGTCAAGCTGCTCGAACAGCTCCGCGACAGCCGCGAGCGCCTGCGCCACCAGGCCTACCACGACCCGTTGACCGGGGTGGCCAACCGCGTCCTGTTCCGCGAACGCCTCAACGCCGCCCTCGACCGGCCGGACCCGCTGGTCGTGCTGTTCATCGACGTGGACGGGTTCAAGGACGTCAACGACAACTACGGCCACGCCGAGGGCGACGAGGTGCTGCGGATCGTCGCCGAACGGCTCCAGCACTGCGTGCGCCCGCAGGACACGGTGGCGCGGCTGGGCGGCGACGAGTTCGGCATCCTGGTCGACGGCTACCCGGCGCGGCCGGAGGAGATCGGCGACCGGGTGCTGGCGGCGATGGCGTCCCCGCACCGCACGGCCGGCGGGGAGCACCTGATCAGGGCCAGCATCGGCATCTCGCACCGGGAGACCCACGACCCGGCGCTCACCGCGGACGACCTGCTGGGCAGCGCGGACGCGGCCATGTACACGGCGAAACGACTGGGCAAGGGCATGGTCGTGGTGCACGGATCGGTGGAGGCGGAGCTGACATGACGCCCGACGAGGCGATCTCCCTGCTGGGCCTGGAGGAGCTGCCGGTGGAGGGCGGGCACTTCGGCCAGTCCTGGCGCTCGGCGGAGGCGTCGGCGATCTACTACCTGCTGCGCGCGCCCGAGTTCTCCGGGTTGCACGTCCTGACCCACCTGGAGATCTACGCCCACCACGCGGGCGCGCCGCTGCGGATGCTGCTGCTGCACCCGGACGGCCGGGTCGAGGAGCCGGTGCTCGGGCCGGACCTGGCGGCGGGCCAGCGGCCCCAGGTGGTCGTGCCCGCCGGGGTGTGGCAGGCCAGCGAGCCCGCGGGCGAGTGGTCGCTGGTGGGGACGGTCGTGGTGCCGCCCTACACCGACGACGTGGTCAGCTTCGCCAAGGCGGACGAGGTGGCCGCGCGGTACCCGTCGCACGCCGACCGGATCCGGCGGTTCTGCCGCTTCTAGGGACACCGACCCCTTTCGGGCGCGGGCGAGGTCTGCACGTCCATGGAGTTCTCCGTTTTCCTGCCCACCGGCTTCGGCCGCGACTTCGCCGGCCACACCGACCCCGTGGCCGCGTTCGACTCGATCACCCGGCTCGCGCGGGCGGCCGACGAGTGCGGCTACGCGGCGCTGTGGGCCGCCGACCACTTCCACACCGTCCCGTCCTCGCAGGACTACCTGTTCGAGTCGTGGACCACGCTCACCGCGCTGGCCCGCGAGACCTCCCGCATCCGGCTGGGCCACCTGGTCACCGGCGGCGGCTACCGCAACCCGGCGTTGCAGGCCAAGATGGCGTCCACGGTGGACGTGCTGTCGCGTGGCCGGTTCACCTTCGGCATCGGCGCGGGCTGGTACGAGCCGGACTACACCGGTTACGGCTACGAGTTCCCGCCGCCCGGCGAGCGGCTGCGGCGGCTGGAGGAGGCCGTTCAGGTGGTCCGTGCGCTGTGGACGGAGGAGGAGGCCACGTTCGAGGGCCGGTTCCACTCGGTGCGCGGCGCGGTGAACCAGCCGAAGGGCGTGCAGCCGCGCATCCCGATGATGATCGCGGGCGGGGGCGAGCGGGTGACGCTGCGGATCGTGGCTCGGCACGCCGACGCCTGCAACGTCATCGAGTCGCCCGAGGGCCTGGAGCACAAGTACGAGGTGCTGCGGAAGCACTGCGCGGACCTGGGCACCGACTACGACCGCATCAAGCGCACCACGACCACCATGTGCGTCATCGCCGACACCGACGAGGAGGCGAAGGCGTCGATCCCGCCGGGCGCGGACTTCGCCTACCCCGGTGACCTGGCGTCCTACGGCCTGATCGGGACACCCGAGACGATCCGCCGGCGGATCGACCGGTACGCGGCGGCGGGGGTGCAGGAGCTGGTGGTCGGGTTCCTCGGCACGGACCCCGGGCCGCTGCGGCGGTTCGCGGCGGAGTTCCTCCGGTGAGGGAGGACTTCCAGCGGGAGGCGGAGCGCCACCGGCGGGAGCTGGTGGCGCACTGCTACCGCATGCTCGGGTCGGTCGACGACGCCGAGGACGTGGTGCAGGAGACGTACCTGCGGGCGTGGCGCGCACTGGACGACTTCGAGGGGCGGTCGTCACTGCGCGTGTGGCTCTACCGGATCGCGACCAACGCCTGCCTGACCGCGTTGACCCACCACAGCCGCCGGGTGCTGCCGTCCGGCCTGGTGGAACCGACCACCGACCCCCACCGCCCGGTGGTGTTCGCCGGGCCGGGGGTCCGCTGGCTGCAACCGCTGCCCGACGCCCTGGTCACCAGCGACGAGGACGACCCGGCCACGGTGGCGGCGATGCGCGACAGCATCCGGCTGGCCCTCATCGCGAGCCTGCAACACCTGCCGCCGCGGCAGCGGGCCGTCCTCCTGCTCCGGGACGTCCTGGCGTTCACCGCCCCGGAGACCGCCGAGGTGCTGGACATGACGGTGGACGCGGTGAAGAGCGCCCTGCGCCGGGCCCGCACGCGCCTGGCGGAGGTCAACCCGGCGACCCGGCCCGAGGAACCCACCGGGGACCGGGCGCGGGAGCTGCTGCGCCGCTACCTGGACGCGTTCGAGCACAGCGACGCGGCGGCGCTGCGAGACCTGCTGCGCGCCGACGCGGCGCTGGAGATGATCCCCGCCACGACGTGGTTTTCCGGCAAGGCGACCTGCGCGCCCTACCTGGCGGCCCACGCCGTGGAGTCGCCCGGCGACTGGGAGATGCGCCCGATCCGCGTCAACGGCGGCCACGGCGCGGTGTCCCACCTGCGCGGGGAACCGTTCGCGGTGGTGGTGCTCACCCTGGCCGAGGACGGGATCGCGCGGATCACGCTGTTCGGCGACCCCGTCCTGGACGCGTCGGTCAGGCGAGCTTGCGCAGCGACGGCAGCACGTCCTCGGAGAACTGGGTGAGGAAGCGCTCCTGGTCGTGGCCGGGGCCGTGGAAGACGAGGTGGTTGAGGCCGGCGTCGACGTAGGGCTTGATCTGCGCGACGGCGTCCTCGGGGTCGGAGGCGACGATCCAGCGCTTGGCCACCTGCTCGATGGGCAGCTCGTCGGCCAAGCGCTCCATCTCCTCCGCGCTGCCCACGCTGTGCTTCTGCTCGGGCGTCAACGACAGCGGGGCCCAGAACCGGGTGTTCGCCAGCGCCCGCTCGGGGTCGCGGTCGTAGGACAGCTTGACCTCGATCATCCGGTCGACGTCGCCGAACTCCCGCCCGGCCGCCTCCGCACCCGCCGCCACCGCGGGCAGCAACTGCTCGGTGTAGAGCTCCATGCCCTTGCCCGAGGTGCAGATGAACCCGTCCCCGGCGCGCCCGGCGTACTTGGCCACGGTCGGCCCACCGGCCGCGATGTAGATGGGCACGGGCTGCTCGGGCCGGTCGTAGATGTTGGCGTTGACGAGCTTGTAGTACTCGCCGTCGAAGTCGACGCTGTCCTGCGTCCACAACTCGCGGATGAGCCGCACGGCCTCCCGCAACCGCGCGAACCGCTCCTTGAACTCGGGCCACTCCCGCCCGGACACGGCGATCTCGTTCAACGCCTCCCCGGACCCGACGCCGAGGAAGACGCGCCCCGGGTAGAGCAGGCCGAGCGTGGCGAACGCCTGCGCGACGACGGCGGGGTTGTACCGGAAGGTGGGCGTCAACACGCTGGTGCCGAGCGTCACCCGAGAGGTCCGCTCACCGACGGCGGACAGCCAGGACAGGGCGAACGGCGCGTGCCCGCCCTCGTGCCGCCAGGGCAGGAAGTGGTCGGACACGGTGACGCTGTCCAACCCGACCTCTTCGGCCCGCACGGCGTACTCGACCAGTTCCCGAGGCCCGAACTGCTCGGCGGACGCCTTGTACCCGACCTTCAACCCCATACCCACTCCGCTCCCCGACGCCGACCACGCGGTCAGCACTCTAACCAGACCAACCCCACCCCCAACTCGATCATTCCGCCACTCGGCGGCCTCCGCCGCGGGAACCGGCCACCCAGGCCGCGGGGGCCGGCCGCCGCGCGGTGCATCGGCACGGGGGCTTGTGTTCGGCTTTGCGGCTGGAAGCGCGTGAAGAGGTCAGCCCATCGTCTTCTGACCGTCCAAAGTCTCCCGGATGATGTCGGCGTGACCCGAGTGCTGCGAAGTCTCGGCGATCAGGTGCAGCAGCACGCGCCGCGCCGTCCACGACTCCTTCGCGAACCACGGCGCCTCCGGCAGCGGGTGGGCGGCGTCCAGGTCCAGCCCCGCCACGATCTCCTCCGTCTTGCGCGCCGTCTCCTCGTACGCCGCCAGCGCCTCGGCCAACGACTCCTCCGGCAGCAACCGGTGGCCGTTCTCCCAGTCCCCGGCCACGCTCTCCATCAGCTCCGCGCCGCCCACCGCGAAGCGCATCCAGCTCTCCTCCACGTCCCGGACGTGCTTGATCAGCCCGCCCAGGGACAGGGCGCTCGCCGTGGGCGTCGCGCGGGCCTGCTCCTCGGTGATGCCCCGGACCGTGAACTTCAGGAAGCCGCGGTGCTTGGCCAGGGTGCTGAGCAGGTCGGTCTTCTCGGCGGAGAGCGTCGTGGTGGTCATGGGCCCGTCCCTCGTCTTCGTCGTCGCGCAGTCCTCGTCGTGTTGCCCTGAACACTAAACCGAATCGCGGTCAACTTCGGTCCTCGATTGACCGTCAAGGACGAAGTCGAGTGGAAATCGGCTTCCCGGCTTACGCTCGCCGCGTGGACCTGCCCGTGATGCCACCGGTGCGCCCGATGCTGGCCAAGGCCGTGCGCGAGGTGCCGCGCGAGCCCGGTCTGGTGTACGAACCCAAGTGGGACGGGTTCCGGTGCGTGGTGTTCCGCGACGGCGACGAGATCGAGCTCGGCTCGCGCAACGACCGGCCGCTGACCCGCTACTTCCCCGAGGTGGTCGAACTCCTGCGCGCCGGCCTGCCCGAGCGGTGCGTGGTGGACGGGGAGATCGTCATCGTCACCCCCGGCGGCCTGGACTTCGGGCTGCTCCAGCTCCGGCTGCACCCGGCGGCCTCCCGCGTGCGCAAGCTCGCCGCCGAGACGCCCGCCGACTTCGTGGCGTTCGACCTGCTCGCCCTGGGCGACCGCGACCTCACCACCACCCCTTTCAAGGAACGCCGCGCCCTGCTTGAGCAGGCCCTCCGACCGGCACAAGGCCTCCACCTCACCCCGGCGACCGACGACCCGGACATCGCCCAGGACTGGTTCACCCGCTTCGAGGGCGCTGGCTTCGACGGCGTGGTCGCCAAGCGCACCGACCTGCCCTACGAGCAGGACAAGCGCGTGATGTGGAAGGTCAAGCACGAACGCACCGCGGACTGCGTGGTCGCGGGCTTCCGCTGGCACAAGGACGGCGAGGGCGTCGGCTCGCTCATGCTCGGCCTCTACGACGGCGGCCGGCTGCACAACGTGGGCGTGGCCAGCAGCTTCACCGCCGCTCGCCGCCGCGAACTCGTGGCCGAGCTGGCCCCCTACCGCGAGAACGCGCTCGACGGCCACCCGTGGGGCGAGTGGGCCGACGCCGACGCCAAGACCCAGGGCGCGCCCAGCCGGTGGGCGCCGACCAAGGACATGGCCTGGCAACCGGTGCGCCCGGAACTGGTCGCCGAGGTCCGGTACGAGCACGTGGAGGGCCGCCGGTTCCGGCACACCGCGCGCCTGGTCCGCTTCCGGCCCGACCGGACCCCGGCGTCGTGCACCTACGAGCAGCTCGACGAAGCGCCGCCCGCCGAACTGGCGGAGGTGTTCGGGCTGTGACCGAGGTCGAGGGCGTCGAGATCACGAGCCCGGACAAGGTGTTCTTCCCCCAGCGGGGCGAGACCAAGCTCGACCTGGCCCGCTACTACGCGTCCGTCGCCGAGCCGCTCATGCGCACCATGCGCGGCCGTCCGCTGCTGATGGAGCGCTACCCCGAGGGCGCCGGCGGGAAGTCGTTCTTCCAGAAGCGGGTGCCGAAGTCCGCGCCGGACTGGCTCCGGACCACCACCGTGTCCACACCGAACGGGACCACCAGCGAAGCCCTGGTCGCGGCCGACATCCGGCACGTCCTGTGGGCGGTGAACCTGGGTTGCCCGGGCTTCCACGTGTGG
Source organism: Saccharothrix mutabilis subsp. mutabilis (assembly GCF_039521145.1). NCBI lineage: Bacteria > Bacillati > Actinomycetota > Actinomycetes > Pseudonocardiales > Pseudonocardiaceae > Saccharothrix > Saccharothrix mutabilis. The sequence continues at coordinate 95,251 of NZ_BAAABU010000026.1, forward strand.
CCGATCCGCGCCGAGCGCCCCGAGGTGACCGACGAGCTGCGCGTCGACCTCGACCCGTCCCCCGGCGTCGCCTTCCCGCAGCTGCGCGAGGCCGCGCGGCTGACCCGGTCGTTGCTGACCGAACTGGGCATCGAGGCGTTCGTCAAGACGACCGGGTCGCGCGGGCTGCACCTCTACGTCCCGCTGCGCCCCGAGTGGGACGGGTACCAGGTGCGCGCGGCGGCCGTGGCGTTGGCGCGCGAGCTGGAGCGCCGGCACCCCGAGCGGATCACCGCTCAGTGGTGGAAGGAGGAACGCGGGTCCCGCGTGTTCGTCGACTTCAACCAGAACGCTCCCCACAAGACGGTCTTCGGCGCGTGGTGCGTCCGGCCGCGGGTCGGGGCGCAGGTCTCGACGCCGGTCTCCTGGGAAGAACTGGGTTCCGTCGACCCGGACCGGCTCACCATCGCCACCGTCCCGGGCCGGCCGGACCCGTGGGAGGCCATGCCGGAGCGTCCGCAGTCGATCGAGCCGTTGCTGGAGATGTCCCGCCGGGACATGGAGAACGGCCTCATGGACGCGCCCTGGCCGCCGGTGTACCCGAAGATGCCCAACGAGCCGCCCCGGGTCGCGCCCAGCCGCGCGAAGAAGTAGTGCCGGTTCTTCCAATCGCTCCCGGGCGGTGGGCGGCGATCGTGGTGGCATGTTCCTGATCACCGGCGTCACCGGCACCACCGGCAGCCTCGTCCGACAGCTCCTGCTCGACCGCGGTCTGCCCGTGCGCGGCATGACCCGCAACCCGTCCCGGCCCGACGACGTCCACGGCGACTTCACCGACCCCGAGTCCCTCCGGAACGCCCTTCGGGACGTGACGGCGGCCTACCTCGTGACCGCGTCCCCCACCCCTGACCACGACCTCGCGTTCCTGGCGGCGGCGCGGGCGGCCGGGGTGCGGCGGGTCGTGCGGCTGTCGGCGATCGGCACCGGGGAGGTGTTCGACGGGTCCGTGCTGGCGCCCCACCACCTCGCCGCCGACCAGGCGCTGGCGGCGGGCGGTCCGGCGTGGACGGTCCTGCGGCCGGCCATGTTCGCCACCAACGTGCTGCACACGCCGGTGGTCAACCTGACCGGCGACGCCAAGCACGGCGTCATCGACCCCGCCGACATCGCGGCCGTCGCGGTCGAGGCGCTGCTGGGCGGCCACGACGGGCGGACCTACGAGCTGACCGGGCCGGAGGCGTTGAGCGTGCCCGAGCAGGCGGCGATCCTGGGTCGGCGCGAGGTGGTGGACGTGGACCCGGCCGACATCGACCCGGCGTGGCGCAGCGGGGTGCTGTGGGCGCGGGCCGGGCACGGCGCGCGGCTCACCGACGACGTGGCGCGGGTGCTGGGCCGGCCGGCGACCCGGTTCGAGCAGTGGGCACTAGGACACACCCTGGCCTAGTTCGTGCGGCATGCTGGGCGGCATGACCTCCGGCCGCCTGCTCGCCCTGCTGTCCCTGTTGCAGACCCCGCGCGAGTGGCCGGGCAGCGAGTTGGCGCAGCGGCTGGAGGTCAGCCCCCGCACGATCCGCCGGGACGTGGAGCGGCTGCGCGACCTCGGCTACCCGGTTCGGGCGACCATGGGCGCGGAGGGCGGGTACCGGCTGGCGGCGGGCACCGCGATGCCGCCGCTGCTGCTGGACGACGAGGAGGCCGTGGCCATCGCGGTCGGGCTGCGCACGGCGACGCGCCAGCCCGTGACCGGGATCGGCGAGGCGTCGGTGCGGGCGTTGGCGAAGCTGGAGCAGGTGCTGCCGTCCCGGCTGCGGCGGCGGGTGGCGGCGCTGGGCGCGGCGACCGTGCCGGTGGACCTGGCGGGGGACGGGCCCGGCGTCGATCCGGAGCACCTGGCGTCGATCGCCGGCGCCATCGCCAACCGCGAGCGGCTGCGGTTCCACTACCGGGCGGCGGACGGGTCGCAGTCGCGGCGGCACGTCGAGCCCACGGCGCTCGTGCCGTCGGGGCGGCGGTGGTACCTGCTGGCGTTCGACGTCGAGCGGGACGACTGGCGGGTGTTCCGCGTGGACCGGGTGGAGCGGGTGCTGGCGACCGGGGCGCGGGCGGCGGTCCGCGAGCTGCCGGCGGTCGACGCCGCCACCTACATGCGGGAGAGGATGCTGAGCGGGCCGCCGGTCTACCAGGCGGAGGTGACCGTGGACCTGCCCCTGCGGGCGGTGCGCGAGCGGCTCGGCGACACGCCCGAGGAGTTGCGGGAGGTGGGCGAGGGGCGGACGTGGCTCCGCACGCACGCCGACACGTTGGAGTACGTCGCGTTCCGGATCGTGTTGCTGGGGTGCGACTTCGAGGTCCACACGCCGGTGGAGCTGGTGGCGTACCTGCGGGACCTGCGTTCGCGGATCGACCGCGCGGTCGGCTAGGCGGCGGTCGGGAGCGCGGCGTCCAGCGCTGAGCGGCCCGCCGGCGTCAGCCGCGCCGGGCCGCCCGACCGGGGTGCGATCAGGCCGGCGAGGACCAGGCGGGGTCCGAGGAACTGGTCGCAGCAGGCCAGCCCGTCGACCAGGAGGGTGCCGGCGGTGTAGCGGCAGCGGCCGGCCGCGACGGCGCGGAGGACGGCGCGGTCGCGGTGGGTGATGGTGGCGTTCATGGCGGTGACTCCTTCCGGGTCGGCCGGGTGGTCCCTCTACCCGTTCGACGAAGCAGCCTGCCGGGTTTCGACATGCCTGGGGGAATTCTCGGGTGTACCGATTCCGACTCCGTGAACTCCTGCTCGCAGGCTGGTCGAACCGCTTGTGAAAAGCGCTACGCGATCGCCGCCGCCGCTTGCCGGAACGCCTCGACCAGCTGCGGCCACCGCGTGGCCCGGTCCCGGTTGATGGACTGCGGCGACGGGTGCGGCGCGTTGAACACCTTGAGCCCGTACCCCTTGCCGGACAGGTTCCAGCCGGTGCCCGCCGGGGTGCCGAGCACGACCACGGCCTTCAGGCTCTTGAGCATGCGCAGCAGCTCGACCAGGTACGGGATCGCGGCGCGGAGGTCGGCCGGCGTGGGCGCGTGGCCGCTGAGGTACCAGGGGACGACGTTCCAGTTCAGGCATACCTGGCGCGACAGCCCCGCCTCGGCCATCGCGGTGAACCCGTTGACGGCGGTCTGGTCGTCGTTGTCCAACGAGATGAGCCCGGACCCGGACCCGGCCACCGACTTCGGCCCGGGCGATTCGAGCAGCAACAACACCTTGGCGTTGATCCCACCACTGGCCGGGTCGAACAGCGGCACCTCCGCCTTGCGCTCCTCGGCGATCTTCTTGGCGAACTCGGTCAACGGCTTCATGTGCGGCGCGTTGAGCAGCGCCATCTTGCGCACGACGATCCGGGGGTCGCGGTGACCTTTGGGCGAGGCGGGAAACACGTTGGTCGGCACCCGCCGACTGTCCACCGGACCAGAGGGCGACGACCATCCGCCGACCGGGCGGAACCCCCACCACGCACCGCGACTTCCGCACCCATGCGGAAACCCGCCACCCACAGCCCTCCGCCACGCAGGCCCCAGCCCAAGCCAACTTGTCGCGCAAAGCGCGGCCCCGCCGCGCAGCGGCGGTTTCGGTTGGGCTCCCAGCCACAAGGGGCCTCCGTGTTCCCCACCGTATGACCTGCCCGAAGGGCTACCACAGATTTCCCCGGGTGACGCCGAAAGTTTTGCGAGGAACGAGCAAAAGTTTTAGCGGCACCCGGGGAAATCTGTGGTCGGCTCCGCCAGGTCATGCGGTGGGGAACACGCAGGCCCTTCCCCCCACTGGAGGCCTCCCCAGCCGCTTTTGAGCTTTTGATCTTGAGAGCGCGCCAGCGCGTGGCTTGAGAGCGCGGAGCGCGCCTGTTCGAAGAGCTTGAAAAGATGAAAAGAGCCTCGCCGGCGGGCGAGCCACCGAAGATTGACACAACTACCAAAGCGGGGGCTTCTTGCTTGTGCCATCTCCGCATGACCCGGCAAAGCCAACCACATTTTCCCGGGGTTGGTCGAAAAACTTTTGCTCGTTCCTCACAAAACTTTTTGGCCCAACCCCGGGAAAATGTGGTAGCCCTTCGGGCGGGCCATACGGAGATGACACAAGCAAGAAGCCCGGCTTGGGTTGTGTCCCCTCCGGTGGACTGCCCGCTTGCGGCTTCGCCGCAGGCTAACTGAACGGGGTGCGTGGGCGTTCTTCGCGGACGCCGTCGACGTAGATGTCCACCTTCTCGTTGTAGAAGGCGACCAGCCCGGCGACCCGCCGGCTCTCCTCCAGAGGCGTCCGGTAGCCCCAGACGACGTTCTCGTGCACCTCGTCCCCCACCACCACCGACCAGTACTCCGCCGTCCCCTTGTACGGGCAACTGGTACGAAGGTCCGTGGCACGGAGCAGGTCCAACCGCACGTCGGTCATCGGCAGGTAGTACCGCGCCGGCAACCCCGTCTCGAAGAGGATCACCGGACGACGAGACTCGGCAACCGTCACGCCGCCCACCTCCACCCTGATGTGCCGAGAGCTGGGCAGAGCATCAACGCGCGTGTACGGGTCGCGCGGATGAACGTAAACAGGTTCGTCTTCCTCGAACCATTCGTCCATCGCGTCCCACTCAAGGCGCACCAGCGGCCGCAACTCCTCGAAAGGAGAATCCGGGTACCGCAAAGCGGCCCCCTCGGCAACGGCGTTGCCCGCCTTCACGTCGTACACCGCGCCGTCGCCCCGGCTCGGCGAGCGCTTCACCTCACCGGTCTCGACCAGGGCAGCTCGAACATCCTCGACCGGCAGGTAATAAGTCGGGTAGTACGGCTTTTCCCACACCAAGTGCGGCCGGACGGTGTCCACCACCAGTTCCCCCGCCAGGTACGCCCTGACCCGCTTGTGCCCCTGCTCGACCCGCACCCGCCCTCGCTCGCTCATGTCCTCGAAGCTACGCCCGAACGGGACGCCCCCGCCGCCCACCGACGGGGGCGTCCCGCGACGTCACCTCCCGCGCACCCGGCGGATCGTGTCCCGGTACCAAAGAGCGCTGCTCTTGGGCGTCCGCACCTGCGTGTCGTAGTCGACGTGGACCAAGCCGAACCGCTTCGCGTACCCGTAGGACCACTCGAAGTTGTCCATCAGCGACCACGCGAAGTAGCCCCGGACGTCCGCGCCGCGCGAGCGGGCCGCGGCCACCGCCGCGATGTGCGACGCGAGGTACTCGATCCGGTCGTCGTCCTGGACGACCCCTCCGGTCAGGGTGTCGTCGAAGGCCGCCCCGTTCTCCGTGATCACCATCGGGACGCCGGGGTACTCGTCGCTGATCTGCACCAACAGCTTCGTGAACCCCTCGGGCACGATCTCCCAGTCCATCGCCGTCACCGGCCGGCCGAAGCGGACGGTGCGGTCCACCGGGTGGCCGTCGGCGTCGGTGGTCCGGCCCTGCTCGTCCACGCCCGAGAACAGGTGGCTGGAGTAGTAGTTCACGCCCAGCACGTCGATCGGCTGCCTGATGATCTCCAGGTCGCCGTCGTTCACCGGAAGCTTCACGCTGCGCGCCGCCAGGTCCTCCACCACGTCCACCGGGTAGTGGCCGCGCAGCAGCGGGTCGAGGTAGATGCGGCGGGACAGGCCGTCGGCGCGGCGGGCGGCCTCGCGGTCGGCTTCCGAGTCGGTGGCGGGGGACGCGTGGGCCATGTTCAGGGTGATGCCGAACTCCGTGGGGGCCGGGGCCGCCGCGCGCATCCGCTGCGTGGCCAGGCCGTGGCCCAGCAGCAGGTGGTGCACGGCGTGGATGGCCGCCTCGAAGTCCTGGCGGCCCGGGGCCTGCCTGCCCTCGTAGTAGCCGAGCATCGCCGAGCACCAGGGCTCGTTCAACGTGGTCCACGTGCGGACGCGGTCGGACAGGGCGTCGAACACCAGCATCGAGTAGTCGGCGAACCGGTACGCGGTGTCGCGCTCGGGCCAGCCGCCCGCGTCCTCCAGCTCCTGCGGCAGGTCCCAGTGGTAGAGCGTCACCCACGGGTCCACGCCCCTGCCCAGCAGCTCGTCCACCAGGCGGTCGTAGAACGCGAGGCCCGCCGGGTTCGCCGGGCCCTTCCCGCCCGGCTGCACCCGCGGCCACGCCACGGAGAACCGGTAGGTGTCCACGCCGAGCGAGCCGATGAGGGCGACGTCCTCGGGCATCCGGTGGTAGTGGTCGCACGCGACGTCCCCGTTGTCGCCCTCGTGCACCATGCCGGGCGTCCGGCAGTAGGTGTCCCAGATGGACGGTCCGCGACCGTCCTCGTGCACCGCGCCCTCGATCTGGTACGCGGAAGTCGCCACACCCCAGCGGAAGGTGGCGGGCAAGGTGTCGATCGCGGGGTTGCTCCCGACGGTCGGCGCCGTGGTGTCCATGGATCTCCTCTGGAGTCAGAACCCGTTGTCGTGAACGGGATGCAGCAAGCAGGCCACGGTGCGGTCCCGGCGGTCACCGGGCACGCCGAGCACCGGGACCTCCACACCGCAGCGCTCCGTCGCGCGCGGGCAGCGTGGGTGGAACGCGCAGCCGGACGGCATGGCGCGCAGGTCGGGCGGTGAGCCGGGGATGCCGGTCAGCTCGCGCTTCGGCCCGCGCAGCGCGGGGAACGAGTTGAGCAAGCCGTGGCTGTAGGGGTGCAACGGGTCGCGGTACAGCTGGGTGGACGCCGCCTCCTCGACGATCCGCCCGCCGTACATGATCGCGATCCGGTCGGAGAACTCGACCAGCAGCGACAGGTCGTGGGTGATGAACACGACGGAGAACCCGAGCCGTTCGCGCAGCTCCACGAGCTGGCGCAGGATCTGGCGCTGCACCACCACGTCCAACGCGGTGGTCGGCTCGTCCATGATGACGACCTTGGGCTCCAGCGCGAGCGCCATGCCGATCATCACGCGCTGCCGCATGCCGCCGGAGAGCTGGTGCGGGTAGCTGTCGAGCCGGTCGGCGGAGATGCCCACCAGGCCGAGCAGCTCCCGCGCCCGGTCCAGCCGGGACGCGCGGGTGCTGCGCGGGTCGTGCGCCTTGATCACGTCGGTGAGCTGGGTGGCGATCCGGTGCACCGGGTTGAGCGAGTTCATCGCGCCCTGGAACACGATCGCGGTCTCCGCCCAGCGGAACCGGCGCAGCTCGGCGTGGCTCATCCGCAGCACGTCGACCGGGTCGCCGCCGTCGCGGTGGTAGAACACCTCGCCCGAGCGCACCACCCCGGGCGGCGGGAGCAGCCGGGTCAGGCCGTAGGCCAGGGTGGACTTGCCGCTGCCGCTCTCCCCCGCCAGCCCCAGCACCTCGCCGCGGTGCAGGGTGAGGTTCACGTCCCGCAGGGCGCGCACGGCGTCGTCGCCCAGCCCGTAGTCCACGTTGAGGTCGCGGACCTCCAAGACGGCGTCGCTCACTTGGCCTCCTCGCCCAGCACCGGGGTGAACCCGACGCGCATCCGGACCGTGCGCCCGGCCGCGGTCTTCACGCGGGTCTTCCCGCCGCCGCGCAGGCGGGGGCTGACGAACTCGTCGATGCCGAAGTTCACCAGCGACAACGCCGTGCCCAGCAACGCGATCGCGAGGCCGGCGGGCACGAACCACCACCACGCGCCCTGCGCGAGGGCCTGCTGGCTCTGCGCCCAGAACAGCACGGTGCCCCAGTTCCAGCCGCCCGCGTCGGACACGCCGATGAACGCGAGCGTGATCTCCGAGATCACCGCGAAGATCACCGTGCCGACGAACCCGGACGCGATGACCGCGGTCAGGTTGGGCATGATCTCGAACAGGATGATCCGCCACGTGGACTCGCCCGTCGCCCGCGCCGCCTCGACGTAGTCCCTGCGCCGCAACGACAACGTCTGCGCCCGCAGCACCCGAGCGCCCCAGGCCCACGACGTGAAGCCGATGACCAGGGCGATGGTGATGTTGCCGGTGTCGGGCAGCGTGGACGTGATGATGATGATCAACGGCAGCGCCGGGATCACCAGGAACACGTTGGACAACGCGGAAAGCCCTTCCGCTCCCGCGCCGCTCAAATACCCCGAGGTCACGCCGACGAGCACCGCCAGCACGGTGGCCACGACCCCGGCGACCAGCCCGACGAGCATGACGCTGCGCGTGCCGACCAGGACCTGGCTGAAGATGTCCTGCCCGAGGTGCGTGGTGCCGAACCAGTGCTTGCCCGACGGCGGTCGCAGCAGGTCGGAGCTGCGCTCGGACGGGTCGAACGGCGCGATCCACGGCCCGATGACGGCCATCAGCACGAAGAACCCCATGAGCACCAGGCCCGTGGTGGCCTTGGGGTTGGCGACGAACCGCAGCTTGCGCCGCTTCACCGGCGCGCTCACCACCGTGGTGGGTACGACGGCCATCAGCCCTCCCTCCGGGTCCGCGGGTCCAGCACGAGGTAGGCGACGTCGGCCAGGAAGTTGGCCAGCAGCACCGACAGCGTGATGATCAGGAAGATGCCCTGCATCAACGGGTAGTCCTTCGCCCCGACCGCCTGGAACAGCTGCAACCCCAGCCCCGGGTAGGAGAACACGATCTCCACCAGCAGCGTGCCGCCGACGATGAAGCCCAGCGAGAGCGCGAACCCGGACACGTTGGGCAGCAACGCGTTGCGCGCCGCGTACCCCACCATGACCCGCCGCTCGCTCAACCCCTTGGCGTGCGCGACGGTCACGTAGTCCTCGGAGGCGACCGTGACCATCATGTTGCGCATACTGAGGATCCAGCCGCTCATGGACGAGATGAGGATGGTGGCGGCGGGCAGCACGCCGTAGCGCAGGGTGCTGCCGATGAACTCCCAGTCCCAGCCCGGCACCAGGCCGGTGTCGTAGGCGCCCGACGCGGGGAAGAAGCTGCCCGGCCCGGTGAGCAGGGTGATCGCGATCAGGCCCAGCCAGAAGTACGGGATGGACGAGACGAACGTGGTCACCGGGATGAGCAGGTCCGCCCACGACCCGCGCCGCCAGCCGACGACCGTGCCCGCGGCGGTGCCGAGCACGAAGCCGACGACGGTGGTGATGCCGACCAGTCCCACGGTCCACGGCAGGCCGTCGCCGATCACGTCGGCCACCGGGGAGGGGAAGAACGTGAACGACAGGCCGAGGTCGCCGCGGAAGAGCTGGCCCCAGTACCGGAAGTACTGCTCGACGACGCTCTCGTCCTTGTCCAGCCCGAACAGCACGTAGAGGGACTGGACGGCCTCGGTGGTCATCTGGCCGCGCGACTTGGTGATCAGCGCCTGCACCGGGTCGCCGGGGATCAGGCGCGGCACGAAGAAGTTGATCGTGATCGCGGCCCACGCGGTGAACAGGTAGAACGCGATCCGCTTGAGGAGGTAGCTCACCGCTCCTCCCCGTAGAGCCAGCAGGCCGCGAAGTGGCCCTCGCCCACGTCGAAGCGCGGCGGGACCTGTTCCGAGCACACCTTCATCGCGTGCGGGCAACGCGGGTGGAACCGGCAGCCCGGCGGCGGGTCGATCAGCGACGGCGGCTCGCCGGTGCCGCCGTCCTTCTCCTCCGCCGCCGGCCGGTCGGGGTCGGGCGCGGAGTCGATGAGCAGCTGCGTGTACGGGTGGGCGGGCCGCTGGGTGACCGACTCGCTGTCCCCGCCCTCGACCACCCGGCCCGCGTACATCACGTAGGTCTCGTCGGCGAAGTAGCGCGCCGACGCGATGTCGTGGGTGATGTAGAGGATCGCCAGCCGCAGCCGGTCCTTGAGGTCGCTCAGCAGGTTGAGCACGCCCAGCCGGATCGACACGTCGAGCATGGACACCGGTTCGTCGGCCAGCAGCGCCTCCGGGTCCGCGCCCAGGGCGCGCGCGATGGCCACGCGTTGCCGCTGCCCGCCGGACAGCTCGTGCGGGAACTTGTCGACGTACCGCTCGGGCGGGGTGAGCTGCACCCGCGTGAGCAGGTCGTGCAGCGCCTCTTCCAGCTCCTGCGGCGTCTTCCCGGGGCGGCCGTGGATCTTCAGCGCGCGGGTGAGGTGGTAGCGCACGGTGTGCACGGGGTTCAGCGACGCGAACGGGTCCTGGAAGATCATCTGCACGCGCTTGCTGTACGCGCGGAACTTCCGGCCGCCCTTGGCGTCCACCTCCCGTCCGTACAGCTTGACGCTGCCGGAGGTCTGGAGGTGCAGTTGGGCGAGCAGCCGCGCGACGCTGGACTTGCCCGAGCCGGACTCGCCGACCAGCGCGGTCACCCGGCCGCGGTGCAGCCGCAGCGACACGTCCTCCACCGCGCGCACGCTGCGCACGGTCCGCGACAGCAGCTCGCGTCCCCGTTTGCGGACGGGGAAGTGCTTGGTCAGGCCTTCGGCCTCCAGGACCACGTCGGTGGTCCCGGAGGCCGTCGGCGGTGTGCCCGTCGTCATGCGGCCGGCTTCAGGTGCATCACGACGTCGAGCGCGTTCTCCAGCGTGGGCTGGACCGGGCCGTAGGGGTTGGCCTCGTCCGGCCAGCCGACCCAGTTCTTCGTGCTGTACTGGCCGCCGCCGTTGGCCGCGGACGTGATCACCACCGGCATGTCCTTGACGTGCAGCCGCTGGAGCACGTACAGCGCCTCGGTGCGCGTCTTCTCGTCCGGCGCGGTGGCGTAGTCCTGCAACGCCTTGGTGGCCTCGGCGCTCTCGTAACGGCCGTAGTTGCCGTTGATGCCGCCGGTGCCGATCGGCTTGTAGAGCGCCCCGTCCATGATGGACTGGTAGATGTCGTACAGCGTCGGGCCGTTGTTGGTCCAGTGCATCGCGGCCTGGAAGTCGCCGACGTCCAGCGCCTTGGTCCACGAGTCGGCGTTCTGCAGGTCCACGGTGGCCTCGATGCCGATCTTGGCCACGTTGTCCTTGATGATCTCCAGGTCGGTCACGTAGTCCGACCAGCCCGACGGCACGGTCATCTTCAGCGTGACCTGCTCGCCCTCGGGCGTCTTGAGCTTGTCACCCTCGAACTTGAACCCGTTCTCGGTCAACAGCTTCTTGGCCGCGTCCACGTCCACGGTGACGGTCTTGCCCTTGAACTCGGGCGCGATGAAGGACTCGCCGGCGGGCGTCGGGATGCCGGTGATGTTGTCCACCTTCGGGTAGAAGTACCCGGCTTCACCTTGGAGGAAGATGTCGTCGCGGTTGACGACCTGGTTGACCGCGCGGCGCAGGACGGGGTTGTCCCACGGCTTGCTCTTGGTGTTGAACCACAGGCCGTGCACGCCCAGCACGGGCGGGAACCACAGTTTGTAGTGCTGCGGGTCCTTGCTGGTGTAGACGGCCTGGTAGTTCGGGATGAACACGAAGCTCCACTCGCTGGCGCCGGTGGCCAAGGCGGTGGTCTGCGCGTTGTTGTCGCTGTAGGAGGTGTAGCGGACCTCCTTGACCTGCGGCAGGTCCTGCCAGTACTGGTCGCGGACGGTCAGCGTGACGGTCTGCGGGGTGAACGACTTGAGCACGTACGGGCCGGAGCCGACCGGGTTCTTCAGCGTCTCGGTGGACGGGTTCGAGAACGTCGACCAGACGTGCTTGGGCACGACGAACTGCTCGAAGATCTTCTTCTGGTTCACGAACTGCGACTTGGCGAAGCCCAGGGTGACCTCGTTGCCGGCGAACGCCACGTCCCCGTACTGCACGCCCTCGATGTTCAGGCCGGGGTTCTTCTTGAGCAGCTCGAAGGTGAAGGCGACGTCCTCGGCGGTCAGGGGCTTGCCGTCGGACCACGTCGCGCCGTCGCGGATGGTCAGCTTGAGCTTGCTGTAGTTGTCCGACCACTCCCACTTGGTGGCGAGCCACGGCTTGAACGGCTCGGTCACCTTGACCTCGTTGACCATCGCCAGCGGCTCGAAGATGAGCCTGCGGTAGCCCAGCGAGCTGGCCGCCGACGAGTTGAGGAACGGGTTGTTGTTCTCGGTCTGGGGACCGTTGGGCATGCCCACGTTGAGCACGCCGTTGCCACCGCTCTTGGCGCCTTCGTTGCTCGCGGAGCAGGCGGCCGAGAACAGCAGTGCTGCCGCGACGGCGAGGGCGGACGTTCGCCTGAGTCGCATGGGTTCTCCTTGTCGGGACCGGGGGGCGGAGCGAGCGCAGGGTGGGGGCGGACCGCGCGTGCCATCGCGGCTCGGGGACCCGTCGGGGCGTCCCCTGTCGGAGCAGACTCAACCCGGTGAGCCAGGTCACGTCAATAACGAACAAGTAACGAACTTAGCCTAATTTTAAGTCGCAAACTAACTTGTGAACCATGCCGCCCAAGCGCACCACCGTCCGCGACCTGCGCCGACAGAACCGCTCCACCCTGCTGTCGACGCTGTTCTTCGACGGCCCGCTGAGCCGGCACGAGCTGGGGGCGAGGTCGGGCCTGTCCGCCGCGACGGTGTCCAACGTGACCGGCGAGCTGGTCGAGGACGGGTTGGTGGTGGAGGCGGGCTCGGTCGACTCCGACGGCGGACGGCCCAGGGTGCTGCTCCGGGTGAACCCGGCGTACGGGCACGTGGTCGGCGTGGACGTCGGGGAGACCGGGATCAAGGTCGAGCTGTTCGACTTGGGCATGACCCAGTTGGCGGCGGTGGAGCACAACCTGTCCCCCGCCGACCCGGTTTCCGTCGCCGAGTTGATCGCGTCCGGCTTGGCGGAGGTGGTCGCGGGTGTGCCGGCGTCCACGGTCCTGGGCGTGGGGATCGCCGTGCCCGGCACGGTGGAACAGGGACCTGCGGCGATCGTCCACGCGCAGACCCTGGGCTGGGACGGCGTTCCGCTGGAGGAGATGATCCGGTCGGCGGGCGTGGCCCTGCCGCTGTACGTGGAGAACGGCGCGAAGACCCAGGGCCAGGCCGAGATGTGGTTCGGCGCCGGGCGCGGGGCCAGGCACGTGGTGGTCGCCCTGGTGGGTTCGGGCGTGGGTGCCGCCGTGGTGACCGATGGCGCGGTCTACCGAGGAACCACGTCGTCGGCCGGCGAATGGGGCCACACGACGATCGTGTACGGCGGACGCCCGTGCCGCTGCGGCTCGTCGGGCTGCCTGGAGGCCTACGTCGGCGCCGAGGGAATCCTCGACCGTTACCAACGGGCACGCGGCAGCCGACACACGCCCGCTTCGGATGAACAGTCCGGTGTGGACAGTCTCATCCAAGCTGCCGCGACATCGAAAACAGCCGCCCGGGTGCTGGAAGAGACGGCCGGTTACCTGGGCGCAGGCATCGCGAACCTGGTGAACCTGTTCAACCCGGAACGCATAGTGCTGGGCGGCTGGGCGGGTTTGGCCCTGGGAGAGCACTACTTCGACCGCATCGTCACCGCCACCCGGTCACACTCACTCCGCCACCCGTACGAGCAGACCTCCATAGCGCTCGGACAACTGGGACCGGACGCGGTGGCGGTCGGCGCGGCAACCCTCCCGGTAGCAGCCCTACTGGACCGCGGCACCGACCCCCGAAAGCCCCTCTCACACCCCCACATCGCCTGACCACCCACCGATCTCAACGGCGAAGCCGCAAGCGGGCAGTCCACCGGAGGGGACACAACCCAAGCCGGGCTTCTTGCTTGTGTCATCTCCGTATGGCCCGCCCGAAGGGCTACC
>NZ_BAAABU010000027.1:0-105110 GCF_039521145.1 Saccharothrix mutabilis subsp. mutabilis
GCGGTGGCCAGCCTCAACAGGTCGCTCATGGTTAGAAGTAGCCCTCCCGCTTGCGGTCCTCCATCGCGGCCTCCGACAACCGGTCGTCGGCCCGGGTGGCGCCGCGCTCGGTCAACCGCGACGCGGCCACCTCCGCGATGACCGCCTCGATGTCCGCCGCGTCCGACTCCACCGCGCCCGTGCACGAACCATCACCCACGGTCCGGTACCGCACGGTCTTGCTCACGAGCTGCTCGCCTTCGCGCGGGCCGCCCCACGGGCCTTCCGCCAGCCACATCCCGTCGCGCAGGTAAACCTCGCGCTGGTGCGCGTAGTAGATCGACGGCAATTCGATCCCCTCCCGCGCGATGTAGTGCCAGACGTCCAGCTCGGTCCAGTTGGAGAGCGGGAATACCCGCACATGTTCCCCCGGACGGTGCCTTCCGTTGTAGAGGTTCCACAATTCGGGACGCTGCCGGCGCGGCTCCCACTGGCCGAAGGCGTTGCGCAGGCTGAAAATGCGCTCCTTCGCGCGGGCGCGCTCCTCGTCACGGCGTCCGCCGCCGAACACGGCGTCGAACTTGTGAGTGGTGATCGCGTCCAGCAGGGGCACGGTCTGCAAGGGGTTCCGGGTGCCGTCCGGGCGCTCGGAAAGCCTTCCGTCGTCGATGTAGTCCTGGACGCTCGCCACTTCCAGGCGCAGGTTGTACTTCTCGACCGTGCGGTCGCGGAAGTCGATGACCTCCTGGAAGTTGTGTCCGGTATCGACATGTAGGAGGGGAAAGGGAACCGGCGCGGGCCAGAACGCTTTCACCGCCAGGTGCAGCAGCAGCGTCGAGTCCTTGCCGCCGGAGAACAGGATCACCGGCCGGTCGAACTCGCCCGCGACCTCCCGGAAGATGTGGATCGCCTCGGATTCCAGGCGTCCCAACGTGTCCAGAGCTGTGCCCACGCTCATCCGTGCAACCCGCATTCCGTCTTCGAAGTACCGGCCCAGCGACCGCTGCGCGGGTCCTGGCCCGGCAGCGGCTTCGAGGTGCACGGGGCGCACCCGATGGAGAGGTAACCGTCCTGCACCAACGGGTTCTCCAGGATCCCGTGCTCGGCGATGTAGGCGTTGAACCGCTCGTCCGACCACGCCGCGATCGGGTTGACCTTCACCAGCCCGTTGCGGTCGTCCCACTGCACGATCGGCGTGTTCGCCCGGGTGGGCGCGTCCACGCGGCGCACACCGGTCACCCACGCGTCGTAGTTGGCCAGCGTGCGCTGCAAGGGGATGACCTTGCGCAGCTGGCAGCAGCGGTTCGGGTCGGTCTGGTTGAGCAGGCCGAACTGCGCCTCCTGGTCGGCGACCGACTGCTCGGCGGCGGCGTTGACGATCCGCACCTCCGGGTAGACCAGGTCCACCGCGTCGCGGGTGCCGATGGTCTCCGCGAAGTGGTAGCCGGTCTCCAGGAACAGCACGTCCACGTCCGGCTTGACCTTGGTGGCCAGGTCGATCAGCACCGCGTCCTGCATGTTCGACGCGACGATCCAGCTGTCGCCGAACGTGCGGGCGACCCACGCGAGGGCTTCCTCGGCGCCCGCGTCGGCCAGTTCCACCGAGGCGGCCTCGGCGATCACCTTCAGTTCCTCGACCCTGGCGGGTGCGGTCATCGCTGAACCTCCTGCGGGAGATTGAGACCCACGAACTTGACGGTGAAAACACGGCGGCACGAGGCGCAGAGCCACGAGTAGCTCGGCTCTTCCTGCGGACGCAGGTCCTCGTCCCCGCAGTAGGGGCAGTAGAACGGAGTCGCGCGCTCGCTCACCTGAGGTCCGCCTCGTCCGCTCGGGTGACCCACTGGGCGAACCGCTCGTCGTCCTTGCGCTGCGCCACGAAGTTGCGCACCACCCGTTCGACGTACCCGGACAACTCGTCCGCGGTCACCTTGTGGCCGCGCAGCTTGCGGCCGAACCCGGCGTCCAGGCCCAGGCCGCCGCCCAGGTGCACCTGGAAGCCCTCGACCTGGTTGCCGTCGGCGTCGGTGACGATCTGGCCCTTGAGCCCGATGTCCGCGGTCTGGATGCGGGCGCACGAGTTCGGGCAGCCGTTGATGTGCACCGAGATCGGGGCTACGCCGACAGCGTCCTCGGTGATGTCGGCGAGCCGGGCTTCCAGCGTCGAGACCAGGTCCGCCGCGCGGGCCTTGGTCTCCACGATCGCGAGCTTGCAGAACTCGATGCCGGTGCACGCCATGACCCCGCGCCGCCACGGCGACGGCTCGGTCTGCAACCCCAGCTTGGCCAGGTCCGCCTGGAGCGCCTTGACCTCGGACTCCGGCACGTCCAGCACGACCAGCTTCTGCTGCGGCGTCAGCCGGACCCGCGTGGACCCGGCCCGTTCCACGACCTTGGCCACCTCGACCAGCGTGGACCCGGTGACCCGGCCCGCGATCGGGGCCGCGCCGACGTAGCACAGGCCGTCCTTCTGCTTGTGCACGCCGATGTGGTCGCGAGGGACCTCGGGAACCTCCGGCGCGGGGCCGTCGATCAGCTTGCGCTTGAGGTACTCGTCCTCCAGCACCTGGCGGAACTTCTCCGGGCCCCAGTCGGCGACCAGGAACTTGATCCGCGCCCGGTGCCGCAGCCGGCGGTAGCCGTAGTCGCGGAAGACGCTGATCACGCCCTCCCACACGTCCGGCACCTCGTCCAGCGGCACCCACGTGCCCAGCCGCTTCGCGATCATCGGGTTGGTGGACAGGCCGCCGCCGACCCACAGGTCGAAGCCGGGGCCGTGCTCGGGGTGGTCGACGCCGACGAACGCCACGTCGTGGATCTCGTGCGCCACGTCGGGCAGGCCGGAGATCGCGGTCTTGAACTTGCGCGGCAGGTTGGAGTAGCGCGGGTCGCCGATGTAGCGGCGCAGGATCTCGTCGATCGCGGGGCTGCCGTCGACCACCTCGTCCTCGGCGATGCCGGCGACCGGCGAGCCGAGCACGACGCGCGGGCTGTCGCCGCAGGCCTCCATCGTGGTCAGGCCCGCCGCCTCCAGCTTCTGCCAGATGGTGGGGACGTCCTCGATGCGGATCCAGTGGTACTGGACGTTCTGCCGGTCGGTGATGTCGGCGGTGTCGCGCGCGTAGGTCTGGGACAGCTCGCCGATCAGCGCGAGCTGGCTGGTCGTGAGGCGACCGCCGTCGATGCGGACGCGCAGCATGAAGTACTCGTCGTCCAGCTCTTCGGGTTCGAGGGTGGCCGTGCGACCGCCGTCGATGCCGGGCTTGCGCTGGGTGTAGAGGCCGTACCAGCGGAACCGGCCCCGCAGGTCCGCCGGGTCGATCGAGTCGAACCCGCCGCGGGCGTAGATGTTCTCGATCCGAGACCGGACGTTGAGCGGGTTGTCGTCCTTCTTGCTCCGCTCGTTGGGGTTCAGCGGTTCGCGGTAGCCCAGCGCCCACTGCCCCTCACCCCGGCGCTGCTTCGGGCGCGGGGGTGTCGTCGTCGGGGGGACCATCTCGTCCTCCGGGTTTCGGGGCGCTGGTGCGCGTGCGAGTCCCGGTGGTGCTGTGGTGGGGGTCTCGTCAGCGCACCCGGCGCCGACGGGAACATGAGTCGGGCGCGGGCTATGCCGAGCGGCGGCACATCGCGCTGGAGACACGACGGAAGTCCACGTGGCGGCGGACCACCAGGCGCACTCCGTTCGACGTCATGGTTTGCAGCGTGCCACGCGTCCACCCCGTGGTCCACCGCCATCCGCATGGTGGGACGGGGTCCGCCGTCCTGCTAGGTGGGAGGATGGGGCCATGCCCTCCGCTCTGCCGACCGGCGATCCCGCGCCCCCGGACGGCTCACTGCCCGTGACCGCCCTGGCGGGTCTCGGCACCCGACCGTTCGGTCTTTACGTGCACGTGCCGTTCTGCGCGACCCGCTGCGGCTACTGCGACTTCAACACCTACACCGCCGGTGAGCTGGGCACTTCCGCCTCGCCGGAGTCGTGGCTGGAGGGTCTGCGGCGCGAGCTGGACCTCGCCGCCGGCGTGCTGGGCGGCCCGCCGCCGGTGGACACCGTGTTCGTCGGCGGTGGCACACCGTCACTGCTCGGGGCGTCCGGTCTGGCCGCCGTCCTCGACGCCGTCCGCTCGTCGTTCGGGCTCGCGGGTGGCGCGGAAGTCACTACGGAGTCCAACCCCGAGTCGACCTCGCCGGAGTTCTTCGCGGCCATCCGTGACGCTGGTTACACGCGGGTGTCGCTGGGCATGCAGTCGGCGGCCCGGCACGTCCTGGCGGTGCTCGACCGCGTCCACACCCCGGGTCGGCCGGTCGCGGCCGCGGTCGAAGCGCGGGCCGCCGGGTTCGACCACGTGAACCTGGACCTGATCTACGGGACGCCGGGCGAGTCGGTGGACGACCTGAAGGCGTCGCTGGACGCGGTGGGGTCGGCGGGCGTGGACCACGTGTCGGCGTACGCGCTGATCGTGGAGGAGGGCACGGCGCTGGCCCGGCGGGTGCGGCGCGGCGAGCTGCCCATGCCCGACGACGACGTGCTGGCGGACAAGTACGAACTGATCGACGCCGCGATGACCGCGCGGGGCCTGCGGTGGTACGAGGTGTCGAACTGGGCGGCCTCGGAGGCTTCGGAGTGCCGCCACAACGTCCTGTACTGGCAGGGCGCTGATTGGTGGGGCGCGGGTCCGGGCGCGCACAGCCACGTGGGCGGGGTGCGGTGGTGGAACGTGAAGCACCCGGCGAAGTACGCGTCGCTGCTGGCGTCGGGCACGTCCCCGGCGGCCGGCCGTGAGGTGCTGTCGGAGGAGGACCGGCGCGTCGAGCGGATCTTGCTGGAGCTGCGTCTGGCTTCCGGCCTGTCGGTGGACGTGCTGGACGATGACGGTCGCTCCGAGGCGAAGGTCGCGGTACGGGACGGGCTGCTGGACGAGTCGGCGTTCGCGGCCGGGCGGTGCGTGCTGACCGACCGGGGCCGTCTGCTGGCCGACGCGGTGGTCCGCCGCCTCACGTGAGCGAGACGCCCGCCGAGTGGCCGACGACCCGGTAGCCCAGCGGCCCGTAGACCCGGTCCACCTTGTGGTCGGCTTCGGTCTCCAGGAACGGCCGGTGCCCGGCGGCGAACACCCGCTCGCTGAGCCGTGCGGTGACCAGCCTCCCGATCCCCCTGCCGCGGAACCGCTCCAGCACGCCGATCCCGGCGACCTGGGCAAGGCCGTCCTTCGGCGCGGTGGCCAGTCCGGCACCCGCCGGGACGCCGTCCACCAGCGCCATCAACAGCACAGCGCCCTTGCTCAACATCGACCGCTGCCGCCGGATCGCCGCCTCCCGGACCAGCGAGCCGACGCCGAACGCGGCGTTCTGCACGTCGGTGGCGGCGACCAGTTCGTCGTCGGTGCCGGGTTCGACCAGCTCGACCCCGTCGGGGACGTCCGGCACCCGCAGGTCACCGGGTTCGACGGCCATCACGGGGTACTCGCGCTCGACGGTGAACCCGGCCCGCTCCAGCGCCACGTCCAGCGCGGGCACCGGCCGGACGTATTCCAGGCGCGGCACGCGGTCCTTGGCGCGGAACAACGCCACCAGCGCGGCCACGTCGGCGTCGGTCGGCTCGGCGTCGGCCTCGGGCACGGCGTAGTTCGAGTACACGTTGTCCGAGTCCGCGTCGAAGCGCACCAGGAACGGCCCGACCCGGGTCGCGTCGTCCCGGACGGCCTCGCGCAATGCGGACTGGATGTGGCGGAGCACACGGCACGGTACCGGCGGCGGCCGAACGCACACCACGGAGTTTCCCTACTACCCGTCCGACCTCCGTAAACTCGGGGTGAAGCAGGTCGTCGATGTGGAGGTGACGCGCGTGAACGCGGATGAGCGCCGGTTCGAGGTGCTGCGCGCCATCGTCGCCGACTACGTCTCCAACCAGGAGCCCGTCGGGTCGAAAGCGCTGGTCGAGCGGCACAACCTGGGCGTCTCCAGCGCGACCGTGCGCAACGACATGGCCGCCCTCGAAGAGGACGGGTACATCACCCAGCCGCACACCAGCGCCGGGCGCGTGCCGACGGACAAGGGCTACCGGCTGTTCGTGGACCGGCTCAGCGAGGTCAAGCCGCTGTCCTCGCCCGAGCGGCGGGCCATCCGCAGCTTCCTCGACGGGGCCTACGACCTGGACGACGTGCTGCGCCGCAGCGTGCGCCTGCTCGCCCAGCTCACCCGGCAGGTCGCGGTCATCCAGTACCCGACGCTGAGCCGGTCGACCGTGCGGCACCTCGAAGTGCTCGCCATCACACCCGCCCGGCTGATGCTGGTGCTCATCACCGACGCCGGCCGCGTGGACCAGCGCAGCGTGGACCTCGGCGACGTCATCACCGAGGAGAACGTCGCCCGCATGCGCGCGCTGCTCAACCAGGCGATGGTCGGCAAGCGCCTGGCGGACGCCTCCGCCGAGGTCGCGCAGCTGCCCGACCACGCGCCCGCCGAGCTGCGCGACGCGGTGACGCGGGTGAGCACCGTGCTGATCGAATCGCTGGTCGAGCACCCGGAAGAGCGACTGGTGCTGGGTGGCACCGCGAACCTCACCCGCAACGTGGCAGACTTCCCCGGTTCGCTGCGCCAGGTGCTGGAGGCGCTGGAGGAGCAGGTCGTGGTGCTCAAGCTGCTCGCCGCGGCCCGCGACCCCGGCACGGTCCTGGTGCACATCGGCGAGGAGAACGAGGCGGCCGAGATGCGCAGCACCTCGGTCGTGTCCATCGGCTACGGCAGCCGGGACAAGCTGCTCGGGGGCATGGGAGTGGTGGGTCCGACACGGATGGACTACCCGGGGACGATGGCGGCCGTGCTCGCGGTCGCCGGGTACGTCGGGGAGATCCTCACCTCAAGCTGAGCCGGGAACACCGAGAGCGCACAAGACGTTTCGCAAGCGAGCGAGCGCGCGGCCGGCGCGCGCCCGCAGGAGGACACACGGTGGCGAGGGACTACTACGGCACGCTCGGGGTCTCCAAGAACGCGACACCCGAGGAGATCAAGCGCGCCTACCGCAAGCTCGCGCGCCAGCTGCACCCGGACGTCAACCCCAACGAGGAGGCCCGCTTCAAGGAGGTGACGGCCGCCTACGAGGTGCTGTCGGACCCGAAGAAGCGGCAGGTCGTCGACCTGGGCGGCGACCCGTTGGAACCGGGCGGCGGTGGTATGCGCGACCCGTTCGCGGGCGCGGGGTTCGGTCTCGGCGACATCATGGACGCGTTCTTCGGCGCGGCCGGCGGCAGCTCGCGCGGACCGCGCAGCCGGGTGCAGCCCGGTTCGGACGCGCTGATCCGGCTGGCCATGACGCTGGAGGAGTGCGCGGCGGGCGCGTCCCGGGAGCTGACCGTCGACACGGCCATCCTGTGCGACGTGTGCACGGGCAGCGGCTGCGCCGAGGGCACGTCCCCGGTGCGCTGCGACACGTGCGGCGGGCGCGGCGAGGTGCAGTCGGTGCAGCGCTCGTTCCTGGGGCAGGTGGTCACGGCCCGGCCGTGCCCGGTGTGCCGCGGGTTCGGCGAGGTCATCCCCGACCCCTGCCGCCAGTGCGCGGGCGAGGGCCGGGTCCGGTCG
The DNA here is from genome assembly GCF_039521145.1 of Saccharothrix mutabilis subsp. mutabilis. Lineage (NCBI taxonomy): Bacteria > Bacillati > Actinomycetota > Actinomycetes > Pseudonocardiales > Pseudonocardiaceae > Saccharothrix > Saccharothrix mutabilis. Next base: position 7,555 of record NZ_BAAABU010000027.1, read on the forward strand.
CGGCGCACGATCTCGGTGCAGATCCCGCCCGGCGTCGCCGAGGGCATGCGGGTGCGGCTCGCGGGCCAGGGCGAGGTCGGCTCGGGCGGCGGCCCGGCCGGTGACCTGTACGTCGAGGTCGAGGAGGTCCCGCACGAGGTGTTCGAGCGGGACGGGGTGAACCTGCACTGCTCGGTCCGCATCCCGATGACCACCGCCGCGCTGGGCGCGGTCCTGCCGTTGCAGACCCTGGACGGCGAGGAGGAGCTGGAGATCGAGCCCGGCACCCAGCCCGGCACCGAGCTGGTGCTGACCGGCCGGGGCATGCCGCGGCTGCGTTCCAGCGGCCGGGTCGACGGGCGGGGCGACCTGCACGTCCACCTGGAGGTCGTGGTGCCGACCAAGCTCGACGCCCGCCAGACCGAGCTGCTGCGGGAACTGGCCGTGGCGCGCGGCGAGGAGGAGCCGTCGCTGGCCCACAACGGCAAGGGCGGCGGCGGGCTGTTCTCGCGGCTGCGCTCCGGGCGCGGGCACCGGTGACGCTGCCGGTCTTCCTGGTCGCCGCGCTGCCCTCCGGGTCCGAGGCCGTCCTGGACGGTCCGGAGGGCAGGCACGCCGCCACCGTGCGCCGGTTGCGCGCGGGGGAGGAGCTGGTGCTGTCCGACGGGTCCGGCGCGCAGGTGCGGTGCGTGGTCACCGAGGCGTTGAAGGACTCGCTGCGGCTGTCCGTGGTCGAGCGCTGGGTCGTGCCCGAGCCGGCGCCGCGGGTCGTCGTGGCGCAGGCGCTGGTCAAGGGCGACCGGGGCGAGCTGGCCGTCGAACTGGCCACCGAGGCGGGCGTGGACGGCGTGGTGCCGTGGAAAGCGTCCCGGTGCGTCACCAAGTGGGACGACGGGCCGCGGGGCGCGAAGGCGTTGGAACGCTGGCGCGCCACCGCGCGGGAGGCCGCGAAGCAGGCCCGGCGGGCCCGCGTGCCGGAGGTCGCCGAGCCCGTCGGCACACCGGGGTTGGTCCGCTTGGTGCAGTCCGCTGCTGTTGCATTGGTTTTGCACGAGTCGGCCACCGATCACATCGCCTCCGTCAACCTCCCCCGCGAGGGTGATGTGCTGCTCGTCGTCGGACCCGAGGGCGGAATAGCTGAAGCCGAGCTGAAGGCGTTGACGCAGGCAGGCGCGCACGTTGTGCGACTGGGTCCTACCGTTCTGCGAGCTTCCACGGCCGCCGCGGTGGCTTTGGGTGCGCTGGGTGTGCTGACCGATCGCTGGCGGTAATGGGCGTTGCGTCCTTCTGGCGAACGCCGGAAATAGGGGTTACCCTCATGGCCTGAGGGGCTGCATTGGTCTAGTCGGATTCGGCCCTTCAGAGCAGACTCGCCGGACACCTCCCCCCTCGGTCCGGCGTCGCCGCGTCGCGGTGGGGCGACCCCCAGGTCCCATCGCGACGCGGCCCTCTTTTTTGCGGAGGGTGTTTCCTTGCGGCGTGTCACCTACGGCACCCACCCGAGCCAGTTCGGTGAATTGTCGTCACCGGCCGGCGGTGATTCGTTTCCCGTTGTCGTCGTCATCCACGGCGGTTTCTGGCACCAGCGCTACGGCCTCGAACTGGGCCGTCCACTGGCCGCCGATCTGACCGCGCACGGCGTGCGGGCGTTCAACGTCGAGTACCGGCGCGTCGACGGCGGCGGCGGGTGGCCCGCGACCGGCGACGACGTGCTGGCCGCCATCGACGCCCTGGACGCGGACGTGGTGACGCTGGGCCACTCGGCGGGCGGCCACCTGGCCGTGTGGGCGGCGGCGCGGCACCCGCGCGTGGTCGGAGCCGTGGCCCAGGCCGGCGTCCTGGACTTCCTCCAGCACCCGCGGATCACCCGGCGCGCCGCCGAACTGCTGGGCGGCACCCCCGACGAAGTGCCCGAGCGGTACGCGGACGCCTCGCCCGCGGCCCTGCTGCCCATCGCCAAGCCGATGGTGCTGGTGCACGGCGCCGACGACGAGGACGTGCCCGTCGCGCAGAGCGAGTCCTTCGCGGCCTCCAGCGGCGCCGACCTGGTCGTCCTGCCCGGCGTCGGGCACATGGAGCTGATCGACGCAGGCCACCCCGCGTGGGCCGTCTGCCGGGACGCCGCGCTCCGCCTGGCCCGCTAGCCTGCCCGGCATGTCCTCCGACTGCCTGTTCTGCCGCATCGTCAAGGGCGAGATCCCGGCGACCATCGTCCACGAGACCGAGACGACCACGGCGTTCCGCGACATCTCGCCGCAGGCCCCGACCCACGTCGTGCTGGTGCCCAAGCTGCACTCGCCGGACGCCGTCGCCCTGGTCAAGGCGGCCCCGGGCGTCCTGGACGACCTGTTCCGCGCCGCCGGCGAGGTCGCCGAGGCCGAGGGCATCGCGGACAGCGGCTACCGCCTGCTGTTCAACACCGGCGCGGACGCCGGCCAGACCGTCTTCCACGCCCACCTGCACCTGCTCGGCGGTCGCGAACTGGGCGCGCTCGCCTAACCCAGGGCCTGCATCAGCGGCGCCCACAGGCGGTCCCGGGCGCCGCTGAACTCCCCGCGCACCATCAGGTCCACCTCGAACCGGGCCGGCATGCCGTGCCCGGTGAGCCACGCCCGCAGCTCCGGGTCGGAGGCATCCACCCGCGACGGCCCGTCGGCCACGTCGCTGACCAGCGCTTTCGCCTCGGCGAGCGAACCGGCGACGATCGGGCCGAGCATCAGGCGGTTCGTGTTGCGCCAGGACGCGGCGAACCCGCCCGGCGACACCCGGACCTCCCGCGCGAAGTCGAAGTACCGCTCCCACATCGCCGACCGGTCCGCCCCGAACACGGCCGCGTCGAGCTGCACGACCTCCTCCCGGTCCGCGTCGGCCAGCGATCGGCTGACGCCGGCGGCGGGCACGTCCAGGGTCCCGAAGTGACCCCCCACCACACCCACCGACCGGAAGCCGAGCCGCTCGTAGAGCGGCTTGCCGAACCGGGTCGCGTACAGCGATGCCACCGGCGTCCCGGCCTGCTCCAGCGCGTGCTCGACCAGCCGCCGCCCCAACCCGCGCCGGCCGTGCGACGACGCCACGAGCACCATGCTCACCGCCGCGTGCTCGTCACCGAACCGGGTGATGATCGTCGTGGCGACCAGGCGCGGGCCGTCGAACAGGCCGAAACCGGTCCCGACCCGCAGCAGGAACCGCCACTTCGCCTCCTCCGGGGGCCAGTCGCGGTCGGCGGCGAGCGCGAGGCAGGCGGGCACGTCGTCCGGGGTCAGGGTGCGCAGGACGGTCACACCGACGAGTACACCGGGGCCGTCCACCGGTTTCTTACTCCGGTGCGGACTGTCGGTGCAGGCGGCTAGCATCGAGGGGCAGTAGGTCAAGTACACCGAGTTCGGCGCGAACGCGCAGGAAGCAGGCCCGAGGCCACGTGGCCGACACCGCAGACACCACGCCGCAGCCAGGCGCCGCGGCTGACGCCCAGTCCAAGTTCGCCGTGCCCGACGGCGCGGTGCTCGCCCTGCTCGGGTCGCGCGACGAGAACCTCCGGCTAGCCGAGGAGCTGCTCGACGCCGACGTCCACGTGCGCGGCAACGAGATCACCCTCTCCGGCAAGCCGGCCGACGTGGCGTTCGCGGAACGGGTGTTCTCCGAGCTGGTGACGCTGGCCAACCGGGGCCAGGAGGTCGGCCCGGACACGGTCCGCCGCACGGTGGCGATGCTGTCCGCGGGCACCGGCGAGTCGCCCGCCGAGGTGCTGAGCCTGGACATCATCTCCCGCCGCGGTCGCACGATCCGCCCCAAGACGCTGAACCAGAAGCACTACGTGGACGCGATCGACCAGAACACGGTCGTGTTCGGCATCGGCCCGGCGGGCACCGGCAAGACGTACCTGGCGATGGCGAAGGCCGTGCAGGCGCTGCAGGCCAAGCAGGTCAACCGCATCATCTTGACCCGGCCGGCGGTCGAGGCGGGCGAGCGGCTGGGCTACCTGCCGGGCACGCTGTACGAGAAGATCGACCCGTACCTGCGCCCCCTGTACGACGCGCTGCACGACATGGTCGACCCGGAGTCCATCCCGCGCCTGACCCAGGCGGGGACGATCGAGGTCGCACCACTCGCATATATGCGTGGCCGAACGCTTAATGATGCGTTCATCATCCTCGACGAGGCGCAGAACACGACGCCCGAGCAGATGAAGATGTTCCTCACCCGGTTGGGCTTCGGGTCCAAGATCGTGGTGACCGGTGACATCACCCAGGTGGACCTGCCCGGTGGGCAGCGGTCCGGGCTCAAGGTCGTCAAGGACATCCTCGAAGGCGTCGAGGACGTCCACTTCTCGGTCCTGACCAGCAACGACGTCGTCCGCCACCGGCTGGTCGCCGACATCGTGGACGCCTACGAGAAGTGGCAGGTCGAGCAGGACGAACGCGACCTCGGCCAGGACCGGCAGAGCCACGCCGGACCCGGTGCGCGGTCCCGGGGGCACCGGCGGGGACGATAGGCGCCGTGAGCATCGAGATCGCGAACGAGTCGGGCGTGACCGTGGACGAGCCGTCCATCGTCGCCGCCGCCCGATTCGCGCTGGACCGGATGGGCGTCAGCCCGCTGGCGGAGCTGTCCGTCCTGCTGGTGGAGCTGGACGTGATGGCCGACCTGCACCAGCGCTGGATGGACCTGCCCGGCCCCACCGACGTCATGGCCTTCCCGATGGACGAGCTGGACTCGGCCCGCCGCCCCGACGCGACGGGCCTGGGTCCGGCGCTGCTCGGGGACATCGTGCTGTGCCCGGAGTTCGCCAAGGACCAGGCCAAGAAGGCGGGTCACAGCCTGCTGGACGAGCTGCACCTGCTGACCGTCCACGGCGTGCTGCACCTGCTGGGCTACGACCACGCCGAGCCCGCGGAGGAGCGCGAGATGTTCACCCTCCAGAACCGCATCCTGGGCGACTTCCGCACGGCTGCCGCCGAGGCCGAGCGCAAGTCCGCGCAGCGCGAGGCGGACTCCAAGCTGCTCGGGGCGGTGGGCCTGGAGGACTCGGACAGGCCCGACCCGGACGCCTGACGCGGGGGCCGTGGTGATCGGGGACTCCACCAGCCTCATCGTCCTGGCCGTGGCGCTGGTGCTGGCGGCGGGCGCGTTCGCGGGTGCCGACGCGGCGCTGGGCACGGTGTCGCGGGCGCGCGTCGAGGCGTTGCAGCGGCAGGGCCGGGCGGGCGCGCGGCAGTTGATCCAGGTGCTGGCCGACCGGCCGCGCCACGTCAACCTGCTGCTCCTGCTGCGGCTGGGCTGCGAGCTGTCGGCGACCGTGCTGGTCACGGTCGTGTGCCTGCGGCTGGTCGACACCGGCTGGGTGGCCGTGCTGGTCGCCGGGCTGAGCATGCTGGTCGTGTCGTACGTGCTGGTCGGCGTCGGCCCGCGGACCCTGGGCCGGCAGCACCCGTACGCGGTGAGCCTCATCGCGGCGGCGCCGATCCGGGTGCTCGGGCGGGTGCTGGGGCCGTTGTCGCGGTTGCTGATCCTGGTCGGCAACGCGATCACGCCGGGCAAGGGCTTCCGCGAGGGGCCGTTCTCCTCCGAGGTCGAGCTGCGCGAGCTGGTCGACATGGCGCAGGAGCGCGGCGTCGTGGACGAGGGCGAGCGCGAGATGATCCACTCGGTGTTCGAGCTGGGTGACACCATCGCGCGCGAGGTGATGGTGCCGCGCACGGAGATCGTGTGGATCGAGCAGACGAAGTCGGTGCGGCAGGCGCTGGCGCTGTCGTTGCGGACGGGGTACACGCGGGTGCCGGTGATCGGTGGGAGCGTGGACGACATCGTCGGCGTGGTGAACCTGAAGGACCTGGTGCGGCGGACGTTGGCCGAGCAGCCGAACGGCACGGTCGTGGCGGACGTGATGAAGCCGGCGTCGTTCATCCCGGACTCGAAGCCGATCGCGGACCTGCTGCGGGAGATGCAGCTGTCGCGCAACCACCTGGCGATCGTGGTGGACGAGTACGGCGGCACGGCGGGCCTGCTGACGATCGAGGACATCCTGGAGGAGATCGTCGGCGAGATCACCGACGAGTCCGACACCGACGACCGGCCGCCGGTGGAGCACCTGACCGACGGGTCGGTGCGGGTGAGCGCGCGGCTGCCGGTGGACGACCTGGACGCGTTGTTCGGCACCGAGCTGGACGACCACGAGGTGGAGACCGTGGGCGGGTTGCTGGCGCAGCGGCTGGGCCGGGTGCCGCTGCCCGGCACGGAGGCGGAGATCGCGGGCCTGCGGATGCGGGCCGAGGGCGGCAAGGACGAACGCGGGCGGATGCGCATCACGACGGTGCTGGTCCGCCAGGTGGCAGGCGCTGACGACGACGAGGGGACCCCAGGTGAGTGAGCTAGACCCCGAGGACCAGAAGATCATCACCCTGGCGAGGTCGGCCCGCGCCCGGACGGGTGCTCTGGAGGGGGCCGCGGTCCGCGACACCGACGGCCGGACCTACGCCGCGACGACGGTGGCCCTGCCGTCCCTGCGGCTCACGGCGTTGCAGGCGGCGGTGGCGGCGGCGGTGTCCAGCGGCGCCGAGGGCCTGGAGGCGGCGGCCGTGGTGACGGCGTCCGACGCGGTGGACGAGGCTTCGGTGGCGGCCGTCCGCGACCTGACCGCGTCGGCCCCGGTCCTGCGCGCCGACGCGTCGGGCGCCCTGGTGGAGACAGTCTGACGGTGACCAACTACGTCACGGTGTGCCGCGGCTGCTGCTGCGGCACCACCAAGAAGCACCCGGACTACGACCACGAGGCGCAGCTTGAGCGGTTGCGCGAGGTGGCGGCCCAGTCGGGCGGCACGGTCCGCCTGCGCACCGCCGACTGCCTGGACGCGTGCGAGAACTCGAACGTGATCGTGGTGAAGCCGGCCGGGGCGAAGCCGGTGTGGCTGGGCTTCGTCCTGCACGACGCGATCATGGACGACCTGGAGAAGTGGCTGCGCGACGGCGGCCCCATGCCGAAGGTGCTGGAGCTGAACCGGATCACGCCGCCCAAGCCGTAGCCGGGGCGACATGATCGACAGGGCCGACTCCACCGCCGGCCGGTGAGCGAGCCGACCGGGGACCGGCCCCTCCACGACCACGCCCTCCGCCTGTGCACTTCGGGACCTCGACGCCGATCCAGCCGTTTTGGCAGCGTGGGCGGCCGGGACGTGCGCGACTGGCTACCTGGCCGTGCTCGACCGCGACGAGTGGTGCGCGGTCGCGTCCGGCCGTGGGTGAGGGTTGGCGCGGCGGGCCGGCGGGGCACAGGGACAATGGAGGGATGGATGGTTACCGCTCCGGGTTCGCGTGCTTCGTCGGCCGGCCCAACGCAGGGAAGTCGACGCTGACCAACGCGCTGGTGGGGACCAAGGTCGCGATCACCTCCAGCAAACCCCAGACGACCCGGCACACCATCCGGGGCATCGTGCACCGCGAGGACGGCCAGCTCGTGCTGGTCGACACCCCCGGGCTGCACCGCCCCCGGACGCTGCTCGGCCAGCGCCTCAACGACCTGGTCCGCGAGACCTGGTCCGAGGTGGACGTCGTCGGGTTCTGCGTCCCGGCCGACCAGAAGGTGGGGCCCGGCGACAAGTTCATCGCCGCGGAACTCCAAAAGATCGCCAAGCGCACCCCGGTCATCGGGATCGTCACCAAGACCGACCTGGTCAGCCAGCAGCAAACAGCCGAGCAGCTCCTCGCCCTCCAGAACGTGATGGAGTTCGCCGACCTCATCCCGGTCTCCGCGCAGAGCGGCTACCAGGTGGACGCCCTCGCCGAGCTGCTCGTGGGCAAGCTCCCCGAGGGCCCGCCGCTCTACCCGGACGGCGAGCTGACCGACGAGCCGGAGCAGACGCTGGTCGCCGAGCTGATCCGCGAGGCCGCGCTGGAGGGCGTGCGGGACGAGCTGCCGCACTCCATCGCGGTCGTGGTGGAGGAGATGCTGCCCCGCGAGGGGCGGGACGACCTGGTGGACATCCACGCCAACGTGTTCGTGGAGCGCCCCAGCCAGAAGGCGATCATCCTGGGCCACCGGGGCGAGCGCCTGAAGCAGGTCGGCATCACCTCGCGCCGGCACATCGAGAAGCTGCTGGGCACCCGCGTGTACCTGGACCTGCACATCAAGATCGCCAAGGACTGGCAGCGCGACCCGAAGCAGCTCCGTAGACTCGGGTTCTGATGGCCAACCTGTACCGGGACACGGGCGTGGTCCTCCGGGTGCAGAAGCTCGGCGAGGCGGACCGGATCATCACCCTGCTCACCCAGAAGCACGGCAAGGTGCGCGCGGTCGCCAAGGGCGTGCGGCGGACGTCGTCGCGGTTCGGGGCGCGGCTGGAGCCCTTCGGCCACGTGGACGTGCAGTTCTACCCGGGCCGGTCGCTGGACGTGGTGACCCAGGTGCAGACCCTCGACGCCTTCCACGTGGACCTGGTGGACGACTACCAGCGGTACACGGCGGCGTGCGCGGTGCTGGAGACCGCCGACCGGCTCACCGCCGAGGAGGGCGAACCGGTCCTGCGGCTGTACCTGCTGGTCACCGGTGCTCTCCGGGCACTCGCGGCCAAGGAGCGCGACCCGTCGCTGATCCTGGACGCGTTCCTCATGCGGGCGATGGCGTTCGCGGGTTGGGCACCGGCCGTGCACGAGTGCGCCCGCTGCGGCGACCCCGGCCCGCACCGCGCGTTCAACGTGCACGCGGGCGGGCTGGTGTGCCACAACTGCCGCCCGCCGGGCAGCGCCCAGCCCAACCAGGACACCCTCCGCCTGCTCGGCGCGCTGCTGCACGGTGAGTGGGACGTCGTGGACGGCATCCCGCACGGGCCGCGCCGCGAGGCCAGCGGCCTGGTCGCCGCGCACCTCCAGTGGCATCTGGAGCGGCAGTTGCGCTCGCTGCCGTTGGTCGAGCGCAAGGCCCCGCTGGCGGACGGATAGCCTGCCGCAGTCCCCACCCAGACCCCGAGAGGACCCTCCATGCTCCGCCGACGGCGGGTCGAACGCGTCCAGCGCGTTCCCAAGCCACCGGAACCGCACCCCTCCGGCGCCACGCCGCCCGCGATCCCGGCCGAGTTCGTGCCCCAGCACATCGCGATCGTCATGGACGGCAACGGGCGCTGGGCCAACCAGCGCGGCCTGTCCCGCATCGAGGGGCACAAGCGCGGCGAGGCCGTCGTGGTCGAGGCCGCCAAGGGCGCCATCGAGATGGGCGTGAAGTGGCTGTCGCTGTACGCGTTCTCCACGGAGAACTGGCGGCGCAGCCCCGAGGAGGTCCGCTTCCTCATGGGCTTCAGCCGCGACGTCATCCGCCACCGCACCGACGAGCTGGACGAGCTCGGCGTCCGGGTGCGCTGGGCGGGCCGCCGGCCGCGGCTGTGGCGCAGCGTCATCAAGGAGCTGGAGGTCGCCGAGGAGCGCACGAAGGACAACGACGTGCTCAACCTCGCGATGTGCATCAACTACGGCGGCCGGGCCGAGATCGGCGACGCGGCCCGCGAGATCGCGCGGCTCGCGGCGGCGGGCAAGCTCAACCCGGAGAAGGTGGACGAGCGGACCATCAACCGGTTCCTGTACCAGCCGGAGATGCCGGACGTGGACCTGTTCATCCGCCCGTCGGGCGAGCAGCGCACGTCGAACTTCCTGCTGTGGCAGTCGGCGTACGCGGAACTGGTGTTCCAGGACATCCTGTGGCCCGACTTCGACCGCCGGGACATGTGGAACGCGTGCGAGGCGTTCGCCCGGCGCGACCGCCGCTTCGGCGGCGCGGTGGACAAGCCCGAAGAGGAGACGCCGTGACCGACGAGGACGCCGCCGTGACGGCGGAGCTGCTCACGAGCGCCCGCGCGGCGCTGGAGCTGTTCCACGAGGTGCACGTGGACGACGACGGCGCGTTGAGCTTCCGGCACGGCGACGTGCCGTGCGCGGTGCAGGCGATGCGGCTGGCCGAGGGCCTGACCGTGCTCAGCCTGACCTGCGTCGTCGCGTGGGACCTGCCCGAGAACCGCGACCTGGCCGTGTCGGCCGCCGAACGGGCCGGTCAGGGCCTGTTCGGCACGCTCGGCGTGGTGCACACCGAGCGCGGGATGGACGTGACCCTGCGGTACGCGTTCCCCGCGGAAGGACTCAAACCCGAACCGCTGAGCACCCTGCTCATGCTGGTCGTGTCGACGGCGTCCCAGCTGCGCGCGGAGCTGCTGGCGAGCGCGGAGGGCGGTGCCTGATGGGCGGCGTGATGGTGTACGAGCCGGACGACGATTCCGAGGTCGAGGGCCTGCCCTGGGCGATCACGTTCGAGGCGTCCGCGGGCGAGGAGTGGGCGTCGTTCGTGTGCGGCCCGTACGAGCGGGACGAGGCCGTGGCGCTGGCCGAGGAGGTCGTCGCCGAGGGTCGTGGCGTGTCGGCCGTGGTCGAGCCGCTGCTGCCGGTCCAGTCGGCGATGGACGTGCTCTCGACCATCGCCGAACTCCGGGAGGATGTCGAAAACCCGACGTAGGTGGGGTTCGGCGGCGCGGGGTGTTCCTGGCATCATCTCGGAAGTGACAATCACTGGCGAGATCCGGGGATCGCGCCCGCGCCGCACCCCGCCGAAGCTGCGCGTCACCTCGCTTGAGGTGCTCTGCGTGGTGCTCGTGGTGGCCCTGGTGTTCCAGGACTGGCTGGTGTCCGCTTTGGACGCGCCGGTCCTGCGCACGGCCTCCACGGTGTTCGTCGCGGTGTGCGTGCAGGCCCTGCCGTTCCTCGTGCTCGGCGTGCTCATCAGCGGCGCGATCGCGGCCTTCGTGCCCGCGTCGGCCCTGCGGCGGCTGCTGCCGCGCAAGACCGCGCTGGCCGTGCCGGTCGCCGGTGTGGCGGGCGTGGCGCTGCCGGGCTGCGAGTGCGCGTCGGTGCCGGTGGCGCGCCGGTTGATGCAGCAGGGCGTGGCCCCGGCGGTCGCCCTGTCGTTCCTGCTCGCGGCCCCGGCGGTGAACCCGATCGTGCTGGTCTCGACGGCCGTGGCGTTCCGCGACGCGCCGTTGATGGTGCCCGCCCGGTTCCTGGGCTCGCTGCTGACCGCCGTGGTCATGGGGTGGCTGTGGGTGCGCTTCGGCAAGGCCGAGTGGATCGCGGAACGCGCGCTGCGGCGGTTGCCGGACCGCGACGGCACGTCCCGCTGGGTGGTCTTCGCCGAGACCGCGCGGCACGACCTGGTCGAGGCAGGCGGGTTCCTGGTGCTCGGCGGCGTGTTCGCGGCGGCGTTCAACGTGCTGGTGCCTTCGGAGTGGATGGAGACGCTGGGCGCGCAGCTCGTGCTCGGCGTGCTGGTGATGGCGTTGCTGGCCGTGGTGCTGGCGCTGTGCAGCGAGGCGGACGCGTTCGTCGCGGTGTCGATGTCGGCGTTGCCGCTGCTGCCGAGGCTGGTCTTCCTGGTCGTCGGGCCGGCGGTGGACGTGAAGCTCATCGCGTTGCAGGCGGGCACGTTCGGTCGGGGGTTCGCGGCGCGGTTCGCGCCGGTGACGTTCGTGGTGGCGATTGCGAGCGCGTTGGCGGCGGGAGCGGTGTTCCTATGAGGCGGGTAACGCTATGAGGCGGGAAACGCAGAACATCCTGTTGGTGTTGCTGGGCGGGGCGCTGTTGAAGCTCGCTTTGAGCGGCACTTACCTGCGGTACGTCAAGGAGTCGCTGCAACCGTGGCTGATCGGCACGGGTGCGGTGATGATCCTGCTGGCGGTGGTGTCCATCGCCCGTGACCTTCGCGCCGGTCGGGAAGCACCCGAACACGAATCCCACGGCCACGAGGGTCATGAGCACGGCTCGTCCCGCAGCCCGTGGATGCTCCTTCTGCCGGTACTGGCGGTCTTCCTGATCAGCCCACCCGCGTTGGGTGCGGACACGGTGAACCGGTCGGATCGGAATGCGGCGCAGGAGTCGAAGGCGAGCAACGGCTTCGCACCCCTGCCGTCGGACGAGGTCGTGCCCCTGACCATCGGCGAGTTCGTCACCCGCACGGCCTGGGACGACTCCGGTTCACTGAACGACCGGACGGTGCGCCTGACCGGGTTCGTCGTTCGGAAGGAAAGCAACGTCTACCTTGCGCGGCTGACCATCTCGTGCTGTGCGGCGGACGCGGCTCCGGTGAAGACGTTGATGGTCGGGCAGGACTTCTCCGGGTTGCCGGACGACCAGTGGATCGAGGCGACCGGTCGGGTCGTGCCCGGGTCGGCGACCAAGGAGACTGCCTACGTGCCGACCCTCACGGTCAGCGCCGTCCAGCCGATCACTCCCCCGGAGGACACCTACGAGGGCTGACTTCGAGCGTTGCTTCGCTCTCAAGCGGTCGCGCTGGCGCGCTCTAAAGCTAAAGCGGCTGAGGAGGCCTCCAGTGGGGGGAAGGCCCCTTGTGGCTGGTAGCTCAGCCGCCGCTGCGCGGCGAAGGGCCTTGCTTGTGGGTCAGGGCTTGGTGGAGCAGTCCGCGCAGGTGCCGAAGATCTCGACTGTGTGGCTTACCTCGGAGAAGCCGTTCTCCGCGGCCACCCGGTCGGCCCACTTCTCCACCGCCGGGCCCTCCACCTCGACCGTCCGGCCGCACGAGCGGCACACCAGGTGATGGTGGTGGTGGGCCGAGCAGCGGCGGTAGATGGCCTCGCCCGAGTCGGTGCGCAGGACGTCCACCTCGCCGGCGTCGGCCAGCGACTGCAGCGTCCGGTAGACGGTGGTCAGGCCGATGCCCTCGCCGCGCTTGCGCAGTTCCTCGTGCAGCTCCTGGGCCGAGCGGAACTCTGCCAGCGAGTCGAGCAGCTTGGACACCGCGGTCCGCTGCTTGGTGGACCGCAACCCCGGCACGTTCGTGTTGGGGCGCTCGCTCGTCGTCACAGTTCCTCCGTCCCGAGTGCTCCTGAGTTGATACCACGCGGCCCCTCGTCGACATGGGCCACGGCGTCCACGACGATGTGCGCCAGGTGCTCGTCGACCAACCGGTAGACGACCTCGCGGCCGTGGCGTTCCCCGTGGACGACCCCGGCGGCCTTGAGCACCCGCAGGTGCTGGCTGATCAGCGGCTGGGCGACGCCGAGGGCCTCGACCAGTTCGTGCACGCACCGGTCCGCCTCGCGCAGTTGCAGCACGATCGCGATGCGCACCGGGGCGGCCAGGGCGCGCAGCAGGTCACCGGCGGCGGACAGGGTGTGCGCGGGCTTGTTGGGGACCGGTTGGGCCGCGCCGCGCGTGGGGGAGTGCACGTGCTCGCTCCGCACTTCGACCGTCACGGCGCCTCCCACGTGGTATGGATTTTCACCACCAATACTACGGTCAGAGCACCGACAGGGTGACGAGCACGAGCACCGCGAGCACCAGGACGCGCAGCACGCGGGCGCTGGGCTCCAGGTAGCGCCAGGTCACGGCCAGCAACGCCGCCACGCCGGCCACGAGCACCCCGAGCAGCGCCGCGCCCACCGGCCCGCGCACCCACACACCGGCCCCGAACAGGGCCAGGACCAGCAGGAACACCGCCGGCGCGGGCACCTTCGCCAACGGGCCGCGGCCGGGGATCAGGGTCCGCTTGAAATCCGCCACCGTGGCATCCTTGCACCGTGTTGCTCGTGTGCAGGTTCACCGTCCCCGAAACCGACGTGCCGGCGTTCACCGAGCGCGCCACCAGGGCCCTGGAGCTGCTCACCGCGCAGCCGGGCTGCCGGGGCGGGCAGGTGGGCCGGGCGTTGGACGAGCCGGACCTGTTCGTGCTGACCGTCGCGTTCGACTCGGTCGTGGCCTACCGGCGGTCGCTGTCGCCGTTCGAGGTGCGCGAGCACGTCGTGCCGTTGCTGTCCGAGGCCGTCGCCGAACCGGCCGCGTTCGAGCCCCTGCTCGTCGCCGACGACGGGTCCGTCGAGGTCAGGACCAGTTTGCTGGCCTCGGACGCGGGCACGGTCAGGCTGGGAGAGGCGGCGGGGCCGGCGGTGCCGCGCTAGCCAGCTCGTGCAGCCGTTCGACCCGGTCGGGCGGCTGGTGGGCGTCGAGCAGCTCCAACGCCTTGGTCGCCTGCTCGGCGGCTTCGGCGTGCCACCCCATCGCCGCGTAGTCCTCGGCCAGCTCCTCGTGGAACCAGCCGTCCGGCGGGCTGACGGCGATGGCGTGCCCCATCAGCTCGGCGGCCTCGGCGGGGCGGCCCAGCGCGCGCAGCGTCTTGGCCACGGCGTACCGGGCGATCTCGACCTCGTGGACCTCGTCGGAGGTCTCCTCGCGCGCCGCCAGGGCGACCCGGAACGCCTCCAGCGCCTCCTCGAACCGGCCCGCCTCGTAGTGCGCCCAGCCCAGGTTGTTCAGCAGCGGACCGACCCAGTAGCGGGCCTGCGGGTCGTCGGAGGCCGACGCGATCTCCACGCCCCGCGCGGTCCACTCCTCGACGTTGTCCACCAGGGCCGCCATGTGCGCGGCGTCGGCGGCCAGGAACGCCTCGCCCAGGTGCGAGGCCAGCACGAACGCCGCCACGAACAGCGGCAGCGCCTCCTCCGGCGCGCCCGCCGAGCGCAGCAGCCGGCCGCGTTCGAGGAACACCCGCACCCGGCCCGCCGAGTCCGGCGCGGCCAGCGCCTCCGCCTCGGCCAGCAGTTGCTGCCCGGCCGCGGTGTCGCCGCGCAGGCCCTCGACCCGCGCGAGCTGGGTCAGCACCTCGGCCCGCTCCGCGTCGGCCACCGGCTCCGCCAGGCGGGCGCGGAACCGCGCCTCGGTGCCCGACAGGTCGGCGAAGTCCCACATCACGCGCAACTCGTCCGCCACCCGCGCAGCGTAGGCACAGGTGGGGCCCGGTCGCCCGATGGGGCGCGCGGACCGGGGACTAGGCTGGCAAGCCCCGATTGTCCCGCCCCTTCGATGGAGTGTCCGTGGCAGCCGATCGCATCGAGACCGTCGTCAGCCTGTGCAAGCGCCGCGGGTTCGTGTACCCGTGCGGCGAGATCTACGGCGGCACCAGGTCGGCATGGGACTACGGCCCGCTGGGCGTGGAGCTGAAGGACAACATCAAGCGGCAGTGGTGGAACACCGTCGTGCGGGGCCGCGAGGACGTCGTGGGCCTGGACTCGTCGGTGATCCTGCCGCGCGAGGTGTGGGTGGCCTCCGGGCACGTCGAGGCGTTCGTGGACCCGCTGATCGAGTGCAACTCGTGCCACAAGCGGTTCCGCCAGGACACCCTGGTCGAGGAGTACGCCGAGCGCACCGGCAAACAGGTCGCCGAGGGCGACGTCTCCGACGTGCCGTGCCCGAACTGCGGCAACCGCGGCCAGTACACCGAGCCGAAGATGTTCAACGGCCTGCTCAAGACCCACCTCGGCCCGGTGGAGACCGAGGAGGGCCTGCACTACCTGCGCCCGGAGACCGCGCAGGGCATCTTCACCAACTTCCTCAACGTGCAGACCACGTCCCGGCGCAAGCCGCCGTTCGGCATCGGCCAGATCGGCAAGAGCTTCCGCAACGAGATCACGCCGGGCAACTTCATCTTCCGCACGCGCGAGTTCGAGCAGATGGAGATGGAGTTCTTCGTCGAGCCGGGCACCGACGAGGAATGGCACCAGTACTGGATCGACGAGCGCACCCGCTGGTACACCGACCTGGGCATCTCCAAGGAGAACCTGCGGCACTACGAGCACCCGGCGGAGAAGCTGTCGCACTACTCGAAGCGCACGGTCGACATCGAGTACCGCTTCCAGTTCGGCGGCCAGGAGTGGGGCGAGCTGGAGGGCATCGCCAACCGCACCGACTACGACCTGGCGACCCACTCGAACCACTCGGGTGTGGACCTGTCGTACTTCGACCAGGCGACGAACTCCCGCTACCGGCCGTTCGTCATCGAGCCGGCAGCGGGCGTGGGCCGGCCGATGATGGCCTTCCTGCTGGAGGCCTACACCGAGGACGAGGCCCCCAACGCCAAGGGCGGCGTGGACAAGCGGGTGATGCTGCGCCTGGACCGCCGCCTGGCCCCGGTGAAGGCGGCGGTGCTGCCGCTGTCGCGCAACGCCGAGCTGTCCCCGAAGGCGAAGGACCTGGCGCAGGCGCTGCGCAAGCACTGGAACGTGGAGTTCGACGACGCCGGCGCGATCGGGCGGCGCTACCGGCGGCAGGACGAGATCGGGACGCCGTTCTGCGTGACGGTCGACTTCGACACCCTGACCGACCACGCGGTGACGGTGCGGGAGCGGGACACGATGTCGCAGGAACGGGTGTCGATGGACCAGCTGGAGTCCTACCTGGCGGCCCGCCTGATCGGCTGCTGACCGGCCGCCCGCGGGGCGGTCGGGAGTCAGGCGGTGGCGCGGTATTCGGAAGGGCTGATGCCGCGCACCCGTTTGAACGCCGTGCTCAGCGCGAAAGCGGTGCTGTAGCCGACCTGTCGCGCCACCGACGCCACGGTTGCCGACGGCTCGCGCAGCAGGTCGGCCGCCAGGGTGAGCCGCCAGTCGGTCAAGTAGGACATCGGCGGCTCGCCGACCAGCTCCGTGAACCGCCGCGCCAACGCCGCCCGCGACACCCCGGCCGCCCGCGCCAACGACTCCACGGTCCACTGCCGCGCCGGGTCGGCGTGCAGCAGGCGCAGCGCACGGCCCACCACCGGGTCGGAGTGGGCGCGGTACCAGCCGGGTGTGTCGGCCTCCGGGCGGCACAGCCAGGTGCGGAGCACCGAGATCAGGAGCAGGTCCAGCAGGCGGTCCAGCACCGCTTCCTGGCCCGGTTCGTCGCGGGCCACCTCCGCGCACAGCAGCGGCACCAGGGGCAGGTCCGTCGCGGGCACCACCAGCAGCGGCGGCAGGATGGACAGCAGTCGGCGGCTCACCTCGCCGTCCAACTGGTACGTGCCCGACAGCAGCACCACCGACCCGTCGGGGTTGCCGCCCCACGTCCGCACGCCCAGGTTCCACTGCTCGCACAGCCGCGCGCCGTCGGGCGTGGTGCTGATCTCTCCCGGGTGGACGACCGCCTGCGGCGGCGTGCCCGGGTCGCCGGCCAGCGCGTACGGGTCCGGTCCGCGCATCACCGCCACGTCGCCCTCGCCGAACGGCACCGGCTCGCCGCCGTCGGGCAGCACGTACCCCGAGCCGCGCACGAAGGCGACCACGGACAGCGGCGCGCGGTCCTCGATGCGCAGGCACCACGGCGGGTCCAGCACGGTGCGCAGGATGAACGCCCCGCGCGCCCGGGGCCCGTCCAGGAGTCCGGCTAGTGCGTCCACCCGCCCAGCGTAGACGGACGGACATGGATCGGAGCCGATAAGCGATGGAAAGTCTCACCCCGGTCCACTTGACTGTCGTTCATGTTCACTTTGACGATCATCGCGGCCGTGGGCTGCGGCCTCATGGCAGGCGTGTTCTTCGCGTTTTCGGCGATGGTCATGCCCGGTCTGCGCCGGGCGGCCCCGGCCGAAGGGCTCGCGGCGATGCGGGCGATCAACACCGCCGTCGTCAACCCCGTTTTCCTCACCGCGTTCCTCGGCACGGCGGCGGTGTCGGTCGCGGCGGCGTTCGGCGGCACGGTCGCCGGCTGGGTGGGCGCGGCTCTCTACGTGCTCGGCGGCATCGTGCTCACCGCCGCTTACCACGTGCCGCGCAACAACGCGCTCGAACAGCACGGCACGACGCAGTATTGGGCGCGATACCTCAAGGAATGGGTGCCGGTGAACCACGTCCGCGCGATCACCTGCGTGGGTGCCGCCGTCGCGTTCACCATCGCCGCGACGCAGCTCCAGTGACCGTCACGCTGAGTAGTTTTCATATTCGCGAATGACCTGCGTCACGGTCATAAGAGTGAATGTCCTGCTCTAGCTGACGAAGCCCCACCGCCATTAACGCGCATGTCACCCCGCGCTGTGAAACTGGTAGCAGCGACTCATCGGGGGGTGTCATGAAGCGTGTCGCGGTCTTCGCCGCACTGCTGGCGCTCCTCGCCGTCCTCACCCCGTCGCCGACCGGGCCGGTCCACCACGTCGTGGCCGGGCTCCAACCCGTCACGGCCCTGCCCGCCCCGTCCGAGGAGGACCCCAACCGCGAGTGCCGGTCGGCTCCCGAGCCCCGCACCTGCGCGTCCTCCGGCCACCGGTCCGGCGCCGCGCAGCGCCCGAACCCGCCGGACCGCGTGCCCACCGGTCGCACGCCCGTCAACCTCGCCCGCCCGGCGCCGCGCGCCGACGCGCCCGACCACCTGCACACCCGGCTGACACCGCCGGTCCTCCAGGTGTTCCGGAACTGATCCCACCGCTTCCCAGCGCACGCACAACCGCATCCCAAGCCACTACTGACCTGTGAGGATTCCCGTGGAATTCCGTCACCTAGTTCAGCACGCCCGGACGCATGCGCAGCGGCGGTCCCCGGAAACGGGGCGCAGGCTCGCGGCCGGCCAATCACCGACCGCTTTGTTCATCACCTGCGCGGATTCGCGCATCGTCCCGTCCGCCATCACCGGGGCCGAACCGGGCAGCCTGTTCGAGCTGCGCACGGCGGGCAACGTCATCCCCGCCTTCGACCCGCGCACCGCGTCCGCGGAGATGGCCACCGTCGAATTCGCCGTGGTGCAACTCGGCGTTTCCGAAATCGTCGTGTGCGGCCACTCGCACTGCGGCGCGGTCGACGCGCTGCACGGCGACCGGCAGGCCCTGACGCACCTGCCCAGCATGGTGCGCTGGCTCGCCGCGCACGCCCCGTTCCGCACGGGACGGCCCACGCCGGGCCTGCGCGAGGAGGGCCGCCGCCACGTGCTGGCCCAACTGCGCAATCTGGAGGACTACCCGTTCGTGCGGGACCGGCTCGTCGCCGGCGACCTGCGCACGCACGGCTGGTTCTACGACATCGAGACGGGCGAGGTCTCCGCGTGCGGCGCCGACGGCCTCCTGCCACTCAGGAGCACGTGACGTGATGATCATGCACACGAACCGGCGCACGTCCTCCTACTGGCCCGACATCGGCGCTTCGCTGGTCGTCTTCCTCGTGGCGCTGCCGCTGTGCGTCGGCGTCGCCGTCGCCTCCGGCGTCCCGGCCGAGCTGGGCATCGTCACCGGCGTGGTCGGCGGCATCGTCGTCGGCCTGCTGCCCGGCAGCTCGTTGCAGGTCAGCGGTCCGGCCGCGGGCCTGACCGTGCTGGTCGCCGACACGGTGGCCGCGCACGGCCTCGCCGCGCTGGGCCTGATCGTCCTGGGCGCGGGGCTGTTGCAGGTCGTCATGGGCCTGCTGCGGCTCGGGCGCTGGTTCCGCGCCATCTCGCCCGCCGTGGTGCAGGGCATGCTCGCGGGCATCGGCCTGGTGCTGGTGCTCGGCCAGCTCTACCCGTTCGCGGGCGCGGCGGCGCCGGTGAGCACGGCCGAGAAGTTCGCCGGGCTGCCGGGGTTGTTACTGGCCGCCAGTCCGTACGCCGTGGCGTTGGGCGTGCTCACGCTGGTGGTGGCCGCGTTGTGGCAGCGGACCCGGTTCCGCAAGGTGCCCGGCGTGCTGGTGGCCGTGGTCGTGGCCAGCGCCGTCGGCCTGCTGCTGCCCTTGCCGCGCATCCAGGTCGGCTCGCTGTCCGACGTGGTCCGGGCGGTCGACTTCTCGCTGTTCGACACGGGCGTGCTCGGCGCGATGGTGACCTTCGCGCTGGTCGCGTCGGCGGAGAGCCTGTTCAGCGCGGCGGCCGTCGACCGCATGCACAACGGGCCGCGGACGCAGTACAACCGCGAACTCGTCGCGCAGGGCGTGGGCAACACGGTGTGCGGCCTGCTGGGCGCGCTGCCCATGACGGCCGTGATCGTGCGCAGCTCGGCCAACGTCCGGGCGGGCGCGCGGACCAAGGCGTCCCGCGTGCTGCACGGCGTGTGGCTGCTGCTGTTCGCGGTGGCGCTGCCGGGCGTGCTGTCGTTCGTGCCGGTGGCGGTGCTCGCGGCGATCCTGCTGCAGGCGGGCTGGAAACTGCTCGAACCCCGCCGGGTGCTGGCCCTGGCCCGCACCGACCGCGCCGAGGCCGCCGTCCTCGTCCTGACCGCGGGGCTGATCGTGGTGACCGACCTGCTGACCGGCACCCTCGCCGGCCTGCTGGCGGCCGTGGTGAAGACGGCGTGGGACGTGTCCCGCCTGACCGTCACCGTCACCCCGGACGGCCAGGACCACGAGCACGTGGAACTGCGCGGCAACGCGACGTTCCTGCGCCTGCCCCGCCTGCTGGACACCCTGGAGGCCCTGCCGCCGGCCAAGCACGTGCGGGTGGACCTCAGCGGCCTGCGCCACCTCGACCAGGCCTGCCGCCAGGCCATCGAGCAGTGGGCCGACAGCCACCGCACCGCCGGCCGCACGGTGGACCTGATCAGGCTGTGACACCGAGGAGACGCCAGTCCCGGGCCCGCCGCCCCGGGACTCACCCCGCCCGGGCCCGCCGCCCGGGGGACTCACCCGCCCGGGCCCGCCGCCCCGGGACTGACCCCGCCCTGGGTTTCGCCGCCCGGGGACTCACCCGCCCGGGCCCGCCGCCCGGGGGACTCATCCCGCCCGGTCTGTCGGTGCCCCGTGAGACGATCGACTCGGGGGCCGGAGGCCGTCACCCGTGCGGCACGAGAGCCGCCGCCAGGGACTTCGCCACGGCCGTCACGTGGTCGCGCGCCGTGCCCTCGTCCACCCCGCTCTGCGCCGAGAGCAGCGCCACCGCGTACCGCCCCGCCACCACGCCCGCGCTGTGCAGGTACAGCTCGGCGGGGAAGTACCACATCCACCCCTGCTTCGCGTACGCCCCGACACCCGGCGCGAGCAGCCCGAAGTCCTGCTCGAACCCGTCCGCCGCGGTCCGCGGGGCGCTGGACAGCGCCGCCACGAAGAAGTCCCGTTCCGGCTCGGGCAGCGCGGTCAGGGCGTGCCGGTACAGCCGCACCACGTCCGCCGCCGACGTCTCCACGTCACCCCACTGCGAGGCGTCCGCCGGCGCGTGCGTCGCGGTCAACCCGGCCGCCGCGGCCACCCGCTCGACCGCGCCCATCCCGTCGTGCAGCGTCCACAGGGCGTTCATGGCGTCGTCGTCGCTGTCGCTCAACGCCCGCCGCAGCAGGTCGCGGTCCTCCTCGGTCACGTCGCCGCCCAGCACGTCCACCGCGACGACCAGCTTGCTCAGCGACGCCGTCGGGAACGGCACGTCGGCCCGGGACCCGGTCTGCACGCCCGTCGCCAGGTCGAGCACGGCCAGTCCCAGGTCGACGGCCCCCGTGTCGGCCACCGCCCGCGTCACCGCGTCCGCGAGGTCCGGGGCGGCGGGCTCGGCGCGCGGTGCGACGGCGGACTCGGGCGTGCGGGGCGCGGACGCGTCCACCGGCACGGGATCGGCCGCGGTGCACGCGCAGACCAGCGACAACACGCCTACCGCGACCGCCGGCCGCCACCGTCCCACCACACTTCCAGAATCGGGTTCACAACCGGCGGATGTCGAGCGGATCCTCCTGTGCGGTTGCTGAAGAGTCGTCCCGGCGCACCACGTACGCCCCGCCGGACCGCCGCTCGGACAACGCCTCGACCAGCTCGGTGCCCCGGTACAGCAGGCCCGCGCCGTCGTCGGTGCAGTACGTCAGCGGCAGTTCGCCCGCGGCGACGGCGGCGTGGATCGTAGGCCGCCGCAACGCCTCGGTGTCGTAGTGCACGCCGTTGCCGTAGGGCAGGAGCCCGAGCCCGTTGGTGACGATCCGCAGCTCCGGCCCGAACGAGTCGGTCGCGCCGCCCGCGTGCCAGCAGATCGACCCGGCGGACACGCCGCCGAGCACGACACCCGCCTCCCACGCCCGCCGCATGGCGTCGCCGAGGCCGTGCACCGCCCACACGGCGAGCAGGTTCGCGACCGAGCCGCCGCCGACCCAGACGACGTCGTGCTCCAGCAGGAACCCGGCGAGGTCGTCGGTCGGCGGCATGGTGAACAGGTTGAGGTGGTTGACCTCCCACCCGGCGACCCGGCCGGCTTCGGAGACGTCCGCGTTGAACCACCGCTGGTCGCCGTAGGCGGTGCCGACGTGGCACAGCTTCGGCTTGGTGGCTCCGGACAGTTCGACGGCTTCGCGGACCAGGGCACCGAATTCGAGGTTGGTGCGCAGGCCGGCCCGGTAGCCGCCGGAGGTGGCGAGGATGGTGGGTTGCTCTGCGGGCATCCCGCGATCCTCGCAGGCACACGTTCGGGTGTGGAATCATCGTCCGCGTGACCTTCCTGGCCCGACTCCGCCGCTTGGTCCAGCGCACCGTCATCGGGGCCTTGGTGGTCGGGTTCCTCGTCGTGGGCGGTACCGCGTTCCGCGTCTGGCAGGTGGCCCGCGAGGACGACCGCACGCACGCCGACATGGCCGTGGTGCTCGGCGCCGCCCAGTACAACGGGGTGCCCTCGGAAGTCCTGGAGGCCCGCCTGGAGCACGCGCGCCGCCTGTACCAACAGGGGGTCGTGAAGTTCATCGCCACGACCGGCGGCCGGCAGCCCGGTGACAACTACACCGAGGGCCAGGCCGGGCGGCTGTGGCTGGAGGACAAGGGCGTGCCCGGCGACCGCATCCTGGAGGTCGGCGAGGGCACGGACACGCTGGGCAGCATCCGGGCGCTGGGCGTCCAGGCGCGGGCGAAGTCGCTCAAGACGGCCGTGATCGTGTCCGACCCGTGGCACTCGCTGCGCGCCCGCACGATGGCCGAGGACGAGGGCTTGGACGCGTGGACGTCGCCGACGCGCAGCGGGCCGAACGTGCAGACGCGCGAGACGCAGTTGTTCTACATCCGCCGCGAGACCGGAGCGCTGCTGTACTACCACCTGATGAAGGCCCCGGTGGACGTGTTCGACGGGATCACGCTGTAGGTCGTGCCCGCCCGACCCACCGGGCGCGCCCGATCCGCCGGCCGCGGGCAAGCCGCCGGCCGCGGGCGAGCCGCGTGTGGCGGGTGGGGTGGCCGCTTACCCTGGATGAATGAGCGGCGGTTACACCGGACACGACTTCGCCCGTCTGCTGCCCGAGGGTCCGAAGCAGGCCGCCGTCCCCGGGGCCCGGGCCGAGCGGCGCACGCCGTTCGCGCGGGACCGGGCCCGGGTGCTGCACTCCGCCGCGCTGCGCCGGCTCGCGGGCAAGACGCAGGTCGTCGGGCCCGGTGAAGGAGCCGAGGTCACCGGTGTGCCGCGGACGCGGCTCACGCACTCGCTCGAAGTCGCCCAGATCGGCCGCGGCATCGGCGAGGAGCTGGGGTGTGATCCCGATCTCGTCGACACCGCCGGCCTCGCGCACGACATCGGCCACCCGCCGTTCGGGCACAACGGGGAACGCGCGCTCGACGAACTCGCCGGCCCCTGCGGCGGGTTCGAGGGCAACGCCCAGACCCTGCGCATCCTGACCCGGCTGGAACCCAAGACCGCCAAGGGTCTCAACCTCACCCGCGCCTGCCTCGACGCCGCCACCAAGTACCCGTGGCCGCGCCGCGCCGGACAGGTCAAGTTCGGTGTCTACGAGGACGACCTCCCGGTGTTCCGGTGGGTCCGCGAGGGCGCGCCGGACGGTCGGCGGTGCCTGGAGGCGCAGGTGATGGACTGGGCCGACGACGTCGCGTACTCCGTGCACGACGTGGAGGACGGCGTCCTGGCGCACCGGATCTCCTTGTCCTCGCTGGGAGATCCGGAGGAGCGGGCCGCGATCGCGGAGTTGGCCGCCAAGCACTTCTGCGACGAGCCGGTGTCGGCGTTGGAGGCCACGGCGGCCGAACTGCTGACGCTGCCGGTGATCGCCGACCTCACCGACTACGACGGCTCGCTGCGCGCGCAGGTCGCGTTGAAACGGCTCACCAGCGAGCTGGTCGGCCGGTTCGCGTCGGCGGCGGTGGGCGCGACGCGCGAGGAGTACGGCGACGGGCCGTTGTCGCGGTACCACGCCGACCTGGTGGTGCCGAAGCTCGTCGCGGCGGAGGTGGCGCTGCTCAAGGCGGTCGCCGTGCGGTACGTGATGAGCGACCCGCAGCGGTTGGAGGTGCAGGCGCGGCAACGGGAACTCCTGGCCGAGCTGGTGTGGCGCCTGCTCGACCGCGCGCCCGACGCGCTGGACCCGGCCTTCCTCCCGGCGTGGGAGGCCGCGCCGGACGACGCCGCCCGCCTGCGCGTGGTCGTCGACCAGGTCGCGCTGCTGACCGACGCCCAGGCCATCGCCTGGCACGCCGCGCGGTGCGGTTGAGCCGGGTGGCGGAAGGCCCCACCGCGGCGGTGTGACCGGTGGCACACTCGGGTGCATGGCCGAGGAGTCCACGCGACCGCCGGGCCGACCGTGGCCGTGGCGCAGACCGAGCCGGGACCCCGTGTTCGCGGGAGACTTCCCGGACGACCCGTGGTGGGACGATCCCGACGACGGGTCGGCGGGCGTCCGCGAACCCCGCCACCCCCGCCCGCCCGGGCCGACGAGCGGCGCGGGCGAGCGTCCGATCCCGGACGACCCCACAGCGGTGAAGGAGACCCAGTGCCTGATCGAGCGCACCTGACGTTCGCCCTCCGGCTCCACGACGCCATCGCGCCCGATCGGCGGCACAACGCGTGCTGGTCGCCGTACTCGGTGGCCAGCGCGCTGGGCCTGCTCACCGCCGCCGCGCGCGGTCGCGCGCAGGAGGAGCTGACCGCCCTGCTGGGACCGGACAACGCCAAGCTGCTCCAGGCCTCCGGCCCCGGCGACGACGCGGAGTTCGCCGTCGCCAACACCCTCTGGGCCAGCGACGAACTGCCGCTGGAGGAGGGCTTCCTGGTCGACCTGTCCGGCTGGCCGGGCGCGAAGGTCGCCGAGGCGCCGTTCCGCGCCGACCCCGAGGGCACGCGCCGGCTGATCAACGCCGACGTCGCCGACACCACCCGCGGTCTCATCCCCGAGCTGCTCGAACCGGGCACCGTCCGGCCGGACATGGTGTCCGCGCTGGTGAACGCCCTCTACCTCAAGTGCGCGTGGACTGAGGAGTTTCCCGAGCACGACACCGTGCCGCGCCCGTTCCGCGGCGCCGGCGACGTCGCGACCATGCGGCTGGAGGCCAACCTCCGCTACGCCCGGGCCGCCGGCTGGGAGGCGGTGGCGCTGCCCGCGCGCGGCGACGTCGAGGCCGTCGTCCTGCTGCCCGAAGCCGACCTGGGCGCGACCGACGGCGTGCCCGACGTCCTGGCCGCCCTGGAGTGGCAGCGGATCGAGCTGTTCCTGCCCAAGCTGGACCTCAAGGTCGGCACGACCCTCGGCGACGCGTTGCGCGCGACCGGGGTGCGGACCGTGTTCACCCCCGCCGCCGACCTCACCGGCCTGAGCCCGGACCCGCGCCTGTGCGTGGACGAGGTCGTGCACGAAGCCGTGCTGCGCGTGGACGAGCAGGGGTTCGAGGGCGCGGCGGCCACCGCGGTGATGATGCGGCTCACCTCGATCGTCGAGCACCCGCCTGCCCGGACCGTCCGCGTCGACCGCCCGCACCTGCTGCTGGTGCGCCACTCCGGGACCGGCGCGATCTACTTCCTGGCCCAGGTCGCCGCACCCTGACCACGGCTATGACCTTCGTCACGCCGGTACCGGGCACCCGAGGGTGTCACGTTCCCGGCGGCCGTCCCGTCCCCGGTGTGCAACCACTTGAGGACGAGGAGGGGACATGCCCAGGATCCCGGCGGTCACCACGAAGCAGGCCGGCCCGCTGCTCAAGGCCGTGTACTGGTTCTCCAAGCGCAAGTTCGGCGCGGTCCCGGAGCCCGTCGCCGTGGCGGCCCACCACCACAAGCTGATGATGGCCAGCGCACGGCACGAGATGGGCGTCGAGCGGGCGGCGAAGGTGCTGCCGCTGGAACTGCGGGAGCTGGTCGTCTACGCGACGGCGGTCAAGCTGGGCTGCTCGTGGTGCGTGGACTTCGGCAAGATGCTGATCAAGCACGCGGGCCTGGACATCGACCGGCTCAAGGAGATCCACGACCACGCGAACTCCGACCGGTACACCGAGGTCGAGAAGCTCGCGCTCGCCTACGTGGACGCCATGACCGACACCCCGACCGCCGTCACCGACGAGCAGGTCGCCGAGCTGGACCGGCGGCTGGGCCACGACGGCGTGGTGGAGCTGACCTACCTGATCGCCCTGGAGAACATGCGGGCCCGCATGAACTCGGCGCTGGGCATCGTGGACCAGGGCTTCACCTCGGGCGACGCGTGCAAGGTCCCCATGCCTTAGAAGTCCACGTGCCTGAGCTTGTCCGGGTTGGCGAAGTCGTAGAACGCGGCCACCTTGCCGTCCTTGAGCACCACCGCGCTGACCCGGGCGGCGAGGTCGGGCCGGGCCCGGAACTTCAGGCCCACATCGCCGTTGACCAGGACCGGCTCGCCCTGGTCGAGACCGCCGTACTTGCGCAGCAGACCCAGCAGGAACCGGGCGACCTTGTCGCGGCCGGTGACCACGTTGACCGCCGTCCGGGACTTCCCGCCGCCGTCGCCGACCACGACCGCGTCGGGGTGCAGCAGGCTGATGACCGCTTCGGTGTCGCCGCTGTGCAGGGCCGCCAGGAACTTCTCCAGGACCTCGCGCTGCTCGTCCAGCGCCACCCGGGGCGGCGGGGGCGACACGGCGGCGGCGCGGCGGCCTCGGGAGGCGTGCTGGCGGGCGGTGGCGACCGTGCAGCCCAGAGTGGCGGCGATCGAGTCGAACGGCACGCCGAACGCGTCGTGCAGCACGAAGGCCACCCGCTGCTCCGGGGTGAGCTTGTCCAGCAGGACCAGGGCGGCCATGCGGACGCCGTCGTCGCGCACCACGGCGTCCAGCGGGTCGTCCTCCGAGGACGTGACCAGCGGTTCGGGCAGCCACTGCCCGACGTACTTCTCCCGGCGCACCGCGGCCGAGCGCAGCCGGTCCAGGCAGATCCGGCCCACCACGGTGGTCAGCCACGCCCGCAGGTCCGCGATCTCCGCGCGGGCCCGGTCGGGCAGGCCGGCCAGGCGCAGCCAGGCCTCCTGGACGGCGTCCTCGGCGTCGGCCACGCTGCCGGTGAGCCGGTAGGCGACGCCGACCAGGTGGGACCGGTGTCCGGTGAAGTCGTCGGCCAGGGTCTCGTCGGCGGCGGTCACGACCCCCAGTCTGCCGGCACTAGACTCGGTCGACGTGGCAGGACGAATCCGGGACAGCGACATCGCGCTGGTGCGGGAGCGCAGCCGGATCGACGACGTGGTGGGCGACCACGTCTCGCTGCGCCGCGCCGGCGGTGGCGCGTTGAAGGGGCTGTGCCCGTTCCACGACGAGAAGTCGCCGAGCTTCAACGTCCGCCCCTCGCACGGCACGTTCCACTGCTTCGGCTGCGGCGAGGGCGGCGACGTGATCGCCTTCGTGATGAAGATCGAGCACCTCGGCTTCGTGGAGGCGGTGGAGCGCCTCGCCGACCGCGCGGGCATCCAGCTGACCTACGAGGGCGGCGGGGCGACCGTCCAGCGCGACCGGGGCACCCGGTCCCGGCTGCTGGAGGCGCACCGGGCCGCCGCCGAGTTCTACGCCGAGCAGCTCGCGTCCCCGGAGGCGGTGCAGGCGCGGGAGTTCCTGGCGCAGCGCGGGTTCGACGAGGCCGCCGCGCGGGTGTTCGGCTGCGGGTTCGCCCCCGGCGGCTGGGACAAGCTCACCAAGCACCTGCTCGGGCGCGGGTTCGAGCTGACCGAGCTGATCAAGGCGCAGCTGACCAAGGAGGGCCGGCAGGGGCCGATCGACCGGTTCCACCGCCGCCTGCTGTGGCCGATCCGCGACCTCGGCGGCGAGGTCGTCGGCTTCGGCGCGCGCCGGATCTTCGACGACGACCCGATCCAGGCCAAGTACCTCAACACCAGCGAGAGCCCGATCTACAAGAAGTCCCAGGTGCTGTTCGGCCTGGACCTCGCCAAGCGGGAGATCGCCAAGCGCCGCCAGGCCGTGGTGGTCGAGGGCTACACCGACGTGATGGCCATGCACCTGGCGGGCGTGCCGACGGCGGTCGCGTCGTGCGGCACGGCCTTCGGCGCGGACCACATGACCGTGCTGCGCCGCCTGTTGATCGACGACGACCTCAACGGCGAGGTGATCTTCACCTTCGACGGCGACGCGGCGGGCCAGAAGGCGGCGCTCAAGGCGTTCGAGGGCGAGCAGCAGTTCTCCGCGCAGACCTACATCGCGATCGCGCCCGACGGCATGGACCCGTGCGAGCTGCGCCAGGCCAAGGGCGACGTCGCCGTGCGGGACCTGGTCGCGCGCCGCACCCCGCTGTTCGAGTTCGCGATCAAGACCCAGTTGCAGACCTACGACCTGGACTCGGTGGACGGCCGCGTCGAGGCGCTGAAGAAGATGGTGCCGTTCGTCGCCCAGATCAAGGACCGCGCCAAGCGGGACGGTTACGCGACCAAGCTCGCCTGGTGGGTCGGTTGGGACGACGAGGCCACCGTGGTCAAGCGGGTCCGCGAGGTCGCCAACGGGCGTGCTCCCGCGAAGGGCCGGCCGCGGCCGGTGGACCCGAACCAGGGCGCGCTGGCCGTCGAGGTGGACGGCCCGACCCGGCCCGACCCGCGCGACCCCCGGCTGTGGCACCAGCGCGAGGCCGTGAAGTCCGCGCTGCAACTGCCGGAGATGGCCGGGCCGTACTACGACTCGCTGCCCGACGAGGCCTTCACCCACCCCGTGTACCTGGCGCTGCACCAGGCGATCCGGGAGGCGGGCGGCGCGTCCGGCGGCCTGTCCGGACCGGCGTTCGTGGACGCGGTGAGCCGCAACTGCCACCAGCAGGTCGTGCGGTCGGTGCTGACCGAGCTGGCCGTCGAGCCGTTGCAGGTGCGGGCGGAGGACGAGTACCGGTACGTGCAGAGCGTGCTGACCCGGTTGCAGCAGCTGCTGGTGGCCGCGCAGATCGTGGAGATCAAGTCGCGGCTGCGGCGGGTGTCGCCGGTCGAGGAGGCCGACGAGTACCGGGCGCTGTTCGGCGACCTGATCGCCTTGGAGGCCTACCACAAGGAACTCGGCGAGCAGGCGGTGAGCGGGCTGTGAGGGGTGTGCTGCGGCGGCTGTTCGGGTCGGGCGCGCCGGACGGGTTCACCGGGGCGTTGGAGCGCGACGAGCACGTGCTGGCGTCGGCGGCGGTCGGGAACGGGTTCCTGGTGGCGACCTCGCTGGGGCTGTGGCTGCCCGGTCCGCGCCGCGTCGGGTGGCACCTGGTCAGCAAGGCCGTCTGGCGCGGCGGCGCGCTGAGCGTGGTCGAGGCGGTCGAGGACGGGCGCGCCGGGGACGCCGTGGTGCTGCGGGACCTGGACGCGGTGCGGTTCGCGCTGGAGTCGCCCGGGAAGGTGCCCGAGGTGGTGCACGCGCGGGTGACCGGGTCGATCAAGGTCAGCGAGCGGCGCGACGACCTGCGGGCGTGGTTCGTGCAGCGCAAGGTGCCCGGGTCGGGGCTGGTGCTCCAGGTCCGGCCGGACGCCGGCGCGGACACCGAGGAGCTGCGGGAGATCGCGGCGGAGGTGGCCCGCAAGATCGCAGCCTTGCGGGGGTAGCCCTCACTAGCAGTACAAGCGTACGGTGTCCGTACGTCCGTACTGTTATTCCGGGGGTGCCTGCATGTGGGATCCGGCCGATTACCTGGCTTTCGCCGACCACCGCGCGCGGCCGTTCCACGAGCTGGTGGCGCGCGTCGGGGCGCGGTCGCCGCGTCGGGTGGTCGACTTGGGGTGCGGTCCGGGGAACCTGACCGTGACGCTGGCGCAGCGGTGGCCGGCGGCGGGGGTCGAGGCGTTGGACTCGTCGCCGGAGATGGTCGCCGAGGCGCGTGCGCGGGGGCTGGCGGCGCGGGTCGGGGACGTGGCCGCGTGGCGGCCCGCCGAGGACACCGACGTCGTGATCACCAACGCGGTGTTGCAGTGGGTGCCGGGGCACGAGGAGTTGCTGCGGCGGTGGGTGGCCGAGCTGCCGGCCGGGGCGTGGCTCGCGATGCAGGTGCCGGGGAACTTCGCGGGGCCGTCGCACGAGATCCTGCGGGAGCTGGGGGCGCAGCTGTGCCCGCACGTGGAGCTGCGCGAGTCGCCGGTGCTCGACCCGGCCGGGTACGCGGAGGTGTTGGGCGCGGCTGAGGTGGACGCCTGGGAGACGACCTACCTCCAGCGGCTGACCGGGGCCGACCCCGTCCTGGAGTGGATCACCGGCACCGCCCTGCGGCCCGTGCGCGCGGCCCTGGACGACGCGGCGTGGGCCGAGTTCCGCGAACGCCTGGCGCCCCGGCTGCGTGCGGCCTACCCGCGGCGGGCGGACGGCACGACGTGGTTCCCGTTCCGGCGGGTGTTCGCGGTCGCGCACGTCCGCTGACGCCGAGCCGCCCGCCGGGCACCTCGGGGGTGCACCCGGCGGGCGGCCGTTGATCGACCGGTGGTCGAAGGCGTGCCGGTCAGGCCCGGGGGATCACCGGGTCGCGGCGGTGGCCGTTGGCGTTCGAGGCCTGGCGGGGCTTCCCGAAGCCGGTCTTCTCGCTCACCTTCGCGCGGACGATCCCGGCCGCACCCTGGACCGCCGGGTGGTCGGCGAGGGAGCGGTACGCGCGGACGATCTGGTCGTACCGCTCCCGGCCGGCCCGGGCGCCCAGGACGTAGCCGACGGCCGCGCCGAGCAGGATGCCCTTCATGAGGTCTCCTCTCCTCCCATCGTGCCTGGTCACACCCATCCTGCCGGAAAAGGGAGGGGGGTGTTCGCAAGCACTCTTCCGCATGCGCTAGAGTTACGTCCTGTCGGGCCGAGAGGCCCGGCCGAGACAACCGAACATTCCCCCATAGCTCAACGGCAGAGCATTCGACTGTTAATCGAAGGGTTACTGGTTCGAATCCAGTTGGGGGAGCGCGATGGCAGCCCCAGGTCACCTGACCTGGGGTTTCGTCGTCTCATGGGTCAGGGGTACCCGCGCGTCACCCGTTTGTCACACGTTCCGGGCCGGTTTCTGCCGGCAGGCTTCGCCGCATGCCGGACCGCTTCGCCAACCGTCGCCTGATCGAGTCACTGGACCCCGAGCGCGACCACCAGCGCATCATGCGGCTGTCGTCGGGGTACGAGTTCCCGTGGGACTACGTGCGGTCCCTGGAGTTCGCCCTGTTCAAGACCTACTGCGTGCCGTCGATCTCGCGGCTGCTCGCCGAGACCGGCGAGTTCGAGCACCGGCCGCAGAAGCGCTACGACGACACGGCCCTGCTCATGGCCGAACTGGTGGACCACGGCTACGACTCGCCGCGCGGCAAGGAGGCGCTGCGAGTGGTCAACCGGCTGCACGGGCGGTACGACATCGACAACGACGACATGAAGTACGTGCTGTCCACGTTCGTCTACGAGCCGATCGACTGGCTCGACCGGTTCGGGTGGCGGCCGTTGACCGAGCAGGAACGGCTGGGGGCGTACCACTTCTACCGGGCAGTGGGCGACCGGATGGCGATCAGGGGCGTGCCGGACACCTACGAGGGGTTCCGGGCGTTCAAGCGGGAGTACGAGGAGAGCCGGTTCGGCTACAGCGACACCAACCGCCGGATCGGCCAGTACACGCTGGACCTGTTCTGCTCCTGGTACCCGCTTCCGCGCTCGTGGACATCCGCGGCGGTGCGGGCGATGCTGGACGACCGGATGATCGAGTCCTTCGGCTTCACCCCGGCCCCGGCCCTGGTCACCCGCCTGGCCGCCGTGGCGCTGCGCCTGCGCGCCCGAGCCGTCCGCCACCTCCCACCCCGCCGAACCCCGCGCCTGACCAACGACCCGGACAACCGCACGTACCCCGGCTACCCGACCGGCTACCGCCCGTCCGACCTCGGCGCCCCGTAGCGGCCGGCACACAGCTTGGTCACGTGCTGCCGGGTTGCTGAGACGCGGGGGCGGCTGATCTGTACTCTCCTGAACCGCACGTCAGGGGGCTGTAGCTCAGCTGGTCAGAGCAGCGGACTCATAATCCGTCAGGTCGTGGGTTCGAACCCCACCGGCCCCACCAGGCACGGCTCGGTCGAAGGGCGGTTCCACGCGGGTCACCCGCGGAACCGCCTTCGCTCGTGTGCGCTCGCACGGGTCGGTGACCGCGCGGGCTTGTGCCAGTCCGCCGCCGCCCGCGCCGACCTGCCCTGGGGCGCGGGAGACGGTCCTTGCGGCCCCGGCTACTTGAACGCCACCACGTTGCGCCGCACCCAGTCCGTGAACGGCCGGGCCGGGCGGTCCAACACCGATTCCACGTCCGGGTTCACCGACTGCTCCAGCGGCGTCGGGGTGCCGAGCAGGTCCAGAGTCGTCTCGACCACCGGCTCCGGCATGTGCCGCAGCATCCCCGCCTTCGCCTCCGCCCGGCTCAGTTCCACGAACTCCACCGGCTCGCCCAACGCCTCGCCGATCGCCGCCACCTGCTGCCGGGGCGTGATCGCCGCCGGACCGGTCAGGACGTACGACCGGCCGGCGTGGGACTCGGAGCGCAGGACGGCCGCCGCCACGTCCGCGATGTCGGACGTGTGCACCACCGGCAGCGCCACGTCGCCGAACGGGGCGGCGGCCGTGCGGGACGTGCTGATGGGTTGCGCCCACTGGAAAGCGTTGCTGGCGAACGCACCCGGCTGAAGCACCGTCCACTCCAGACCCGACGACCGCACCGCCTGCTCGATGCCGTCCGGGTGCCTGCCCGTCGCCACGCCCTGCGACGAGAGCAGCACCACCCGGCGCACGCCCGCCGCCCGGACCACGTCCACCACGTCGCCGAACGCCGCGCCGGAACCCAGGTAGTCCGGGGACGTCAGCAGGAACACCGCCGACGCGCCCACCAGCGCCGGCGCGAGCGACGCCGGGTCCGTCAGGTCCGCGCGGCGGTGGGGGACGCCGGTGACGCCGGTCCCGCGGGACACCGCCACGACCTCCTCGCCCGCCGCCGCCAGGGTCTCCACCAGGGGCCTGCCCACGTTGCCCGTCGCACCGGTCACCACGATCATCTTCGACTCCCTCGACGTTCTCGATCTTCCGAGGGCGAAGCTACTATCCTGGGGTTAGTAGGTACCTAGAGGAAAGTGACGGGTGAAGTGACCAGGGACACACTGCGCGCCGACGTTCCGCCCGAGCTGGCCTGCCCGATCGCGCCCGTCGTGGACCTCGTGTTCAGCCGGTGGACCACGCCGATCCTGTGGGCGCTCAACGAGTTCGGCCGGCAGCGGTTCGTGGAGCTGGAACGGCGGATCACGACCATCAGCCCCAAGGTGCTCACCCAGCGGTTGCGGCAACTGGAACGCGACGGGCTCGTCACCCGCACCTACCACGCCGAGGTGCCGCCGCGCGTCGAGTACGAGATCAGCGACCTCGGGCGCAGCCTCGCGCCGCTGTTCGCGACCATCGCCGAGTGGTCGGTCAACCTCGACGCCGTCGAGCGGGCGCGCCGCGACTACGACGCCCGGGTCAAGCGTTAGCCCGCAACGACTCGATGCGCGCCCGGTGCCGCGCGCCCCACGCGCCCAACGGCCCCAGCGCCTCGTTGAGCGAACGGCCGAACTCCGTCAGCGAGTACTCGACCCGCGGCACGGTCTCGTCGTACTCGTGGCGCGTCACGATCTCGTCGGCCTCCAGTTCGCGCAACTGCTCGGTGAGCACCTTCACGCTCACCCCGGGCAGCTCCCGCTTCACCTCGCCGAACCGCTTGGTGCCCGTGGACAACGCCCACAGGATCAGCACCTTCCACTTGCCGCCGACCACGTCCAGCGCCGCGTCGATCCCGCACACGTAAGGCCGCTTCCGCACCACCGCTGAACCGCCCCCCGGTTACACAAAGGTAAGTGGTCACCATTTTGTGCGTACTTGATGAGTCTAAGCGCCCGCGCCGACGATGAAGCCGTGACCAACGAACGAGAAAAGGTGACCGTGCTGGGCCTCGGCCTGATGGGCACGGCACTCGCCACCGCCTTCCAGCGCGCCGGGCACCCCACGACCGTGTGGACCCGATCGGACCGTCCCGGCCCCGAGGGCACGACCCGCGCGCGCACCGCGGCGGAGGCCGTCGACGCCGGCCCGATCGTCGTGGCGTGCGTGCTCGACTACCGCGCCGTCGAACAGACCCTGCCCGCGGACCTCTCCGGCAAGGTCGTCGTCAACCTCACCACCGGCACCCCGGACCAGGCGCGCGAGATGGCCGCCGAGGTCGGGAAGCGCGGCGGGCGCTACCTCGACGGCGGCATCATGACCACGCCGCCCGCCGTCGGCACACCGGCGGCGACGATCCTCTACTCCGGCCCGGCCGACCTCTACGCCGAGCACGAGAACGTCCTCCAAGTGCTGGGCGCCGCGACCTTCGTCGGCGAGGACCCCGGGTTCGCGGCGCTGTTCGACACCGCGCTGCTGACGATCATGTACGCCGGCCTGACCGGCTACCTCACCGCGACCGCGCTGGTGGACCGGGAGGGCGTGCCGGCCAAGGCGTTCCTGCCCATGGCGCAGGGCATGCTCGGCACGGTGGCGTCGTTCCTGCCCGCGATGGCCGACCAGGTGGACAGCGGCGACTTCACCAGCCGGGAGGCCCGGCTGGACATGCAGATCTCCGCCGCCGACCACCTGGTCCACGCCACCCGGGACCGCGGCGTCGACACCACGCTGCTGACCTACGTGAAGAGCCTCATCGAACGGGCCGTGGCGGCCGGGCACGGCGGCTCGGACTACCCCGCCGTGATCGAGGTGCTCAGGAAGGGGTGACCGCGCCGGGCGCGCCGGCGGCGGCCGGCGCCGCGGCTTCGGCCTCCGCGCCCACCGGGACGAGTTGGCACTGCGTGAGGTTCACGCGGTCGCCGAGGTCCTGGCCCACGTAGTAGGCGGGGGTCACGAGGGTCTCGTCCCACACCGCGCCCGCCGGGCCGCCCTTGTAGTCGTTGTAGAGCAAGCCGTCCACGATGGCGAACCGCGCCGTGTACGCCGACGCGCGGTAGTACCAGAACGTCGCCTTGAGGGCCAGGTGGTTGCCGTCGGCCCGGATCAGCCACTTCGACCAGCCGCGCTGGTCGGTGTCCTCCAGCTTGAACTGGCAGGCGTTCTCCAGCCACGTGCGCATGCAGATGTAGTCCCAGAAGGACGTGCTCGGGTTCGGGCCGACCGGGTGGAAGTAGCCGAACGCGTTCGTGCCGTCCTGGGTGAGGAACTGGGCGCGGAAGTAGTACCAGGTGTCGGCGTCGACCACGGTCAGCTGCCCGGCGGGCGGGTCGAGGGGTTCGCCTTCGGGGATGAACGGGCGGTCGTGCTCGGACGGGGATCTCTGCTGGTCGGACATGGGACTCACCCTTTCGAACCGGCGTTGCGGAGAAGGCGCGTCGAAGTCGGTGGCGCGGACGGCTGTTCGCCGGGGAGTCCGCGCCACCGGGCGTCCTTCGAGGTGGTCCACGAAGAGTGCGCGCGCACCCCGGCCGGGGCAAGGGCGCGGGACCGTTGTCACCCGGCCGTGGCGGTGGGCGGTGTCCGGTTAATCCACACAGGGGATGCCGTCGGCCGGTGGTGGCGGAGAAGGGCTGGTCGGGGCGGGTTTCGACGCCGTCGTGGACGGCTTGGGCGCGATCAGGCGACCCAGGGTGATGCCCACGGCGGTGTGCATCGCCTCCCGCCCGTCGGCCTCCGGCGTGCCGGTGATCGGCAGGGTGGTGAACCGGACGCCGGTGACCCGCCGGGCCGCGTCCAGCACGTCCCAGCCCTCGGAGAGCACGACGTTGCGCTTGGCCACGTCCACCACCGGGCCCAGGGCGGCCGGGCCCTGCTCGCGGACCCGGAGCAGCACCGCCTTCAGGAACGCCTGCTGCCGCCGGGTCCGGTCCAGGTCGCCGTGGCGCAGGCCGTGCCGCTGCCGCACGAACGCCAGCGCCTGCGCCGCGTCCAGCCGCTGCCTGCCCGCCGGGAAGTCCGCGCCGGAGAACTCGCGGTCCGCGGTCGCCGCGTTCAGGCACACGTCCACGCCGTGCAGCGCCTCGGCCAGGTGGTAGAAGCCGGTCAGGCTCAGCTCGGCGAACGCGTCCACCGGCACGCCCAGGAACTCCCGCACCGTCGCCACCTGCGCCCGCCGCCCGGCCTCGCGGCCCAGCCACTCAAGCTCCGCCGCGTCGTGCCCGCCCTCGGCGACCAGCCGGCGCTCCTCGTCCTCCTTGGCCCGCCCGTAGGCCTCCTTGATCTTCTCCCGCGGCGAGCCCTCGACGCCGTGCAGCACGGCGTAGTTGTCGCGCGGCACGGACATCGCCGTCGCGGGCGACCCGTCGTCCGGGATGTGCACCAACATCAACGTGTTCGCGTTGTAACCGCCCCGGTCCACGTCGCCCGCGTGCAGCATCTCCAGCACCTCGTCCGGCGGCGGGTTGCCGTCCAGGTCCCGCCGCGTGGTCAGGCCCATGAGCAACACGTTCAGCCCGTCCGCCGAGCGCGGGGCGTCCTCCGGGATCGCCCGCGACCGGCGCAGACCGGTGTCCAGGTCGTGATAAGTGGTCCAGGCCACTCCGGACCCGGCCAACACCGCCACCGCCAGCGCGATCCACGCGATCCGCGCCACGACCAGTGAGAACTCCCGCACCGACCACACCCCCGTCGCGTAGCCTATGGCCGTTGAGACGCTGGGGGACGCACGGTGGTTGACCGGATCTCACACCTGCCGAGCCTCGCCGCGCTCGCGGTGGCCGGGGTGTTCGCGGGGATCGGCGTCTGGGTGGACGGCGAGCGACCCGGGTGGCTCTTCGGCGTCTTCCTGGTGGCCGGCTCGGTGGTGGCGGCGGCCGTCGTGCGGCCCGTGGGGCTGTGGACGGTGGTCCCGGCGCCGCCGGTGCTGTGCGCGGCGCTCGTGGTGGGCGGGGCCGCTCTGGGTGGGAAGTCGTTGCGGGAGTTGGTGATCTCGTCCGCGCCGCTGGTGGTGCGGACGTTCCCGTCGATGGCGGCGGCGGTGGCGGCCGGTGTCGTCGTCGCGGTGGTGCGTGTGGGGGGAACGTGGTGGCAAAGCAGGTCTTCGTCGACGAGACGGGCAGACGCCGGGGACTGATGGGTGTGGTCGGCGTCGCGGTGGCGGCGTCGTTGCTGGGGTTGGCGTTGGTGATCCTCGCCACCGTGGTGGGGCAGGCGGGGTGAGGTCGCACTGGGTCTCGCTGCTGGTGGGGCTGGCGTTGTTGTTGGGGGCGTTGAGCTTCCACGCGTACGCGACGGCCGTGCCCCCGGCCTCGCCGCGGGCCGCGGCGCCGGCCGAGCCGGTGCCTCCGGGCACGGTGGCGCTGGTCTTCCACGGCGGCCCGGACCCGCGGTACACGCCCCGGTTGCTGGACCGGTTGGCGGCGCGGAAGGTGCGGGCGACGTTCTTCGTCGTGGGGTCGGCGGTCAACCGGTACCCGGAGCTGGTGCGCCGCATGGTCGCCGAGGGGCACGAGGTCGGGGTCGGGGCGTTCCGCGCCGGGCCGGACTCCTCGTGGGACGGCGCGTTCAGCCGGGCGGCGCTGGCGGCGGTCGCCCCGGTCCACAGTGGACTGTCTGAGGCCGATCCGGACACCGTCGACGTCGAGGTGCGCGACCCCGAGGCGGTCCTGGCCGCCACGGACGTCGGCCGGGCCGTGCGGCTGCACGTCACCAGCAGCGCGCCCGGCGTGGTCGACCTGCTCGCCGACCGGTACCCGGGGCACCGGTTCGTCGGGCTGGGCGCGGCGACCGGGCGGGCCGAGGTGGTGGAGGCCGGGTTCGGGCAGCGGGTGACCGGGCACGCGCTGGCGCTCGCCCAGCGGCACGGCGGGACGGCCGTGGTGGTGCTCGGGGTGCTCAGCGCGATCGTGGCGGTGTTGGCGTTGCTGCGGACCGTCATGCAGCTGGGGTTGGCGCACACGTCGCGGCGGTTGCGGCGGGTCGACGCGGTGGTGGACGTGGAGCACGCGCCGCCGGTGTCCGTGGTCGTGCCCGCCTACAACGAGTCGGCCAACATCGTCGCCGCGGTGACGTCGATCGCGGCGTCGCGGCACCCGGCCCCGGTCGAGGTGGTGGTGGTCGACGACGGGTCCACCGACGGGACCGCCCGGCTGGTCGAGGACCTCGGGCTGCCCGGGGTGCGGGTGCTGCGGCAGGAGAACGCCGGCAAGCCGGCGGCCCTGAACGCGGGCATCGCGGCGGCCCGGCACGACGCGCTGGTGCTGGTGGACGGCGACACGGTGTTCGAGCCGGACACGGTGAGCAAGGTCGTCCGGCCGCTGGGGGCGGACGGCGTCGGCGCGGTGTCGGGGAACGTGAAGGTCGCCAACCGCGGCGGGGTGTTCGGGCGGTGGCAGCACCTGGAGTACTGCGCGGGGTCCAACCTGGACCGGCAGATCCTCAACGCGCTGGGCTGCCTGCCGACCATCCCCGGCGCGATCGGGGCGTTCCGGCGGGAGGCGTTGGCGGAGGTCGGCGGGATCAGCGCCGAGACGCTCGCCGAGGACACCGACGTGACGATGGCGATCACCCGCGCCGGGTGGCGGGTGGTGTACGAGCCGGGGGCGCGGGCGTGGACCGAGGTGCCCACGGGTGTGCGCGGGCTCTACCGGCAGCGGTACCGGTGGTCGTACGGGACGTTCCAGTCGATGTGGAAGCACCGTGCGGCGCGGGGGCGGATGGGCCGGCTCGGGCTGGTCTACCTGCTGCTGTTCCACGTGGTGCTGCCGTTGCTGGCGCCGGCGTTGGACGTCTTCGTGGTCTACGGGGCGTTCATCGCGGACGCGCCCTGGGCGCTGGTGGTGTGGGCGCTGTTCCTGGTCATGCAGACGGTGAGCGCCGGGTACGCGCTGCGGCTGGACGGCGAGTCGCTGCGACCGTTGTGGACGTTCCCGCTGCAACAGCTCGCCTACCGGCAGCTGACGTACCTGGTGGTGGTGAAGTCGCTGGTCACGGCGTTGCACGGGACGCCGGTGCGGTGGCAGTCGGTGGGCCGGACCGGGTTGGCCGAAGTGGGGACGCGCTAGCCGGGGCGGCGGCGCTCGCGCGACCGGCCGGACCGCCGGGGGCCGATGACCGGCCGAACCGCCGCTGGCCGATGACCGGCCGAACCGCCGCTGGCCGATGACCGGCCGAACCGCCGCTGGCCGGCGACGGGCCGAACCGCCGCTGGCCGGCGACCCCGGCCGGACCGCCGGAGGCCCGGGACGCGTCGCGCCCCGGGCCCCGGTCATTCCTACTCGATCACCTTGATGGCCCCCGCCGGGCACAGGTGGGCGGCCTCGCGGGCCTCCCGCTCGTGCCCGACCGGTTCGGCGGTCAACAGGACCACCGTGCCGTCGTCCTCCGACTGGTCGAAGACCGCCGGGTCGGTCAGGGCGCACATGCCCGAACCGGCGCAGCGCTCCGGGTCCACCTCGATCCTCATGAGAACGCCACCGGCAGCTTGTGCACGCCGTAGATGGCCATGTCGTCCCTCATCGGCACCTCCTCCGCGGGCACCGCCAGGCGCAGGTCCGGGAACTCCCGGAACAGGGCCGTGAAGCCCACCCGCATCTCGATGCGCGCCAACTGCTGGCCCAGGCACTGGTGCACACCGTGCCCGAACGCCACGTGACCCGTCGCCGGGCGGTGGATGTCGAACTCCTCCGGGTGGTCGAACTTCGCCGGGTCCCGGTTCGCCGTCGGGATGTGGACGTTGACCGAGTCCCCGGCCTTGATGGTGACGCCGCCCAGCTCGACGTCCTCCAGCGCGACCCGCGTGGTGCCGAACTGGACGATGGACAGGTAGCGCATCAGCTCCTCGACCGCGTTGTCGACCAGGGACGGGTCGTCCCTCAACGCGGCCAGCTGCTCCGGGTGGTTGAGCAGCGTGAGCGTGCCGATGCCCAGCATGTTCGCCGTCGTCTCGTGGCCGGCGACGAGCAGGAGGAGGCCCATGTTGGCGACCTCCTCGTCGGTCAGCTCGCCGGTCTCGATCAGGCCGGTGAGCATGTCGTCGCCCGGGTCGTCGTGCTTGCGCCGCACCAGGTCGGCGACGAAGCCCTCGATCCGCTCGAACGCCGCCCTGATCTCCTCGAAGTCGTGGGTCAGGGTGAACGACGTCCGGGTGTCCCGCTGGAACGACTCCCGCTCCTCGTAGGGCACCCCCAGCAGCTCGCAGATCACCATCGAGGGCACCGGCAGCGCGAACGCCTCCACCAGGTCCGCGCCCGGGCCCTGCGCCCGCACGTCGGCCAGGTGGTCGCGCACGATGGCCTCGATCCGGGGGATGAGCTGGTTCATCCGCCGGACGGTGAACTGGCCGGTCAGCAACCGGCGGTACTTCGCGTGGTCCTGGCCGTCCATGTTGATGAACATGCCCGGCTTGGCCGGCGGCTGCCGCGGGATCGGCTTGCCGCCCGCGCGGATCGGCGAGCGCTGGAGTTCGGCCCGGTTGCTGAACCGGTTGTCCGCCAGCACCTCCCGCGCGAGCGCGTGGGTCGTCACGAGCCAGCCCAGGTGGCCGTCCGGGAACGAGATCCTGGTGATCGGCTCGCTCTCGCGCAACACCCCCAGTGCGACGGGCGGGTCGAACGGTGAACTGCGCGTGGTGGGCAGTTCGGGGTACAGCGTTTCGGTCATCTCGCACACCTCCCAGTGCGTCAGGGACCTGCTTCGCAAGCTACAGAAGATTCACGAACCCGTGAAGTAAATAAGCCGTAAGTGAATCGAGCTAGTACGGCTCGTAGTACATGTGCTACAAAATGGCCGACAACTTCGACAGGGGGAGGTGACCGGCCTTGGTCATCGAGGTGCGCGACCTGCGGATGCGCTACGGCACCGCGGACGTGCTGCACGGGGTGGACTTCGCGGCCGAACGCGGTGAGGTGGTCGCGCTGCTCGGGCCCAACGGGGCGGGCAAGACCACGACGATCGAGATCCTGGAGGGCTTCCGGATGCGCTCCGCGGGCCACGTCCGGGTGCTGGGCGTGGACCCGGCCAAGGGCGACGAGCTGTGGCGCGCGAAGCTGGGCGTGGTGCTCCAGTCGTGGCGCGACCACGCCCGGTGGAAGGTCCGCGAGCTCCTGGACCACCTCGGCCGCTACTACGCGCCCTACAGCACCCCCGAACGGACCCGTCCGTTCGACACCGACGAGCTGATCAAGACCGTCGGCCTGGAGGAGCACGCGCACAAGAAGTCCGGCAAGCTCTCCGGCGGCCAGCGCCGCCGGCTGGACGTGGCGATCGGCATCGTCGGCAAGCCGGAGCTGCTGTTCCTGGACGAGCCGACCGCGGGCTTCGACCCGCACGCCCGCCGCGAGTTCCACGACCTGGTGCACCGGCTGTCCGACCTGGAGGGCATGACCATCCTGCTCACCACCCACGACCTGGCCGAGGCGGAGAAGCTCGCCGACCGCATCCTGGTGCTCGCGGGCGGGAGGATCATCGCCGACGGCAGCCCCGACCAGCTCAGCCGCCAGGTCGAGGGCCAGTCCGAGGTGCGCTGGACGCAGGACGGCACGCGGCACGTCCACGCCACCGACGACGCGACGGCGTTCGTGCGCGCCCTGCTGGGGCAGCACCCCACCGGCATCTCGGAGCTGGAGGTGCGGCGCAGCACGTTGGAGGACACGTACCTGGAGCTGGTGCAGCGGTTCGAGAGCGGCCAGATGGCCGGCCGGGAGGTGGCGGCGCTGTGAACCCGACGACGCACGCGGTCCGGCTGGGCCTCCAGCGCGGCTGGACGGAGTTCCGCCACTCGCTGGGCAGCTCCGACCAGGTCTACAACCTGTTCATCGCCATCGCCTACACCCTCGTGCTGTTCTTCCAGCGCGACTCCGGGGTGGACGGCACCACGCTGTCCCTCGCCGCGCTGTCGCTGCCCGGCATGATCGGCGCGTCGGTCGCGTTCGGCGGCCTGGTCGGCCCGGCGGGCCAGCTGTCGCTCAACCGCGAGGACGGCACCCTGCTGCGGGCCAAGGCGGTGCCCAACGGCATGGTCGGCTACGTCGTCGGCCGGGTCGTCCAGACGTCGCTGGACATCTTCTTCGGCCTGGTCGTCGGCATCCTGCCCGCGTTGATCCTGATCCCGGACCTGACCGACGCGGGCTTGGCCGGGTGGCTCGCGGTGCTGCCCGTGCTGGTGCTGGGCCTGGCGGCGACCCTGCCGTGGGGCGCGATCGCGGGGTCGCTCGCGAAGAGCCCGCAGGGCGCGATGGGCTTCACGATGTTGCCGATGATGGGGGTGGTCGCGATTTCGGGCATCTTCTACCCGATCCACGCGTTGCCGGGGTGGTTGCAGGGCCTGGGCCAGGTCTTCCCGGTGTACTGGGTGGGGCTGGGCGCGCGGTCGGCGCTGCTGCCGCACGAGGCGGCGGCGGCCGAGATCGGCGGGTCGTGGCGCACGCTGGAGATGGTGGGCGTCCTGGGGGTGTGGGCGGTGGTCGGGTTCCTGCTCGCGCCTACGATCCTGCGACGGATGGCCCGCCGCGAGTCGGGCGCGGACATGGAGCAACGCCGGCAAGCGGCGTTGCAGAGGGGCATGGGGTGAGCGAGACCGTCTACAACCGGATCGCGATGCTGCGCGCCGAGCGCGGCGTCTCCCGCCGGCAACTCTCCGAGGCCCTGGGCATCCACTACCAGACCGTGGGTTACCTGGAGCGCGGCGAGTACAGCCCGAGCCTCCACCTCGCGCTGCGCATCGCGCGGTACTTCGAGGTGCCGGTGGAGGTGGTCTTCTCCACCGACCCGTTCCCGAGGCTGGGCAGCGGCGAACGATCCGCCTGAAGACGCCGGACGCGCCCGCCGGCGGGGTGCCGGCGGGCGCGTCCGTCACGCGAGCATCGACTCGACCACGTCGGCCGCCGCGGTGGTGCCGCCGGCGTGGCGGATCTCCTCCCGGATGGCGGCCAGGCGGCGCGCCACCGCGGGGTCGTCGACCAGTTCGGTGACCGCCGCGCGCAGCGACTCGACGCCGACCTGCTCCATCGGCAGGTACCGGCCGACGCCCAGCTCCACCAGCCGCATGGCGTTCAGGTGCTGCTCGCCGATCGTGGGCACACCGACCATCGGCACCCCGTGGAACAGGCCTTCCATGGTCCCGCCCATGCCGCAGTGGGTGATGAACGCGGTCGCCTTGGACAGGACGTCCAGTTGCGGCACCC
Organism: Saccharothrix mutabilis subsp. mutabilis; assembly: GCF_039521145.1. Lineage (NCBI taxonomy): Bacteria > Bacillati > Actinomycetota > Actinomycetes > Pseudonocardiales > Pseudonocardiaceae > Saccharothrix > Saccharothrix mutabilis. The sequence continues at coordinate 50,506 of NZ_BAAABU010000027.1, forward strand.
ACGGGTGCGGTTCGACGTTGTCCGGCACCTCGCCCAGGTCCTCGGGTCGGACGTGCCGGCCGATGTTCATCACGACCCGCCAATGCGTGCCGCCGAACGCCTCGACGCACGTCCGGTAGAACGCGGGCTCGTTGGTGTAGGCCGACCCGAGCGAGACCAGCAGCACCGGGCGGTCGTCCGGGCGTTCCCACGTGCCCTGGAACGAGCGGTCGCCGATGCACGGGCCGACGAACGTGTACTTCTCGGGCACCGAGTCGCCGTTGAGTTGGAACGACCGCGGGATGCTCACCACCGCCCGGTCCGGGTGGCCGACGAACGTCCGCGCGTCGGTCGGCTCGCCCTCGGCGGTCAGCCAGTCCTGGATCTCGGCGAAGACCGCCTCCATCTCGGGCGTGTCGTACAGGTCCTTCATGTCCTCCTCCCAGCCGTCGTAGGCGACGAACGTGGGGGAGAACTGGAGGGCCGGCACGCCCCACCGCCGCGCGAGGATGCGGGCGGGCCACGCGCCGATGTCGTAGACGACCAGGTCCGGGCGGTCGGCGTCGTAGCGCTCCGCCAGGACCGGGAGCAGGGCGACCGCCTCGGCGAGGAACAGCCGCATGGCCGGGGCCATGTCGGTCGGCCACTCCTCGTCGGAGGTCGGCAGCGTGGTCGGGTAGCGGACCGGCTGCGCGCCGGCGTGCTCGACGAGGTCGGTGAACCCGGCCGGGACGGCGTAGGTCACGCGGTGGCCCCGGGCGACCAGTTCGGTCACGACGGGCAGCGTCGGCGTGATGTGCCCGTGGCCGGGGATGTTGAGGAAAGCGATGTGGGACATGGTGTTCTCCAGGGATTCCGGGTACGGCTCGGGACCCCCGCGGCGCGGGGGCGGGCGGCGTGAGCCGGAATCAGAGGTAGAAGACCTGGATTCCCCACATGGGAACCACGGTAGCGGGCCGGTCGAGCCGTTTTCCTCAGCTCCCGAACACGCCGCGCAGAGCGGTCCGGATGGCGTCGGTCAGCTCGGCGCGGGACTCGGGGCTGCCCGGGGCGGGGGCGTTGAGCGCTCCCGCGCCCACCAGGCGGTCGAACAGGAGGCCGTCCACGAAGGCGACCAGCGCGCGGCCCCGGCGTTCGGCGTCCGGCACGCCGGCCCGTTCGAGCATCCGGCGGGCCAGGTCCCGGGCCTGCGCGCCGTGGGCGAGGATGCCGCGCAGTTCCGGGTGGTGGGTCGCCTCCAGCAGGCACGCGTAGCGCGCGAGGGTGCGTTCGCGGCCGGTGGTCATCCACGCGTCGAGGACGCGGGCCATGCCGGCGGACAGCGCGTCGAGGTCGGTCACGTCGACCAACTCGGCGACCTCGGCGGTGTCCTGGTCGGCCAGCCGGCGCACCACGCCCTCCACCAGGGCTTTCCGCGTGCGGAAGTACGCGGACGTCGAGCCCTGCGGCAGGCCGGCCTCGGCGTCCACGGCGCGGTGGGTCAGCCCGCGCATGCCCCTGGTCGCCACCACGTGCACGGCCGCGTCCGCGATGAGCGCCACCCGGTCGGACAAAGTCGGCACCTCCTTCTACAGCTGTAGAGTAGCTTCTACACCTGTAGAAGGGAGCACGGCGTGCGTGCGGTGGTCGTGGGGGGCGGGCTCGGCGGGGTGGCCGCCGCGGTGGCGTTGCGGAAGGTCGGCTGGGACGTCGTCGTGCTGGAGCGGGCGGCCGAGTTCGGCGAGGTCGGGGCCGGGATCGGGATGATGCCCAACGCGATGCGCGCGCTCGACGCGCTGGGCCTGGCCGACCAGGTGCGGCGGATCGGCACGCCGCGGGTGGCCGGGGGAGTGCGGGACCGGCGGGGCCGGGCGCTGGTCCGGGTCGCGGCCGGGGAGCACGTCGTGGCCGTGCACCGGGCGGACCTGCACCGGGTGCTGCGGTCGGCGTTGCCCGAGCGGTGCCTGGTGACCGGCGTCGAGGTCCGGTCGGTCGAGGACCTGGACGCGGACCTGGTGGTGGGGGCGGACGGCATCCGCAGCCGGGTGCGCGAGGAGCTGTTCCCCGGGCTGCCCCGTCCGGTCTACGCGGGGGCGACGGCGTGGCGGAGCGTGACGACCGTGCCGTTCGCGCGCGAGCTGGAGGTGGGCCAGACGCTGGGCCCCGGGACGGAGTTCGGCATCCTCCCGCTGGGGGACGACCGGGTCTACTGGTACGCCGCCACCCTCGCGCCGGCCGGGGGAGCCGCCGCCGACGAACTCGGCGAGGTGCGGCGGCTGGTCGGGCACTGGCACCGGCCCATCGCCGACCTCCTCGACGCGACCCCGCCGGGGACCGTGTTGCGGCACGACCTCCACGAGCTGCGCACGCCGCCGCCGTCCTACGTCCGGGGCCGGGTGGCGCTGCTCGGCGACGCCGCCCACGCCATGACCCCCTACCTGGGGCAGGGCGCGTGCACGGCCATCGAGGACGGCGTGGTGCTCGCGGCGGCGCTGGCCCGGTTCGGCTTGCCGGAGGGGTTGGCGCACTACGACCGCGAGCGCCGGCCGCGGGGGGTGAAGGTGGCCCGGAGGTCGCGGCTGGCGGGCCGGTTCGGGCACCGCCTGCGCCACCCGGTGGCCGTCGCCGCGCGCAACACCCTCCTGCGTGCGATGCCGACGAGCGCGGCCGTCCGGGGCATGTCCACCCTCACCGCTTGGCGGGCACCGGAGTTGTCACCCGATAGGTGAAAAATGCACCGTGATGCAAATCACGGGTCACCGCCGCGAGTCGAGCGGATAACAATCGAATATCACTCGTTTTCGCAGGATTCGTCACCCTTTCGCCGGATCAAGCACTCACCGTGTGGCGTCGATCGCCGGCCGTGTCGGCCTTCGGGTGCCCGACACGGCGGTGCACCATCCACGAAAGTGCAACTACGGTGTCGCGCCATGGCCCCCGTCCCCGCATGTCCGACTGAAGCCATCCCCCTGCGCACCACCTCCGTCGACCTCGCGGAGGCCGACGACTTCATCCGCCTGCACCGCTCCGAGCACCCCGAGGAGGGCCCGGTCGAGCACCGCTTGGCCGAGGTCCACGCGGAGGTCGCCGCGACCGGCACCTACCGGCACACGGCGGCCGAACTGGCCTTCGGCGCCCGCGTGGCGTGGCGCAACAGCGCCCGCTGCATCGGTCGCCTGTACTGGCGCAGCCTCAAGGTCCGCGACCTGCGCGACCTGCGGGACCCGAAGGAGGTCGCCGACGCGTGCGTCGAACACCTCGAACTCGCCACCAACGGCGGCAAGGTCCGACCGGTGATCACCGTGTTCGCCCCCGACGAGCCCGGCCAGCCCGGTCCCCGCATCCGCAACGAGCAGCTGATCCGCTACGCGGGCTACCGCGGCCCGGACGGCGGTGTCCTCGGCGACCGCCGCAACGCCGACCTCACCGACCACGTCATCGGCATGGGCTGGCGCCCACCGGCCGATCGCGGCCCGTTCGACGTGCTGCCGCTGGTGGTGGAACGCGAGGACGCCGACCCGTACCTGCTGGAACTGCCCCGGGACGCGGTGCTGGAGGTGCCGATCAGCCACCCCGAGTACCCGTGGCTGGGTGACCTCGGGTTGCGCTGGCACGCCGTGCCGGCGATCAGCAACATGCGCCTGCGCATCGGCGGCGTGGACTACCCGGCGGCCCCGTTCAACGGGTGGTACATGGGCACGGAGATCGGTGCCCGGAACTTCGCCGACGCGGACCGGTACGACCTGCTGCCGTACCTGGGCAAGCGGATGGGGCTGGACACGTCGAAGGTGCAGACCCTGTGGAAGGACCGGGTGCTGGTCGAGCTGAACCGGGCGGTGCTGCACTCGTTCGGGGAGGCGGGGGTGACGATCACGGACCACCACACGGAGTCGGACCGGTTCCTGACGCACCTTCGGAAGGAGGAGGCGGCGGGGCGGAGCTGCCCGGCGGACTGGACGTGGATCGTGCCGCCGATGTCGAGCGGGATCACCAGCGTGTTCCACCGGTACTACGACAAGGGTGAGCTGCTGCCGAACTTCTTCCCCGGCGACACGAAGGGCGTGTGCCCGATCATCCACTAGCGGTTGGCCGGCGCGGGGCAGGCGGACACACTTCGCCACCAAGACCCCGCGCCTGCCACACCGCAGCCCGCCCCTGCCGCCCTCCCTGCCCTCCCCGCCCGCCGCCCCGCCGCGCCCGCGCCGCCCCGCCGCGCTGCCCGCCTGCCCGCGCCGCCCTCCCGATCCGCTCCCCGGTCACCCCGAAAGCGCGGCTCACCAGCACGCCAGTACGCCCGTCCGGTTAAAGTCAACGGTGGATGTGGTGTGGATCACCTTTGATCGACTACTGTGACTCTCCGTGAAAGTGGGCATCCCCGCGGAGTCGCGGCCCGCCGAGCGCCGCGTAGCCGGTCTACCGGAAACGGTGACCACGCTGATCGGCGCCGGCCTCGCCGTGGACGTGCAGTCCGGAGCGGGCGTGCACGCCCGCGCTTCGGACGAGTCCTACCGGGCGGCCGGTGCAGAGGTCGTCCCCCAACATCCCGCGGGGACCACCGAGGTCGTGGTCTCCGTGCAGCCGCTCGAAGTCGAGCAGGCCAGGAAGCTGCGCGAGGGCGACATCACCGTCAGCTTCCTCTCACCGTCCGCCGAACTCGACCTGGTCCGCACGCTCGCCGAGCGCGGCGTCACCGCGTTCAGCCTCGACCTCCTCCCGCGCGTCACCAGGGCGCAGAGCGCCGACGCGCTGTCCTCCCAGGCCCTGGTGTCGGGGTACCGCGCGGTCCTGCTCGCCGCGCAGCACCTGCCCCGCTTCCTGCCCATGTTCACCACCGCCGCGGGCACCGTCCCGCCCGCCAAGGTGCTCGTGCTGGGCGCGGGCGTGGCCGGGTTGCAGGCGATCGCCACCGCCCGCCGGCTGGGCGCGGTGGTCGAGGCCTACGACGTGCGCCGGGCCGCCGCCGAGGAGGTGCGCAGCCTCGGCGCGAAGTTCCTGGAGTTGGAACTGGAGTCCCAGGACGGCGTGTACGCCGCCGCCCAGTCCGAGCAGTTCCTGGAACGCCAGCGCGAACTCATCGCCGAACGCGTCGCCCAGAGCGACGTGGTCATCTCCACCGCCGCCGTCCCCGGCCGCAAGGCGCCGGTCCTGGTCACCACCGACATGCTCAAGGCGATGACCCCGGGCTCGGTCGTGGTGGACCTGGCCGCCGAGACCGGTGGCAACGTCGTGGGCTCGCGGCCCGGCGAGGAGGTCTGGGTCGGCGAGGTCCTCGTGCACGGCGTCCGCAACCTGCCCAGCAGCATGCCCGTCCACGCCAGCCGCCTGTACGCGCGCAACGTCGCCAACTTCCTCGGCCTGATGACCGCGGACGGCCGGGTCGTGCCGAACCTGGACGACGAGGTGCTCGCCGGGGCCTGCCTCACCCACGCCGGCGAGGTCCGGCACGCGCCCACCAGGGAGCTGCTGTGATCGATCTCCTGACGATCTTCGTGCTGGCCGTGTTCGTGGGCTTCGAGGTGGTCTCGAAGGTCTCCACGATCCTGCACACCCCGCTGATGTCGGGCGCCAACGCCATCCACGGCGTGATCCTCGTGGGCGCGGTCCTGATCACCGGCCAGGCCGAGGGCGGGATCGAGCTGGTGCTCGGCCTGCTCGCGGTCTTCCTGGCCACGGTGAACGTCGTCGGCGGCTTCGTGGTCACCGACCGGATGCTGGAGATGTTCAAGGGGCACAAGCGATGAACTGGGTCCAGCTCGCCTACCTGGCCGCCGCGCTGTGCTTCATCCTGGCGCTCAAGGGCCTGAGCACCCCCCGGTACGCCCGCGCCGGCAACCTCGTCGGCGCGGCGGGCATGGCCCTGGCGGTCGTCACGGCCTTCTTCTCGGTGACCCACAACCTGGTCCTCATCCTGGTGGCCGTGGCCGCCGGCACGGTCGTCGGCATCCCGGCGGCCCGCCAGGTCAAGATGACCGCCATCCCGCAGATGGTGGCCCTGTTCAACGGCGTGGGCGGCGCGGCGGCGGCGCTGGTGGCGCTGACGGAGTTCCTGGAGGTCGCCGACGGCGGCGTGCTGTTCGACGTGGCGACCGTGCTGACCGTCCTGATCGGCTCGGTCAGCTTCTCCGGCAGCGTCGTGACCTTCCTCAAGCTCCAGGAGATCATGACCACGCGGCCGGTGCTGCTGCCGGCGGGCCAGATCGTCGGCACCGCCGTCGCCGCCGTGAGCGCGCTGCTCGCCCTGGCCGTGGTGTTCACCGGTTCGAGTGCGCTGCTGGTGCTGCTCGCGGTCGCCGGTCTCGCCCTCGGCGTGCTGTTCGTGCTGCCCGTGGGCGGCGCGGACGTGCCGATCGCGATCTCCCTGCTCAACGCCTTCACCGGCCTGGCCGTCGCCGCGTCCGGTTACGTCCTGGGCAACACCCTGCTCATCGTGGCGGGCACGCTCGTCGGCGCGTCCGGCACCATCCTGACCCGCCTGATGGCCCAGGCCATGGGCCGACCGCTGACGAACATCCTCTTCGGCGCCTTCAAGGCCGCGCCGCCCACCGCCGGCGGCGGGGAGCAGCGCTCGGTCCGCGCCGGGACCGTCGAGGATGTCGCCATCCTGCTCGGGTACGCGCACTCGGTGCTGGTGGTGCCCGGGTACGGGTTGGCCGTCGCCCAGGCCCAGCACGCGGCGCGCGAGCTGGCGCAGCTGCTGGAGTCGCGCGGGATCTCGGTGGACTACGGCATCCACCCGGTCGCCGGCCGGATGCCCGGCCACATGAACGTGCTGCTGGCCGAGGCGGACGTGCCCTACGAGCAGTTGAAGGAGCTGGACGACGTCAACCCCGGCATGGGCAGCGTGGACGTGGTGCTGGTGGTCGGCGCCAACGACGTGGTCAACCCCGGCGCCCGGGACGAGCCGTCGAGCCCCATCTACGGCATGCCGATCTTCGACGTGGACAAGGCCAAGTCGGTGGTGTTCATGAAGCGGTCGATGCGGCCCGGTTTCGCCGGCGTCGACAACGAGCTGCTCTACAACCCCAAGACCACGCTGTTGTTCGGCGACGCCAAGGACTCGCTCACCAAGCTGCTCGCGGCGGTCAAGAGCCTCTAGAGCTCGTAACCCGGGGACGGTGGGCCGGTGAACGGGCCGAAGGCCGCGTCGGCGCCCTTCGCGGCCCACCAGTCCGCCAGGTGCGGAGTCGGGACGTCCGGGACGCACACGGCGTAGCCGGCGGCCCGGATCGTCTCGATCATCTGGCCGATCGCCCGGTGCGGCAACGATTCCTCTTCCCCCGCCAGGCGGTCCACCACCGACGGGGCCAGGACCAGCGCGTCCACCGGCAGCTCGCCGAGCAGGGACAGTTCCGCCTGGCCCCCGTTGAAGCCGGACAGCGCCAGGGCGATGCCCATCTCCCGGAGCACTTCGGCGTTGTCGCCGTCCTCGTCGAGCATGGCCCGGGTGTCGAGGTACAGGCGCAGGTTCGCGCCCGGTAAGCCCGTTTCGTCCAACACCCGTTTGACCGTGGCGACCAGGTCCTCGTCGCGGGACTGCATGGGCGACAGCTCGAAGTGCAGCGTGCCCGCCGACCACAGCGCGGCGGCTTCGGCGGCTTCGCGCAGCGCCCACTGGCCCAGCTTCAGCGACAGGCCGTTGGTCTCGGCCATCTTCACGCAGTCCCGGTGGTCCAGGTCGTCCCAGCGGAACCGCGCCAGCCGGCCCAGCGGGGTCCGCGACGCCAGGTCGAGCACCGGCCGGAACTCGACCTCCAGCTCCGAGTCCCGCAGCGCGCCGGGCATCCGCGCGGCCAGGGCCAGCCAGGACCGGGACGTGGTGTCCTGGGGCCGGTCGTAGGTCTGCCACTGGCCCTTGCCCTTCGCCTTGGCGCGGCGGAGGGTGGCGTTGGCGGCGCGGAGCAGCTCCTCGGCGGGCCAGCCCTGGGCCGGGCGGTCCACCACGCCGATCCCCGTGCTCAAGGCCGCCCCGCAGGACATCGGGGCTGCCAACGCGGCGGTGATGCGTTCGACCATCTGCGGGACTTTGGGCGTGTCCGGGCGGTTGGCGACCACCACGGCGAACTCGTCGCCGTCGATCCGCGCCACCACGGCCCGTTCGTCGGAGAACACGGTCTTCAGGCGTCTCGCGACCTCGCGCAGCAGCTCGTCGCCCTTCGCGTGGCCCATCCCGTTGTTCACCACGTTGAAGGCGTCCAGGTCCAGGTGGTACAGCGTGATCCCGCCGGCCGCCGACCGGTGCATCGCCTCCAGCCTGGTCACGAAGTGCTGCCGGTTGGACAGGCCGGTGAGCCGGTCGTGCAGCAGCTGGTGGTCGAGGTTCTTCTGCAGCAGGTGCAGCTCGGTGACGTCCTCGGCCATCGTCACGTGGTACGCGGGAGCGCCGTCGGCGTCGCGCAGCAGCGACACCGCCAGGTGCACCCACACCGGGTCGCCGTCCCCGCCGAGCAGCCGGCGCTGCTCGCGGAAGCGGTCCACCCGGCCCGCGCCCACGGCCCGGTACCCGCCGGCCAGCGCCTCGCGGTCGTCCGGGTGGAAGACCTCGACCAGCCTGCGGCCCGGCAGCTCCTCGTGCGGCACGCCGAGCATCTCGCCCAGCGCGTCGTTGGCCTGCACGCACACCCCGCGCAGGTCGGTGATCGCGATGCCGAACGCGGCCGTGCTGAACACCTCGCGGAACCGGCTCTCGCTGACCCTCGCCACCCGCTCGGCGCGGGTCTTGGCGGCCATCAGCGCGCGTTTGATCTCCTCCTGCTGGTCGAACGCGTCCAGCCGCATGGCGATGGCGAAGCTGGTGCTCAGGCTGCCCAGGATCGCCACGACCTTCTCGGGCAGCTGCGGCACGTCCTCCAGCTCGGGCGTGAACAGCAGCGTGCGGCCGAGGACCTCCACCGTGCGCTGCAACGTGTCCGGTCCGTTGAAGTGCGCCTTCACCAGCCGTTCGCCGACCACGGCGACGGGATCGACGGTGAACGGGTCGGCCTGCACGGCGTCGGCGATCACGTCGACCAGGCCGAGCAGGAACTCCTCGATCTCCGCCGGGGACAGCGGCACGTAGGCCGTCGGGTAGACGGCCCGCAGCCACTCCCGGGCGAGTTCCCGCCGCCGCGGTCTAGCCGGTGGCGTCATGTGGTCTCACCGCTTGTGGCCCACTCCCGCGAAGATGCCGGCCCGGTCCGGGTCGTCACGCCCGGCGACCCCCTCTTCCGGCCGCCACCGGGGCAGCGGCACGACACCCGGTTCGACGACCTCGAACCCGTCGAAGAGCGCGGTGATCTCCGCGTGGGTGCGCGGGAACACCGGGTTGGGGCTCTTCCTCATCACCTCGACGATCCCCGCCATCTCCGCGGGCTGCAAGTCCGACGTGAACTGCGACAACGCCAGCGCGCTGCCCGGCGCGAGGGCGTCGCGGTAGACCCCGAGCACGCCGACCGGGCCGCACTCCGGCGGCACGAAGTGGAACACGCCCACGGCCAGCACCCCGATCGGCTCGGCGAAGTCCAGCAGACCGGTGCGGCGGACGGCAGCCGGCACGGTGCGCGGGTCGGTCACGTCCTTCCCGTGGACGTTGCCGACGCTGGGCAGGCCCGACCCCAGGTCCAGGAACTGCCGGACGCCGCGGTCGATGAGGTGCAGCACGGCGCGGCGCAGGAACGACCGGTCGAGGCGGACGATGGTGCGCGCGTTGGGCTGCGCGAGCAGGAACTCCCGCGCCAGCGCCCGGTCGGCGGCGAAGTGGTGGCCGCCGCCGAGCAGGTAGTCGCAGACGCGGGCGGCACTGGGGAGACCGGGGTCCGCCTCGCCCGGGACCCGGCTGCCGATCCGCGCCACTCCGCCACTCCGCATTCCCCGTGGATGGGACCGGACCCGGTCCTCGCGGGAGGAGATTACTGAGGGGGCGACACCGGTCGGCAGTGCCCGCGCCCGCTTGTCCCCGATCGGCGTACACCGGTCGGGAAGGCGATCACCGTGCGTGTGATCCCGCGATGTGGACGCCGGACCGCAGTGCCACGATGGTGTGCCCGGCGGGTGCCGGCGACGCGGTCATCCCTTGTGCGGCAAGGCGATCCGGCGGCCGGACGCCCGACGGGAACACCCGCCGGACCCTGATTCGGGCGGTGTCCGACACAACCGCAGCCAGTACCATTCGCCCATGTCAGACGAGGCACGCACGCTCACGGACGTGGTCACCCGGCTCCGGCGCGCGCTGCGCACCAGCATCAGGTCGGAATGGCCCTGGGACTCGCTGCCGATGGCCCAGGTCGAGCTGCTCCAGACGCTGGCCGAGCGCCCGCCCATGCGGGTCGGCGACCTCGCCGCCGAGCTGCGGCTCGCGCCCAACACGGTGAGCGGGCTGGTCGGCCAGCTCATCGAGGGCGGCCTGGTGTCCCGCGCCGGCGACCCGACCGACCGGCGCGTCGCGCGGCTGTCGGTGACGCCCCAGGGGCACGAGCAGCTGGCCGTCTGGCAGGCCGCGCACGAGAAGCGCATCGGGACCGCGCTGGACAAGCTGGACCCGGGGGAGCGGGCGGACGTGGTCCGCGCACTGTCCGCTTTGGACCACCTGGTGGACCACCTGCGTGCCCACTGAGCCCGTAGACCCCGACATCGACCTCCACGTCCCGGCGCAGCGGCGGGAACTGGCCCGGACGCACGGCGGCGTGCTCGCGGTGATCGCCCTCGGCGGCGGTCTCGGCGGCCTGGCGCGCTACGGCGTCGGGCTGCTCGTGCCGGGGCCGTGGGGGACGCTCCTGGTCAACGTCGTGGGCGGCGCGCTGATCGGCGTGCTCATGGTGCTGATCACCGAGCGGTGGCGGGCGCACCCGTTGGCGCGGCCGTTCCTCGGGGTCGGCGTGCTGGGCGGGTTCACCACGTTCTCCACCCACACCGACGACTTCCGGCGGCTGCTGGCGCCCGGCGGCGTCCCGGTGGCGTTCGGCTACCTCGTGCTGACCCTGGTGGCCGCCGTCGCCGCGACCGCGCTCGCCGTGGCGGTCACCCGGAGGGCGGTCGCGTGACGGCGCTGCTGGTGTTCCTGGGCGCGGCGATCGGCGCGCCGCTGCGCTACCTCGTGGACCGGTTCGTGCAGTCCCGCCACGACTCCGCGTTCCCGTGGGGCACGCTCACCGTGAACGTCGTCGGCTCGTTCGCGCTGGGCTGCCTCGCCGGCGCCGCCGTCTCGCCGGGCACGGCGGCGTTGCTGGGCACCGGGCTGTGCGGCGGCCTGACCACCTACAGCACGTTCGGCTACGAGACCGTGCGGCTGCTGGAGAACCGCGCCCACTTCCACGCCGTCGCCAACGTGGCGGTCAGCGTGGTCGCGGGCGTGGGCGCGGCCCTGCTCGGTTACACGGTGCTCGCCGACCTCTGAGCCAGCCGGTCCAGCACGGCGGGCAGCTCGCCCTCGTGCACCACGCCCAGCCGCTGCGTGGCCCGGGTCAGCGCCACGTACAGGTCGCTCGCGCCGCGCGGCGACTCGGCCAGGATGCCCGCCGGGTCCACCACCAGGACGGCGTCGAACTCCAGGCCCTTCGCGTCCACCACGCCGAGCACGACGACCTGCGCGTCCAGGTCGTCCGACGCGCCCGGCACCACCGCGCGCAGCTCCGCGACCTGCGCGGCGGGCACGATCACGGCGAGCTTGCCGTCCCCGATGGCCTCGACCTCCTCGGCGACCAGGCCGGGCAGGGCCGCCGCCGCGGACGCGACCTTCAGGCTCCACGGCTGGTGACCGCTGTCGCGCACCGACGCCGGCGGCGCCAGGTCCGGGTCGACGCCCGCCAGCACGTCCGCCGCGACGGCCATGATCTCCGACGGCGTCCGGTAGTTGACGGTCAGCTCGGTGAGCTTCCAGCGGTCCATCACGTACGGCGAGAGCACCTCGTGCCACGACGACGCCCCGGCGATGTCACCGGTCTGGGCGATGTCGCCGACGACCGTCATGGACTTGCTGGGGCAGCGGCGCATCAGCGTCCGCCACGCCATCGCCGACAGCTCCTGCGCCTCGTCCACGATGATGTGCCCGAACGTCCACGTCCGGTCCGCCGCCGCGCGCTCGGCCGCGGTCTCGTAGCGCTCCACGCCGTGCCGCTCGGCCAGCCGGTAGGCGTCGACCAGGTCGGTCGCCATGAGGATCTCGGGGTCGGCGTCGTCCTCCAGGTCGAGGATGTCCAGCACGCCCTGCGCGTAGTCGATCGCCTGGCGGCGCTGCCGCTCGGCGCGGGCCTTGGCCTCGGTGTCGTCCTCGCCGAGCAGCTCGGCGGCCTCGTCCAGCAGCGGCACGTCGGCGGGCGTCCACTCCGACCCGCGCGGGCGGGCCAGCAGGGCGCGTTCCTCCGGGGACAGCTTGGGCGTGGCCTTGGCCAGCAGGCGCGGGGTCGCGTAGAGGTCCTCCAGGAGCTGCTGCGGGGACAGCGTCGGCCACAGCCGCTCCACGGCGGCCCGCACCCCGGGGTCCTCGCGCAGCTCGCGGCGGATGTCGTCGACGTCGGCCTGGTCCAGCAGGTGCCGGCCGAGCCGGCTCACGGCCTGGGACGCGAGGGTGGAGATGATCTCGCGCAGGAACGTGCGGCGGGCCTCGTTGTGCGGGCGGCGGGTGCGGCGGGCCCGGCCGCGCGCGGCGGTGATCGCCCGGCGGTCCAGCTTGAGCACGTCCTGCTCGAACGGGACCTCGACCAGGGCGGGCGCTTCCTGCCGGTCCTTGACCGCGTGCGCGACCACGTCGGCCATCTCGATGCGGCCCTTGAGCGCGGCGGCCTCGGCGGACTCGCGGCCGGTCGCGGTCAGGTTCGGGAACAGCTCGCCCACGGTGGACAGCAGCACGCCGGTCTCGCCCAGCGACGGCAGCACCTGCCCGATGTAGCGCAGGAACGTGGCGTTCGGGCCGACCACCAGCACGCCGCGCTTGGCCAGCTGGCGGCGGTGGGTGTAGAGCAGGTAGGCGGCGCGGTGCAGGGCGACGGCGGTCTTGCCGGTGCCGGGGCCGCCCTGCACGACGACGACGCCGTTCAGCTCGGTCCGGATGATCTTGTCCTGCTCGGCCTGGATGGTGGCGACGATGTCGCCCATCTGGCCGGTGCGGCTGGCGTTGACGGCGGCGAGCAGGGTCGCCTCGCCGGTCAGCCCCTCGTGCCGGTTGGGGTCCACGGAGTTGATGTCGAGGACCTCGTCGTCGAACCCGACCACCTTGCGCTGCTTGGTGCGCAGGTGGCGGCGGCGCTTGACGCCGTCCGGGGCGGCGGCGGTGGCGAGGTAGAACGGCCGCGCGGCGGGCGCCCGCCAGTCCATCAGCAGCGGCTCGTACTCCTTGTCCTCGTCGAACAAGCCGATCCGGCCGATGTAGAACCGCTCCCCCTCGTGGAAGTCGAGCCGCCCGAAGCACAACCCGTTCTCGACCGCGCTGTACTGCGCCAACTGGTCGGAGTACATGGCCACCGAGGTGTCCCGCTCGGAGCGCATCTGGTGCGTCCCACCGGTTTCCCGAAGCGCGCCGGCCAGCCGCTTTGAGCTCAGTTCGCGGAGGTCGTCCAGCCTTCCGTACAGCATCGACACGTATTCCTGCTCCGACTCGATTTCCGCGAGCCGGAGGTCATCGGAGGGGCTTGACAACGTGCCTCATTTCTGGATAGCGTGTTTTATCAGGCTGTGCCGCTTTTCGCCTGACTTCTCTCTGCGCGCGCAGAACGACCAATCTACACGGTGGATCGCCGCCGCGCTCACGTGTTCGGGCCCGGCCGGCGGGTCACGCGCCTTCACGCTAGGACGGCGCGCCACGACCCGGTGTCGGGCGGGTCGTGGTGGCCGATGGCCGCGCCGGTCGGCGCGGGGGACGCCGCGGGGCTCAAGCTCAAGGATCTCGGGTTCGCCGCCCGAAGTCGGCCGACCGGCACATGCGCCGGTGGCCGCCGTCGCCGAGCGGTTGTGCGCCGCGAAGTGCGCACTCGGGCTCGGCGACGACGGCCACGGCGGCGTCTACCGGTTCAAGAAACCTTCACAGGCGGCTCACGCCCAGCGACCCGGCGACGAACCCCCCGATCCCCGCCATGCCCCGCGCGTTGGGGTGCAGCGGAGCGGCGGCCGACGTCGGCACCAGGCCCTCGAACCACTTCTCGGTGATCGGCGCGCACACGTCGTGGCCCACGCTCGGCGGCTCGATGTCCACGAACGTCGCGCCGCGGTCGGCCGACACCTTGCCCAGCACCGTGTTCAACCGGTGCACCGACGCCTGGAGGTAGTCGGCGTCGCGCGCCCAGATCGGCTCCTTCGGGTAGCACCCGCCGGGCCGGATGTACGTGCCGTACCCGACGACCACGACCTCCGCCCGCGGCGCCCGCGCCTTGACGGCGTCCAGGCCGGCGGCGAACTCGGCCGCGTAGGCGTCGATCTTCGCCGCGATCTGGTCGCCACCCGCGGTCAGGCGGTCCTTGCAGGACATGCCGAGCGGCTCGGGGAACACGTTGACGCACCCCAGCGCCACCCCGACCAGGCCGATGTCGTTGCCGCCGATGGTGATCGTCACCAGGTCGGTCGTCGGGGTCAGCGCGTCGAGCTGCGGCGGCTGCGGCCCGGTGAACGTCGACTGGGAGGTGGTCAGGTGGTCGGTGGTCGCCCCGGAGCAGCTCACGTCCCGGAACGTCGTCGCGCCGACCTTCGCGGCCAGCACGCTCGGCCAGTTGCGCGTCGAGCGCAGGCAGCCCAGGTCCATCAGCTCCTGGGCGGGGATCAGCGGCCCGGCGGCGGCGGAGTCGCCGAGCGCCACGTACTCCAGTTCCGCCGGAGCGGCAGCCGCGGCCGTCCCCGTCCAGGTGATCGACAACGCCGCCAGCAACACCGGTAGCAGCCTGCGCACGGTCGCCTCCTTCACGTAATCGAGAGTGGTGCCGGTGACATGATGTGGCCTGCGGCACGCCCCGACACCTGGGAGATCGCGCAGACTCGGCGAGGAGCTGTTGTGACCCGTCACAACCTGACCATCAACGGTCGGCCGGTCCACGCCCGGCTGACACCGCACCGGGTGATCGCGCGCGAACTGGTCACCCGGTTCACCGCCGAGATCCCGCTCTACGCGGCGCTGCCCCGCGAGGAGCTGGACGGCGACATCACCCGGATCACCGCGGCCAACCTGCGGATCGTGGCGCGGATGCTGCGCACGGGCGAGGTGCCCGGCGTGGACGACCTCGGCGAGCTGGCCGAGTCCGCCGCCGTGCGGGCCGCCGAGGGCGTGCCGCTGGGCGCGGTGCTCGCCGCGTACAGCATGGGCCTGCGGGTGATGTGGCACGCCGTGCTCGCCGACGCGGGCCCCGACGACCTGGCCGACGCGCTCGCCGCGACCGACCTCGTCCTGCGCTACCAGGAGGTCGCGGTGTCCGTGGTGGCCACCGCGTACGCCGAGGAGCGGCAGACGATCGTCGGCCACGAGCGGGAGGCGCGGCGCGAGCTGCTGTCGGCCCTGCTGGAGGGGCGGCCGACGGCCACGCGAGTCGGTCCGTCGCACGTCGTGGTGGTGTTCGCTTTCGCCGCCCACCCGGACGAGGCCACGCCGGGCACCGGCGCGCAGATCGCCGCCCGCCGCAAGGTGCGGCGCGTGCAGGCCGAACTCGACCCGGTCGGCCCGAACTCGGTGGACCCGCGCGGCGGGGTGGCCGTGCTGCCGCCGGAGGCCGACGTGACCGGGGTGGTGCGGCGGTTGCAGTCGGTGGTGGGCGTGACGGCGGCGTGGGAGCGGGCGGCGACGGCCGAGCTGCCCGCCGCCCACCAACGGGCCCGCGAGGTGCTCGACGTGGTGCTGCGGCTGGGACGCCCGCCGGGCCTGTACCGGCTCGCGGACGTGCTGCTGGAGTACCAGCTGGGCCGGCAGACGCCCGCGACCGCGGGGCTGGCCGCGCTGCTGGACCCGTTGGGGGACAACCCCGACCTGCTGCCGACGCTGGAGCTGTACCTCGCGGAAGGCCTCAACCGCCGCAGAACTGCGGCTTTGCTGCACGTCCACCCCAACACCGTCGACTACCGGCTGCGTCGGATCGTGGCGCTGACCGGTCTCGATCCGGGCAACCCGGCCGACCTCCAGCACATCGGCGCGGCCCTGGCGGCACGCCGGGTGAGAGCCGCGGCACCCGAAGAGCGGGATCCCGGAGGCACGTGGGTGAAGCCCGAGCACACCGGCCGGTGAACCCGGCAGGGTGGAGGGGGTGAAGGAACAGCGCCGGGAACTGGTCCGGCTGTGCCGCTGCGCGGTCGACCGGCCGCGGTGGCAGCTCGGGCTCGCGGTCGTGGTGTCGGTGTGGTCGCTGGCCTGGGTGGCGGGGCAGCCGTTCGGCGGGCCGAGCCCGGTGGACGTGGCCCGCGCGCCGCTCGCGTGGGCCGGGGTCCCGGTGGGGTGGCTGGACGCCGTCGCCGCGTGGTGCGCGGGCCGCACCGGCTGGCTGGCCCCGGTCGGCGGGCTGCTGTGGGCGATGACGACCACCCGGCGGCAGCTGCCCGCGCTGGGCGGGTGGCTCGCGGTGATGGCCGCCGCGCAGTCCACCGGCTACGGCGCGGTGCACCGGGCGTTGCTGGCGCTCGCGGTGTTCCTGGCGGTGGTGGGGCTGGCGTCCATCCCCGGGCGGCGCGCGTTCGTGGTGGACCGGGTCGCGCTGATCCCCGGCGACGTGGCGCGGGCCGCCGCGACCGCCGTGGCGCTGTCGGCCGTCGTGCCGCTGATCGCGCCGGGTCTGGTGGTCGCCGGATTGCTGCGCCCCTATGTCACCCGGCCGCCGCGCCCGCGTTCTGAACGGAAAGAGGAGTCGTCCGCGGGGATCGGCGGCGCATTGCCGCACCAGCGCGGACCGGGCGCGGAACCGGTGCCGGTGAGTTCCCGGCCGCGATCGGGCTAGTCGGCGCGGTCGGGCGCACCGGTGAATCCTCCGGCGTGGAATCGTTTCATACCCAATTGTTCAGGCGCGCGCGGCCTTTGCACCTGGTCTTTTCGGCCGGGTTGTCCAACAAGATGAGCGTTTCTCACATGGCAGTCCGCAGTCCTGCGCAGACGTGCGACGATCCGTGATGAAGCTGTCGCCAATCCTGTGTTTGGGATTACCGGTCCGTATCCATCAAGATGTCCGCGTGCATCAAAATCCCGCCGAAAACCGCTTAGCCAAGGTGATGCGCCGTCAGCCTGTGCAGCAGCGGGGCGCCGCGACGGTGACCGCCATTGTCGACGCGTGCGCCCAGTTGCTGAACCAGTACGACTACGACGACATCACCACCGCCCGGATCGTCGAGCTGGCCGGCGTGCCAATTGGGTCCTTCTACCAATACTTCCCGGACAAGCGTTCTGTTGTGCACGCCCTGGCCCTGCGCGGCATGGAGGAGTACCTCGCGCGGGTGGAAACCCTGTTCACCGAAGGCGGGCTGTCCGCGAACTGGCGGGAAGCGGTGCAGCAGGTGGTCGCGGTCTACCTGCGGATGCTCGTCGAAATGCCCGGTTTCGGCCGGGTGCGGTTCAGCGACCTGTTCGACGGGCACCGGCTCGACGCGAGCGTCGACCAGTACGAGCTGATGGCCGAGCGGCTGCGCGAGCTGTTCGTCGCCCGGTTCACCGTGCGCGGCGACGCGCCCGTGGCCCTGACCTTCCGCATGGCCACCCAGACCGCGGACGCCCTGTACAAGCTCGCCGAGCGGGTCGCGCCCGACGAGCGGCCGGTGGTCCTCCGCACCGCCGACGGCGTGATCATGCGCATGCTCGCCGGGGTGTTCGACCCGGCGTGACCCCCTGCCCACCGCGCTCCGGACCGAACGCCGCGTGACTTGCTCCGCCGGTCCGGGTGGTGTGGGGTGGAACGGTGAGCGACTCCCGTGCCGCGGACGGCGACCAGACCTACGACGTGATCGTGATCGGCGGCGGACCGGTGGGTGAGAACGCCGCCGCCCGGACCGCCGCCGGCGGCCTGCGGACCGCCCTGGTGGAGGCCGAACGGGTCGGTGGTGAGTGCTCGTACTGGGCGTGCATGCCCAGCAAGGCCCTGCTGCGCCCGGGTCACGCGCTCGCCGCCGCGCGTCGCGTGCCCGGCGTGCCGGTGGGGGAGGCGCTCGACGCCGCGGCCGTCCTGAAGCGGCGCAACGAGTTCACGTCCAACTGGGACGACTCGGGTCAGGTGGACTGGGCCGTGGGGGCCGGATTGGACGTGGTGCGCGGCCGGGGTCGGCTGACCGGCGAGCGGACCGTCGAGGTCGACGGCCGCGTGCTCACCGCCCGGCGCGCGGTCGTGGTGTGCACGGGCAGCGTGCCGCGCACGCCGAACCTGCCGGGCCTGGCGGAGGTCGACTTCTGGGGTTCGCGCGAGGCCACGTCGGCGCAGGAGGTGCCGTCGTCGCTGGTGGTCCTCGGCGGTGGCGTGGTCGGCGTCGAGCTGGCGCAGGCGTGGGCGCGGCTGGGGTCCGCGGTGACGCTGGTGGTGTCCGGCGAGCGGCCGTTGCCCAAGTTCGAGGCGTTCGCCGGGGACCTGGTGGCCGACGGGTTGCGCGAGGACGGCGTCACGCTGCGCACGGGCGTCAAGGCGACCGGTGTGTCCTCTGTGGACGGTGAGGTGACGCTGGCCCTGTCGGACGGCAGCTCCGTGTCCGGGGCGAAGCTGCTGGTGGCCACCGGGCGGCAGCCCGCGACGTTCGACCTGGGCGTGGAGCGGTTCGGCTTCACCGCCGGCGAGGCGCTGCCCGTGGACGACACCGGCCGGGTCGAGGGCCTGGACTGGCTGTACGCGGCGGGGGACGTCACCGGCCGCGCCCTGCTCACCCACCAGGGCAAGTACGCGGCCCGCGCGGTCGGGACGGCCATCGCGACCGGCGCGCAGAACCCGCAGCCGTGGACGGCCCCCGTCGCGACCGCCGACCACACCGCCGTGCCGCAGGTCGTGTTCACCGATCCCGAGGTGGCGGCGGTCGGGTGGACCGAGGCGCAGGCGCGCGAGGCCGGGCTGGACGTGCGGGTGGTCGACCTGGACATCGCCGTCGCCGGGTCGTCGCTGCACGCGGACGGGTACCGGGGCAAGGCGCGGATGATCGTGGACGAGTCGAAGCGGACGCTGGTCGGCGTCACGTTCGCCGGTCCGGACACCGCCGAGCTGCTGCACGCGGCGACGGTGGCGATCGTCGGTGGGATCACCGTGGACCGGTTGTGGCACGCGGTCCCGGCGTACCCGACGATCAGCGAGGTGTGGCTGCGGCTGCTGGAGGCGTACGGCCTTTGACGGTCGGTGTGCCTGCGGTTTCGTTGCGTGCGCAGGGGTACGCCGAGTGCCGTAGGTGTGGTGCGCCATCAGGCGTCACCTCCGCGAATTGCGGCTTCGGCTCATTACACTGGGGGAGGTGACCAGGGGAACCGTTGCACTCGCGAGCGGTGCGGTGTTCTGGTGCGTGCTGGTCATCGCGTCGACGTTCGTGCCGGGTGGACCGGCGTTCGCGCCCATCGCGGCGTACCTGCCGGGGTTCCTGGTCGTGCCCGTGGTGGCTTACACGTTGCTGCGGGCGCGCAGCCACGCGTTGTTGTGCCTGGCGCACGTGCCGCGGGCGTGGCTGGGGGCCGGGTTCGCGGTGGCGGTCGCGGGGTGGCTGTTCTCGTGCGGCGCGCTGGCGGGGCGGCCGGGGACGGAGCTGACGAGCACGGCGGCCGGGCTGGCGATCGTGCTGCACGTGACGTTCGGGCTGATCGCGATCGGCCTGGCCCGGACCGGCCGCTGACTCGGCGGCCTGCGGCCCCCGAGTCGATCGTCTCACGCGGCACCGACAATTCCGCGCGGCACCGACAGTCCACGCGGCACCGACAGTCCGCGTGGCACCGACAGTCCGCGTGGCACCGACAGTCCGCGTGGCACCGACGACAATCCGCGTGGCACCAACGGTCTCGCGCGTCAGCGACGATCTCGCGTGTCGGTGGGTTATTGCGTCACCGGCAGGCGCATGGCTTGTTGGGCCAGGGCCACCAGCATCGGGTCGGCCGGGTCGGACTCGCCCTCCGCCCACACCGCCTGCGTGATCCGCACCTGCGAGTCCTTCACCAGCGTCTTGATCGCCGAGTGGTCGAACGTGGCCGGGCCGCCCGGCCAGGACTTGCCCTCCTTGACCAGCGGCGTGATCCCGCCGGTGCCGGCCGCCGACGTGACCGCGTGCAGTTCGGCGGCCCGCGTGCCGTCCGGCAGGTTCAGCTCCGACACCGCGATGCCGACCTTGCGACCGTCCATCGTGGTCTCGTACACCGCGCGCTTGAGCTGGAGGCACATGTGCCCCGCCAGCCAGACCTGGATGTCGCCGAACGCGTGGTCCGCGCACTTCTCCGTCCGGTCCGCGCCCCTGGGCGAGTAGTTGCGGCCGTCCACGACGACGGTCGTCGGCTGCGGCGCGGTGCTGGTGGCCGACGACGCCTCGGTCGAGCCGCCGGAGGACAGCAACGCCCACGCGGCGACGATCAGCAGCGCCACCACCACGGCCGCCGCCGCGTACGGCAGCCACTTCGGGCGTCGGGGCGCGGGCGCGACGCGCGGCAGGAGCATGGTGCTGGCCGACGCCAGGTCCGTCGCCGCGTCCGGGAAGCCCTCGGCGACCAGGTCGCGGACCGCGGGCGGGGTGCCGGTGGGCGCGAGCACGGCGAGCAGCTTCGCCGCGTGGCCCGCGGAGCAGGGGCGGTCGCTGGTGGCCAGTTCGCGGGCGGCGGCGAGCAACGAGGTGGGCTTGGGGTGCAGGACGCGCACGCCCCGGTTGAGGTCCACGGTCGGCTGCACGACCTGGCCCACGTACGGGCCGACGGCGACGACGGTGGCCACGGGGAGCGGTTCGCCGCGCATGTCCTGGATGCGGCGGGTGACGGCGGCGCTGGCCTCCAGCGCCTCGGCGGCGGGGCTCGTCGCGCCGTCCGGGCGGGTCAGCGGCCAGCCGTCGATCGTCCACTGGCCGGCCAGCGGGGCCTCCAGGCGCATGGCGGGGTCCGGCAGGTCCACGCCGACCACCACGAGCACGCCGCGCGGCAGCACGACCACCGCGTCCAGCGGGCGCGGGCAGTCCGGTGGCGTGACGCCGAGCAGCGCGACACCGCCCAGCACGGAGTCGCCGTGACCCCACGTGCTGAGCGCGGCCCGCACGTCGGCGCCGACCGCCGAGGGCTCGGCCCCGAGTTTGATCAGGCGCACGAGAACACACCGTTCCACACGATCGGACACCGTAGCGCCGGCGGCACCCGATCGGCGGCGAGGAGGGCGACTTGACACTTTCAGTGACTGCCATCACCGGAACGGGGGTCGATCGTTAGAAGGGTTGCTCAACCCTGCACCGGAGGTTCCAACGCCATGCGCAAAGTCGCCTTGGCCGCCGCGGGAGTCCTGGCACTCTCCGTGACCGCCGCCCCCTCCGCCAACGCGGGCCTGCTCGCGCCCGTCTCGGCCCTGCTCGGCCCCACCTACTCCGGCACCGTCCTGGTGCACGGCACCGACCTGGCCGCCGCCGAACGCGCGGTCGGCCAGGCCGGCCTGACCCGGATCACCGCGTTCAACCGCATCGGCGTGGTCGCCGCCCGCGGCAGCGCGGCCGGGATCGCCGCCGTGCGGGCCGTGCCCGGCGTGACCTACGTCGAGGCCGACCAGCCGATCCGCTTCACCGGCTCCACCTCCCACACCGCCACCCGAGGCCTCGAAGCGCGCCAGACCCTGACCGGCGCCAACGGCCTCGCCCTGGACGGCAGCGGCGTCACCGTCGCCGTCATCGACTCGGGCGTGGACCCGACGCACCCGGCGTTCCGCACCGCGAGCGGCCAGACCAAGGTCGTCCGCAACCTCAAGAGCCTGTGCGTGGACGAGTCGTCCACCGGCACCGGCTGCATCGTGGACGTGCCCACGTCGGTGGACACCGACACGCTGTCCGTCGGCGGCCACGGCACGCACGTCACCGGCATCGCCGTGGGCAGCGACGTGAAGCTGACCGACGGCACGGTGGTGCGCGGCGCGGCCCCCGGCGCGAAGACCGTGGTCGTCTCGACCGGCGCGGCGCTGCTGATCCTCGGCGCCGACGCGGCGCTGAACTGGGTGCTGGAGAACCACGCCGCCCCGTGCGGCGCGGGCGTGCCGGCCTCGACGTGCCCGCCGATCAAGGTGGTCAACAACTCCTACGGCCCGGTCGGCGGTGGCGCGTTCGACCCGAACTCGGCCACCGCGAAGCTCCAGCGGGCGCTCGCCGCGCAGGGCGTGGTGACCGTGTGGGCCAACGGCAACGACGGCGGTGACGGGACGACCAGCCTGTCCAACCCGCCCGGCCAGGACCCGACACCCGGCGTGATCTCGGTCGCGTCCTACAACGACCGGGACACCGGCACCCGCGACGGCGCGGTGTCGGACTACTCGTCGCGCGGCCTGGCCACCGACCCGTCGACGTGGCCGGACATCTCCGCGCCGGGCGAGAACATCACGGCGGCGTGCCGGCCGTACCTGGTGATCTGCGCGACGGGCCTCAAGCCGCAGAACGGCCCCGGCCTGCTCGACCTCGGGACGTTCAACACGATCTCCGGCACGTCCATGGCGGCCCCGCACATCGCGGGCATCGTGG
This sequence comes from Saccharothrix mutabilis subsp. mutabilis, assembly GCF_039521145.1. Classification (NCBI taxonomy): domain Bacteria; kingdom Bacillati; phylum Actinomycetota; class Actinomycetes; order Pseudonocardiales; family Pseudonocardiaceae; genus Saccharothrix; species Saccharothrix mutabilis. The sequence goes on from NZ_BAAABU010000027.1 coordinate 73,021, forward strand.
CCCAGCTGTTCCAGGCGCGCCCGAACGCCACCCCCGGCCAGATCGAGGCGGCGTTGAAGGCCAGTGCCCACAAGTACGGCGGCGGTTACGTGCCGGCCGGCGCGTACACGAGCAGCTTCGACCGCGGAACGGGTCTGGTGGACGTGGTGGCGGCGGTCACCTCGCTGCGTGCGCAGTAGATCACGTGATCGTGTCCGGTTGATCTCGGAAAGTGACCCCTCGGCCCCACTGAACTGGGCCGAGGGGTCGCGAATCAGGGTCTAAAGTCCTGTATCTGACCCGCCCGGGTGATGAACGTGCTGGTTCTTCTGGCGGACCGCTGCGATCGCGGGCAGAATGGCCGGGTCGGGAATTCGCAAGATCGTCCGCAGCACCTCGACAGGCCGTAGGGGAAGACGTCCCTCGTCGAGTAGCGGAGGTCAACGTGAGCACCCGTGGCAGCACCAGTGGCGTGGTCTACGTCCACTCGTCGCCGTCTGCGGTCTGTCCGCACGTCGAGTGGGCGATCTCGGGCACCCTCGGCGAGCGGGCGGACCTCAAGTGGGCGGCCCAACCCGCGGCGCCGGGGCAGTTGCGCGCCGAGGCGGCCTGGTCCGGAGAAGCCGGCACAGGCGCCCGACTCGTGGCCGCCCTCAGGGCGTGGCCGATGCTGAGGTTCGAGGTCACGGAGGACCCGAGCCCCGGCGTCGACGGCGTCCGGTACTGCTTCGCGCCCGTGCTGGGGTTGTGGCACGCGCGCACCAGCGCCAACGGCGACATCGTCGTGTCCGAGGACCAGCTGCGGACCCTGGCGGCGAGAAGCCGCGGCGGCGAGTCCTTCGCGCACGGCGTGGACGAGATCCTGGGCGCGGCCTGGGACGACGCCCTGGAGCCGTTCCGCCGCGCCGGTGACGGCGCTCCCGTGACGTGGCTGCACCGAGTGGGCTGACCTCTGCGCGGATGGTCGGCCGTCGCGCTCTGACCGGCGGCCGTTGCGCGCGGATAGTCGGCCGTTGTGCTCTGACCGCCGGCCGTCGCGCGCCAATGTTCGCCGTTGCGCGCGGATCGTCGGATTTGTCGGACCCCGCCGGTAGAATGGATACCGGGGGGCCGTGGCCCGCCGTGCGCGCGAAATCGCCACAACACAGGCGGAAACACACCCGCTCCAACACCTGCGGCGCAAACGCTTGCCACCGCCCCGCTCGCTGCGACTCATGCGAACCCGCCGCTCGTCCGCCCGCCTTCGCCGCCACTGGTCGCCGGACCGTGCTGATCGCCGGACCGTGCTGATCGCCGAGCCGTGCTGATCGCCGAGCCGTGCTGATCGCCGAGCCGTGCTGATCGCCGAGCCGTGCTGATCGCCGAGCCGTGCTGATCGCCGAGCCGCGCTGACCGCCGAGCCGGGTGTGTTGATCCGCCGGGCTGGGCCAAGTCGCGCTGTGGAGCCGGGTCGGCGCATTTCGGCGCGTTTTCGCCGACACGCCGGGCCACGGCCCCCGGTATCCATTCTACCGACGGCCCACGACAATTCCGGGCGCCAACACCTCAAGCACCCACCGCCGACAGGTCCAACACCCCCAACCGCGCCGCGTCCGCGATCACGTCGATCGCCACGACCCGCCCACCCACCACGCTGAACGCCATCACCGACAACGGCCCCCGAGGCCCGGCCACGACCACTCCGGGCACCCCGTTGACCAGCGCCGGCCGGGCGAGCGGCGACAGGGAGCCCCACGAAGCGGCCTGCCCGGCGACCACCGACGCCCCGTCGAGCAGCACCGACAGCGGAGCACCCGCCCCCGCGTCCGACCGCAGCACCACCGACGGGTCCAGCACCGCCGGCAACCCCTCGATCGACCCCTCACGCGCGGCGGCGAAGAACGCGTCCACCACCTCGCGTTGTTCCGCACGGGAAGCGTCCGGCGCGGGTGCCGACGTCCGCACCCGTCGCCGCGCCCGCGAAGCCAGTTGCCGCACGGACGCCGGCGACCGGTCCACCAGCCCCGCGATCTCCTCGAACGGCACGGCGAACATGTCGTGCAGCACGAACCCCACCCGCTCGGCCGGCGCCAGCGCGTCCAGCACCACCATCAGCGCCAACCCGACCGCGTCGGCCAGCGCCACGTCCTCGTCCGGGCCGCTGACCACCGGGTCCGGCACCGACACGCCCAGCGCCTACCGCCGCCGCTCCCGCGAGCGCAGCACGTTCAAGCACACCCGGCTCACCACGGTCGTCAGCCACGCCGCCAGGTTGTCCACGTCCGACGGAGAACGCGAGTACCGCAGCCACGTCTCCTGCACGGCGTCTTCCGCGTCGGCGAAGGACCCAGCATCCGGTACGCCACGGCCTTCAGGCGCGGCCGGTGTTCTTCGGAGGCGTCCACCGGCCCAATAGATCACGCCACGGGCTGCCACGCCGCCATCAGGTCCCGGTACGCCGCCGACCGGCGCAGCAACTCCTCGTGCGACCCCAGCAACGGCTCGCCGCCGTCCATCACCAATACCGACGAAGCACGCAAAGCGGACGACAGCCGGTGCGCGATCACCACCAGCACCCCGCCCCGCGCCGCGAACGCCCGTTCCACCACGGCCTCCGCCGCCGGGTCCAGGTTGGACGTCGCCTCGTCCAGCACCACGACGTCCGCCGGGCACGCGTACACCCGCGCCACCGCCAGCAACTGCGCCTCGCCGGCCGACAACCCGCCGCCACCGTGCCCGACGACCCCGTCCAACCCGCCCAACCGCGCGACGACGCCCGAAGCGCCCACCGCCGAGACGGCCGCCAGCAACGCCTCGTCCGAAGCCGAAGGCGCGAACAACGCCAGGTTCTCCCGCACGGTCCCGGTGAACAGGTACGTCTCCTGCGGCACCAGCGCGATCCGCGAGTGCCGCACCGCAGGCTCCACCTCCCGCACCGGCACGCCGCCGAACAGCACGTCCCCGGCGTGCGGCGCGATCAACCCCGTCAGCAGCCCGGCCAACGTCGACTTCCCGATGCCGCTCGGCCCCACCACGGCCAGGTGCGACCCGGGCGCCAACCGCAGCGACAGGTCCCGCACGACCGGCACGCCCGCGCCCCACCCGAACGTCACCCCGCGCAGCTCGACCTCGTCACCCCCCGGAACGAGTTCACCCGGCGGGTCCTCCGGAACCGGCGCCGCCTCGGCCAGTCGGCGCAGCGCCACGGCCAACCGCAGCACCACCGTGCCGACGGTGTCCGCGAGCCGCCGCAGCGCCGGCTGCACGCTGGTGCTCAGGTACACGACCGCGCCCAGCACCTGGCCCGCGGTCAGCTCGCCGCGCGCCACCAACCCCGGCGCGAGCACCACCAGCAGCGCCAGCGGCGCGAAGCCGCCGACCGAGATCACGATCCCGCGCACCGCCGTCGCCCACGCCAGCCGCACGGTCGCCGCCGCCTGCCGGTCCACCTGCCGCCGCACGTCGGCGACCGCCCGCGCGCCCGCCCCGCACGCCACGACGTCGCGCATCCCGAGCAGCACCGACCCCGCCGCCTCGGCCGCGTCCTCGTCGGCCAGCACCAGCGCCCGCTGCCCGCGCGCCAACATCGGCAGCAACGCGCCGAACAGCACCAGCGAGGCCACCACCGGCAGCACGACCAGCCACGCCACCGACGACACCAACGTCGCCAGACCCACCAGAGCCGCGGTGGTGGTCACCAGCAACGCCCGCGCCTGCACCAGCAACCCGGCGGTCGCGTCGCGCACCACCTCGACGTGCCGGGTGATCCGCGCGACGGCACCGGCGTCGGGCTGCCGCCGCGACGAGTGCAGCACGCCCCGCACGACCACCCCGACCAGCGCGTCCCGCAACGGCTCCACGACCTCGCCCAGGCGCATGAACACCTGCCGCAGCCCGAACCCGCCCAGCACCGCCACGACCGCGAACGCCAGCAGCCACAGCACGCCGGTCCGCACGTCGCCGACCGCGAAACCCCGGTCCACGGCCAACCCGACCAGCCGCCCGGACAGCAGCGCCGGCACGCCCTCCACCACCGACCAGCCCAGCAGCGCCAGCACCGCGCGCCGCTGAGCGGCCAACGCCCGCAGGTACGGTCCCATCAGCCGAACACCGCCCGGTACTCCGCGTCGTCCCACAGCACCTCGTGCGGACCCCTCGCCCGCACCCGACCGTCCTCAAGCCACACCACCAGGTCCGCCCGCCGCGCGGTCGCGGCCCGGTGCGTCACGACAACCCTTGTGCGACCGGGCAAAGCCGATGCCAACGCGCGCTCCACAGTGGACTCGGTCACGGTGTCGAGGCTCGCCGTGGCGTCGTCCAGCACCAGCACGCGGGGATCGCGCGCGACCGCCCGCGCCAGCCCGAGCCGTTGCGCCTCGCCACCGGACAACGGGGTCTCGGCCAGCGGTGTGTCGTAGCCGTGCGGGAGGCGGACCACCACGTCGTGCACCTGCGCCGCCCGGCACGCCGCCACGACCTCGTCCCGTTCCAGCGCCGCGCCGTAGGACACGGCGTCCGCGACGGTCGCCCCCAGCAGCGCCGGCCGTTCGAACGCGTACCCGACCGACCCGCCGCGCAGCACCCGTCCCGAGGACGGCGCGGTCAACCCGCCGAGCACCGCCGCCAGCGCCGACTTGCCCGCGCCGGACCGGCCCACCACGGCCAGGAACGTCCCGGCGGGCACCGACAGGTCCACCTGGCGCAACGCGTCACCCACCGACACGCCGTGCAGCTCCACCACGCCGGGCGCGGAAAACCCGTGCGTGACAACGGGTTCCGGTTCGGTCAGCAGCACCTCGTCGATCCGCGCCGCCGACGCCCGCGCCCGCTGCACCGCCGTCAGCACGGTCGCCTGCCCGACGACCGCCATGCCCAGCCCCGCGTAGCCGAGGGCGGCCAGCACGTCACCGACGCTCAACCGGCCCGCGACCACGCCGAACCCGGCGGCGGTCAGCACGGCCAGCTCCACCGCGGGCAGCAGCAGACCCGCCCGCCAGATCATCTTCGCCTGCGTCCGCCACATGCCGATGCCCGCCGCCGCGAGCCGGGGGAGGGGCCGCAGCACGCGCCGCGCCTCCTGCTCGGCCCGCCCGGACGCGGCGATCGTGCGCAACCCGCCGACCGCGTCCACCAGCCGCGCGGACAGCTCGCCGGACACCTCCTGGTAGGCTGTCACGTCCTCGGCGGTCAGCTTCAGGTGCGACCGCACCAGCAGCGTCGCCAGCGGCACGCTCAGCAGGAACACCACCGCGAGCCGCCAGTCCAGCAACGCCAGCGCCAGCACCGCGCCACCGGCCGTCAGCGCCGTGACGCCCAGGTTCACCAGCAGCACCGCGAACCCGCCCGCGATGGCGCTGTCGCCGGTCAACCGGCTGATCGCGTCACCCGGCTCGAACCGCGCCGGGTGGCCCAGCGCCACCAGGTGCCCGGCCAGCCGGTCGCGCAGCCACGCCGTGCCGCGCGCGGTGATCGCCGCCGCCAGCACCACGCCGACCGCGTCGCCCACCACCTCGACCCCGGCCAGCCCGACCAGCAGGAGCACCGCGCCGGTGTCGAGCCGGCCGCCCAGCGCGAGGTCCACCGCGCGGGCCAGCGCCGTGGGCAGCAGCAGGCCCGCCGTGGTCGCCAGCAGCGCGTTGAGCGCGAGCAGCAGCCACCTCGGGTCCCGCCGGACGACCGTCCGCAACAACATTCCCGCTCCACACCGTCCGAAGGGGGCGCATCATGGGTGAGGGCCCGACGTCGGCCGCCCGGGTGCGAGCCGGGGGACCGGGTCGATTGCGCCGCCTCCGGCGTCGCGGGCGAGGCCGCCTGGTAGTCGGCTCGTCGCGTCGCGATTCCCGCCGATCGAAGAGCGTGATCGGCGGGAAAGGCGACCCGACAACCCGACGCGGCCTCACCGTTCGCCGGACCCTCGTGTGGCTGGTGAGCGGCGCACTTCGCCTGCGCCGCTCACCGGTGTTCGACCTGGCGCAGGCGTCAGCAGGCGAGCAGGCTCACCGTCGAGTGGCTGCACGGGAGCAGCAGCGACGCGTTGGACGCCGTGGTGCTGCCGCCACCGCCGCTGCCGCCGCTGGCCATCGCGCTGTCCTGGACCTCGGGGGTCTCCAGGTCCTGCAGGTCGAGGATGAACTCCATCTCGAACTCCTCATTCCGGGGGGACGAAGGGTGTTGCTGTTACTACGACCGACCCGCGTGGGCCGGGGCCTTGAGGAACGGCAGCACGGGGCTGCCGTCCAGTGCGCAGGCGAGCGCGAGCAGGACGCCCGCGCCGCCGGTGACCAGGTCCATCGACAGCCGGCGCAACTGGATGCCGGGGAACGCCGTGCCCTCCTGGAAGGGGACGGCGTGCCAGGCCAGCGCGGCGAGGTGCCGCTCGACCGCCTCCCGCGGCCCGCCGGTGTGCACGAGGGACGCGAGCAGACCGGCGCGGCCGAGGGCCAGGGCGGGCTGGATCACGAACTCGCCGGTCAGGCCCGCCACCAGTTCGGGCAGCCGCCGCACGCACGGCGCGTCCGGCTCGACCCGCGAGAACTCCTTGAGCGCCAGGGCGATGCCGGCGCTGCCGATGCCGACGTAGGGCAGGGTGCGGAAGTTGCCGTCGCGGACCTGGGTGGAGCCGTCCAGGGCGGTGTCGCACTCGGCGAGGTCGCGTTCCAGCGCGCGTTCCGCCGCGTCCAGCCACGCCCGGTCGCCGGTGTGCTCGAACAGGCGGGTGAACAGCAGCGCCGGGCCGGACCAGCCGTGCAGCAGGCCCGCCTTGGCCTTGTCGCCGGGCGGCGCGGCCTCGGCGAGCATCCCGACCAGCTTCGCGCCGATCTCCACGGCCTGGTCGGCGTAGACCTCGTCCTGCCGGGTCCACGCGAAGTGCAGCATGTTCAGGCCGACCCCGGACAGGCCCGAGTTCAGGCCGTGGTCCTTCAGCGAGGGCAGCAGCCGGTGGTACGCGCACACGATCTCGTCGGCCTCGTCGCGGTAGCCGAAGTTCTCCAGCACGTACGCGATGCCGTGCGCGCCGGTGTAGAAACCGGGCTCCTTCGGCGGGTCGCGGCGGACCTTGTCCAGCAGCCAGCGCTCGTGCTCGGGGAACCGGCCCGCGCCGGCGGCGTCCAACGCGTGCAGCACGCCCGCCGCGCCGTAGGCGAACCCCGCGCCGCCCACCTCGAACTGCTCGATGTCGCCGGGGAACAGCCGGTCGGCGCGCTCGGGGGTGGCGGAGGCCAGGATCGCGGCGGCGATCGACTTGCGCACGACCTTCCAGTCCGGCCGCGGCTCCTCCAGCGGCGTCGAGGCCGGCGCGGGCGCGTCCACCCGCGGGGTCAGCACGTCGAGGACGCGGGCGCAGTAGTCCTCGGGCAGGTCGAAGCGGCGGCGGACGAACTCGACGTGGTTGCGCAGCTTGACCGGGGCCAGCTCGACGACCGCGTTGAGCGGCAGGAACAGGTACAGCCGCAGGGCCGCCAGCGCGTACTGGTCGATCTCGAAGCCGGAGCGGTCCGGCGGGGCCTGGAAGCCGGGGGAGCCGAGGGTGGGCTTGCGGCCCTCCTCCAGCGTGGAGGCCAGTTCGAAGTCGATGAGCGACACCGAGTCGTCCTCGTCCACCAGCACGTTCAACGGGTGCAGGTCGCCGAACACGACGCCGCGCTCGTGGACGCGGGCCACGATGTCCTCGACCTTCTCGACGATCTTGAGCGCGCGCCCGGTGTACTCGGCGATCTGCTCGGGCGTGGTCTCGTGGTGGGTCAGCGGGTAGTGGCGGCCCAGCCACTGGCCGACCGGGCGGCCCGGGACCGGCGACATCGCGAGGAACTCGTGCTCCCACGCGGTGAAGTAGTCCAACGCCGCCGGCACGCCGGGCACCCCGCGCAGCCGGGTCAGGATGTCGTGCTCGCGCCGCAGCCGGGTGACGGCGTCCACGTTGTCCCGGTCCAGCCCGGCGTGCGGCCGGGCCTCCTTGAGGACGACGGGCGCGTCGTCGGACTTGCGGGTGGCGCGGTAGACGCCGCCGCCGTTGGAGAAGTGCAGCGACCCGGTCACCCGGTACGGGAACGACTCGGCGTCGCCGGCCTTGCGCGCGGCCAGGTGCTCGTCCAGGAAGGACGGCAGCGCGACCCACTCGGGGACGGAGAACGTGGGCTTGCGCCTGTCCGGCACCAGTTCCCCGTCGGGGCCCTCGATCGCCAGCACGCGTCGGCCGTCCAGCTCCAGCCACTGCTCGACGAACCCGCCGTAGCGCACGTACAGCGGGCCGGCGCCGTAACGGAGGTCGCTGAGGATGTACGCGCCGGGCTTGCCGGACAGCAGGGCGTCCAGCTCGCGCAGGGTGGTGTCGAGCTGGGCCTCGTCGGCCGGGTAGATGGTGATGAGCTTGCCGCTGGCCTCGCGCGGGGCGTACTTGGAGTTGCGCGCCAGCACGATGGACCGGGTGCGCAGGTACTTGAAGGGGATGCGGCGCGCGACCAGGTACTCGTAGGCGGTCAGCAGCACCTCGCCGGCGTTCTTGACGGTCGCCGAGACGTGGACCTTCCAGCCCTGGCGGGGGAGGGTCGCGCCGTCGGGCTGGAGGTAGCGCCAGATGGTGAGGTCGGTCCGCGACCAGCCGGCCGGTAGCGCCGGGAGCACCTGCGAGAAATCGTCGACGGCGGTTTCCGCGTGGCTTTGCACGTCGTAGAAGAGACGGTCCGCGAAGCAGTAAGCCTCATAGCGGAGATCCACCGGAATTCCCCTCCCCAGGATTCTTTCGACCGGTGTATTCCCGCACGTGGGTGCACTTCCGGCCAATCCGCCAGACCGGCGAGGGTGCTGCGCCGTTCGTGCGTGCACGGGTTGCCCGGAATCGCACCATCCGTGCGACCGGACGGTCCGAAACCACCCGAACGCCATGTTTAGTGCTGGTCCGAGCGGTGTCGTCGGCGTGTCGTCGCTAAACGGCACTGGATCGTTCAAATGGTTGGTTGTGTGCGACCAGGCACGTTGTTTCGCAATCCGCTGTTTTGCGGTCGCGTCACCGCGCGTGGTGCGCTGGTCCCATCGGGGGATAGTGCCGTCGATTACTCCGGAAACGGGTCCGGCGGTGCGCCGATAGGGTGTGAAATCTACGCCGAAATTCGTGTTTACCGAATTGCGGTGGTCGGCGGTGGTTGAACCACCCGCAGAGATCGGGTAGTGGGCTGCTCCGTCCGGGTGGCGACCCGGGGGTTCGGGCTCATATGGCACCCTCTGGTGGTGTCGTCCCGGTTGCTGCTGCCCACCGTGCTGGTGGTCGCCGCCCTGACCGCCGGCGCCGGCGTCCTGGCCCGCGAGGCCTACCGGCGACCCCTTCAGGCGGTGGGCGACCAGATCGCGCTGCCCACCGCGTCGTCGTCCGTGCCGCGCAGCGCGCAGCCGGGTCCGCCGACCGTGCAACTGAGCATCGACGCCGCCCTGCACCCGGACGGCCAGCGGGTGCGCGAGGTCCTGCAGCGCTACTTCGACGCCATCAACGACCACGACTACGAGGCGTGGGCGAAGACGGTCACGGCGGACCGCGTGAACCGGACACCCCGCATCCGCTGGGAGGCGGACTACGAGAGTTCGCGGGACGGCACGATCCAGGTGCACCGGGTGGAGACGGTGACGGCGGGGCGGCTGCGGGTGCTGATGACGTTCGTCAGCACGCAGGACGTGGCGAAGGCGCCGGCGGAGTTGCAGGCGGACTGCATCCGGTGGCGGGTGGTTTACCCGTTGCAGGAGGAGGCGGGCTCGCTGCGGGTGGACCTGGGCACAGAGGGCTCAAGCTCCCAGTTCACCGCCTGCTGACCACGAACCCGCAACCACCAGAGCCAACCGCCAAGCCCACACACACCTCCGCTTCGCCGCCGCCGCCCCGCCCGCCGCCGCCCCGCACCGCACCGCGCCGCGCCGCGCCAAGCCGAGCCCGCCAAGCCAAGCCGCGCCAAGCCCGCGAAGCCGCCGCCGCACCGCCGCCTCGCGAACCCCGGACAGCGAACGACCCCGGGACCGGCGGAAGGAGCCGGGCCGCGGGGTCGTGCACCAAGACCGGTCAGGCGCCGGTGAACACCAGGGACACGTTGTGGCCGCCGAAGCCGAAGGAGTTGTTGACCGCCGCGACCAGGTCGATCTTGCGCGGTTCGCCGGTCACGACTTCCAGTTGCACCTTCGGGTCCTGGTTGTCCAGGTTCAGCGTCGGCGGCACGATGCCGTCGCGCACCGACAACAGGGTCGTGATCGCCTCCACCGCGCCGGACGCGCCGAGCAGGTGGCCGTGGTTGCCCTTCGGCGCCGTCAGCACCGCGTGGTCGCCGATCGCGCGCTTCACGGCTTGCGGCTCGATCACGTCGCCCACCGGGGTGGACGTCGCGTGGCAGTTCACGTGGCCGATGTCCGTCGGCGACAGGCCCGCCGTGCGGATGGCCGCCGCGATGGCGCGGGACTGGCCCAGGCCCTCCGGGTCGGCCGCGGTGATGTGGTGGCCGTCCGACGACGTGCCGATGCCGGCCAGCTTGCCGTAGATCCGGGCGCCGCGGGCGCGGGCGAACTCCTCGCGCTCCAGCACCATGATCCCGGCGCCCTCGCCGAGCACGAAACCGTCGCGGTCCACGTCGAACGGGCGGGACGCCCGCGTCGGGTCGTCGTTGCGGGTGCTCATGGTCCGGGCCTGGATGAAGCCCGCCATGGTGATCGTCGTGATGCACGCCTCCGCGCCACCGGCCACGACCACGTCGGCCTCGCCGGAGCGCAGCATCCGCCACGCCCACGCGAGGGCCTCCGCGCCCGACGCGCACGCCGACACCGGCGCGTGCACGCCCGCCCGCGCCTTCAGGTCCAGGCCGACGTGCGCGGCCGGGCCGTTGGGCATGAGCATGGGCACGGTCAGCGGGGACACCTTGCGCAGCCCCGACTCCTCGATGAGGTCGTCCTGGTTCAGCAGCGTCAGCGCGCCGCCGATGCCGGTGCCGACGACGACGCCCAGCCGCTCCTTGTCGACACCGTCCTCGCCGAGCCCGGCGTCCGCCCACGCCTGGCGGGCGGCGACCACCGCGACCTGCTCGCAGCGGTCCAGCCGGCGCGCCTCGACGCGCGGCAGCACCTCGGTCGGCTCGACCGCGAGCTGCGCGGCGATGCGCACGGGCAGCTCGAACCGCTCCACCCAGTCGGTCTCCAGCGGCTTGACGCCGCTGCGGCCCGCGAGCAGAGCATCCCAGGTGGAGGCGACGTCGCCACCGAGCGGGGTGGTGGCACCCAGCCCGGTGACGACGACGTCGTTGCCAGTGGTCATGCGTTGCTGGCGATGTAGTTCACCGCATCGCCCACGGTCTTGAGGTTGGCCAGCTCGTCGTCCGGGATCTTCACGCCGAACTTGTCCTCGGCCTGCACGGCGATCTCCACCATGGACAGCGAGTCGATGTCCAGGTCGTCCACAAAGGACTTGTCAGCCGTCACGTCGGCCGCCTCGACACCGGCGACCTCCTCGACGATCTCGGCGAGCCCCTTCTGGATGTCCTCGTTGCTCACTGAAAATCCCTTCCTTCTTGCATCCGCCGGCTGGGCTGTCCCACCGGAGTCCTGGGGTTGGTCACGGCAGTCGGACGACCTGTCCCGCGTAGGACAGGCCGGCCCCGAAGCCGACGAGCAGCGCCACGTCCCCGCTCTTGACCTCGCCCGACGCGCGCATGTGGTCCAGCGCGAGCGGGATGGAGGCCGAGGACGTGTTGCCGGAGTCCACGATGTCACGCGCGATCACGAGGTCCTCGCGGGCACCCTTGGCGCGCAGGCGCTTCGCGATCGCCTCGACGATGCGCAGGTTCGCCTGGTGCGGCACGAGGACGTCCACGTCGGACACCTCGATGCCGGCCAGTTCCACCGCCCGCAACGCGATCGGCGCGATCTGCGTGGTCGCCCAGCGGAAGACCGACTGGCCCTCCTGGAAGATGAACGAGTCCCGGTCGGCCACGTGGATCATGTCCACCAGGTCGCCGGCGCTGCCCCACGCCACCGGGCCGATGCCCGGCTCGTCGGCCGGCCCGATCACGGCCGCGCCCGCGCCGTCGGCGAAGATGATCGCGGTGGACCGGTCGGTCGGGTTCACCCAGTCGGTGAGCTTCTCCGCGCCGATCACCAGCACGTGCTTCGCGGTGCCGGCGCGGACCAGGTCCGAGCCCATGGCCACGGCGTAGCAGAAGCCCGCGCACGCGGCGTTCAGGTCGAACGCGGGCGCGGCCTTCACGCCGATCCGGTCGGCGACCTGCGCGGCGGCGTTGGGGATCTGCGAGGGCATGGTGCAGGTCGCGACCAGCACCGCGCCGATGTCGGAGGGGGAGAGCCCGGCGTCGGCGACGGCCTTCGCGCCCGCCTCGACCGCCATGTCGACGAGCTTCTCGTCCTTGGCGGCGAACCGGCGGTTGGCGATGCCGACACGGTCCCGGATCCACTCGTCGGAGGTGTCCATGACCTTGGTCAGGTCGTCGTTGCTCACGACGGTGTCGGGCTGGTAGCTGCCCAGGCCCAGGACGCGGGTGCCCGCGTGGCCGGTGGGGACGGCGAAGGAGGCCATGCGTCAGGCCTCCCCGAGCAGCGCCACGACCTGGTCCAGCTGGTCGGGGGTCTTCAGTGCCAACGTGGGGGTGCCCTTCAGTTCGCGCTTCGCGAGGCCCGTCAGCGCGCCCGCCGGCGGCAGCTCCACCACGGCGGTCACGCCCTTCGCGCCCAGCGTCGCCTGGCAGGAGTCCCACCGCACGGGGCGGGTGACCTGCGCGATGAGTCGGTTCAGCACCTCGGCGCCGGAGGTCACCTCGGCGCCGTCGGCGTTGGACAGCAGCGGCAGCGTGGGGTCCTCCACGGCGATGCCCGCGGCCCTGGCCCGCAGCGCCTCCTCGGCGGGGGCCATGTAGGCGGTGTGGAACGCGCCCGCGACGGCCAGCTTGCGGATCTTCGCCCGCTCGGGCGGGTTCTCGGCGAGCTTGTCCAGCGCGGGCAGCGGCCCGGCGGCCACGATCTGGCCCGCGCCGTTGCGGTTCGCGCCGACCAGCCCGAGTTCGTCGAGGCGGGCCAGCACGTCGGCCTCCTCGCCGCCCAGCACGGCCGCCATGCCGGTCGGCTCCAGGGCGCACGCGGCGGCCATCTCCGCGCCGCGCACGGCGGCGAGGGCGACGGCGTCGTCCGCGGACAGCGCGCCCGCGACCGCCGCGGCGGCCAGCTCGCCGACGGAGTGACCGGCGACGACGGTGTCGGCGGGCAGCTCGACCCGGCGGCGCAGCTCCTCGAACGCGAGCAGCGCGAGCGCCACGACGAGCGGCTGGGTGATCGCGGTGTCCTTGATCTCGTCCGCGTCGGCCGTGGTGCCCAGGCGCGCGAGGTCCAGCCCGGTCGCCTCCGACCACGCGGCCACGCGCTGCCCGGCCCCCTCCAGTTCGAGCCAGGGGGCGAGCATGCCGGGTGTCTGGGACCCCTGTCCGGGGGCGAGCAGCGCGATCACCCGCTCACTGAACACGTTCCCGGCGGCTTCGCGGGATGCCGGAGCTGACGAAACCGCGACTACGGGTTTGTAGGGTCTCCACAAATGTGACTCGCGGATGAACGTTGAACCACGTCACGTGTTGTCGGGGGCAGCTCATCCGCACCCAAATGGGACATGCGTTCTCCATCACACCGGCCCGGATGATCACCCGGTCGTGTGGTTCACCAGAGGCCGCGCGCCCTCGCCAGGCGGCCCACGGACAGGGCCACCCGCAGCACCAGGGCGTCCCGGGGGTCGTTGGCGTTGCGCCCGGTCAGCTCGGTGGCCCGCCGCAACCGGTACCGGACCGTGTTCGGGTGCACGAACAGCTTCCGCGCGCACGCCTCCAGCACGCCCCCGACCTCCAGGAACGCGTCCACGGTCTCCAACAGCGACCCGCCCGCGTCCTCCAGCGGCCGGGCGATGCGGTCCACCAGCTGCCACTCCGCCTCCGGGTCGCCCGCCAACGCGCGCTCGGGCAGCAGGTCCAGCGACCGCACCGGGCGCGGCGCGGCCGGCCACCCGACCACCGCCCGCAGCCCCGACAGCGCGTCACCGGCGCTGCGGTGCGCGTCGGCCAGGCTCGTCACGGTCGGCCCCGCCACCACCGGACCCGGCCCGAACGCGTCGGACAGCCGCACCAGGGCGTCCCCGCTCTCGGTCTCCCCGCCCAGCACGACCACCAGCCGCGACCCCTGCACGCTCAGCAGCACCGGCCGGGAGATGCGCGCCGCCCGGCTGCGCACCTCGAACACCACCGCCGGCGGGTCGTCCGAGGGCGGGTTGCCCACCAGCACGGTCGCCTCCGACGCCGGGTCCCAGCCCAGCGCCGTGGCCCGCGACAGCAGCGACTCCTCCGCGTCGCCCCGCACGATGCCGTCCACGACCAGCGCCTCCAGCCGGGCGTCCCACGCGCCGCGGGCCTCGGCGGCGGCGGCGTAGGAGGTGGCGGCGGAGAACGCGATCTCCCGGCCGTAGCGCAGCACGCCCTCGGTGAGCAGCGCCCGCTCCGCCTCGTCCCGGGCCAGGCGGGGCAGCTGGTGCTCGAACAGCTCCAGCGCGATCCGCACCAGCTCGACGGTCTGGCGCAGGCTCACCCACCGCGAGATGTCCTTGGGCGCGGACCGGAACGCCTCGGCGGTCAGCCGGATCGCCTGCTGCGGGTCGTGCAGCCACGACACGAACCCCGCGACCCCGTTCTGGATCAACAGGAGCACGCCCGCGCGCTGCTCGGCCGGCATCCGCCGGAACCACGGCAGTTGCTCCTCCATCGCGGCCACACTGGACGCCGCCAGGTCGCCGGAGGCGCGCTGCAACGTGCGCAGCGTCTCCTTCGACAACACCGGCAGGACCTCCGAGCCGCTCATGGGCACCACCATCGCACACCACCCGGACGTGCCTGCGCGGTCCACCAACGAGTGACACAGCCTGAACCGGGGCGCTGCCCGTCCTACCTTCGGGGAACACCCCAGCGACCCGTGGGAGGTTGCCCGTGCGCAGGTACGTGTCCGTTGGCTTGGCGCTCATCACCACGCTGACGACAGCCGTCGTCCCGTCGTTCGCCACCGCCGACCCGCTGGCGCCCTACACCTCGCAGCAGCTCACCTGGAAGTCGTGCAGCGCGAACGTTCCCGCCCTGGAGTGCGCGGAGGTCGTGGTCCCGCTCGACTACACCCGGCCCGAGGCCGACCGCATAGCGGTGCGCATCAGCCGGCTCAAGGCGCAGGACCCGGCGCGGCGGCGGGGCATCCTGGTGCTCAACCCCGGCGGGCCGGGCGGGTCCGGCGTCGGCATGCCGGTGTTCCTGGCCAAGACCAAACCCGCCCAGGTCTACGACCTGATCGGGTTCGACCCGCGCGGCGTCGGCGGGTCCACCGCCCTGGCCTGCCAACCCGCCCCCGACTTCGCCGCCGTGGACACCCGGCCGCCGGACACGGAGTTCCACAAGTGGGCCGCCGAGGCGCAGGCCGCCGAGGACGCGTGCCGGCGCGCGGCCGGCGGCATCCGCCCGTACGTCAACACCCCCAACACCGCCCGCGACATGGACGTCGTGCGCGCGGTGCTCAAGGAGGAGAAGCTCAACTACCTCGGCTACTCCTACGGCACCTACCTCGGCGCCGTGTACGGCAGCCTGTTCCCGCAGCGCCTGGACCGCAACGTGCTCGACTCGTCGGTGCACCCGGAGTGGATCTGGCGCGAGCAGTTCGGGGCGCAGGCCGTGGCGTACCGGCGCAACGTGGACCTGTGGGCGGCGTGGGCGGCGGAGCACCACGCGGTGCTCAAGCTCGGGGCCACCGCCGACGAGGTGATGACCGGGCTGGAGGCGGTGGCGTCGGCGCTGGCCGTGAAGCCCGTCGCGGGCCAGACGCGCACGATGTTCGACGCGGCCGTGGGCGTCGGCTCCCGCTACCGTCCACTGTGGGCGGACCTGGCGGCGGTCGTGCGGCAGCTGGCCGCGGGCACGGCCGCGGAGTCCGCGCGCGTGCTGGCCGACTCGGTGAAGCAGGAGTTGGTGCCCGGCGTGTTCAGCACGGTCATCTGCGAGGTCGACTGGCCGGCCGACGTCCAGACCTACTTCGAGGACATGAGGATCTTCCGCGAGCGCTACCCGTACGGTTTCGGCGTGGTCCGCGCGGCGCCCACGACGTGCACCTACCGCTCGTTCACGCCGCCGGAGCCCGCGGTCGAGCTGAAGCGCGACGGCTACCCGGTGGGTGTGGTCATCCAGGCGGAGGGCGACACCCAGACCCGGTACGAGGGCGGTCCGGCGATGGCGACCCGGCTCGGCCACCAGTTGCTGACCGTGCGGGACGAGGGGCGGCACGGCATCTACGGCGGCGGCAACGCGTGCGTGGACCGCGAGGTGGACCGGTACCTGGTGGACGGGGTGCTGCCGGACAGCAGTTCGAGCTGTCCGGGCGACCCGCGGCCGAACCCGTCGCTGGTGACCTCGGTCGACCACGTCCGGTCCTACTTGGACAACCGCGGGCTGGCCGCCTTCACCGGCCTCTGAGCGGTCACCGCGACGCCCGGCGCCCTCCCGGTGCCGGGCGTCGCGCTGTGCCCCCACAGCCGGAAACGCCCCCACAGCCGGAAACGCCCCCACAGCCGGAAACGCCCGGCACGCACGAAGCGCGCCGGGCGTTTCCCTCTCCCCGGTCCCCACCGGTGACTCCACTCTGGACTGTCGCCGGCCGAAGTGCCACGTCAGTCACCCTTTCGTGCCACCACTTCAGGTTGCCGGGTGATGCGGGGTGGGAAACGATCTCGGCAAGCGTTTCGGCACATTCGTTTCTGAGGAGGGGCGTCGTGGGCTCCCAGATCACCGAAGGACTCGGACAGGCGTGGGCGATGGTGGCCACGTTCGTGCCGAAGCTCCTCGGCTTCCTGCTGGTCCTGTTCATCGGCTGGCTCATCGCCAAGGCGCTCGCCAAGGCCGTCGGGTTCCTGCTGAACCGGGTCGGGTTCGAGCGGCTGGTCGAGCGGTCCGGCCTGCGCGGGGCGATGGCGCAGACGCCCATCGACGCGTCCGGGCTGATCGTCAAGATCGTCTACTACTTCGTGCTGCTCATCGCGTTGCAGATGGCGTTCGGGGTGTTCGGCACCGGCAACGCGGTCAGCGCGCTGCTCAACGACGTGATCGCCTACCTGCCGCGGATCGTGGTGGCGATCGTGCTGGTCCTGGTGGCCGCCGCGATCGGCAAGGCGCTGCGCGGGCTGGTGACCGGGGCGCTGGGCGCGCGGCCGTACACGCGGATGCTGGGCGGCATCACGTACGGGTTCGTCGTGGCGCTGGGCGTGATCGCGGCGCTGAACCAGCTGGGCATCGCGGTGTCGGTGACCATGCCGGTGCTCATCACGGTGCTGGCGACGGTGGCGGGCGTCATCGTGATCGGCGTGGGCGGCGGCCTGGTGCGCCCGATGCAGCAACGCTGGGAGGGCTGGTTGGACCGCATGCAGGAGGAGGCGAAGAGCGCC
Source organism: Saccharothrix mutabilis subsp. mutabilis (assembly GCF_039521145.1). Taxonomy (NCBI): domain Bacteria; kingdom Bacillati; phylum Actinomycetota; class Actinomycetes; order Pseudonocardiales; family Pseudonocardiaceae; genus Saccharothrix; species Saccharothrix mutabilis. The sequence goes on from NZ_BAAABU010000027.1 coordinate 90,452, forward strand.
CCGCGGCCCCGGCAGTCCCAGGACCCCATGTCGCAGCCGCAGTCCGCGACGCGGGTGGGTGCGGGCGCCCGCACGTCCCCGATGGACACCCCGACCCCGCCGGCCGGGATGCCCATGCCCCCGGCCGACGGCCGCTGACCCGGGCGCGCTGACCCGGGCGCGCTGACCCGGGCGCGCTGACCCGGGCGCGCTGACCCGGGCGCGCTGACCCGGGCAGGCCGGCTTCAGGCACGCTCGCGGAGCCCCGTTCGGAACCACCGGACGGGGCTCACGCGCGCCACCGCCACTCCGCAGCCGTCCGCCCCGGCTACAGCTCGTCCAGCACGTCTTCCCAGCTCACGTACGCGAACCCGGTGGTCGCCAGGTCACCCACCGCGGGCGTCCGCTCGCCGTCGTGCACGACCAGCAAGCCCTCCTCGTACTCGTCGCCCAGGTCGCCCACCACCAGCTGCGCCCCGTCCGAGTGCTCGACCGAGTCCTTCCCGTCGCCCGCGCCCACCGCGAACCCGCCCACGTACCGGTTGCGGCCGGTCCGCTCGTAGACCACGAAGCGCGAGTCGCCCTGGCTCGACGCCACCAGGTGGTCGCCGCCGATGGTCAGGCCCTCCGCGTCCGCCTCCAGGTGCCGCCCGCCGAAGCCCGGGTCCGGACCCGACACCGAGCACTCCTCCGTCTCCGGGTCGTACGTCCGCGGCACCCCGAAGGACCCGACCCGGTCGATCAGCTTCGGCGTCCCGAACCCGTCCGCCGCCAGCGGGATCCGCCAGATGCCCACGTCCTCCTGCGCCGCGTAGAGCACGCGGTTGGCCGAGTCGACGACCATGCCTTCCAACTGCGGACCCTCGCCCGGCTCGCCGCACGGCGTCCACGACGTGCCGTCGGGCAGCGGGAACGTCGAGGGCAGGTCCACAGTGGACACGACCTTCGTGCCCACCGTCCCGCCGGCCGCGGGCACGACGTGCAGCAGGGCCACCCGGGTCTCGTCGCGCCGGTTCACCACGACCACCGGCGTGCGGTCCACCTGTCCCGCCGCCAGGCCGTACACCGTGCGCTGCTCGTCCACTTCCTCCTCGGACGCCGAGAACACCGGCCGCGCCGCCGGGTCGGTGACATCCCTGACCACGGCCGAACCCGCCGCCGAACCCCGGCCGTCGATCTCGTACACGCGCACCCGGTCCCGGCCCCGGTCGCTGACGAACGCCAGGTCACGGCGGACACCGCCCACGGCGGCCCGCAGCACGTCCACGTTGTTGTACCGGCCGGGCTTGGCGTCGGGGTGCGGCGGCCGGGGCGCCGGGTAGGTGCCCAGCGTGCGTCCCCGCAGGTCGAACGCCGCCAAGCCACCCTCCTTCAACGTCCCCAGCACCACGCTGCGCTCGGCGGAACAGGGGTGCACCCAGATCGCGGGGTCGTCGGCGTCGGCGTTCGCCGGCGCGCCGGACGCGTCGTCCACGAACGCACGCGTCTGCGCGACCGGCACGACCACCGGGTCAGGGGACGCCGCCGCCACGGGTGCGACGGCCAGCAACGGCACAAAGGCCAGGACAAGGGCTCGCATTCGCGGCAAAGTACGCACCACCGATGTACGCCCGCTGACGGCAAGGTGTACGCGAGACCGCAAGCACGCAAGGCCATGTCACGCGCCACACCGACGGCAGGAACACACGGCGCCGGCCAGGTGTTGCCGCGCAGTAGACGCTTGGAGGACGCGATGCACGTCTTGCTGGATCAGGGCTTCACCGTCTTCGGCCAGAAGGTGTCCTACGCCGAGTTCATCGGCCAGGTCTTCGCCCTCGTGGTCGTGTACCTCGCCCAGCGGCGCTCGCTGTGGACCTGGCCGGTGCAGCTGGTCTCGGTCACCCTGCTCTTCGTCGTGTACGTCTCCGCGCACCTGGGCGGCACCGCGGCCCGGCAGGTCGTGATCGCCCTGATCACCCTCTACGGCTGGTGGGCCTGGACCAAGCGGCGCGACCCGGTCTTCGGCGTCGTCGTCCGCAAGGGCACGGTGAAGGAACGCCTCGCCGTCGTCGCCGCCTTCGCGGTGGGCACCACGGCCTTCGCCCTGGTCCTGGACGCACTCAACGCCTCCTGGGCGCCCTGGCCGGACGCCGCGCTGTTCGTCGGCACCGTCCTCGCCTTCACCCTCCAGGGCTTCGGCCTGGTCGAGTTCTGGCTGGTGTGGCTGGTGGTGGACGCGATCGGCGTGCCGCTGCAGATCCAGTCGGGCCTGTACTTCAGCGCGCTGGTCTACACGATCTTCGCGGTCCTGGTGATCCGCGGCTGGATCGACTGGAACCGCGAGGCCAGGCGGGCGGCGAAGTCCCTCGCGAACGACCCCGGACTGGCGACCGGCTGACGCGCGGGCTGGCGATCGGGCTAGCGACCGGCTGACGCGCGCGCCGCGTCCTCGGCCAACCGCCGCAGCTCGGCGTCCAGCGATTTGGGGTTGCGCAGCACGTTGTGCACCGCCTGCTGCACCACCCTGGTCACGTTGTCGTAGTGCGCCGTCCGCGGTCGGTTCCGGGCGTTGTGGACCGCGGCCTCCAGCACCACCAGGTGGGGGAGGCGGGCCCGCAGCTCGGGCTCCCGGTACAGGCTGGTCAGCGTCGGCGGGTAGCCCGCCTGGGTGAGCAGCGCGGCCTGGCTGTCCGGGTCGGTCAGGAACCGGATGAAGTCCCGCGCGGTGGCCTGGTGGGCCGAGCAGCGCGACACCGCCAGGTTCCACCCGCCCAGCGCCGCCGGCCCCGGCAACGCCGCCATCCCGAACTTCCCGTTCAACGGCGACGCCTCCAGCTCCGCCCGCGCGTACGGCCAGGTCCGCAGGAACAGCGCCCGCCCCTCCAGGAACTCCCGCAGGCTCGCCGCCTCGTCGTAGCGCAACGCCTCCTGCGGGATCCAGCCCCGCTCCACCCCGCCGGCCAGCCGCCCGACCCCGGCCCGCGCGCCCGGACCGGCCCAGTCGTCCGCGCTGCCGCCGTGCCCCCAGACCGCCTCCAACGCGTTCACCGTCACGCCCTCGTACTGCCCGAGCTGCCCGACGAACCCGGCGACCCCGTACTTCGGCGCGATCGTCGCCGCCTGCCGCTCCAACTGGTCCCACGACGTCGGCCGGCTCGCGCCCTCCCGGGCCAGCAGGTCGCCGCGGTAGAACAGCACGCCCGCGTCCGCCCGCCAGGGCACCGCCCACAGCGTCCCGTCCACCCGGGCCGACTCGACGGCCGCGGGCAGGAACCGGTCCGGCCCGATCTCGCCCTCGGGCCACCGCGCCAGGTAGTTGGCCTGCGCGAACGCCGCCGTCCACACCACGTCCAGGGTGACCACGTCGTAGCACTGCGACCGGGCGTCCGCGCCCCGCCGGCCCGCCAGGTCACCGGCCCGCGCCATGAGCTGCGCCCGGTAGTCGTCGGTCGGCGTGGGCATCGGCACGTAGGTCACCTGCTCCACCGAGCTGGCCCGCGCGTTCCACGCCTCCACCCGCTGCCGGATCGGCCCCGACGACGACAGGTCGTGGCTGTCCACGAACGTGATCCGCCCGCGCCCCTCGCGCGCCGGGTCCACCGCCGGCGCGCCGCACGCCGCCACCAGCAGGCACACCACCAACCACCGGATCACCGCGCACCCCACAGCCGGTCGGCCACCCAGTCCAGCGCGCGGTCCGGGTCGGCCGACTCCGCGCAGTCGCCGGGGTAGGCCGCGGCGAACGCCCCCAACTGGGTCGTCGCGGCGCACGCCCCCGCCACCAGCCCGATCCCGTGCACGTCGATCGAGCGGTCCACCACCGCGCCCGGCCGCACCGGCGTCGTGGCCGCGGTGATCACGACGACCGGCCGCTCGGGGCCGTGCCGCCGCACCGCCTCGGCCACCACGTCGGCGGCGCCCGCCGGCGTGAACTCGACCCGCGGCGCGCCCGGCGCGAGCGCCGCGACCCGGTCGGCCAGGGCGCGGGCGGGCGCGGACCCGTCCACGGCCAGCACCACCCCGGTCGGGTCGGCCGCCGCCCGCCACGCCGCGCGCGCCGCCGCCGGGTCCACCGCGGGCCGCACCAGCTCCGGCTTGTCGTGCCGCACCCGCTCGTGCACGCCGGGGTTCCAGTCCGCGTCGCGGAACCCGGCCCGCCGGAACGCGCTCTGCCCGCCGTCGGCCAGCAGGTGCTCCCGGAACGCCGCCACCGCCGCCTGCCGCCGCTCGTTGGGCGGCCGGTTCCCGCGCCGCACCTCCACGAACGGGTGGTCCAGGTCGAACGTGCCCTCCACCGGGTACAGCGGGGTCAGGCACGGCAGGTCGGCGCGCCCCACGGCCCGCTCCGACGCCAGCACGGCACCGGTCGCGTCCGGGCACACCGGCCCCGGGGACGTGCGCAGCGCCGCCTCCCGCAACCGGCGCGCCGCCGTCGGGTCGTCCAGCGCGGTCGAGCCCAGCTCGGCTCCCACCACGGCCACCGCCGCGGCCAGCCCCGCGCCCGACGCCGAGGGGTCCACGTCGGCCAACCGGAACGCGGGGAGGTCCCGCCAGTGGAACGACCCGTCCGCCGGCGCCCGGTTCGGCGGCACGCCCAGCACCAGCGGCGAGTGCGCGATCGTGCCGCGGTCGAGCAGCTCGACGTCCCGGCGGCCGGTGTCCCGCAGCACCCGCACCGCCTCGTCCCACTCCCACCGGACGTCCGGCAGCCACACGTGCGGCTCCGGGCCGTTGGTCGCGAGGTCCAGGTCCGGCCAGCCCCGCCCGAGCGCCGCGACCGACGCCGCCGACGGGCGCGACGTCACGTGCACCCGCGCCCGCGCGCACCCCGTGCCGTCGCGATAGGTGTCGGCGAAGTCCGCCGCCAACCCGCGCACCACGTCCGCCTTCTCCGCCGACGACAGCACGTTGACCTGCACCGGCTCCGGGCACGGCACGGCCTCGGGCGCGCGGGCCGCCAGCGCGTCGCACGACAGCGGCACGGCCAGCAGCCCGACCAGCGCCACCACCGACCACCGGGGCCGGGGCCACGACCGGCGCGGCTGCGCCTTGGGGTGGTCGGGCCGGCTGATCCACGCCTTGCCGCGGACCTCCTTCACGTCCACCGCGACCTCGCGGTAGGAGTCGGGGTCGCACACCGGGTCGTCGCGCACGACGTCCCGGAAGAACCGGTCCGACACGATCAGCGCCAGCTCGCCCGGCCGGCGGCGCAGCTCCTCGCGCAGCGCCGTCGACTCCAGCAGCCGGAACGCCAGCACCAGGCCGTCGCCCATCACGCCGTTGCCGTCGTTGGACACCTCGCCCGCGGTGATCGCGGCCCGCAGCCGGATCACGGCGTCCGGCGCGGCGGCCTTGTTGTGCTTGCGCAGCTGGCCCGCCAGCACGTGCGGCAGGGACCCGACGACGCGGCCGTTGGGCACGTCGTGGGGGATGAGCACGAACAGCCCGTCGCCCCGGTCCTCGTGGTAGGTGCCGTCCCAGTCGTCGGTCCACGGGACGCCGCACTCGGCGAACGCCCGGATCAACGCCTCGTACAGCCCGCGCCGCACCGCCTCCTGCCCGGTGCGCCCGCGCGCGCCGAAACCGGACACGTCCACGGCCAGCATCGTGCGGTGGACGGCGGGTCGAGGCGTCCCCATTGCCCCCCTCGTCGCCGGGCTCACCCCATTCTATGGCGTGGATCACAGGGGGTTCACCGCTGTCGCGCGGACCGCCAGGGACCCGCAGGGCCCTGGAGATCGTCTGAGGGCTCCCGGGACCCCCGGTAGGGGCGTCGCGGCCGTCAGCGGGCCGCTCAGGGCCGGGAACGGCGAACGCCGGGGACTCCACCTGATCGAGTGGAATCCCCGGCGTCCGCGTCCGAGCGCACCGCCGCCGGCGGCGCGTGCGTCAGGCGAGGCCCGCGTCCGTGGTGGACGGGCCGGCCGCCGACACGTCGTCGATCTTGTAGCGGCGGGCCGCCTCGACGACCTTCGCCTGGTCGACCTCGCCGCGCTTGGCCAGCGCCTGCAGCGTGGCCACCACGACCGACTCCGCGTCCACCAGGAAGTGGCGGCGCGCGGCCGGGCGGGTGTCGGAGAAGCCGAACCCGTCGGTGCCCAGGGTGACCATGTCGGTCGGCACGTACGGGCGGATCAGGTCCGGCACCGCCGACATCCAGTCCGACACCGCCACGACCGGGCCGGCCGCGTCGGCCAGCACCTGCGTCACGTACGGCACGCGCGGCTCCTGGTCGGGGTGCAGCAGGTTGTGCCGGTCGACCTCGACGGCCTCGCGGCGCAGCTCCGAGTACGACGTCGCCGACCACACGTCGGCCTGCACGCCCCACTCCTCGGCCAGCATCCGCTGCGCCTTGACCGCCCACGGCATCGCCACGCCCGACGCGAGGACCTGCGCGCGCGGACCCGACGCCGAACCGCCCGCCTGGTACCGGTAGAGGCCCTTGAGCAGGCCCTCCACGTCCAGGTCCGCCGGCTCGGCCGGCTGCTGGTACGGCTCGTTGTAGACGGTCATGTAGTAGAAGACGTTCTCGGCGTTCTCGCCGTACATCCGCCGCAGGCCGTCCTTGACGATGTGCGCCACCTCGAACGACCACGCCGGGTCGTAGGCGATCACCGCCGGGTTGGTGTGCGCGAGCAGCAGCGAGTGGCCGTCGGCGTGCTGGAGGCCCTCGCCGGTCAGCGTCGTGCGGCCCGCCGTCGCGCCCAGCACGAAGCCGCGCGCCATCTGGTCCGCCGCCGCCCACAGGCCGTCACCGGTCCGCTGGAACCCGAACATCGAGTAGAAGATGTAGATCGGGATCATCGGCTCGCCGTGCGTCGCGTACGACGTGCCGGCGGCGGTGAACGACGCCGTCGAACCGGCCTCGTTGATGCCCTCGTGCAGGATCTGCCCCTGCTCGGACTCCTTGTACGCCAGCATGAGTTGCGCGTCCACGGACGTGTACATCTGCCCGTTGGGGTTGTAGATCTTCTGCGCCGGGAACATCGAGTCCATGCCGAACGTGCGCGCCTCGTCCGGGATGATCGGCACGATCCGGCCGCCGATCTCCGGGTCCTTGGCCAGGTCGCGGACCAGCCGGACGAACGCCATCGTGGTGGCGACCTCCTGCTTGCCCGAGCCCTTGCGCACCACGTCGTAGACCTTGTCGCCGGGCAGCACCAGCGCCTTGGACTTCGCCCGGCGCTCGGGCACGAACCCGCCGAGCTGCTTGCGGCGCTCCAGCAGGTACTGGATCTCCGGGGCGTCGTCGCCGGGGTGGTAGTACGGCGGCAGGTACGGGTCGAGGTCGGCGTCGGAGATCGGGATGCGCAGGCTGTCCCGGAAGAGCTTGAGGTCCTCCAGGGTCATCTTCTTCATCTGGTGGGTGGCGTTGCGCGCCGCGAAGTGCGGGCCCAGGCCGTAGCCCTTGATGGTCTTGGCGAGGATGACCGTCGGCTGGCCGTGGTGCTCCACCGCCGCCTTGTACGCCGCGTAGACCTTGCGGTAGTCGTGGCCGCCGCGCTTGAGGTTCCACACCTCGTCGTCGGACATCGGCGCGACCAGCTCCTTGGTCCGCGGGTCGCGGCCGAAGAAGTGCTCCTTGACGTACGCGCCGTCGTTGGCCTTGTAGGTCTGGTAGTCGCCGTCGGGCGTGGTGTTCATCAGGTTCACCAGCGCGCCGTCGCGGTCGGCGTGCAGCAGGGCGTCCCACTCACGGCCCCAGATGACCTTGATGACGTTCCAGCCGGCGCCCCGGAAGAACGCCTCCAGCTCCTGGATGATCTTGCCGTTGCCGCGGACCGGGCCGTCCAGGCGCTGCAGGTTGCAGTTGACCACGAAGGTCAGGTTGTCCAGCTGCTCGTTGGCCGCGACCTGGAGCAGGCCGCGCGACTCCGGCTCGTCCATCTCGCCGTCGCCCAGGAACGCCCACACGTGCTGGTCGGAGGTGTCCTTGATGCCGCGGTCGTGCAGGTAGCGGTTGAACCGCGCCTGGTAGATCGCGTTCATCGGGCCCAGGCCCATGGAGACGGTCGGGAACTCCCAGAAGTCCGGCATCAGCCGCGGGTGCGGGTAGGACGGCAGGCCGCCGCCGGGGCCGGCGTGCGAGTGCTCCTGGCGGAAGCCGTCGAGCTGCTCGGCGCTCAGGCGGCCCTCCAGGAACGCCCGCGCGTACACACCGGGTGACGCGTGGCCCTGGATGAACACGTGGTCACCACCACCCGGGTGGTCCTTGCCCCGGAAGAAGTGGTTGAAACCCACCTCGTAGAGGCTCGCGCTGGAGGCGTAGGTCGAGATGTGACCGCCGACACCGACGCCGGGCCGCTGCGCGCGGTGCACGGTGATCGCCGCGTTCCACCGGATCCACGCCCGGTAGCGCCGCTCCACCTCCTCGTCACCGGGGAACCACGGCTCCCGCTCGGTGGGGATGGTGTTGACGTAGTCCGTGCTGGTCAGCGAGGGGACGCCGACGTGGCTCTCGCGGGCCCGCTCCAACAGGCGCAGCATCAGGTACCGGGCTCGCTGCTGACCGCCGCCCTTGAGCACGGCGTCGAACGACTCCAGCCACTCCGCGGTCTCCTCCGGGTCGATGTCCGGCAGGTGGGCGGCCAGGCCGTCACGGATGACGCGCACCCGTTCGGGAGTGTTCTGCGGGCTCAAGGGATCTCCTCAATCCGGGGTTCTCTGGTTCCCATCGTTGCCTTCAAGACACCGTCCCGTCACCGCTACCGGTGAGTAGTTCTGGATCGTGTCCCTCGCGCGCGCGAATAGGAGGTATGTAGAGCCTGCCTCATCCGGATGGTGGACCGCATCCGGGGGTACCCGATGCGGCGTGTCCCGGCCCTTACGGTTGCGCTTGCCTGGTGTGACAGTGTTCGCTAGCCGCGACTGGTAGTGATGTCGCGCGGCAGTCGAACCCGGCTGCCGCTCTTGTGTACTTGGAGGAGTGGAAGCCGTGGTCGCCGCGGAAGACGCCGGCAAGGTCGGTGTCGCCGAGAGGCTCGGGATCGACCCGGGCGCTGTGGTCCAGGAAATCGGCTGGGGAGAGGACGTCGACGACGACCTCCGTGCGGCGGTCGAGGAGCGCATCGGCAGCGATCTGCTCGACGAGGACGCCGACGAGGTCGTGGACGTGGTCCTGCTGTGGTGGCGCGAGGACGACGGCGACCTGGTGGACGCCCTGGTCGACGCCATCGGCCCGCTCGCGGACGAGGGCGTGATCTGGGTCCTGACGCCCAAGACCGGGCGGCCCGGGTACGTCGAGCCGAGCGACATCGCCGAGGCCGTGCCGACCGCGGGGCTCGCCCAGACCTCCGCCATCAGCGCGAGCGCGGACTGGGCGGCGACCAAGCTGGTCTCGCCGAAATCCGCCAAGTCCAAGCGCTGAGACGTCGCATTCGGCCGCCCCGACCCGTGCCGCTAGGCTCGACGGCGGGCTCCGCACGGAGCCCGTCTTCTTGGGCTGGGCACATTTCCACTTGGCGGAAGGGCGAGGAATGTCGGTCGAGGTCGGTTCGCAGGCTCCGGACTTCACGCTCAACGACTACAACAAGCAGCCGGTGACGCTGTCGTCGTTCCGCGGCGAGCGCAACGTCCTGCTGGTGTTCTACCCGTTCGCGTTCAGCGGCATCTGCACGGGCGAGCTGTGCCAGGTGCGCGACGAGCTGGCCACGTACGAGGGCGAGAACGTGCAGGTCATCGGCGTGTCCGTGGACACGCCGTTCAGCCTGAAGGCGTGGGCGGAGCAGCAGGGCTACACCTTCCCGCTGCTCTCCGACTTCTGGCCGCACGGCAAGGTCGCGACGGAGTACGGCGTGTTCAACGAGGCCGCGGGCCTGGCCAACCGCGGCACGTTCCTGATCGACACCGAGGGCGTGGTCCGCTACGCCGAGGTCAACGCGCCGGGCGAGGCGCGCGACCAGGAGGCGTGGAAGAAGGCCGTCGCCGAGCTGGGGGCCTGATAGCGTTTGCCCCGGAGTCGGCCGGTCGGCCGACCCCGGACCGGGCGTGTAGCTCAGCGGAAGAGCACTCGGTTTACACCCGAGCGGTCGCAGGTTCGAATCCTGTCGCGCCCACCAGTGTGGGGTATTTCACAAATCGCCGGTAATCGCCTTCCCGAGGCGGTCGCGGCATTTCGCAATTCCGCACCCGCGATGTCCACCATCAGGGTATTGCGGACCGGTTACGCCGACAGGGACGCTGGACCGATGCACAACCCGGAGCTCCACGTCAAGCTCCCCCCGGATCTGCCGACGGAAAGTTACGAAGGCATCCGTCACGCCGTGTCCAGCCTGCTCGAACTGTGGGGCGTGGACGACGTGACGCCGCTCCTGGTCGACGCGGTGGCGCGGGGGACGGCCGACCGCCGCTGAGCCGTCCGCACGCCCTCCCGACGCCTCGCCACGCCGGATTAGGGGTTGCCAACCGGGGCTGCGGGGGTGGTGCGCCCCCTATGCCTAACAGCGTTCAGGACGTAGCTTGTCCGCCATGTCGCCCAAGACGGTCGCCGCGGTGGTGGGGGTCGCTTTCTTCCTGGCCGGGTTGTTGATCATGTTGCTGCCGCTGTCCACCGACTCGCCCTCGGGCGTCGCCGTCTCGTGCGGCAACAGCGTGGGCATGGGGTTCGACGAGGTCGCCGTCGAGGCCGAAGGGGGCGCGCTGGTCGAGATCTGCTCGCGGCTGCGGGTGGAGCGGCTCGCCTGGGCCGCGCCGGTGACCGTGGTGGGCGCGTTGTTCGTCGTGGGGGCCGCGGTGGTGCGGCGGCGGTCTTCGGCATGACGAAGCCCCCGACCGCGCCGGCCGGGGGCTTCCGACGAGCTGCCTAGCGGGCCAGCAGCGAGGTGATCTCCTGGGCCGCGCCGCCCGCCTCCAGCAGGTGGCGCAGGTTCTCCGGGAGCACGTCGCCGCGCTTCTGCACGGCCTGCGCGTACAGGCGTCCCGCGCGGTAGGAGGAGCGGACCAGCGGGCCCGCCATGACGCCGGAGAAGCCGATGCCCTCGGCGGTCTCCTTGTGCACCACGAACTCCTCCGGCTTCACCCAGCGCTCGACCGGGTGGTGCCGCGGCGACGGGCGCAGGTACTGCGTGATCGTGATGATCTCGCAGCCCGCGTCGTGCAGGTCGTGCAGCGCCTCGGTCACCTCCTCCGGCGTCTCGCCCATGCCGAGGATGAGGTTCGACTTGGTCACCAGGCCGGCCTCGCGGGCCTTCGTGATGACCTCCAGCGACCGCTCGTAGCGGAACGCCGGGCGGATGCGCTTGAAGATCCGCGGCACGGTCTCCAGGTTGTGCGCGAGCACCTCGGGGCGCGAGTCGAACACCTCGGCCAGCTGCTCGGGCACCGCGTTGAAGTCCGGGATCAGCAGCTCGACGCCCGTGCCCGGGTTGAGCGCGTGGATCTGGCGGACGGTCTCGGCGTACAGCCACGCGCCGCCGTCTTCGAGGTCGTCACGCGCCACACCCGTGACGGTGGAGTAGCGCAGGCCCATGGCCTGGACGGACTCGGCGACCCGGCGCGGCTCGTCGCGGTCGAGGTCCGCGGGCTTGCCGGTGTCGATCTGGCAGAAGTCGCAGCGTCGGGTGCACTGCTCGCCACCGATGAGGAAGGTGGCCTCCCGGTCTTCCCAGCACTCGTAGATGTTGGGACAACCGGCCTCTTCGCACACCGTGTGCAGGCCCTCGCGCTTGACCAGACCCTTGAGCTCCCGGTACTCGGGGCCCATCTTCGCCTTGGTCTTGATCCACGAGGGCTTCTTCTCGATGGGCGTTTGGCTGTTGCGCACCTCTAGGCGCAGCAGCTTCCGACCTTCAGGTACGACGGTCACGGCCTCAACACTACGTCACGCCGGGTCCGGCGCGACGCCCGTGAGCTTGGCCGTCAGGTCCCACAGGCGGCTCGCGGCCAGCTCGTCCTTGGCCGCCGCCGTGGACCCCGAACGGGTGGGGTGCCCGCGCATCCCGCGGAACCCGTCGGGGCCGTAGTACGCGCCGCCGACGACGTCCGGCGCGGTCGCCGCGTAGAGCTGCGGCAACGTCCCCATCTCGACGGACTGGGCGAAGAAGTCGCTGATCTTGGCCCCGACCGACATGACCGGGTTGCGCCGCGAGCGGGCCATGTTGGTGCTCAGCTCGGTCGCCGTCACTCCGGGGTGGGCCGCGACCGACGTCACGTCCACGCCCGCGGCCCGGCACCGGCGTTCCAGCTCGCGCGCGAAGAGCAGGTTGGCCAGCTTGGACTGCCCGTACGCGCCCCACGACGAGTAGCGGCGGACCTCGTAGTTCGGGTCGGCCAGGTCGATCGCGCCCAGCTGGTGGGCCATGCTCGACACGGTGACCACGCGGGCGTGCGGGGTGGCCTTGAGCAGCGGCATCAACAGCCAGGTGAGGGCCGCGTGGCCCAGGTGGTTGGTGCCGAACTGGCGCTCGAAGCCGTCGGCGGTGCGCCCCGGCGGCACCGCCATCACCCCGGCGTTGTTGACCAGCACGTCGAGCCGGTCGGTGCGCTCGCGGACGGCCTTCGCGGCGTCGTGCACCGAGCCCAGGTCGGCCAGGTCCAGCTCGACCAGCTCGGCCTTGTTCCCGACCCGTTCCAGCGCGCGCTGCCCGCGTTCAGGCGACCGGCAGGCCATCAGGACGCGCGCGCCCTTCCCGGCCAGCACCTCGGCGGTGCGCAGCCCGAGGCCCGAGTTCGCCCCGGTCACCAGCACGGTGCGGCCGGTCTGGTCGGGGATGTCCGCTTCGGTCCACTTCGCCATGGTCACCACCCAACAGCAAGTCAGGCGCTCTTGGCGAGCCTGCGGTGGCGGGCCGGGGCCTTCGCGCGCGGCGCGTTGCGGACCAGCGCCAGGAACGCGGCGCCGACCTTGGCGATCTCGTCGGACGGCTCGGTGAGGTCCGCGAGCCCGGCGGTCAGGGCGAGCAGCCGCTGCTCGCGCTCGACCGCGTCCTGGGCGGTCAGGTGCTCGTCCAGCACGGCCCGCAGGACGGGCTGCTCGGCGGCCAGCGCGCGCCAGGTGTGGGTGACGGTCTCGACGCGGTCGCCCGCGGCGTCCTCCAGCGCGACGCCCAGGCGCCCGGTGAGCTGCTGCATCCACCGGTAGTGCAGGGCCGCGAGCAGCTCGTCCTCGGTGGCGAACAGGTCGTGGTCGAAGGTCAGGGGCGCCGCGGGGTCGTCGGACGCGGCGTCGAGCACGGCGTCCAGAGCGTCACGCCGTCGGTAGAAGTCGGTCCAGCTCATGATCACGCCCTCCTCTCGTGATGCGGCTCATACCTGAGGTCTCTGGCATACCGCCGGTATGGCCGATAGGGCGAACATACCACGAGTACGTACCGTCGGTATGTCGTACGGTTGTGAACGTGGTGACAGTGCGGTCCAGGCGTGTCGAGTACTCGGAGTCCACCAGGCAGGCCCTGGTGGACAGTGCCGTCGAGCTGTTCACCAAACGGGGGTACGCCGGCACCTCGCTGGACGAGGTCGCCAAGCGGGCCCGCCTGACGAAGGGCGCGCTGTACCACCACTTCAGCGGCAAGCAGGCGCTGTTCGAGGCCGCCTTCGACTCGGTCGAGAACGCGTTCATGCGCAAGCTCGGCGAGATCGTCAGCGCACCCGGCGACCCGTGGGACACGGCCATCGCGGGCCTGCGCGCGTACGTGCGGGTGTGCCTGGAGCCGTCGTACCAGCGGATCGTGATCCACGAGGCTCCCGTGGTGATGGGCTGGGAGCGGTGGCGCGAGGCGGAGGAGCACTTCAGCTACGGGCTGCTGCGGTCGACCATCGAGGTGTTGATCACCAGTGGCGAGTTGGAGCAGCTGCCGGTCGAGACGATGGCCCGGTTGCTGTTCGGGTCGTTGTCGGCCGGGGCGAGCATGATCGCCGGGGCGGCTGACCCGAAGAAGGCGAGTGCGGAGGTCGAGCGCACCATCGTGCGGGTGGTGGAGGGGTTGCGGGTGAACGGCGGCCCTCGGGTGGCGGAACCCGTTCGGGAACACCGCTCACGATCCCGCCGCCGTTGACGCCGCAATCGACGCTTCTTTTCGCGCGGCGCGCGGCCTTTCGCCGCGCAGCGGCGGTTCTTCGCCGCGCAGCGGCGTTCTTCGCCGCGCTCCGCGCGGCGGGCTGGGCTCCCAGCCACAAGGGGCCTCCGTGTTCCCCACCGTATGACCTGCCCGAAGGGCTACCACAGATTGCCGGGGTCGGGCCAAAAAGTTTGCGAGGAACGAGCAAAGTTTTTCGACCGACCCCGGCAATCTGTGGTCGGCTCCGCCAGGTCATGCGGTGGGGAACACGCAGGCCCTTCCCCCCACTGGAGGCCTCCCGGCCGCTTTTAGCTTTAGAGCGCGCCAGCGCGTCCTTCAACGCGCGAAGCGCTCAAGAGCGCGAAGCGCGTCCGAGGTCAAGAGAGCGGAGCGCGTCCTGTTAGGACCCGCGAAGCGAGGGCTTGAGAGCGACAGCGTGAGTTCAAAGATCAAGAGAGCCTCGCCGGCGGGCAGGCCGCCGGGGAGGAAGAGCAAAAGAGGGGGCTTTTCCGTCCTCCCCGTATGGCCTGGCGGAGCCAACCACAGATTCGCCTGGGTGCCGCTGAAATTTTTGCTCGTCCCTCACAAAAATTTCGGCTGCACCCAGGCGAATCTGTGGTAGCCCTTCGGGCCAATGCCGCTTACTTAAGCGGCATGATGATCGGAAGGTCCGACGTATCGACTGTGGCCAGGGGCGGCGGAGGCGT
>NZ_BAAABU010000028.1:0-95096 GCF_039521145.1 Saccharothrix mutabilis subsp. mutabilis
CCCCTTCCAGACCGGCCAACGCATGTACCGCACCGGCGACCTCGTCAAGTGGCGCGAAAACGGCACCCTGGACTACCTCGGCCGCGCCGACGACCAGATCAAGATCCGCGGCTTCCGCGTCGAACCCGCCGAAGTCCGGGCGGCCCTCACGGCGCACGACGACGTCGTGGACGCGGCGGTGGTCGTGCGCGAGGACCGCCCCGGTGACAAGCGGCTCGTCGCGTACGCGGTCGCGCCCGGCCTGGCGGTGGCGGACCTGCGGGCGCACGCCTCGGCCCTGCCGGAACACCTGCGCCCGAGCGCGTACGTGCTGCTCGACGCGCTCCCGTTGACCCCCAACGGCAAGCTGGACCGCGCGGCGCTGCCCGTGCCGGAGGCGACCCCGACTGCCCGCCGCCGACCCCGCACCGCGCGGGAGCGGATCGTGGTCGGGCTCTTCGCCGACGTGCTCGGTCTGCCCGAGGACCGGGTGGACCTCGACGACGACTTCTTCGCCCTGGGCGGCCACTCGCTGCTGGCGGCCAAGCTCGTGGCCCGCGCCCGCCGCGCCCTGGACGCCGAACTGGGCGTCCGCGACCTGTTCGACGCGCCGACCCCGGCGACGCTCGCGCAACGCCTCGACCGGGCCCGGTCCGCCCGCGTCCCGTTGCGCGCGGTCGATCGCCCGGAGTGGACGCCGCTCGCACCCGCGCAGGCCCGCCTGTGGTTCGTGGACCAGTTGCGCGGCCCCAACCCCGCGTACAACGTGGCGCACACCGTGCGGCTGCGCGGCGAACTCGACGTGACCGCACTGCGGGCCGCCTTGACCGACGTGGTGGACCGGCACGAAGCCCTGCGCACCGTCTTCCCGTCGGTGGACGGCGAACCGCGCCAGCTGGTCTTGCCCGCACACGTGGACTTGCCGGTTCTGTCTGGTGTGGACGTTGTCGGTGCCGCACGTGAGCCGTTCGACCTGACGGCGCAGCCGCCGGTCCGGGCGTCGCTGCTGCGCGTCGCCGACGACGAGCACGTGCTCCTGCTGGTGCTGCACCACATCGCCGGTGACGGCTGGTCGATGGGGCCGCTGCTGCGCGACCTCGCCGAGGCCTACACCGCACGCCTGGCCGGCGGCGCGCCCGGCTGGTCGCCGCTGCCCGTGCAGTACGCCGACTACACGCTGTGGCAACGGGAACTGCTCGACGACCTCGCCGAACCCCAGCTGGAGTTCTGGCGGCGGGCACTCGCCGAGCTGCCCCACGAGGTGCCGCTGCCGACCGATCGGCCGCGCACGGCCGATCGGACCGGCGTCGGCGGGCTGGTGGACGTCCGTCTCGGCCCCGACCTGCACGCGACGCTGCTCGACGTGGCACGGGCGCACGGCGTGACCCTGTTCATGGTGTTCCAGGCGGCCTTCGCCGCGCTGCTGACCCGCCTCGGCGCGGGCACCGACATCCCCATCGGCACACCCGTCGCCGGCCGCACCGACGAAGCCCTCGACGACCTGGTCGGCTTCTTCGTCAACACCCTCGTCCTGCGCACCGACACCAGCGGCGACCCCACGTTCACCGAACTCCTCGCCCGCGTCCGCGACACCGACCTCGCCGCCCACGACCACCAAGACCTCCCGTTCGACCGGCTGGTCGAGGAGCTCAACCCCGTCCGCAAGCCCGGCACGCACCCGCTGTTCCAGGTGGCGTTCGTGGTGCAGAACAACACCAACGACCGCGTCGAGCTGCCGGGGCTGGAGGTCGAGGTCGCCCCGGTGGACATGGGCGCGGCGAAGTTCGACCTCACCCTGAGCCTCGGCGAGGAGCCCGGCGGTGGCGTCACCGGCGCGCTGGAGTACGCCGCCGACCTGTTCGACCACGCGACGGCCGCCGCGCTGGTGGACCGGTTCGCGAGCCTCCTGGCGGCCGTCGCCGCCGACCCCGGCGCCCGCGTCGGCGCGCTCGACGTGCTCACCCCGGCCGAACGCGCCCGCCTCACCGCCGGATCCCCGGGCGCACCCGCCCGGGTCGTGGACGACCGCACGGCGCACGAGGTGATCGCCGCCCACGCCGCCGCGACCCCCGACGCCACCGCGCTGGTCTTCGACGGCCGTCGCACGTCCTACGCCGAACTCGACGCCGCCGCGAACCTGGTCGCCCACCACCTGCTCGACTCCGGGGTGCGGCCCGGCGACCTCGTGGGCGTGCTGCTCGAACGCGGCCCGGACCTCGTCGTGGCGGTGCTGGCGGTGCTCAAGGCCGGCGGGGCGTTCACCCTGCTCGACCCGGGCTCGCCGGCGCGGCGGATGGCCGCCGTGCTGGACGCCGCCGGGGCCACCGCGGTCCTCACCGACGCCGACCACCGGCTGGACGGCCGTCGGTTGATCGACATCGCCGAAGCCCCCGCGTCCTGCGATCGGTCCCCGGACGTCGCCGTGGACCCGTCCGCGCCGGCGTGCGTCATCTTCACGTCCGGCTCGACCGGCCGGCCCAAGGGCGTGCTGGCCCCGCACCGCGCGATCGTCCGCACGCTCGTCGGCCAGGACTACTTCGACCCGTCGCCGGACCAGGTGTGGTTGCAGAGCGCACCGCTGCCGTGGGACGGGTTCGTGCTGGAGCTGTTCGGCGCGCTGCTGTCCGGCGCGACGTGCGTGCTCCAGCCCGGCCGCACGCCCGAGCCGGCCCTGATCGCCGACCTGGTGGCCGCGCACGGCGTCACGACGACGTTCCTGTCCGCGAGCCTGCTCAACTACATGGTCGACGAGCACCCGCACGTGTTCGACGTGCTGCGGGTCGTCATGACCGGCGGCGAGGCGGCGTCACCGGCGCACCTCGCGCGGCTGCTGCGCGAGCACCCGGGCATCCGCGTGGTCAACGGCTACGGCCCGGCCGAGCACATGGTCTACACGTGCTTCCACGACGCGGCACCCGGCGAGGCCCCCGTCCCGATCGGTCTCGCGCTCGCCGACAAGCGCTCCTACGTGGTGGACGACCGGCTGGAGCCGGTGGCCCCCGGCGTGCCGGGCGAGCTGTACGTGACGGGCGTGGGTTCGGCGCTGGGCTACGCGGGCGAGCCGGGGCTGACGGCGGAGCGGTTCGTCGCGTGCCCGTTCGAGCCCGGCGCACGGATGTACCGCACGGGCGACCTGGTGAAGTGGCGGTCGGACGGCCGGTTGGAGTTCGTCGGCCGCGCGGACGACCAGGTCAAGATCCGCGGGTTCCGCATCGAGCCCGGCGAGGTCGTGGCCGCCCTGGACGAGCACCCGGGCGTGCGCCGCTCGGCCGTCGTGGTCCGCGAGGACCGGCCGGGTGACAAGCGGCTGGTCGCCTACGTCGTGCCGGAAGGGGCGTTCGACCACGCCGCGCTGTCCGCCCACGCGGCGGCCGTGCTGCCGAGCCACCTGCGGCCCGCCGCGTACGTGGCGATGGACCGCATCCCGCTCAACGCCAACGGGAAGCTCGACCGGACGCAGTTGCCCGCGCCGACGCGGGACGCCGAAACCGGGCGACGCGCACCCCGCACCCCGCGCGAGACGATCATGGTCGGGCTGTTCGCCGACGTGCTCGGCCGGTCCGCGGACGAGATCGGCGTGGACGACGACTTCTTCGACCTGGGCGGGCACTCGCTGCTCGCGGCCAAGCTCATCGGCCGGGTCCGTGCCGCCCTCGACGCCGAGATCGCCGTCCGCGACCTGTTCGACGCGCCCACCCCGGCCGGGCTGTGCGGGCGGCTCGACCGCGTGGCCGACCGGCTCGCGCTCACCCCCGTGCCGCGACCGGACGAGGTGCCGCTGTCCTACGCGCAGGCCCGCCTGTGGTTCATCGACCAGTTGGAGGGCGCGGGCGCGGCGTACAACGTGCCGCACACGGTGCGGTTGCGGGGCGCGCTGGACGTGGCGGCGCTGCGGGCGGCGTTGACCGACGTGGTGCGGCGGCACGAGTCGCTGCGCACGGTGTTCCCGTCGATCGACGGCGTGCCGCGGCAGGTGGTGCGACCGGCGGCGGACGTGGTGCTGTCGTTGCCGGTGCGGGACGCAAAAGAGTCCGATGTGGACGGTCTCGCGCTCGCCGCCGCACGGGAGGCGTTCGACCTGACGGCCGAGCTGCCGGTGCGGGCGTCGCTGCTGCGCGTCGCCGACGACGAGCACGTGCTCCTGCTGGTGCTGCACCACATCGCCGGTGACGGCTGGTCGCTCGGCCCGCTGCTCGGCGACCTGACCGACGCGTACGCGGCCCGACTGGCGGGCCACGCGCCGGACTGGGCCCCGCTGCCCGTCCAGTACGCGGACTACACGCTGTGGCAACGGGAACTGCTCGGCGACCCGGACGACCCGACGAGCCCGCTGGCCCGGCAGTTGGAGTTCTGGCGGCGGGCGCTGGCCGGCGTGCCGGACGAGCTGCCGCTGCCCGCCGACCGGGCGCGTCCCGTGACGCCGTCCGGGCACGGCGAGTCGGTGCCGGTCGCGGTGGACGCCGCCGTGCACCGGGCGCTGCTCGACCTGGCCCGCGCCACCGGCACGACGTTGTTCATGGTGCTCCAGGCCGGGTTCGCGGCGCTGCTGACGCGGCTCGGCGCGGGCACCGACGTGCCCGCCGGTTCCCCGGTCGCGGGTCGGACCGACGAGGCGCTGGACGACCTGGTGGGGTTCTTCGTCAACACCCTGGTCCTGCGCACCGACACCAGCGGCGACCCGACGTTCACCGAGCTGCTGGCCCGCGTCCGCGACACCGACCTGGCCGCCTACGACCACCAGGACGTCCCGTTCGACCGGCTGGTGGAGGAGCTCAACCCGACCCGCTCGCTGTCCCGGCACCCGCTGTTCCAGGTCATGCTGGTGCTGCAGAACAACGCGGCGGCCACCGTCGAGATGCCCGGCCTCACCGCCGAGATCAGCCCGGTGGACACCGCGAGCGCCAAGTTCGACCTCACCCTCGGCCTGCGCGAGGAGCACGACGACGCGGGCGCGCCCGCCGGGATCACCGGCGCGCTGGAGTTCGCCACGGACCTGTTCGACCGCGGCACGGCCACGGCGCTGGCCGCCCGCCTGGCCCGGATGTTCACGGCCGTGGTGGCCGACCCGGACGCGCGGATCAGCCGTCCCGAGCTGCTCGACCCGCAGGAGCGGCGCGGCCTGCTGGCCGCGTGGACGGACACCGCCGCGGACGCGCCGGTGGACCGCTGCGCCCACGAACTCGTGGCGGCGCAGGCGGACCGCACACCCGACGCGGTGGCCCTGGTGCACGGCGACGTGCGCGTCACGTACCGCGAGCTGGTCGACCGGGCGAACCGGCTGGCCCACGAGCTGGTGGCGCGCGGCGTGCGGGCCGGTCAGGTCGTCGGCGTCCTGCTGGACCGCGACCCGGACCTGGTGGTGGCCGTGCTGGGCGCGCTGACGGCCGGCGCGGGGTACACGGCGCTCGACCCGCGGTTCCCGCGGCGTCGGCTGGCGGACCTCGTCGACCGGACCGGGACACCCGTCGTCGTCACCTCGACCGCGCTGGCCGACCGGCTGCCGGACGTGTCCACCGTGCTGGTCGACCGGCCCCGGGTCGACGCCCACCCGGCGACTCCGCCGGGCGTGGCGGTCTCACCCGAGGACGTCGCGTGCGTCATGTTCACCTCCGGCTCCACCGGCGTGCCCAAGGGCGTCGTCGCGCCGCACCGCGCCCTGGTCGGCACCCTGCTCAGCCAGGAGTACGTGGACTTCGCCCCGGACCACGTGTGGCTCCAGTGCTCGCCGGTGTCGTGGGACGCGTTCGCGCTGGAGCTGTTCGGGCCGCTGCTGTCCGGCGCGACGTGCGTGCTCCAGCCCGGCCCGACGCCCGAACCCGCGCTGATCGGCGCGCTGGTGGCGGAGCACCGGATCACGACCGTCCACCTGTCGGCGAGCCTGCTCAACCACCTGCTCGACGAGTACCCGACGGCCCTGGCCGGGGTGCGCCAGATCATGACCGGCGGCGAGCCCGCGTCCGTGGCGCACCTGCGCAAGCTGCTGGACCGGCACCCCGGCGTGCGGCTGGTCAACGGCTACTCCCCGGTGGAGAACATGATCTTCACGGTCTGCCACCGGGTGCGGCTGGAGGACACCGACCTGCCGTCCATCCCGGTCGGCCGGCCGATCGTCAACAAGGGCTTCTACGTGCTGGACGACCACCTCAACGTGCTGCCGCCCGGCGTGGTCGGAGAGCTGTACATGACGGGGGTCGGCCTGGCGCGCGGCTACCTGGGCGCGCCGGCGCAGACCGCCGAGCGGTTCGTCGCCTGCCCGTTCGAGCCCGGCGCGAGGATGTACCGGACCGGTGACCTGGTGAAGTGGCGGGCGGACGGCGTCCTGGACTTCCTGGGCCGCGCCGACGACCAGATCAAGATTCGCGGGTTCCGGGTCGAGCCGGCCGAGGTGGCAGGCGCGCTGACCCGCCACCCGGCGGTGCGGCAGGCGGCCGTGGTGGTCCGCGAGGACCGGCCCGGCGACAAGCGGCTGGTGGCCTACGTGGTGGCCGAGCCCGGCGCGGAGCCGGACGCGGCGTCGCTGCGGGCGCACGCCGAGGAGCACCTGCCCGAGCACCTGCGGCCGAGCGCGTACGTGCGGATGGACGTGCTGCCGCGCAACGCCAACGGCAAGCTCGACCGGGCCGCGCTGCCGCCGCCCGACTACCTGGCCCGGCCCGCCGGGCGGCGGCCCGCCACCCCGGCCGAAGAGGTGATGTGCGCGCTGTTCGCCGAAGTCCTGGGCCTGGTCGGCGAGGTGGGCGCCGACGACGACTTCTTCGCCCTCGGTGGCCACTCGCTGCTGGTGACGCGCCTGATCAGCCGCGTCCGCTCGGCGTTCGGCGCCGAGCTGTCCATCAAGTCCGTGTTCGAGCACCGCACCGTGGCCGCGCTCGTCGAGCGCCTGGGCCACGCGGAGCAGGCCCGTCCCGCACTGCGGCGCCGGAGCCGGTCGGAGGGAGTCCAGTGAGCACGCGCATCCCCCTGTCGTTCACGCAGCGGCGGCTGTGGTTCCTCAGCCGGGCCGAACCGGGCGCCGGCTACAACATCCCGGTCGCGCTGCGCCTGCGCGGGAAGCTCGACGCCACCGCGCTGCGGTGCGCGCTGGCCGACGTGGTGGAGCGGCACGAGGTGCTGCGCACCGCGTACCCCGAGGTCGACGGCGAGCCGTACCAGGACGTCCGCGCGACGGCGGTGGAGCTGCCGGTGACCGAGGTCCCGGCCGAGGACCTGCGATCCGCGCTGGAGGAGGCCGCGCGGCACGTCTTCGACCTGACCGCCGCACCGCCGGTCCACACGCGACTGTTCACCGTGGACGACGACCACGTGCTGCTGATCCTGCTGCACCACATCGCGGGCGACGGCGGCTCGACCGGTCCGCTGGTCCGCGACCTGGCGACCGCGTACGCCGCGCGGGTCGCCGGACGCGCTCCGGAGTTCGCCGAGCTGCCCGTGCAGTACGCCGACTACACCTACTGGCAGCAGGACGTGCTGGGCGACCCCGACGACCCCGGCAGCCGGTTCGCGCGGCAGGTCCGGCACTGGGCGGACACCCTGGCCGGCCTGCCGGTCGAGGTGGGCTTCCCGGCGGACCGGTCCCGCCCGCCCACGGCCGTGCGGCGCGGCGACTCCGTGCCGGTGGACGTGCCGGCGGACGTGCACCGCGCGCTGCTGGACCTGGCCGCGACCACCGGGACGACGCTGTTCATGGTGGCGCAGGCTGCGGTGGCCGCGCTGCTCACCCGGCACGGCGGCGGCACGGACGTCCCGCTGGGCACGGCCGTCGCCGGGCGCGGTGACGAGGCGCTGGACGACCTCGTGGGCTTCTTCGTCAACACGCTGGTGCTGCGCACCGACACCGGCGGCGACCCCACGTTCGCCGAGTTGCTGGACCGGGTCCGCGACACCGACCTGACGGCGTACGCCAACCAGGACGTGCCCTTCGAACGGGTCGTGGAGGAGTTGAACCCGCCCCGCTCGCTGTCCCGGCACCCGCTGTTCCAGGTGATGCTCGTGCACACGGCCGAGGGCGGCGGGGACGCCCCCGCCCTGCCCGGCCTGGCCGTGGAACCGGTGCGGCTGGGCACCGGCTCGGTGAAGTTCGACATGACCGTGGGCTTCGCCGAGCGGCCGGCCGCCGGCGGGCTGCGGGTGAACTGGGACTACTCGACCGGCCTGTTCGACCGCGCGACGGTCGTCGCCCTCGGCCGGCGGCTGGTGCGCCTGCTGACCGCGGTCGCGGCCGACCCGCACACCCGCCTGGGCGCGCTGCCGCTGCTCGACGACGACGAGCGCGCCGCGCTGACCGAACCGGGCACCACCCCCGTCGACGCCACCGCGCACGACCTGTTCACCGCGCGGGCACGGCGGCACCCGGACAAGGCGGCGCTGGTCCACGACGGCGGGCGCGTCACCTACGGCGAGCTGGACGCGTGGGCCAACCGGATCGCCCACCGCCTGCTCGACCGCGGCCTGACGCCGGGCGCGGCGGTGGCCGTCCACCTCGACCGGGGGCCGGCGCTGGTCGCCGCGCTGCTGGGCGTGCTCAAGGCGGGCGGCTGCTACACGTTGCTGGACACCGGTTTCCCCCTGGAGCGCCGGCGATCCACCGTGCGCCGCGCGGGTGCGTCACTGGTCGTCGGCGCGCCGTTGGACGGGGCGGAGGTCGTCGATCCGTTCGCGCCCGGCCCGGACCACGCGCCCGCGCTCGTAGTGCCCGCCGAGTCGCCCGCGGTCGTCATGTTCACCTCCGGCTCGACGGGCGAGCCCAAGGGCGTCGTGGCGCCGCACCGGGCCCTGGTCACCACCCTGACCGGCCAGGAGTACGCCGAGTTCGACGCCGTCTGGCTCCAGGCCGCGCCCGTGTCGTGGGACGCGTTCGCCACCGAACTGCTCGGCCCGCTGCTGCACGGCGGCACGTGCGTGCTGCACCCGGCGGGCGCGCCCGACCCGGCGGCCATCGCCCGGCTGGTGGTCGAGCACGGGGTCACCGTGTTCAAGGGCTCGGCCAGCCTGTTCAACTTCGTGCTGGACGAGCACCCCGAGGTCTTCGCGACCGTGCGGCACGCCATGACCGGCGGTGAGCCCGCGTCCGCCGCGCACGCGGCCAAGGCGTTGCGCGACCACGGGCACGTCCGGTTGACCAACGGCTACGGCCCGGTCGAGAGCATGGGCTACAGCACCGCGCACGAGATCACCGCCGCCGACCTCACCGGGCGCTGCGTCCCGATCGGCCGCCCGGTCGCCGGCAAGCACGGCTACGTCCTGGACGCCCGGCTGGCGCTCGTGCCGCCCGGCGGCGTCGGCGAGCTGTACCTGGGTGGCGGCGGTCTCGCGCACGGCTACCTGGGCGCGCCGGGTGCGACGGCGGCGCGGTTCGTCGCCGACCCGTTCCACGCCGGCCGGCGCGTGTACCGGACGGGCGACCTGGTGCGGCTGCGCCTCGACGGCGTCCTGGAGTACGTGGGGCGGGCGGACGACCAGGTGAAGCTGCGCGGGTTCCGGGTGGAGCCCGCCGAGGTGCAGGCCGCCGTGGCGGCGCACCCGGGCGTCACGGGCGCGGCCGTCGTGGTCCGCGAGGACCGCCTCGTCGCGTACGTGGTGGGTGACGTCGAGCCGGCGGCGGTCCGCGACCACGTCGCCGCGCGGCTGCCCGAGCACCTGGTGCCGTCGGCGGTCGTCGTGCTGGACGAGCTGCCGCGCACCCCGAACGGCAAGCTGGACCGGCGGGCGCTGCCCTCGCCCGCCGCGGTCGACCGCGAGCCGCGCACCCCGCAGGAGGAGATCCTGTGCGGCCTGTTCGCGCGGGTGCTGCGGGTGCCGCGGGCGGGCGCGGAGGACGACTTCTTCGCGCTCGGCGGGCACTCGCTGCTCGCGACCCGGCTCGTGAGCGCGGTGCGCGCGGCCCTGGGCGCCGAACTCGGCATCCGCGACGTGTTCGCCGCACCGACCCCGCGAGGCCTGGCGGCACGGCTGGGCACCGGCGCGGCGCGCCCCGCCCTGCGCCCGGTCGACCGGCCCGACCCGGTGCCGCTGTCCCACGCCCAGCAGCGGCTGTGGCTGCTCGACCAGGTCAACGGCGGCACGGCGGCGTACAACTCGCCGTGGGCGCTGCGGCTGCGCGGACCGCTGGACGTCGACGCGCTGCGCGCCGCGCTGGGTGACGTGGTGGCCCGGCACGAGTCGCTGCGCACGGTCTTCCCGCAGGTGGACGGCGTGCCGGCGCAACGCGTCCTGGACACCGCGCCGGAACTCCTCCCGGCCGGCGAGGCGGACCTGGCGGAGCTGTCGGCGCACGTGTTCGACCTCGCCGACGAGACGCCGCTGCGGGCGCACCTGCTGGCGGTGTCCCCGGACGAGCACGTGCTCCTGCTGGTGCTGCACCACATCGCCAGCGACGGCTGGTCCAAGGGCCCGCTGCTGCGCGACCTGGCCACCGCCTACACCGCCCGCGCCGGCGGCGCCGCGCCCGACTGGGCCCCGCTGCCCGTCCAGTACGCGGACTACGCCCTGTGGCAACGGGAACTGCTCGGCGACGCGGACGACCCGGACAGCCTCGCCGCCCGTCAGCTCCGGTTCTGGCGCGACACCCTCGCCGGTGCGCCCGAGCAGCTCGACCTGCCGACCGACCGGCCGCGCCCGGCGGTGGCGTCCGGGCGGGGCGGGCTGGCGGCCGTCGAGTTCGGCGGGGACGTGCGCGACGCCGTGCGGTCATTGGCCGAGGCGACCGGCGGCACCACGTTCATGGTCCTGCACACCGCCCTCGCCGCCCTGCTGACCCGGCTCGGCGCGGGCACGGACGTCGTGGTCGGCTCACCGGTCGGCGGTCGCACCGACGAGGCCCTGGACGACGCCGTGGGCTTCTTCGTCAACACCCTGGCCCTGCGGGTGGACACCTCCGGCGACCCGGAGTTCGGCGAGCTGCTGGCCCGCGTCCGCGCCGCCGACCTCGCCGCGTACGACCACCAGGACGTGCCGTTCGACCGGGTGGTGGAGGAGCTGAACCCGCCCCGCTCGCTGTCCCGGCACCCCCTGTTCCAGGTGACCCTGGTGGTGCAGAACGCCGCCGGCGGCGACGCGGCGCCGCTGCCCGGCCTGGCCGTCGAGCCGGTGCCGACCTGGACCGGCACGGCCAAGTTCGACCTGGTGCTGGCGTTCACCGAGCACGCGGACGGCCTGACCGCCAACGTCGAGTACGCCACGGACCTGTTCGACGAGACCACCGCGCGCTCCCTGCTGACCCGCGTGGGCCGGCTGCTCGCGTCGGCCGCGCCGACGACCCGCCTGGCCGAGCTGGACGTCCTGCTGCCGGGCGAGCGGGAACTGGTCCTCGACCGCTGGAACGACACCGCTGTCGCCTCGGACGCTTGGGTTTCCGTGCCGGCGCAGGTGCGGCGGCGGACGCGCGAGACGCCCGACGCCCTCGCCGTCCGGTCCGAAGTGGACGCTCTGACGTTCGCTCGACTCGACCGTGCGGCCGACCGCGTCGCGAACCACCTGCTGGCTCTGGGCGTGACGCCCGGCTCGGTGGTCGGCGTGTGCGTGCGCCGCTCCCCCGCCGGCGTCGCGGCGCTGCTGGGCGTGCTGCGTTGTGGCGCGGCCTACCTGCCGCTCGACCCGGACTACCCGGCCGACCGCCTGGCGCACATGCTCGAAGACTCCGCCGCGCCCGTGGTGGTCACCGAACACGCGCTGCGCGACCGCGTCACCGCGCCGGCCGTCGTCTGCCTGGAGGACCTGACCGGCGAGGCGGCCCCGGTCGACGTGCCGGTCGGTCCGGCCGATGCCGCCTACGTCATCTACACGTCCGGCTCGACGGGCCGCCCCAAGGGTGTCGTGGTCGACCACGGCGGCCTGGCGGACCTGTGCGCGTGGCACGTCCGGGAGCACGCGATCACCCCGGCCGACCGGACCGGGCACGTCGCCGCGCAGGGCTTCGACGCGGCGGTGTGGGAGCTGTGGCCGAACCTCACCGCGGGCGCGTCCGTGCACCTGCCGGCCGCGGCGACCCTCGCCGACGGGCTGGTGGACTGGATCGCCCGCACCGGCCTGACCACGTGCTTCCTGCCCACGCCGCGCCTGGAGGTCGTGCTGGACGACCTGGCCGCGCGGGCCGGCTCGCTGCGGGCGGTGCTCACCGGCGGTGACGCGCTGCGCGGACGCCCGCCGGCCGGCACGCCGTTCCGGCTGGTCAACCACTACGGCCCGACCGAGTTCTCGGTGCTGGCGACGGCGGGCGACGTGGCCCCGACCGGCGCGGCGGCGCCCACGATCGGCCGTCCGGTCGCCAACAGCCGGGCCTACGTGCTCGACGCCCGGCTGGAACCCGTGGCGGTGGGCGTGGTCGGCGAGTTGTACCTGGCGGGCGCGGGCCTGGCCCGCGGCTACCACGCGCGGCCCGGCCTGACCGCCGAGCGGTTCACCGCGTGCCCGTTCGGCGCGCCCGGCGAGCGGATGTACCGCACGGGCGACCTCGTGCGGTGGACGGCGGAGGGCGAATTGGAGTTCGCCGGGCGCGCCGACCACCAGGTGAAGCTGCGCGGGTTCCGGATCGAACTGGGCGAGATCGAGTCCGTGCTGACCGGTCACCCGGCGGTGGCGCACGCCGCGGCCGTGGTCCGCGAGGACCGGCCCGGCCTGAAGACCCTCGTCGGGTACGTCGTGCCGCGGGGTCCGCTCGACACCACCGCCCTGCGCGCCCACCTGTCCACCGTGCTGCCGGAGCACATGGTGCCGACCGCGCTGGTGGTGCTGGACGCGTTGCCGCTCACCGTGAACGGCAAGCTCGACCGCCGCGCCCTGCCCGAGCCCGAACGCACCACCGGCGACCGTGCCCCGCGCACGCCGCGCCAGGAGATCCTCTGCGGCCTGTTCGCCGAGCTGCTGGGACTGCCCGAGGTCGGCGTGGACGACGACTTCTTCGACCTGGGCGGGCACTCGCTGCTGGCCACCCGGCTGGTCGGCCGGGTCCGCGCGGCGCTGCGGGCGGAGGTCCCGGTCGCCGCGCTGTTCGCCAACCCCACGCCCGCCGGGCTGGACGCGTGCCTGGACCGGGGCGGTCCGGTGCGGCCCGCGCTGCGCCCCGCAGTGCGGCCCGAGCTGGTGCCGCTGTCGTTCGCCCAGCGCCGCCTGTGGTTCGTCAACCGGCTGGACGAGGCGAACCCGAGCTACGCGGTGCCCGTGGCGCTGCGGCTGCGCGGCGGACTGGACGTGCGGGCGCTGCGGTCGGCCCTGGTCGACGTGGTGGATCGGCACGAGGCGCTGCGCACGGTGTTCCCCGAAACCGGAGGGGCGCCGCACCAGCAGGTCAGGACCGGCGTGCGGGTGCCGTTCACGCTGCTCGACCGCGCCCCGGACGAACTCGACGCGACGCTGCGGCGGCTCGCCGCCGCGCCGTTCGACCTCACGACCGACCTGCCGCTGCGGGCCGCCGTGGTGCGGCTCGCCGACGACGAGCACGTGCTGCTCCTCGTGCTGCACCACATCGCGGGCGACGGCTGGTCGATGGGTCCGCTCCTGCGCGACCTGTCCGCCGCCTTCACCGCCCGCCTCGACGGCCGAGCGCCGGACCTCGCGCCGCTGCCCGTGCAGTACGCGGACTACGCGCTGTGGCAACGGGACCTGGTCGGTGACGACCTGGTCGCGTACTGGGTCGAAGCGTTGGCGGGCCTGCCGGACGAACTGGAGCTGCCGACCGACCGGCCGCGCCCGGCGACGTCCGCGCAGACCGCCGGCCGGGTGCCGGTCGAGCTGGGCGCCGACCTGCACCGCGCGGTGCTCGGCCTGGCCCGCCGCACCCGCACCACGCCGTTCATGGTGTTCCAGGCGGCCTTCGCCGCGCTGCTGACCCGCCTCGGCGCGGGCACCGACATCCCCATCGGCACACCCGTCGCCGGCCGCACCGACGCCGCCCTCGACGACCTGGTCGGGTTCTTCGTCAACACCCTCGTGCTGCGCACCGACGTCTCCGGCGACCCCACGTTCACCGAGCTGCTGGCCCGCGTCCGCGACACCGACCTGGCCGCCTACGACCACCAGGACGTTCCGTTCGAGCGGCTGGTGGAACGGCTCAACCCGGCCCGCTCGCTGACCCGGCACCCGCTGTGCCAGGTGCTGCTGACGTTCCAGAACACCGGCGAGGCGGCCTTGGAGCTGCCGGGGCTGGCCGTCGAACCGGTGGGCGTCGAGTCCGGCACCACCGCGTTCGACCTGAACCTGGGGCTGCGCGAGACCCGGGACGCGTCCGGCGCGCCATCGGGTGTCGAGGGCGCCCTGGTGTACCGGGAGGACATGGTGGACGCGGCCACCGCACGCTCCCTGGTGACACGCCTGGTCCGCGTGCTGGCCGCGGTGACCGCCGACCCGGACCTGGCGGTCGGCGACGTGGACCTCCTCGGCGACGAGGAACGCGAACGGGTCCTGGTGGCGTGGAACGACACCGCGCGCGCCGTGCCGGACACGACGCTGCCCGCCCTGTTCGCCCACCAGGTCCGCCGCACGCCCGACGCGGTCGCCCTGGTCGGCGACGGCCGGACGTTGACCTACGCCGGGTTGGACGCGCGCGTCGACCGGCTGGCCCGCGCGCTGCGGGCCGCGGGGGCGGGTCCCGAACGGGTGGTGGCCGTGCGGCTGCCCCGGTCGGTGGACCTGGTGGTGGCGCTGCACGCCGTGCAGCGGGCGGGCTCGGCCTACCTGCCGGTCGACCCGGGCTACCCGGCCGACCGCATCGCGTTCATGCTCGCCGACGCCGATCCGGTGCTGGTGCTGGACGCGGAGGCGTTGCGGGAGCTGGAGGACGGGACGACCCCCGCCGTGGCGCTGCCCGACGTGCGCGGCGGCGACCCCGCCTACGTCATCTACACCTCCGGGTCCACCGGCCGGCCCAAGGGCGTCGTCGTCACGCACGAGGCGATCGTCAACCGGCTGCGGTGGATGCAGGACGAGTACCGCCTGGGCCCGGACGACCGGGTGGTGCAAAAGACGCCGTCGAGCTTCGACGTGTCGGTGTGGGAGTTCTTCTGGCCGTTCCAGGTGGGCGCGGCGCTCGTCGTGGCCCGCCGGGACGGGCACCGCGACCCCGCCTACCTCGCCGACCTGATCCGCGCCGAGGGCGTGACCACGGCGCACTTCGTGCCGTCGATGCTGGAGGCGTTCGTCGCGCACCTGGAGGAGTCCGGCGAGCGCTGCCCCGGCCTGGTGCGCGTGGTGTGCAGCGGGGAGGCGCTGCCCACGGCGCTGGCCCGCCGGTTCGCCGCGGTGTCGAGCGCCGGCCTGCACAACCTGTACGGGCCGACCGAGGCGGCGGTGGACGTGACGTTCCACGCCGTTCGCGGCGACGAGACCACGGTGACCGTCCCCATTGGACGTCCATTGTGGAACACCGGCGTGCACGTGCTGGACGACCGGCTGCGGCCCGTGCCGCCGGGGGTGCCCGGCGAGCTGTACCTGGCGGGCGTGCAACTGGCCCGCGGCTACCACGCCCGGCCCGGTCTCACGGCGCAGCGGTTCGTCGCGTCGCCGTTCTCGCCCGGTGCGCGGGTGTACCGGACCGGCGACATCGTGCGGTGGTGCGGCGAAGGCGTGCTGGAGTACCTGTCGCGCGCCGACGACCAGGTGAAGATCCGCGGCCTGCGGATCGAGCCGGACGAGATCGCCGCCGTGCTCCAGGACCACCCCGACGTCGCGCGGGCCGCCGTCGTGGCCTGCGAGCACGCGCCCGGTGACCTGCGGCTGGTCGGGTACGTCGTGCCGGCGGAGGGCGGTGCGCCGGAGCCGTCCGCGCTGCGGGCGCACGCCGCGTCCCGGCTGCCGGAGCACATGGTGCCGTGGGCCGTGGTGGTGCTGGCCGACCTGCCGCTGTCCCCGAGCGGCAAGCTCGACCGCAAGGCGCTGCCCGCGCCGGTGGTCGAGACCGCCGGACGGGCGCCGGCCACGCCCGCGGAGGAGGTGCTGGCGGGGCTGTTCGCCGACGTCCTGGGCGTGCCGGCGGTCGGCGTGGACGACGGGTTCTTCGACCTCGGCGGCCACTCGCTGCTCGCCACCCGGCTCGTGTCGCGGATCGGCGCGGAGTTCGGCGTGCGGCTGGGGGTGCGGGCGGTGTTCGAGGCGCCGACCGTCGCCGCGATGGCACGGCGGCTGCACGAGGACACCGCCACCACCGCCGTGCCCGTGCTGCTGCCGCTGCGCGCCTCGGGCGTGCACGCCCCGCTGTTCTGCGTGCACCCGGCGGCGGGCATCGGCTGGGTGTACTCCGGCCTGCTCCGCCACCTGCCCGACCGCCCGCTGTACGCGCTCCAGGCGCGGGGGCTGTCCCAGCCGGACGCCCGGCCCGCGAGCCTCGACGAGATGGCCAAGGACTACCTCGACCAGGTCCGCGCCGTCCAGCCGACCGGCCCGTACCACCTGCTCGGCTGGTCGTTCGGCGCCGGCGTCGCGCACGCGATGGCCGCCGCGCTGCGCGACGAGGGCGAGGACGTGGCGCTGCTGGCGCTGCTCGACGGCTACCCGTCCACGCCGACCGGGGAGGTCTACTCGGCCCGCGAGCCGCGGGTCCTGGCGGCGCTGCTGCGCTCCCTCGGCTACCCCGACGACCCGGCGCCCGTGTCCGTGGCGGACATCGCGGCCCGCGTCGCGGACGGTCCGCTGGCCGACGTGGTGCCGACCGGGTTCGCCGACCTCGCCGAGGTGTTCGCCGACAACCTGACCCTGACGGCCACCGGCACGACCGCCCGCTTCGACGGCGACGTCCTGTTCTTCACCGCCACCGCCGACAAGACCGACGACTCACCCGTGCCCGCCGACTGGCGCGCGCACGTCACCGGCGACGTCCACGCCCACCGCGTCGACTGCCGGCACGGCGACCTCACCCGCCCCGGCCCGCTGGCCGAGGTCGGCGCGGTGCTCGCCGCCCACCTGGAAGCCCGCCCGTAGAGGAGAAACCGCCATGACGACCGCACTGACCCGCGAAGCCGCGCTGGTCCACGACTTCTACCGCTTCGTCGACGCCGGCGACGTGCCCGCGCTGGTCGCGATGTTCACCGAGGACACCACCTACGAGCGCCCCGGCTACCCGCCGGTCGCGGGCCAGGACGGCATGGCCCACTTCTACACCCACGTCCGGATCATCAAGCAGGGCGAGCACCGCGTGGAGTCGGTCGTCCTCGACGGCGACCAGGTGGCGGTGCGCGGCTCGTTCGAGGGCGTGCTGCGCGACGGGACGCGCACCAGCCTGCGCTACGCCGACTTCTTCACCCTCGCGGCCGACGGCCGCTTCAGCAAGCGCGAGACGTTCTTCTTCGCCCCCCTCGTCTGAGCCGTTAGGAGCCCGCCATGACCTCCGTCCTGCCCAAGCCCGCCGCCACGTCCCCCGGCCACGGCGCCGCGTTCACCCGCCACCTCTACAGCCTCAAGTACTCGCCGTCCCTCGGCTGGCACGGGGGCGAGCTCCAGCCGATGGAGAAGCTGTCCCTGCACCCCGCGACGCTCGGCCTGCACTACGGCCAGGTGATCTTCGAGGGCATGAAGGCGTTCCGGCAGCAGGACGGGTCGGTCGCCGTCTTCCGGCCGTGGGAGAACGCCCGCCGCTTCAACCGCTCCGCCGCCCGCCTGGCGATGCCGGACCTGCCCGAGCACCTGTACGTCGACGGCGTGGACCGCCTGGTCGCCGCGGACCACGGGGAGCTGTCCGACGACCCCGACCACAGCCTCTACCTGCGGCCGCTGATGTTCGGCACCGACGCCAACCTGATGCTGCGCCCGTCGGAGGAGTACCTGTTCCTGGTCATGGCGTTCGTGGCGGGCGGCTTCTTCGGCGACGTCGTCCGCCCGGTCTCGGTGCTCGTCTCGCGGGACCAGGCGCGGGCGATGCCGGGCGGCACCGGGGACGTGAAGTGCGCCGCGAACTACGGCCCGTCGTTCGTGGCGCAGCGCAAGGCGCAGGAGGCGGGCTGCCAGCAGGTCGTGTGGCTGGACCAGGCGGAACGCCGCTGGGTCGAGGAGATGGGCGGCATGAACCTGTTCTTCGTGCGCGGCGACGAGGTCGCCACGACCCCGCTCACCGGCACCCTGCTGCCCGGCGTGACCAGGGACTCGCTGCTGCGCATGGCCGCGCGCCTGGGCTACCGGGTCGCGGAGCGCCCCGTGTCGGTGGACGAGTGGCGCGCGGGCTGCGCGTCGGGCGAGATCACGGAGGTCTTCGCCTGCGGCACGGCGGCCGTCGTCACACCGGTCGGGCGGGTCCGCGACGTGGACGGCGACTTCACCGTGGGCGACGGCGAGATGGGCCCCGTGACGAAGACCCTGCGCACCGCCCTGGTCGACCTGCAACACGGCCGGACCCCGGACGTGGACAACTGGCTACACCGCGTGTGCTGAGGGCGCGGAAGGGCGGACCAGCCCGGGCGATGCCGCTGCTCACCGCCGAGCTGGACGGCACCGCCGACCGGGAGCGCGGGGTGTTCCGAACCTGGAGGAGGTCACGTCGCGGGGTGACGACATCCTCCAGGCCCCTGCGTCCGTCGCCATCGCCGACGGCCGCGGCACCACCCGGCAGCGACTGCTGGACGCGCCGCGGACGGTGAGCCAGCAGCCCGCCGGCGAGCCGGAGGGCGAGGGCCCGGCCGCCACCCCCACCGGAAAGTGATCACGTCCCCGCAACGGCCCGGGTCGGCGAGCAGCCGGCCCGGGCCGCGGGCGGCGTCCGGACACGACCGCGTCACCAGAACTGGAGGGGTGCGAGTCCCGATGGTCGACGTCCGCGCCCACCCGACACCACCGCCTCCCCGGACGGCGCATGCGGTCGACCACCACCGACGCTCATCACTTCACCGTCACTCCCATCAATTGCCGCCAACAGGACACCACGGCTCGCCGAGACGAGTCCTCCGGCCCGGAACCGCCTTGCCGGATGGTCACCGCGCCGCTTAAGCAGGCGATGACACTTGACGTGCCAGGTCCCATCGGGACGGAGGTCAGCGGAGAAGTCGATGCCGGCGCCGGGTTGGCCGATGGTGCCGTCGGCGCCGGGGTTCCAGGGGACGGGTTCCCACCTGATCTCCGGCAGCTCGGTGGCGACCGCGCCGCCGCAGGCGTCGCACCCGCCGTTGCCCAGCTCGACGTACCGCACGAGCAGCAGCACTTCGGCGACCAGTCGGGAATTCCCGGGCACGGCGGTGATCGGCGGTGTCCGTGCGGCGAGGGCGCGGGTCTCGGCGAGGTCCGCGTCGAACCGCGCCGACGCGGCGTGCCCGTTGCCCAGTTCGCGCAGCAGGGTCTCGGTCGAGTCGTGCAGTGCGGCGGGCGGCGTGAGTTCGAACGAGCTGATTGCCACCGGGTTGAACAGGGACCGGATCCCGTGCCCCTCGGCGCGGCGACCGGACCAGAACCCGCATCGTTCCGGAGACGGTTGGCAGGGCAGCACGGTCAAGGCGATTCTCGACGGCCCCGCTACACCGGGTACGCCTTCTTCGGGCGCTGGACGCGGCAAGAAACGTTGCTCGACCCCGACGACGTGGCGGCCGGCCACGTGGTCGGGTTCCGCCGGGCCGGTGCCGATCGCATCGTCCGGTCGCGCAAGCCGGCGCACCCGGAGATCGTGAGTGTCGAGGAGTTCACCCTGGTCCCAGTTGCTCCGGAAGTCGAAGTACGCGGGCGGGCTGAAGACCGCGCAAGGCGGAACGCGCCGAACGACCCACGAAACGGGTGTACCTCTCGATCGGAGATCCCGGCAGAAGCGTCCTCGCCTGGCACCGGTAGTACATTCCGCGCGCCCGAGGGCTTGCCTCCATCTTCCTTTCGCACACGTCGCACCGCACCCGCCCCGGAACAGGACGTCCTCCAGAATGCTGTCAACACCTGGTTGGGCGGACTGTTCGCGCCGGAGTACGTTGACCGCACGGTGGCCGCATTGGTCGCGTCACAGGGAACTTTGTCCCCCTGGAAGGCGGTGTTGTCGCCGTAGGCGGCGTCGGCCACCACCGGCCGCCGGGACATACCCCAGTCCAGCAGCTCGTCGATCATGTCCAGCGCCAGGCGCCACTTCTCCCGGTGCCGCACCTGGTCGGGTATCGAACATCGGGCCCGCTTCCGGCCGATCTCCGCGGCTGTCGCCTCGTCGTCGGCTTTCCGGTCGTCCCAGGACTCCGGCAGGAACAACCGCCAGTCCACCGCGGCCGAGGTCCAGTCGGTGACCGCGTGCACGCTGACCCCGACCTGGCAGTTGCCCCGCTTGCCCAACGCCCCGCAGTACGTCCGCGCCACCCCTGGCGACGATGTTCCGTCCTTGTCGATCACGGTCGAGAGATCCGACTTGAGGTCGTCCAGCCGTTCGGTGATCTCGCTCAGCCGCTGTTCAACACTGTCCAAACGGGACCACAGGCTGTCCGCGGGGTCCGTGACCGGTTCGTCGGCTTCCGGTGGCCTTCGGCCGTGCAGCACGGCATCAAGGTGTTGCGGGTGCCATCCGAGTGCGGTGGACAGCGACTCCAGGGTGCGCGGGCTGCGGCGGCGCTCGACCGTGTGGTGCTGGACCTCACGGACGATCGCTTGCGACACGTGCGACCGCTCCGCGAGTTCACGTTGACGCCAGCCCAGCGCGTCGCGCGGGCAGGAGGTGACCGGGATGCGGACGTTCCGCACGGTGCTTGAGCAGCGGATCTGGATCCCAGCCGCCCATCCGACGCGATCGTCCAGCCAGTCGAGCACGACCGCCAGGTCCAACTCAGCGCGCGCAGGCGGCTTGGCAACGACTTCGCTGGCGGCCTGGGAAGGCTCACGGAGCAACTCCTCGACGCTGACGCCGAAGATCCGCTCCAGCAGCCGCGCCGTGACCGGCTGGACCCTGCCGAGTGGTTCGCCCGGCCGCCGGCGGCCGGCCGGTCGAAGGTTCGTCTGCATCTGGCGAAGCTGGGCGAAGGCGCGTTGCTCGACCACCGAGCGCGGCGGGCACGGGTGGGCAGTACATCACCAATTACCCAAGTTCAAATCGCGACGCACACGACACTGGTGAGGATGATGAGCCCGGTCATGACGCACCGCTCCGATACCGCTGGACGTTCACCCCTGGTGGCCAGCGGTGACGTCTCGCAGACGCGGCGCTCACTAACCCGGCTGGTGCATCGGCCGAGTCAGGGCCTGCCATGCCACCTGGGAAGCCACCTTGGAAGATCTTGCTTTCCGCCACGACCAACGCGGTGAGCACAACACCGCTCAACAGGCCGATGATTCTACGAAACAACGTCAACTCCATTCATCGCAGGGGAAGTCGACCCGGCAAAAGAAATGCGAATACGATGCATTTCAAGGTCACCATAACGACTTCGCCCGCACTCACAAGAGGACTCGACGAGGCGGAGCTCAACAATCTGTCGCGACCACTTCTCTGCAGTAGTGTCACCACAGCTCAGCTACGCTGCGAGCGGCAGCAGCCACAAGAACGCTGGAAAAGATCTAGATTTCTGGCGAGTTCGCCACTGGAGGTGCGCGGTGAGATCAGCCCTCAGCACCAGCTTTGGCACCACTCTCAGATCCGCCATTCGGGCCAACGGCCTCACGCTGCAAGGTGTCCACGCCCGCCTCAGCCGGCGTGGCGTTCAGGTGTCCATCGCGGCGTTGAGCAGTTGGCAGTCAGGACGCAACAGGCCGGAACGCCCAGATTCCTTGCGTGCGGTGGCCGAGCTGGAATCGCTGCTCGGTCTCGATCGCGGCGACCTGATGGCCTTGCTCGGCCCACGTCGCCCCCGCGGCAGGCGCGCCGGGGCACGGGCACGAACCGACCTGCTTCCGGACTCCGGCGCGGCGGCCGATATCAGCGGTCAAAGCGGCCGGATCCGCCTCTTGTACGTCGAGGAGCATGTCCGCGTGAACCCGGACCGTTCGCTGAGGGAAATCGTCACCAGATCGGTGGTCGAGGCCAGGGACGACGGCGTGAGCCGCTACCACGCGGGTAATCTCGCCGATGCTGCAGCCGATCTGAGTCTGGTCCGCACCGTCGCCATCGGGGGAAGTCGGCTCGGCCGAGTACAGCGGGACCATGCTCACCGACTCGTCTCAGCGGAGTTCCTTCTGGACCGCGCCTACCGCCGTGGAGAGGCCTTCACCGTCCAATACAAGTTTTTCATCAACCAACCGGTCTTCGACACCGAATACTTCCGGGTGTTCACCGCCCCCTTCCGCTTTACGTATTGCAGGTCAGCTTCGCCCGCTCGATGACCCCCGTCCGGTGCCATCGGTTCGAGACACCCGGCTGGACGAATCCGAGAACCGACCGGGAAGTGGGTCTGCTCGGCCACCGCAGCGCCCTGGTCACCGCAGAGGCCATCACCTCTGGCGTGTACGGCATGCGTTGGCAATGGGCGTGAGCTCGCCACGCCGGGCGTAGCAGGAGCCCTCGCTGTCCCAGGTCCGGCGCAAACGGCGAAACACAACGAGAATCGCCGGGTCCAGGGCATCAGCTGGAGTGATGAGCCATGTATATGACCGGCCTGGCCCATCCGCTTCTACAGTCTGGAACGTGCGAATCTGGTTCCTCATCCGCGGATGGACGTACACACCAGCTCCCTGCCGGCCGGTCCGCAGGCCGCTCACCGAGCCCCTGCGCACGACTGCCGCCCTGTGCGACCGGATGAACAGGCAACGCACCTTCTCGCCTCACCCCCTACCCGAGCGGTTCGTGCTGGACGCGATCGCGGTCGCCGCCACCTTTCCGTCCAGCACTCACGAGGCATCCGCCCTCGTCGGCAACTCCGAGGTGCGCGCCGCAATCGGTGGCGCCGCCGACGATGCCGCTGTTTCCGATCTGGTCAGCGCCTTGCTGGGTCGAGTGCCCGTGCAGGCGTGAGCGACCGGCCGAAGCTCCTCGCCCGAGTGGATCTCGCACTCGCTGACGGTGTGGCCCTGCTCAACGGCCCGCGCGGCATCGGAAAGACCACGACGCTGAACGCCGCCGTGGCCCAGGCACACGCCCGCGGTGAGATCGTGCTGCGGGCCAACGGAGCGTGTACCGAGCGCTGGATAGCCGGTCAGGCGCTGGCCGACCTGCTCGCGTCCTGCCCAGGTGAGGTCACCGCTGACCTGCGGGCGCTCGCCCGCCCGGCTCGCCGCGGCACCCGCACGCAGATCTTGCGGCGCACAGGGTTCCTCGGGCTGCTCGCCCGCCTGACCGCCGACCAGGACGTGCTGGTAGCGATCGACGACGTCCACTGGATCGACACCGTGTCCGCCGACGTGATCGCCCACGCCGCTCGCCGGGCAGATGATCGCATCCGGTTCCTGTTCGCCGGGCAGGACGCAGCGGCCGTACCCTGCCAGGCAAGCTGGATCACCGTCCCTCCGATGACCGTCTGCGAAGTGGCGGACCTGCTCGCCCCGCACCGGGTGACCGAGCGGACTGTGTCCCAGGTTCACGTCGAGGCGGCGGGCAACCCAGGCGTCGCACTCGCGGTCTGCACCGGACAGGTCCGGGGCCACGTCGAGGATGCGCTGGCCACCTTGACCGCCACGGCCTGGGACACGGTTCTGGTGTGTGCACTCGCTGCCCGGCCGACATCGACGCTGCTGCACCGGTCCGGGTGCTCGGACCCGGACGCCGACCTGGAGGACGCGGTCGAGTGCAGTCTCGTCGTGGTCGAGGACGGCGCAATCCGGTTCACCCCACCCGCCGCCGCAGCCGTTGTCGCTGACCTGGCGGGCGCAGCTGCACGCCACCACGTCCACCGCCGTCTGGCTCGAGCGGTCACCTCCGCCGCCGAAGTTCAGCGCCACCGGGCACTGTCCCACCCGGAACCGGACGAGCGGCTGGCCAGCGCGCTGATCACCGCCGCCCGCTCCGCACGCCGATCCCCCGGCTTCGCGGCCGAACTGTTCCTGATGGCCGCCAACCGGTTTCCCCCGGAGAAGCCGGGCCGCAGGTTCGACGCGCTGCTTTCGGCGGTTGAGGTGGGAGTCGGAGCAGGCGTGCCGGGCGTGGTCGCCGAGGCGGCACGCGCGGTCCTCGCGGAGTCGGCGAATCCGGTCCACCGCGTCCGCGCTCGCACCGCGCTGGTCCGCCACGCCGGTCAGAGCGCGCCTGGCGCGAGCGACCTCCTCGCTGCGGCCGAGGCCGACGCCACCGACGACCTCGCGTCTCAGGCAGGAGTCAGCCTTTGGCGGGCGTACGCGGCAACCGTCGCCGCCGATCCCCGCACCGCCGACGAGGAGGCCGCCCGCGCCGTCGCGAATGCACAGACCATCGGCGACACGATCACAGAGGCGTACGCGCTTGCACTGCGTGCCAGGGCGAGACGCCTTCTGCGCCGCCCAGGTTGGAAAGCCTGCCTCGACGAGGCGCTCGCCGTGTCCCTGCCGGACACCGCGGGCCACATGCACCTGACCCCGCAGCACCTCGCCGCCCGATTCGCCACCTACGACGACCAGATCGACGAGGCCCGGACGATCCTGCAACGCCTGCTCGGTGTGGCCGAGCAGGGACCGATGGAGGACCTCATGAGCCCGCTGTGCGGGTTGGTGGAGGTGGCCGTCCGCCAGGGCCGGTGCACCGAGGCGATGCAGCACGCCCGGCGGGCCGTGCGGACCGCCGGGCAGGCAGCGCTCAGTCCTGGTCCCGGCTGGTACGTCACAGCCCTGGCCGAGCTCGCGGGTGGGGATCTGGCCCTGGCCCGGTTCTACGCCGAACACGGCGTCCGCGCGTGCACCCAGGACGGCGATGTCGTGTACCGGCTGAGGAACCTGCACGCCCTCGGGCAGACGCTCGCCCGGCAGGGCGAGACCCGGCAGGCGATCGAAATGCTCCGGGAAGTGCAGCGCACCGAGGCGGCACTCGGGCACGCCGACCCGACCGTTTTGCGCTGGCAGCCGGAACTCGTGCTGTGCCTGGTGCGTGTCGGCGATCACCTCGAGGCTGAGCGCTTGGTGAGCGCGACACGCGAACTCCTCGACGGTCTCGGAGCTCGCGGAGCGGGCGCCGGGCTCGACCGCGTGCTCGCTTTCGCCTGGGCTGCCAGCGGAAGAATCGACGAGGCCATCGACCTCGTGCGTGGTGCCGCCACCGTGTTCGCCGCGCTCGGGCAACCGCTGGAGCAGGGGCGGTGTCTGTTGATCGAGGCCGCGGTCCATCGGCGCAGGCGTCGCTACACCGCCGCCGCTCACTCCGCCGCCACAGCACTGGACGTGTTCACGCGTATCGATGCCGTTCCATGGGCCCGGCACGCCCGCGCCGTCGCCGCGCGCATCGCCGCCGTCGGGTCGGGCGTCCAAGATCTCACCACGACCGAGCGGCGCGTGGCGGAGCTGGTCGCCGAAGGAGCCACCAACCGTGAGATCGCCCAGCACCTCTACGTCAGCCCGAAGACGGTGGAGGCCACGCTCACGCGGGTATACCGCAAGCTCGGGCTGCGTTCCCGAGCGCAGCTCGCACGGCAGCTCGACCGGCAGTCATAGGGAATTCCCTGCATCCTCGCTGAGACGCGACTCCTACCGTGGGTGATCCCTGCGAAGTTCCCCTGAGATCCCCTGGGTGGGAGGAGAACGACCATGCGCGATGCCCGTACAGCAGTATCCGCTCTGCCCGGAGCCTTTCCCTCGGCGTGGTGCGCGAAATGAAGCGAATCCTCGCGATCACGCTGGCGATCGTCACGCTGTGTTCCATCCCCAGCATCGTGTCGGCCGCCGACACCGGTACAGCCCCACGTGCTGCCGGAGGGCAGCTGACCAGCGGCGTATCCACTACCGGCCGCATCGACGGGGACTCGGACGAGCGGTGGACCATCAACGTCCCTTCGGGCTCGCGAACCCTGACCATCCGGCTCGACGGGAATGGCGAACAGCTCGACCTGCTCGGCAGAGCCGGTGCAGAGCCCAGTTGGTTCCTTCACGACATCAAGACCGACACCGCCGACGGGGTCGCCGTCGTCACGGTCGACGCGCCGGCTGCAGGTCCCTGGTACCTGACGGTGAGCGGCCGGTTCCTGTTCGAGCCGCACAGCTACGTCATCACCGCGACCGTCAGCGATGGACCGGTACCCACCACGACCGCGACTTCGACGACCTCACCGACCACGACAGCGCCAACCACGACGTCCACCACGC
This sequence comes from Saccharothrix mutabilis subsp. mutabilis, assembly GCF_039521145.1. NCBI lineage: Bacteria > Bacillati > Actinomycetota > Actinomycetes > Pseudonocardiales > Pseudonocardiaceae > Saccharothrix > Saccharothrix mutabilis. The sequence goes on from NZ_BAAABU010000028.1 coordinate 26,035, forward strand.
CCACGACACCACCGGACAGGTCGGTGGTGGTGGACCGGGACTGCGCAGACGGGACGTTCGTGCAGACCGTGGAGGACTTCCGCGTACCGTCGCAGTTCACCGACATCAGTGACCTGGTCAACGGGTACAGTGCCGCCGGCTACATGAACTTCATCAACGGCGTGCTCTCCCGCCGCTACCCCACCGGCAAGCGGATCGTCGACCTCGGCGGCGGACAGGCCGCTGTGGACCGGTGGTTGTGGCGCAAGGACACCGCTGCCCAAGTCCTCGGTCAGCTGTCGATGGTCGTCCACGAGATCGGGCACCAGATCGACAAGAGCAACCCTGAGAACAAGTACTTCGTGACCCGCACGCGCAACGGTGCGGACCTCGTCCTCACCGCACCTGGAATGCACGGCAAGGGCACGACGTCGACCAGCCCGATGTTCTCCATGGCCCGCTCGCTCCTGCTCGCCGACGCCGAGAACCGCAAACGGCCCCCGGCCGAGCGCGGCACGATCACCACCAGCCGCGAGTTCGGCTCCGGCAGCCACGGCAGCGACCGCACCTACGCCGAGACCTACCTCAACGGCGACCCCTCCGACACCCGCTTCGACTCCGGCGACCAAGGCTTCAACATGCTCGTCGAGGAGTGGAACCAGTACATCAACTCGATGGCCGTCACGTACTACCTGCGGGGCGACACCAGTACACGCACCAGTGACCGGCACGCACTGCTCACCTTCCTGTGGTGGATCGAGCGCTATCTCGCGAAGATCCGGACCGAACACCCGGACCAACACACCTACCTCACCTCGAACCCGAGCTGGCGAACGACGCTCCTGACACTGTGGGGTAGGTCCTGGCGCTACCTGAACACCAGCGTGCCCGGCATGGAACCGGACACCGCGTACCTCACCGAACTCGTCCGCCAACCCCACCTGCTGACGGAAATCCAGCGCCTGCGTGGCGCCAACGGCTGCGGCACCCCGACCGAACTGTTCCCCTGACCCGTTTTCAGCAGCCCACGGGCACCGTGCAGGCAACGGCACGGTGCAGCGAATCTTGGAGCGGCTGATCGATGAGCACGGCATGACCGGCCTGTCCCGCGCGCGGGTACCTGCCGATGTGCGACGCGAAACCAGCGCGGGCGCGGATCAGGTGTTCGAGGACATGTTCGTGTCGCAGACGTATCGGCCCGGGCATGGGAGACCGAACGCGACTCCGGCGAGGTGACGGTGGCAGCCGCGCGGTGAACAGATGCCGCGCGGCTGCCACCGTGAGCGGGTGAACTTGTCGTCGCCCGGACTGGTGGTTCCGGGCGACCGGCGATGCGACGTTGTGGTGCTGCACCGCGGCGCGCACCGCCACCAGCAGACCGGTGGCCCGCATCGAGGCCCGCGCGACGACCAGTCGTTTCTTCCAGAACGCCGGTGTGCCCGCGCTGTTGCGTCGTCACGTTGAGCGTGCTGACCGGCAACGCCACCATCACCGACCCCCACGACGTACGCGAGTACCTGGCCCTGTACGCGCGGCTGGAACGGCTGGTGGTGCGCGGGGAGGAACTGTCGACGACCCGACGCGGATCGGGCAGGGCGTGGTCCAGCTTCTCCTGGCCGAAGATCAGCAGCACCGACAGCTCCGGCACCGCGCGCACCAGCACCAGTTCGCGTTCGCCGAAGGAACACCAGCGCCGGACACTGGAGGGGATGTGCAGGAACCGCCTGCTGTTCAACTCGTACTCGCCGCCGCGGGCACCGCGCACCACGATCGTCCCGGCGTGCACGGCGATGTCGATCCGCGTTCCCGCTTCCCAGCCGGGAACGTCGAACAACATGCTGCACGTCAACCGACCCTTGTGGTCCAGCACCGTCGTGGCATAGCGGCGAAGATGCCGCAGACGAATCGGCGGAAGTTCACCCGGACTCGGCGCGGGCGTACGCCGCAGATCCAATTCCCGCGGCTTCACGGGCTCGGCCAGCGGTGTGCCCGCGCCGCCGTTTGATGGACGTCGGTTGGCCTCCGACAAGCTGCCGCCGGGCACGGGGCGAGGGGCACGACCGGGCACGAGCGGCGGGATGATCCGGTCACTCACCGCGACCACCCCGCACGGGGTTCATCTGCCCTGCAAACGACTTGAACCCCCCGACCACATGATGCGATCGGGGGCTGGTACTGCCATGATGCATGGTGGGAGATTTCCCACGTTTAAGTGTCCGAGGCCGGACTTGTGCACTATTCACCCGAGTATTCCTGCGACACCCCGCCTGACCACGGCGGAATTGCTGTCCCTGAACCTGTCCCGCTTACCCGCCGATGCGGGTAAGCGGGACAGTCTTATGGGACGCATGTCCAGGCTGCTGAACTGGGGAAATGTGCAAGGCTTGACGCTGGGACGGGAGGTGCTCCCCCGTCCCAGCCTGTCCCGCAGGCCCCTGTTCGAGCGTCGTAGCGACTGACGCGAGACGGGACGGGACACCGCGCCTGTGGCAATCCGACTAGAGGAGGGAGTCAGCGCAGTGACTTGGACACCGTTCGCCGCTGCGCGGCATCGCGTGCGATCGCAAGGGCCAACGTCACCATTCGCTGGCAAAACGCAGGACTTACGTCGTAGACAGTGGCCAAGCGGATCACGTCGATCACCTTGACAAGTGATCCGTTTTCGATCCTCGACACCTTCGATTGACTGATCAAGGCACGTCCACCTGCTTCACGGCCGGTGAGTCCTGTGGCCAGTCGTGCACGCAATAGCGACGCTCCCAGTTCTCGCCGACGCGTTCGCTCGTCGACGGAAATTGCCACGCGGGGTTGCGACCGTCCGCCGGACTGGCGCATGGGCACACCCGCCTTGACGAGAGCGTTCCGCATCGTGCCGTAACAACGGTCGTTCTCGACCGCAAGTTCACGGATCGTCTTTCCGCTCATGTACCCGGCGATCCAACTCGCCCGCACGTGATCGGACATCTTCGCCACAGCGTTCACAGCCCTTTCCGTCAGCGCGAAGGGCGATCAAATGTCGCCGACGATCTGCCCCGCTCTGCGCAGTGCAGTGACTTTCAGATCTAGCTTGTTGCCGAACCGAAGAAGGCAAACGTCATGCGTGGGTGTCCTGTCGAAAACCTCTTCCAAGGTATCCACCGGGCAGCGGAGGCCGCACACCGCCAACCACTCTTGCTGCTTGTCCCATTTAGCCGGGAAAGCGTGCACCTGCCAGTCTTCGGTGGACAACCGCAGTACGTAGCCCACGTCCATTGCTATACGCCTAACATTGACGGGAGCGGGAGTTCCAGTCGGTCTAGCGATGACGATTCAGTCGCTTGAAACTCCAGCGCCCCCACCAGTCAAGTACATCACCAATTACCCAAGTCCAGATCGCGACGCACACGACACTGGCGAGGATGATGAGCCCGGTCATGACGCACCGCTCCGATACCGCTGGACGTTCACCCTTTGGTCGGAAGTCAAGGGTTCGTCAAAGCCGAGTGCGCGGTGGCGCGCTCTGTCCGGTATCTGATGCCGGACCGCGAAGCGTGCGGCGAATTCGCCATAAGCCAACGCAATCGCGATGACGAGCAGGAGGACCACGATGGTGGTGGGGCCACATACGCAGAGAGGTGCTGACGCGTCCGCGCTCATGGCAATTCACCTGCCGTTCCTTATGTGGGTAGGGCGAGGGTCCGGCGGCGCTTGAGGCGGCGCGGAGGCCAGCGCCGCCGGACAGTCCGGTGACCGCACGTGTGCGGGTCGTGCCAGACTGAAATCAGGATTTCATCAGCGCCTGATCAGCGGAACGACCTGCAAGCGACCCGCTGGCGACTTGGGAGCGCGCGCGTCGCGCGGGCAGGAGGTGACCGGGATGCGGACGTTCCGCACGGTGCTTGAGCAGCGGATATGGGAGCGGCGGCTGACTCTCGAAGAGTTCGCCGAGTACGCCGAGCAGTTCGCGCGCGAGCATGGCGAACCCGGAACCATCGGGGTGCGGCACCTGCAACGATTGGTCGCCGGCCAGCGGCGGCCGGGCGAACCGCTCGGCAGGGTCCAGCCGGTCACGGCGCGGCTGCTGGAGAGGATCTTCGGCGTCAGCGTCGAGGAGTTGTTGAGCGAGCCCTTCGTTGCCGAGGCCGCCGGAGAGGTCGTCCCCGCCGAGCCGCCGGCGCGCGCCGAGGTCGACTTGGCGGTTGTGCTCGACTGGCTGGACGATCGCGTGGGTTGGACGGCCGGAATCAGTCGGTCGAAGGTTCGCTCGCATCTCGCGAAGCTGGGCTCAGACGGCGCGTTGCTGGACCACCGCGCGCGGCGGGCGCGGATAGGCCGGAAGCGCCTGACGAGCGTGTTGGCCGACTACTACGGAACCAGCGCCGGAACGCACGGACTCTATGCGGCCCGATGCGGAGGCTCGGAGATCACCACGAGCATCCTCACTCGGCGGACCTGGTTGGACCTCGGGGTGCCGCTGACCCCGGAACACGATCGGCTGACGCTGGTGGACGGCGAGCCCCATCCGCGAGCCGCCCTCGGTGACGTCGGGGCAATGGCGGCCGTGGCCCGGCTCGCCGAGTCCGCCGCACTGGGTGTGCGTGTCGCGAACCTGCCGCTGTACCGACTCCTGAGCGTTGATCTCGGGCCAACGATCGACGGGACCGTTGGCATGGTTCCGTTCGCCGAATACGCACTGACCGTCGACCTACTTGAACGGGAAGTCACCGAAGCCCTCGGTGAGGGGAAGTGGCGAAGTCGTTTGCCGTTGAGGGACAAGTACTTGCCCGATCTGCGGGCGGTGCTCGACCTACCGGGGCGGGTGTGCGCGGGCGGGGTACTGGCGCTCTGCGCGATCGCCCGCCCACGTGATCAGTTCCGCGATGCGCCGGACTTCGCGGTGTTGGTGCAAGAGCGGTCCGGGCACGTGCTGAACGGGACCGGACGCCTCGCCGTCATCCCCAAGGGTTTCCACCAGCCGTTGACCGACTTCCGCGCCGATGCGCGGGTTGGCGCGACGCTGCTCAGGGAACTTGAAGAGGAGTTGTTCGGGCGTAGTGACGTGGACACCACGGCGCACTCGGGACGCGCCGCGTCGCCGATGCACCTCGGACGCCTGTCCGAACCGATGCGGTGGCTGTTGGAAGAGCCTGGTCGCTTGCGCACCGAGTGCACCGGGTTCGGGTTGAACCTCGTCAGCGGCAACTATGAGTTCGCCGGCCTCATCGTCATTGACGATGAGGACTTCTGGCGGCGCTACGGCGGCCAGGTCGAGGCAAACTGGGAGGCCGCAGGTCTCCAGCTGTACTCCAGTTTGGACAGTGAGCTGATCACGGAGCTGGTTTCGCGCGAGTCCTGGAGCAACGAAGGGCTCTTCGCGTTGCTCCAAGGACTTCGGCGACTACGGGAACTCGGCGACGACCGGGTGAGGCTGCCGCTTGTCGAGCACTCAGGTCTGTGATGGCCAGCGGACGGTGAGCACGGTCGAGTCCGCCAGCGCCTCCCACGAGTGATCGACACCCGGTCCCCACATGACGTAGTCGCCGGGGCGGCTCATCGTCGAGTTGCCCTCGGTGGTGTCAACCCGGAAGTTCCCTTCCACCAACATGACCAGGGTCGTCCGCTGGTCGTCGGAGGTCCATTCCACCCGCTTGTCGCCAGCCGGGTGGTTGAACCACTTGACCTCTACGTCCTTCTGGGATCGGACGCCCTGTGACGGGTCGATGAAGTGGCCCACCAACCAGCCGCGCGTGTCGGCCCCGTCTTCGGCTGCGTTTCCGGCTTGCCAGTTGGCGGTCACGTTATCTCCCATTCGATCGGTGGCAGGTCAACCCGGCTTCCGCCGATTTCCCGCAGTCGGCGAAGTCCTTGCAGGAGCGCGAACAGTCCTTCGTTGCTCCACGCCGCGTCGTTGACCAGTTCTTCCAGCAGGTCAGTATCCAGGCTTGAATACTGCCGAAGCCGGGACGCCTCCCAGTTGGCTTGCACCTGTCCGCCGTAGCGGGTCCAGAACTCTTCGTCCTCGATGACGATCAGGCTGGCGAACTCGAAGTTGCCGCTCACCAGGTTGAGCCCGAAGCCGGTGCACTCCAGCCGCAGGCGACCCGGCTGACCCATGAGCCAGCGCATCGGTTCGGACAATCGGCTCGGGTGCATCGGGTCCGCGTGTCGCTGCTCGCCAACCGTGTTGTCGATGTCCTCGCGCCCGAACAGTTCCTCTTCCATCTCGCGCCGCAGCGTCGCGCCCACCTGCGCGTCCACGCGGAAGTCGGTCAGCGGCTGGTGGAACCCCTTCGGGATCACCGCCAGACGACGCGCGGCGTTGATCACATGGCCAGAGCGTTCCTGCACTAGCAGGAGGTAGTCCGCTTCGCCGCGGAACGGGTCCGCCGGGCGTGCGATCGCGGTCAGGGCGAGCGTTCCGCCGGCACACATCCGGTCGGACACGTCTAGGACTGCGGAAAGGCTGGGAAGGTAGGCGTCACGCAGCGGGAGAGCACCGGGACTGGTGGGCTGACCGGTGGTGAGCGCGTCGATCAGCTCACCCTCCAGCAGGTCCATCGTCACCGCGTACCCCACAAAGCTCGTCACCCCAACGGTCCCCGTGATGGCGTGCTTGCGCACGTCCACGTCGAGCAGCCGGAACAGCGGCATGTTGACCATGCGGTTTCCCAGTGCCAGCGCTTCGGCCAACCGCTGAGCGGCGCGCCCGGCGGTCTCTTCGTCCATCGCTAGATCATCGGCCGGGGTTACGCCGGACAAGGTGAGCTTGTCGTGACGCGGGAGCAGCGGGCAGTCGAGGTCGAGCCAGTCCGGGTGCGTCAGCACCGTGGTGGCAGCTTCGGTGCCGGTGCCGAATCGGGCGGAATAGCGGCCGTGGCCGTTGGTGGCGTGGCCGTAGTAGTCGGCGAGCGCACGCGCCGTGTCGCGCTGGTTGACTCGACCTCGGCGGACGCCCCGGTCGTGGAGGTCCCGCACGTCCAGGCGGACGAGCCGCGCGGCGACCTCACGTCGTGCCCTACCGGGCTCCCATCGGGCGTGCTTATCGAGCCAGTCCAGCGCGGCGACGATGGTCGGGTCCGAGTTCAGCCGGACCTCGGCATCCGCCGCCGCACCCTCCGGCAGGTCCAGCGGCTCAGGTGTGGTCATTTCGGCGAACCGTGCTTTGACCTGCGGTGATGCGCGATCGAGCGCCGTGTCCAGGAGCTGTTGCACGTCCGATTTCGGCCGGGTGTCCGGCTTCTGGTGCCAGAACGTGACGGTCCGGGGCGCGATGCCCAAGTGCTCGGCGAAACCCTCCTGGCTCATTCGCAACGCCGCTTGGAGGGCGCACGCGGTCCGCCCGGTCCAACGATTCGTCACGCCCATCGTGTCGCCACTCCCCCAAGCGCGATGTTCGGCGAACTTGCGGTGGTCTTGCTGCGGTTTTGCGGTGGTCTTTCGTGGGCCGGTGGAGGAATCCGCAGTGGAATTGGCGGCATGGAAAACAAGCCGATCCACCAGGCAGAACCCACGGCGCTACCGGCGCTCGCGGACATGTTCGATCACGGTCGAGAGGTCCGATTTGAGGTCGTCCAGCCGCTCGGTGATCTCACTCAGCCGCTGTTCGAAGCTGTCCAGGCGGGACCAGAGGCTGTCCGCCGGGTCCGTGACCGGCTCGTCGGCTTCCGGTGGCCTTCGGCCGTGCAGCACCGCTTCCAGGTGTTGCGGGTGCCATCCGAGTGCGGTGGACAGCGACTCCAGGGTGCGCGGGCTGCGGCGACGCTCGACCGTGTGGTGCTGGACCTCACGGACGATCGCTTGCGACACGTGCGACCGCTCCGCGAGTTCTCGTTGACGCCAGCCCAGCTCATTAACTCGCTGGTTGATCGCCTTGGCGACCGCCGCCCAATCTTCCGACACGTATTCCTCCGCGCTCCGCCTCAGCGCTGAGATTAGCCGCCTCCCGCTGTTCCGTGATGTGACACGACGCGTTTCGCGTCGGGCGCGACCATTCGCGTCATCCGTCGCGCTGAAATCAGCATTCTAGGGCTGAAATCGTCAGTCCGAATCACAGAAGGGCTTTCATCATGAGGACTTCCATGCCTTCTTCCGCCTACACCGTTCGTCAGGCCGCTTGGGTGCTCGGCGTCGCGCCGTCCACGGTCTCCCGCGCCATCCGGCTCGGCACCCTGCGGACCGTCCGCCGTGGCGGCCGGCTGGTCATCCCGGCAAGCGCACTGGTGCGGCTGCTCGGCGAGCCCTGTCCGGGAGGCACGCCGTGAACCTGGTCGAGATCGCTTGGGGACTGGACCGCTTGCGGTGGGTGCCGAGCGCGGTGCTCACCGAGGTCGTGAACCGTGACGGCCTGTGCATGTGGGCGTTCATGGACGAACCGCCGTGGGCCGGCGAGGAACTGACCGACCATGAGTTGGCATCGCGGATGTGCGCGGGCTGCCCGGTGCGAGACGAGTGCTTGGAACTGGAGTTGCGCACCGCCGGTGCGGACACGGTCGGTGTCTGGGGTGCGCTGCCTGCCGATGAACGGCGGGAGCTGCACTGGCACTGGCTCCAACGCGGTGAACGCGCCGAGAGGAGGCGTTCATGAACGCACTCAGCCTCACCCCGACTCAGCTCTTGGCCGGTCTCGGCGTGGTCCTGGTGCTGCTGATCGTGTGGCGGGCGGGTGCTCGCCGAGCGAAGGCAGCCGCGAACGCGGCGCGCACGAGTGCCCGGTTGGTGTCGCTCGCCGGACGGGTGGCGGTCAACGCCGCACTGATCGTGATCGTTCAGTGGGTGGTCATCACCTACCGCCCGGATGGGTGGCTGCTCTTGGCGGTGCTCGTCGTGCCCGCGCTGTTCGCGTCCTACACGCTGACGCGGGCGCTCACCGTGACCACCTACGAACCGCACCGTCGCCGAGGTGAGCGGCGGTGAGTGAGTCGGTGGAACGGGTGGCGGTCCAGGTGGACCGGCTGTGCTGGACCGGGATTCTGCTCGGCTTGGCGTTCACGATGACCAACGTTCAACAGTTCGCGGCGGCCGGTGCGCCGGTGTGGTCGTTGGCCTGGTGCGCGGCGTGGCTGCTCGACCCGATGGTGTCGCTGGTGCTGCTGGCGATCCTCAGGGCTGAGCAGGTCACCGCTCGGCACGGCGTTCGAATGGGCGGATGGGTGCGCGCCGCGAAGTGGTTCACGCTCGCGGCCACGTACGTGATGAACACGTGGAGCGCGTTCACGGCCGGCTCGGCGGCGCTGGTGATCCTGCACTCCGTGCCGCCGCTCGCCGTGTTCGTGGCCGCTGAGGCGGTCACCGACTTGCGGGACAAGCTCGCTGCGGCAGTCGTCAAGGCCGCACCGAACGTTCCGGCTGAGGCCGAGCAGGCAGCGCCGAAGCCACTGCCGACGCCGACACGGCGGACAGCGGGGCGTACACCGCGTACGTCGTTCGCGGACTACCTCGAAGCGGCACGGGCGGCGCGCACACCGGATGCGGTGGTCACCCCTGCTTGGGTCCGACAGGTGACCGGGTGCTCACGCGGGCTGTCGTCCCGGCTCGCGGCGGCGCTCGTAGCGGACGGGGATCGCCCATGAGCGGCGACCTGGTACCGGCCGAACCGGTCTATGACGGCGAGTTGGTCGCCGATGAGCCGAAACTCGTTCGCCGATTGGAGACCGGCTGGCAGCGCTCGAAGGCCGTTCCCTCGGCGCTGAAGTCCCGTCAGAGTTTGCGTAACGCGGCAAGGGATCTGCTGGGCTGGCTGGGACGGCTGCCAGCGCGTTTCGCCGGCGCGGTGGTACGCGGAACGGTCGTTGCCTTGCGTGCGTGGCGGCAGTGGGTGCGGGTGCGCGACTACCGCGAGGCCGCCGAGCAGTCGGAGAAGCTGGCGGACAAGTTCATCGAGATTCGCGCGCTGACGCTGTTCCGGTGGAAGGTGACGGGCGTCGTGGTGGCGGCCGGCTCGGCGGCGCTGACCGTGGCGTACGTGATCTACGGTGGGTCGGCTCTGTGGGTGGCGTCGGTTGTCGCGTCGGTGGCATTGGCAATCACCGGCCGCCGGAAGGACGGCTCACCCGGCCGGAAAGCGGTGCTCGCCGGCCCGCGCACGCTGACGTGGACGATGGACCCCCAGGTGTTGGTGGACGCGTTCCGGGACGCGAAGCTGATCGGCAAGGACGAGACTTTGCGGCTGGTCGAGCGGGCAGCGCGGGTTGGTGACGGTTGGGCGGTCACGGTGGACCTGCCGGCCACGCGCAAGGCAGTGGACGTGATCAAGAACCGGGATGCGCTCGCGTCGGCCCTGGCCGTGGATGAGGTTCAGCTCATCGTTGAGCGGGTGCGCGGTCGAGGCGGTCACGCGGGGCGGGTGTTCCTCTGGGTGGCCGATGAGGACCCGTACGCCGGTCCGCCGCTTCGGACGCCGCTGCTCGATGTCGAGTGGTGGGACGCATGGCGGCCAGTGCCGTTCGGGCGCGACGCGCGGAACCGCCGGATCGACCTACCGCTGGTCTGGACTTCGCTGCTCGTCGGTGCGATTCCCAGGCAGGGCAAGACGTTCGCGACCCGACTCGCTGCCGCCGGGTTGGTGCTCGACCCCTACACGCGGCTGTACGTGTTCGACGGCAAGGGCGGCAAGGACTGGGAGGCCGCCGAGCAGATCGCCTACCGGTACGTGTGCGGTGACGAGACCGAACACGCGGAGGCTGTGCGTGACCACCTGGTCGAACTGGTGGCCGAGGTCCAGTCCCGCTACGCACGAATGGCCACATTGGACGATGAGCTGTGTCCGGAGTCGAAGATCACCCCGGCGATTTCGCGGGACGCGGAGCTTGGGATGCCGATCACCGGCGTGATCATCGATGAGGTTCAGGTCTACCTTGAGAACACGACGCGCGAGCAGATTGGCGGCAAGAAGACCACGCTCGGCGCGTACGTAGCGGACCTGTTGACCTACCTCGTACGCAAGGGTCCGGCGGCCGGCGTGGTGGTCATCCTGGCGACGCAGCGGCCGGACTCGAACACGATCCCGTCCCGGCTGCGTGCGGTGCTCGGCTCACGGTTCGCGTTGCGGGTGATGGACTGGCGGGACTCCAACATCGTGCTCGGCGAGCAGATGAACACGCGCGGGTACGACGCTTCGACTCTGCTTCCCAGCCACAAAGGCGTCGGCATCCTGCGGCCGGACGGTGAGACGGACGCCGGTGCCGACATGGTCGCCATGACGGTGCGGACGTACTACATGCCGAACGCGGACTGGCGGGTGATTTGCGAGCGTGGGCGTGCGCTTCGCGAGGCTGCCGGCACGCTCGCTGGTCACGCCATCGGCGACCAGGCGGCGCGGCCCGTCGATTCGACCGCTGTGCTGAGCGTGCTCGGTGGGGCGTCGGCCGGCGGGTGGGTGGTCGATCTGCCGGAGCCGTTGGCAGCGGTCGTGGACTACCTCGGTGACGAGCTGCACGAGCGCGAGTTCGTGCCCACCGCGGAACTGATGGAGGTGCTGGAGGTCGAGCCGACCAGGTTCGGCCGGGAGATGAGCGAACTGGGCTGCCGGCCGCTGCGGCAGTACGTGCCGGATGGGGACAGCGTCCGGCGGGTCAGGGGCTACCTCACGGCGGACATCAGAGCGGCTGTCGAGCGGGCCAGTTCTGATGAAATCGGCTCGGCACAGGGTGAGCTTCCATGAGCGCTGGTGACGACGTCACCTTGCGCCTGCCGGAGGACCTTCCCGTGCTCAACGCTGCTACCAGCCGCATACTGCTTGCCATACTGGTCGAGCTGACGACAGTGGAGGTCTTGGACGGACCTCCGGGAGGGTGTGACCGTGACTGCTGAAATCAGCCGTGACCCGTGGGCGGTACTGGACGAGCTGATGGGCGTCGAGGTCGTGGACATGACCGAGGACGGCATAGGACCGGTGGCGTTCTACGGGCGGTGCTCGACTGAAGACAACCAAGACCCGGAGACCTCACTCGGGTGACAGTTGGGCAACGCACGGAAGTTCGTTGAGCCGCTGGGCGGTGTCGTCACCGCCGAGTTCTTCGATGTTGGCCAGTCGCGGTCGGTGCCGTGGGAGCGACGCGAGGAGGCTTCCCTACTGCTAGGCGCGTTGAAGAACCCGGACCGTGACTGGAACGCGGTCGTCGTCGGTGAGGGGACGCGGTGCTGGTTCGGGAACCAGTCTCACTCATTGCGCCAAGGTTCGCCGCCTACGGGGTTGACCTGTGGGTGCCCGAGTTGGGTGGCAAGTACGACCAGCGGAACCCCTCGCACAAGATGCTGATGAGCGTGCTCGGCGGAGTGAGCGAATCGGAGCGCCAGCACGTTCAGGCCCGTGTGCGAGCGGCGATGGACGCACAGGTCGTCAACGAAGGGCGACACCAAGGCGGGCGCGCACCGTATGGGTACGTGAGGTGGACGGTGGTCCGCACCCGAACCCACGGAAGGCGGCGGAGGGATACCGACTGCGAGTGTTGGTGGTGGACGAGCCGTCGGCGGAAGTGGTGCGGCGCATCTTCGCCGAGTACCTGTCCGGAGAGAAGGGTGACCGCGCTATTGCCAATGGACAACCGGGACGGCGTCCCTTGCCCATCGGCCCGGCGGCCCGAGCAGAACCGTCACCGCATCACGGACGGCTGGCAAGGCAGCACAGTGCGGTCGATCCTGGAGAACCCGCGCTACACCGGTTACGCCTTCTTCGGCAGGTGGACCCGACAGGAGACGCTGCTCGACCCCGACGACGTGGCGGCAGGTCACGTCATCCGGTTCAGGCGCTCGGTGCCGGAGAAGGTGGTTCAGTCGCGGAAGCCGACGCATCCCAAGATCATCAATGTAGAGAACTTCGTCGAGGCCCAGTTGCTCCGCCGCTCGCGGGCGGCCGGTGGGTTGGCCGCAAGCCGGAAGTTGGAGCGTGGGCCGAAGGCCGCCAAGCGTCCCTATCCCCTTCGTGGGCGCGTGCGGTGCGGTTACTGTACGCGACGGATGGAAGGCACTCCGCGCGCGACGCGGACGTACTACCGATGTTCGGCGCGGACACTGGTTCCCGGGTCGCCGGCGCTGAACGGGCACCCGAAGAACGTCTATCTGCCCGAAACCGCGGTTCTGGAGCCACTGGGCAAGTGGCTCAGCGGGTTGTTCGCACCCGAGAATGTGGACCAGACCTTGTCTGCGCTGGTCGAGTCACAGGACAAGGTCGGGTCGTCGGACAATGGGCACGAAGCGGCGAAAAAGCGACTCGAAGCGGCCGAGGGGCGGTTGAGGCGATTCCAGCAGGCCATTGCTTCGGGTATCGATCCTGCGGCACTGGTGGAAGCGGTCAACGAGGCCCAGGCTCAGCGAGCAGCGGCGAAGGCGGAGTTGGAGGGTGTCAGCGCGCCGGGCGGAGTCTCGGACGCGGAGATCTACGCCATGATCGACTCGTTCGGCGACGTGCACGAGATCATCAAGCGGGCGGACGCCGCCAAGCTTGAGCAACTGTTCGCCGAACTACGGCTGGAAATGGTCTACAACGCCGAAGGGCGGACGGTCGATGTGACCATCCGCCCTGCCGGTAGGGTTAGTGCACGTGTCCGAGAGGTTTGCCCGAACACGCGTCCGTGGGGAATTTCCCACTCCCGCTGAGGAGGAGTGGCTCATAAGTCCAGCCTAGCAGGGACGCGAGCCGCCTGTGCAAGAGTGGGGAATTCCCCACAAAGACTTTCATGTAGTGGAAGCCGGGGCCCTCGGCGGTGGACACGCTCGGTCACTGCGGGAGGCGACTGCGATCATTCCAGCTATTTGACGACACGGAGTGAATCCAAAAATGCTGACAACACCGCAGACTTCAATAGTTGGACGCTAGGACTGCTGACCGTCTGCCAATAGTCACTTACGCCGCCAGGCTCCTACGGGGTGCAGACTACGGGAATCCAGCTTCATCCTATTGACCGTGTCGATCCAGTTCGGCGATGACGGCGGGATAGGCGTTCGGCTCAACCTTGACTACCCGATCGACGATGTCGAGCCAGTTGCCTATGGTGAGCGCCCTGGCGAGTTGTCTCCGAAACGGGAGAGGTGAGGATCCTGCCCATAGCGGCGGCGCGCCGGTGCGAACTATTGGCGTCTGCTCATTGCTTCTCTCGGGATCGAAAAAACGTTCGACTCTCTCCGCGATCTCGGTCAGGGTGCGCACGCGATCAGGTAGGTAGGGCACCGTCACGGCGTGCAGGGCAGCAGGTTTCGGCTGATCCGACAGTTGCTTCCCGATGGTGTTCAGCCGTTGCAGGAGATGCTCGGTTGTGGTCAGGTCGGCCATGTTGGCCGCGGCGCGGAGCGCTGGGAGGAGTATCATCGCCTGATTTCCGATGTCGTCAGTGTCGGTCGCTAGGCCGATCGCCTCGTCGAGCAAATTTTTGCTGCCGGTTCTCTCCGCGATGAAAGTGAGGGCCGCCGCACGGTGCATCGTCACCGTGGCCGATCGCGCAAGTCCGACGGCCTGGTCGTCGTCTCCGCGCGCCAGAAGCACGCGGATCATCTCCAGGCGTGGGCGTCGTTGTAGTGCAGGTCGTGTGATCTGGTTCAACGCGTCGGCGAAGCGGTGGAGGTCGCCGGTAGAGGCGATGCCTTCGGCGACGCGTTCCCAGGCTGCCGCCCGTATCTCGGCGTCCTGGAGTGAACGGACCAGCGGTTCGGCGCGGTCGACGTCTCCGAAGTCCACCATGACGTCAATCCATCCAAGGAGTCTGCCTTCGTCGATGTCGGGTGACGCCGAGCGCGCGGCTTGCTCGGTCGCCTCGAGGACACGCAAAGCCCGGTCGGTATCGGTGCGACGAAGGAACGCCACGGCCACCGACAGGGTTCCGACGAAGTGCCCGCATGGCAGCAGCTCGGAGAAGACCATCGCTTCGGCTTTGTCACAGTGTCCGGCGTCCGCGAGGGCCACTGCGGTCGCCATGACGGTAAACCGGCGGAAGCCGCCGGCGGGGATGTCATCAAGGACGATGTCGATTTCGGCGACGAGGCGGTTCGCTCGGGCGGGTTCGTCGTTCCTGCCCGCTGCGACGGCGACCGCCGCGAGCCGTGCGTACCGGTACTGCGCGTCCTTGGCGGTCCGGGCGAGCGCCTCCGCCTCGTCCAGTCGGCCGCTCTCGGCCATGACCTGCGTGATGTGTAGCAGCGTGTCCTCACGGTCTTCGACGCTGTCGCGGGTCCGGGCGAGCGAGACCGCGGCATCGTCGAATCCGGCTTTGGTCAGAGCTTCCGCGACGTCCATCACACCGCCCCGTGTCCGGAGTTCATAGGCCCATTCGGGATCGGTGACCAGGCCGGCCAACTCGGCCGCTCTTTGCGGGTGGCCCAAGGCTGCTGCGGCGGCTGCCATCGTGGCGAACACGATCGCCTTCACGTGATCCAAGCTCCGGCTTAATACGTGCCGGCCGACGCGTCTGCGTTCGAAGGCTTCCTCGGCGTCGCGGTACCACTGCTCGGCCTGCTCCCGATCCGAGACGTCCAGTGCCGTCAGCGCCATCGAGGCATACACCCGGGCCTTGGAGGACGCGCCCTTGACGTCGTCCACCACGCGTTGTGCCCTGTCGTGGTCGCCAATGTGCGTGGCCACCTCTGCCAGTTCGCAGTGCAGCCATTCACCCCAGTACTGATTTACGGCCCGAACCATCGCTTCGACCGTGTCGAGGAGTCGCGACGCTCGTCGCGTGTGGCCGTCGCGATGCAGTTCGCGTGCCGTCGCCATGAGCGCACGGGCACGCCGAACGGGATCGCTCATCATCACGATGAGAGATTCGGCGTGGTCAACACGGCCGGCCATGGCCCACACGTGCGGCAGCGAGGTCGGTATCCAGTCCTCGCTTTCCTGCAGGCTTGTGCGGTGGACGGCGAGCCTGGCCAACGCGACGAGGTCGGGTTCGTCCTCGCCGAGGAACATCGACTGTGCCGCCTCGACCTCGCCCACGGATGCGTGGTGGTGGCCGAACGCCGAGTACGCGATTTCGTGTCTGCGGGCGTCGGTGACGTGGTCGAGGAGGCGCGGGACGTCGCCGATCGAGATCAGCGTGGAGGCGTAGCCGTGTAGCAGATAGCGTGGTGTGTCCGAAGGCCACCCGCGTAGACGGTAGGAGTCGGCCCACGTGTGGAGCCGCTCGTGGTAGGAGCGTAACCGGGAACCGAGCATCTCCGACGCGAGAGCGTGCAGCTGTTCGTGGGCCAAGATGCAGACCGGGGGCTCGCCGGGGCGGCGGGAGAAACTGCGACCGGCCGTGGTGCGCAGGTCGTCCTCGACTTGCCACGGCGACGTGTCGGTCAGTTCCGCGAGGTCGCGAGCGGACAGGCCACCACCAGCCGCGGTGACGAACCCGAGCAGGTCCCGCTGGACCTGGCTGCCGTGCAGAAGTCGTTTGAGGTCCCTGGTCATCGCGTCGCGCACGGCAGAGGCTTTCGGTGAGGCGGACAGGTATTCCACGCGTGCGGACGTACGCAGCGGGTGCTCGGGCGGGACGTCATCCGGGAGCTCGGGGTCCGGCCGGCCGGCCACGATCACACGGACGCCGCCGAGTGGAAGCAGTGCGGCGATGCTGTGGGCATCGGCTGAGCCGTCGACCCCTCGGTCCTCGTCCAGGCCGTCGACTACCAACGCGAAGTGTTCACCCCGACGGCGGACCCGCTCTGAGACATCGAAGAGCAGCTGCCGGAGATATGGCTCCCGGGTGGTGTCGGTGAGGTCCGAGCGGGGACGTTCGCGTGCGATGTCGTGGAGTTGGTCCAGGACGTTGTCCACGAAACCGCGTCGGTCGTTCTGGCCGGGGAGCCGTGAGGTGATGAAGAACGACACGAGGCGCACCCCGGGCGGTGGGTGCATGACGAACCACGACAGCAGCGCGGACTTGCCCGACCATGCATTCGCCTGCCACCACAGGTAGTCCTCCACCGTCGACGCTGATGTGCAGAACGCCGACAGGACGGACAGCTCCTTCTCCCTGCCTTCCAGGATGTCCGGCGCCAGTGCGCGTACCTGGGACGAGTAGGCCGAACGCACGGGATCGGCCGCGTCCATGTGGACGTCACCCAGCATCACACCGACCTGCACCACCGAACCATCGACCCGACCCGAAACCTTGTTGGTCCACCTCACCCACCGATCATCCCGCTGTCCTCTGGCCCCTGACAGCGGCGTGTGGGTGAGGCTCGAGCCCCGCCTAGATACACAATCTCCGGCACGCGGTGATCGGCGTGAGATGAACCTGATTCGGGCTAATCGTCCGCTGCCTAGGATCCAGGCGTTGACGGTGCGCTCGCGCGTCTCGGTAACCGAGGCGAAACCCCGCCGCCCGCAGGACGCGGTGGGATGAATTCGTGCGGCCGAACGAGGACTACTGCATCACATGAGGCGGAACCTGTTTGCCCTGGTCTATAGGACTGCGCTTGAGGGGGCGGTGAACTGGCCGGTCCTCGGATCCAGGGTGGTCGAGGACCGGCCAGCAGGACGGAGGTTGAGCCGCCGATCTCGGGGCTGGGGGCGGTCAGCCGAAGTTCACGTCACTGCACAGGAAGTACTTCTGGTCCATGTGCGACGCCTTCCAGATGGTGACCACGACGTGGCGTCCGGTGTAGCCGGAGGTGGTGACCTCCGTCTTGTAGTCGAGCTGGGACGGGTACCGGCCGGTTTGCTTGATGAAGTCCAGGTCGTGCCAGCCGATCGTCGAGTGGACGGGGTCGAAGCCCTGTTTGCTGATGTAGATCTTCAGGTAGTCGGCGCCGTGGCGGGCCACGTCCTGGACGTGGACGGTGAACGTGCTGCCCACGTTGGTCATGTGCCACGGGCCCGGGTTGTCCATCGGGCCGTAGCGGCCCATCTCGGCGCGACCGGCGCTGCAGATCTGACCGTTGGGTACGACCTGCTCGATGTTCTCGCCTAGGTTGTTGGCGTACAGGGCGTTCCAGTTCCACATGGCGTCCGAGCTCTGCTGCCACGCCAAGTGGCACATGGGGTCCTGCTCCTGCATGCCCGGCGCGTCCGGCCCGTACCAGCGGGTCGCGCAGCCGTAGTTGCGGGTCGGCGGGTCGATGACGGTGCCGTGGGCCGATGCCCGGGTTGGCTGGAAGGTCAGCAGCGACGCGACGACGGACACGAGTACGGCCAGGTGCAGGGCCGTCCGGCGTCGTAAGGCCGGGGGTGCGGTGTGCATGGGTCCTCCGTTGGTAGGGACGCGACTGGACGGGGTGCGGGCGCTTGGCCCGCCCACGGTGGCGCCGCCCCGGTTGATCCGGGACGACGCCACCGCTTGTGCGCGAGCGGGTCGCAGGCCGCCACCGGTGACCCGCTCGCTCCCCTGCGCTGTCGGGCTTCGCAGGGGGCGTCGTGGGTGTGGTGGTCAGGCGGGTGCGCCGTTGACCGTGAACGCGGTCGGCTCGATCGCGGTGCCAGATCCGGTGAACCCGATGGTCACCGAGTCACCGGGGGCGATCCGGGCGTTGTAGCCCTCGTTGCGGGCGGTGACCGCCTGCCCCGACTGCGACCACCGCGCCGACCAGCCGTTGACGACGCGTTGGTCGTCGGGGAAGGAGAAGGCGAGCAGCCAGTCGGCGATCGGCGCGGAACCGGTGTTGGTGATGGTGATCTGTGCGGTGAAGCCGGATTCCCAGGCGCTTTGCACCTGGTAGTCCACCCTGGCGGTGCCACCATGGGTGGTCACCTCCACCGGCGTGGACGGGGCCGAGGTTGCGCCATCGGCACCGCGGGCGACCACGACGAACCGGTAGCGCGTCGCCGGCGTCAGGCCGGTGATGGCCAGTGACGTGGTCTCGGTGTTTCCCACCGGCACGTCACCGCCGGTGTCACGGCGCAGCACCGTGTACCCAGCCACGGGTGAGGAGCCTGGCGCGGACGCCGTCCAGCTCAGCTTCACCGAGGTCGATGTGACCTCCGACGCCGCGGGTGTTCCGGGAGCGCCGGGTGGTCGGACGTTCGCGCAACCGGTTCCGGTGTACCGGCAGGCCACGATGGACGGTGTGCTGAGCGATCGGCCTTCCCGGATCGACCAGGCGAGGCGGACGAACTGGCCGTGCGCCCAGCCCAGCGGGGTGGCCGAGTTCGTCGGGCGGCCGGCGACGAAGCCGTCCTGGCCGGCGGGCGTGGTGTTGTCCCAGACCTGTTCGGGCAGCAGGCCGCCTTCGGTGGCGGTGGCCGCCATCGCGGCCAGGCGGGCACTGGCGTCCTGACCGGCCGCGAGCTCGCACTCGCCGCGTTCGCCGGCGAACAGAGGCCACAGCCGGCCGACGGTCGTGCGGCTGTTCCGGGGGTGGCCGAAGTTCCACTCGCCGCCGTCGCGGCGCTCGCCGTAGCCGTCGAAGTTGTAGCGGTGCCAGTGCTGTCCGCTGGGCGTGTTCTCGGCGAGCTGGGCGTCGACGACCTGCATCGTGGTGCGGATGTCCGGGTCGTCGGCCGGGAGCACGCCGAGCCGGACGAGTTCGAGGTAGCTCGGGTCGACGATGGTGCGCTGGTCGGCCGCGCTGGGGCCGCTGTCGCCGATGTCGTAGGTGGTGCCGTTCTCCGGGTTGCCGTCCTTGGTGATGCGCAGGAAGTACGGCTTGGGGTTGTAGGGACCGTTGGTGGTCAGCGTCCAGTCCTTGACCTTGGCCTGCCACTCGTCGGCCTTGGCCAGGTAGCGCCGTTCGGCGTCGGTGTCGCCGTTGGCCTTGGCGATGTCGGCGGCGGTGACGAGGCCGGCGATCTCGGCGGCGATGGTGGCGGGTGAGTAGCCGCCTTGGTTCTCCCAGCGCTCCTGCTTGGTCACCGGGCCGTTGGCGACGATGTAGTCCGCGGCGCGCTTGACGTGGCCCCAGTTGTCGGGGTCGGTCTTGCCGAGCGTCCAGGCCAGCACGATCGGCGCCGCGACCTCGTCCATCTGGGTGTTGGTCCAGTGCTCGCCGCCGTCGAGCTTGCTGTTCTGCGGGAACGAGCCGTCGCCCTTCTGCTGCCGCTTGAACAGGTAGCGCAGCGCCCGTTCGGCGGCGGCGGTGTCGCCCGCCGTCATCAGGCCGCCCGCCTTCCCGGACACGTCGCGCGCCCAGACCAGGTGGTAAGCGCCCGAGGGGTTCTCCAGGCCGGGGTTGGTGCCCCACGCCCACGGCATGGTGGGCGAGGCGACGAACGCGCCGCGGTAGGTCTTGTCCTCGTGGGAGGCGAGGATCATGACCGAGGAGTTGTAGACGGCCCTCTCCTGGTCCGTGCGCAAGGAGGCGGGCGGCGGCTTGAGCGTGGCCACGTAGTCGTGCCAGCCGTCCGCGTACTTGGTGGAGACGGCTGGGTAGCCGGCCGTGAGAGAGGCCCGTGCCGTGGACAGCGCCTCACCGCCGCTCCCGCCGAAACCGAGCGCCACCGTGGCCTTGCGGCCCCCGGTCACACCGGTCACGGGCAGCCGGCCGGTCTGCACCACGTTGCCGCTGCTCTGCGCGTCGTAGTGCCAGTCCATCCGGTAGTCCGACCGCAGGTCGGTCCAGCCGTCGCTGGCGCCGAGGTAGCCGCTGGAGGTCTCGGCGAAGGCGGGTGAGGACACCAGCGCGCTGCCGGTCCGGTCGTCCTGGGCGACGAGCGCGTCGCCGTCGGTGCGGCCGGTGTCGTTGTTCTCGTTGGACTTGCCGTTGGACAGGCGCGGGTTGTAGAGCGCGTAGAGCCGGTACGGCTGCCCGGTCAGCGACTCGAAGTCGACGTCGAGCAGGAGCGTGGACCGGTCGGGGTCGGTGACGTAGGTCTTGGTGATGCGCCACTTGCCGGACTTCGCGGTGTTGACCTGCTGGTACACCAGCGCTTTCGGGTCCAGCAGCCTCGCCTGCCGGGTGGTCGAGTCGGTCTCGCGCTCGGCGAACGTGCTGCCGTCGGAGACGACGAACTGCAGGTCGCGCACGCTCGGTGTGCCGAGGTCCGGGTAGTACACCTCCGACAACCCGCCGTTCTGCAGGGTGTACCAGACCTTGCTCTCCAACGTCTTGGACGTGCCGAAGCCCTGCTTGTTCGCGGGCGCCCAGGTCGCCGGTTGCCGCCCTGGCGCGCCGGGAGCGTTCTCCGCCGCCGAACCGGTTCCCGGCACGCCGGCTATCAGTGCCACCCCCAACGCCAGTACGCTCGCCACTCTGCGTCGTACGGATCGCATGTGCCACCTCGTTGTGGTCTATTTCCTTGCGCCGATCAAGTCTTCGGACTGTCGTGGCTGACTCGCCGACATGAGCACCAGGCACGCGGTGATCAACACGATGTTCTTGACGACGAACTCGCCCTCGGTGGTGAGCAGCAGCGGGTTGCCTGCCTGGAACGCCGCCTGCGGCTGGACCACCAGCACCAGGAAGGTTCCGAGCAGGTGGACCAGGGCGACCGCCGCGACCCAGCGCAGCCGGCGGCCGAGCCACAGCGCCACGCCGAGCACCACCTCCGCGGCGCCGAGCGAGACCAGCAGCAGCTGGCGGTCCAGCCAGGGCACCGTGCGGGCGACCAGGTCGGCGACCGGTGTCACGTCGGCCACCTTGAGCGCGCCGAACCACACGAACACCAGGCCGAGCGAGCCGCGCAGCAATGTCACCGCGCGAGTGGTCATGGTGCACCGCACGTGGTGGTGTCGGCGGGGTCGACCCGCCACTGGCCGTCGTGCAGGCGCAGCAGGTGCTCGCCGGTGCGCTCGCCGTGTCGCCAGGCGACCCGCGCGAGGTCCGGCCCGTCGGCGACGACGCCGAGCACTTCATACGGGACCCCTGGCGCGCAGTGCGCGAGCCGGTTGACGAACGCCTCCCGAGGGTCGCGTTGCTGCGCGTCGGTGGTCCACATGTCCCAGGCCGTGGTCGGGTCACCGCCCGAGAGCAGGCCGAGGTAGGTGGTGGCGACCCCGCGCAGCCGCGCGGCGTCCTCCGCCGTCATCGAGTGGTGCTGGTGGTGCGAGTGGTCGGGTTCGCCTGTTGAGCAGGCGGCGGCGAGCACGACGGTCAGGGCAAGGCAGGCAAGGGTTCTCATGGATGTCCTCCCGGGACGGCCGGGCGACGGCCCCGCGTCGTTGCGGGGCCGCCCCCTACCTGGCGTCAGTTGCCCAGGCGCTTGGTGCCGTACTGGGAGATCCAGTGGTTGCCGCCGACGTTCATGTCCGCCAGGACCTCGACGGAGTCACGCGTGGCCTCCAGGCTCATGGAGCCCTGGTTGGAGCCCGCCAGCTCGTAGGTCCACGTCTGCCCGACCGGGATGGTGCGGTCGGCCAGTGGCACGTCGTGGAAGCCGAACCGGATGATGTAGTGCGACTCGCCGTTGCCGCGCGGGACCTCGACGTAGTCCTGCTGCGGGTGCCCGTACTGGACGGACGCCCGGTAGTGGTGGTCCACCGATCCCGAGGGCGCGCGGAACTTCAGCACCAGGCAGTCGGTGTGTACGGGAGCGCTGCTGGTGTTGGTGAAGATGAGCTTGCGGTTGCCGTAGAAGGTGCCGCCTTCGAGCTGCACCTTGACCGACAGGCCGACGTTGCTCTTGAAGGCGGTGTTCAGCGGTTCGTCCAGGACCGGGTTGCGGCTCGGCACGGTGTAGTCCGTGCCCCGCCGGCACCGCTCCAGCGGCGAGCCGTCCACCGACGACGGGCCGTCCGGGTACTGCTGGCCGTGGGCCGCCGGTCCCGCGCTCACGGGGGACGTGACCGCGACGACGTTCGCGCTCGCCGGCAGCGAGGACACTACGAACGCCGCGGACAGCGCGAGACCGGCGACTCCGGTCGCGGACAACGCCGATTTGGCCGACTTCTTCATCAGGTGTGCCTCCGTCAGGATCGGAAGGAAGCGCCCGGGAGAAAGAGTGTCTTACCGGGGCTTGGTACACCGTGGCGGCGGCATCTTCAGGTTAGCGGCACGAGATTTTCGTTGTCAACGAACGACAATCAGTAACACATTTGTCGCAATAGCACTGTCCATTTTCGACTCTATTGTGATGGGTGTGCGACCGGGGATCAGCGTCGCGGTGGCTCGGTCAGCTGGTGAGGGTCCACTTCTGACTGTTCCAGGTGCCGCAGTCCCACAGGTGCAGGCGTGCGCCGTCGGCGGTGCTCTGCCCTTCGATGTCCAGGCAGCGGTTGGACTTGAGGTTCTTCAGGGTGCCGTTCGACTGGAAGGCCCACTTCTGGCTGTCCCACGTGCCGCAGTCCCACAGGTGGGCCTTGGTGCCGTTGGCGGTGGCGCCGCCCTCGGCGTCCAGGCACTTGCCGCCGGACTTGAGCTGCTGCCCCTCCAGCGTCCACGTCATGGAGGGCACGGTGGCGCAGGCCCACTGCTGGATCGCGGTTCCGTTCGCCGTGCCGCCGCCCGCGCGGTCGACGCACTTGGCGGTCGCCCCGTTGACGATCCTGCCGCCGGTGCCCGGGTTCGGGCCGGAGTTGTTGCCGCCGGGGCCCCAGGCGTTCCAGTTGTCCCAGGTCTCGGCGTCGAAACCGAGCCGGCCGAGCTGGTCGGCGGCCCAGTTGGTGCCCGCCTTGTCGATGACGGTGCCGCCGACGGTGTAGTTCTCCAGCTTCAGGCCGCGGCTGTCACGGGTCTCGTTGCCCAGGTTGACCTTCTGCCCGCTGCTGTTGCTGTACCGCTTGAGGAGGCTCACCTGGGATGACGGGTCCAGCTGGCTCCATGCGTCGATCTTGAGGTTCTTGACGTGGATGTTCTCGGTGCTGGACAGGGCGAAGATGCGGATCGCGCAGTTGGTCATGCCCTCGACGGTGATGTTCTCGAAGGTCATGTTCTTCACCCACGAGCTGGGGTTCGCCGTGGTGGTCGAACCCATGTTCTCCCAGTGCGAGGAGGAGTTGAGGATGCAGGTGTTGTACTTGACGTCCTTCCAGTACATCCGGTTGTGGATGACGTGGGTGTTGGTGACGCGGACGTTGTCGATGTTGCGCGGGGTCCAGCCCCACTGGATGACCGGGCCGTTCTCGTTCTTCCAGATGACGGTGTTATCGATGGTGACGTTGCTGTGGTACATCTTCAGCACGTCGTCGTTGGCGTTGAAGAACGTGTTCTTCATGGTGCTGCCGCGGTAGAGCTCGATGCCGTCGGTCTGCCAGTACCAGGAGCCGACCTGCTTGTAGTTCTCGACCCGCATGCTGAAGGTCTGCTCGTCGCCGTAGACGACGAACGAGTGGTACGGCGGTTCGTTGACGGTCACGCCCTGGAGGTCCAGGTGTTGCTGGCGACCGTGGGCCGAGGCGAACTGGAGCATCTTCACGCAGGTGGAGTGGCAGTTCGACGCGCCGGAGAGGTGGTCGTAGTTGTTGGCGGTGTCGGCCTCGTAGACGTACTGCTCGCCGGAGAGCACGCCGTAGCCGGTCACCTTGTACAGGCCCTGGCTGTCGTCGGGGAAGCGGATCGCGCCCTTCACGTACGCGCCGGGGGCCAGGTAGACCCACTTGACCTGCTTGGGCAGCAGCGCGTGGTACTTCGAGGTCATGTAGTAGGTGCCGGGCCGGAAGTACACGATCTCCTCGCTGATCGTGTTCAGGTTGGTGACCTGCCCCTGCGGCGGGTAGTAGGTGCTGCCCGAGGCCGAGGTGGGGATCAGCCGGTCCCGCTCCGCGCCGGTCGGCGTCGGTTCGGCGAAGACCATCATGGAGTTGCGGGGCTCGGTGTGGATGGCGCGGTTGCCGTTGCCCGACGATGTGGTGAGCTTGCCGGCGTCACCGGCCGGGCCGGACATGTCGTTGTACGCCGTGTAGAGCTGAGGGTCGAACTCGACGGAGAAGCGGTAGCCCGCCGCGTTGTAGGGGACCTTGATGCGGACGGTGTCGCCGTCGACGAGCTGCTTGGCGAAGTCCAGGCCGCTGGGCTTGATCTTGACCTGGTCGGTCGAGGAGATGCTCTGGCCGGTGCGCAGGGACACGTCGACCCACACGTCGGTGCTGTACTGGAAGGACGACCAGCTCATCGTCAGGTTCGCCGAGGAGGAGAACTCCGCGCCGTCCTCCTTGGTGTAGCCGATCTTCCCCTTGCCGCTGCGCGGGATGCTCAGGTAGGTGAACGAGTCGTACCTGGTGGCCGGTGCGGCGGCGGTGGCGACCTGGACGTCGTAGAACGACGAGCGCCTGACCTTGTCGCTCGCCACCGGGCTGCTGGTGTTGAACTCGTGGTTGTCGTGCCACCACGTCTTGAGCTGGTCGCTGTCGGCGGTGGTGACGGCGGCCTGGGCCGGTGGCGCGCCCACCCAGGCGGGCACGATGGTGCCGACCAGGGCGAGCGCCAGGCCGGCGACGAGTGCCGCCGGCCGAGACGTTCTTGCTGCGGGCATGGCAGGGTCCTCTTCTCATCATTGGGAAGGGCGTGCTGATGCTCGTGCGCGTGGTGCTACTTGCTGTGGATCGATCGCATGAAGACGTGGGCCGACCACGGCTCCATCGCGATCCGGCCGTTCACAACGGACGGCTCGTCCGTGTTGGACAGCAGTAGGTCGGTGGTGGACCATTCGCCGTCCAGGGTGGCGGTTTGCGGTGTCCCGCTCAGGTTGGCCACGACGAGCACCCGATCGTCGCCGAGGGCTCGTTCGTAGGCGTAGAGGTACGGCTCGTCGGCCAAGAGCATCCGGAAGTCGCCGCGGGCGATCACGGGGAGCGCGTGGCGCAGTTCGATGAGCCGTCGGTAGTGGTTGAAGACGGATTTCGGGTCGTCGTACTGGGCTTGGGCGTTGAGCCAGGTGTGGTTGGGGTTGACCGGGAGCCACGGCCGGCCGGTGGTGAACCCGGCGTTGGGAGTCGCGTCCCACTGCACGGGGGTGCGCGCGTTGTCGCGGCCCATGGCGCGCAGGCCGCGCAGCACTGCTTCCGGGTCGGCGCCGGCGGCGACGGTCTCGCGGTAGTGGTTGAGCGACTCGACGTCGCGCATGTCGTGCACGTCGGCGAACGGCGCGTTGGTCATGCCCAACTCTTCGCCCTGGTAGACGTACGGGGTGCCGCGGTGCAGGTGCAGGACGGTGGCCAACGCCGTGGCCGACTCACGCCAGAACTCGCCGTCGTCGCCGAAGCGGGAGACGACGCGGGGCTGGTCGTGGTTGCTCCAGTACAGGCTGTTCCAGCCGACGTCCCCCAGCGCGGTCTGCCAGCGGCCCAGCGAGGCCTTGAGGTCGCGCAGGTCCAGCGGTTCGGGGTCGAACTTGCCGCCGGGGCCGTGGTCGAGGGAGACGTGCTCGAACTGGAACACCATGTCCAGCTCGCGCCGCGCCGGGTCGGTGAAGAGCCGGGCGTCCTCCCAGGTGACGCCCGGCATCTCCCCCACGGTCAGCAGCTGGTCCGACCGGCCCTCGAACACCTCGCGGTGCATCTCCTGGAGGAACTCGTGGATGCGCGGGCCGGTGCCGTAGTGCGGGAACCCGTCACCGAGGCCGCCGGTCCCGGTGGTGGCGCCGTCGGGCAGGGCGGGGTCCTTGGAGATGAGGTTGATGACGTCCATCCGGAAGCCGTCCACGCCCCGGTCCAGCCACCAGCGCATCATCTCGTACACGGCGTGGCGGACCTCGGGGTTCTCCCAGTTCAGGTCCGGTTGTTTGGGCGCGAACAGGTGCAGGTAGTACTCGCCGGTGGTCTCGTCCAGCGTCCAGGTCGGGCCGGAGAAGAACGACTCCCAGTTGGTCGGCTCCGCCCCCGGCTCGCCGGCCGCGAACCCCTCGCGCGGCGGTCGCCACCAGTACCAGTCGCGCTTCGGGTTGTCCTTGGACGAGCGGGACTCCACGAACCACGGGTGCTCGTCGGAGGTGTGGTTGACCACCAGGTCCATGATCAGCTTCATGCCCCGGCCGTGGACCTCCGCGAGCAGGCGGTCGAAGTCGGCCAGCGTGCCGAACGCGGGGTCGATGGCCCGGTAGTCGGAGATGTCGTAACCGTTGTCGGCGTGCGGCGAGGCGTAGACGGGAGACAGCCAGATCACGTCGACGCCGAGCCGTTCCAGGTGGTCCAGCCTGTCGATCAGGCCGGGCAGGTCGCCGACGCCGTCACCGTCGGAGTCGGCGAAGCTGCGCGGGTAGACCTGGTAGACCACGGCCGAGGTCCACCAGGGGGCCGCGTCCAGGGTGGGGGCGACCGTCTGGTCGAGAGTCATGGATGTCCTTCGTGGGGAGTTATTTGACCGCGCCGAGGTTCACGCCGCGCATGAGCGTGCGTTGGAAGAGCAGGAAGAACACCAGTGCCGGCAGGATGCCCGCCAGCGATGCCGCGGCCAGCGCCGTGGGATCGCTGGTGTACTGGCCGCTCAACGCGCCCAGCGCCACCGACACGGTCTGGTTGTCCGCCGAGGGCAGCAGCACCAGGGGCAGGAAGAAGTCGTTCCAGGTCCAGATGAAGAAGAACGTCATCAGCACCGCCATCGTCGGCCTGGTCAGCGGCAGGACGACGTGCCGCAGAACCTGGAACCGGGAGGCGCCGTCCAGCCGTGCGGCCTCCAGCACCTCCGGCGGGAACGTGCCCAGCACCGAGGACAGCATGTAGGTGCCGAACGCGCTCTGCAGCACGGCCAGGATGACGATGACGCCGGTCATGGTGTCGTAGAGCCCGAGGTCGCGGGTGAGCACGAACAGCGGGTACACCAGCGCTTCCTGCGGGATGGTGAACGCGAGCATGAACAGCGCGAGGATCCACACCCGGCCGCGGATGCGCCCGATGCCGATGGCGAACGCCGACAGCAGGCTCAGCGCCACCGCGATCAGGGCCACGCTGCCGCTGATCACCACGCTGTTGAGCAGCTTGCGGTTGAAGTCCACGCCGCCCCAGAAGTCGACCAGGGCGGAGAAGTCCAGTTCCGTGGGCAGCGACACCGGTCCGTTGGCGATGTAGTCCGGCGCGGGCTTGAACGCGTTGATGACCGCGATCCAGAACGGGAACAACATCAGCAGGCCGACGCCGGCGACCAGGGCGAGCACCACCCAGCCGCTGACGCCGCGCTTGCGGCGCTTGACCTTGCGCACGGTGGGCGCGGGAGGCGTTGTCGGGATCACGGCCGGCTTCTCCAGGCTATCCACGGCCATCTTCGAACCCTTCGGAGTTGCGGGTCTGGTAGCGCAGCAGCGCGACCGCGACGACCGAGATCATCAGCGCCAGCACGGAAGCCACCGCGGCGCCGTAGCCGACCTTGGTGGTGGTGAAGAAGTTGGAGAAGGAGAAGTAGGCGGGCACGATCGTGCTGGTGCCCGGCCCGCCGCGGGTGAGCACGAAGATCGGCGCGAACACCTTCAGCGCGGCCACCGAGGTGGTGATCAGCACGACCGCGATCTCCGGGCGCAGCTGGTTGAGCGTGATGGTGCGGAACTGCTGGAACCAGCTCGCGCCGTCGAGTTCGGCGGCCTCGTACAACGCCGGGTCCACCCGGGACAGCCCGGCCATGAACACCACCACGGTGTAGCCGATCTGCAGCCACACCAACACGTTCATCACCGCGTAGATGGCCAGGTCGGAGTCGCCGAGCCAGTTCTGCGCCAGGCCGCCGAGCCCGACGTCGCGCAGGGTGGTGTTGATGATCCCGTACTGCGGTTGGTACATCCACTTCCACAGCACGCCCGCGACCGCGATGGGCAGGATCTGCGGCAGGTAGTAGGTGGCGCGCAGGAAGCTCGCCACCTTCGACCCGAACCTCGGCGAGATGAAGTTGAACAGCACGGCCGCGACCACCACCCCGATGGCGGTCGGGAGGATCGCCATGGCCACGATGAACGCCGCGCTGTGCCGGAACGAGGCCCAGAACAGCGGGTCGCCCATCAGCCGTTGGTAGTTCTCCAGCCCGATGAACACCGGGGTGCCGACGCCCCGGAAGGACGTGAGGCTGTACCAGAGGTTCATCCCGAACGGCACGGCGACGACGGCGAGGAACCCGATCGCGCCGGGCAGGATGTACCACCAGTAGCCGGCCCTGCGTTCGGTCGTGCCCTTGCGCGCCCGACGAGGCGCGGCGGTGGTGGTCGAGGCTGCGTCCATCGAGGACATGGCGATCCTTTCGGCCCGGCCGGTCAGGCGGACGGCTTGCCGGCGTCGTAGGCGGCCTTGATCGCCTCCACCACCTGCTGCGGGCTCGCGTCACCGCCGACGAGGTTGGTGGTGTTGGCCAGCAGCACGTCGTTCAGCCCGGCCACCGGCCAGTCGGGGTACCAGGCCAGGCCGCCGTTGTCGCCGGCGAGCAGCTCGGTGAACCGCTCCCCCACCAGCAGGCCCATCGCCGAGCTGGCCGCGCCGGGTTCGGCCGCGACCGGCACGCCGCCCTTGTCGGCCAGGAGGTTCTGCACCTCGGGCCGCTGGGTGATTTCGATGAAGTCGTAGGCGAGGTCCTTGTTCTTGGCCTTCGCGGGCACGACCCACAGGTTGCCGCCGGAGCCGGGGTGCAGCTTGTTGCCCGGGAACAGGAACTGGCCGGTCTTGAACGTCGGCTGCTCGGCGATCTGCCCGCCCCACCAGGTGCCGGAGACGAACATCGGGTACTGGCCCGCGATGAACGCGTTGCCCGCGTCCTGGGCGGGGATGCCGGTGGAGTCGGTGCTGATGTACTTGCGCTCCACCCACTGGCGCATGGTGGTGGCGGCCTTCTCCCACGCCGACCAGTCCACCTGGCCCTCGAACCGCTGGTAGGCGGCCAGCGACTTCTGGTCCATGTGCGCGAGCGCCAGCGAGTAGAGCAGGTGCGGGCCGGGGTAGTCGGCCGAGCCGAGCGCCAACGGCGTGACGCCCTTGTCGGCGAAGGTCTTCAGCGCGTTCTCGAACTCGGCCGGGGTGGTCGGCACCGGCACGTTGTGCTGGGTGAACAGGTCCTGGTTGTACCAGACGCCGACGTACTCGCCGTAGTTCGTGACCCCGTACCGCTTGCCCGAGCCCATCAGGCCCTTGTCGTCGTACAGGCCGACCTGCTGGGCGGTGTTGTCGACCTTCCAGCCCCGGCTCTTGGCCACCTCGGTCAGGTCGGTGAGCAGGCCCGCCTTGGCCACGACGCCGGCGGTGGCGTTGCCCTTGAGGTACTCCAGCACGTCGGGGGTGTCGTTGGAGTCGAGGATGAGCTGGCCGGACTGCTGCATCTGCTCGTAGGTCTTGAGCTCCTGCTTGACCGTGACGCCGGGGTGCTCCTTCTCGAAGATCGAGATCGCGTGCTTCCAGGCGGCCGACAGCGCGCTGTCGTCGGACTCCCACCACCACACCTTGAGCGTGTCGGGGTCCCCGGAGTCACCTCCGCTCGAACACCCGGTCATCACCAGCGCCAAGGCGGCGGCCACCGCGGTGACCAGCCGTAGGGGGTGTTTGCGCATGTCGGTCCTCCAGAGTCGCGACGGCGGCGTCGCCTACCGGGGTTTTCTTTGTCGCAACATTAAGGGTGAAGCCACTGTAACCCGTCAACCCGCAGCTAGTCACGTTTTCGTCACGCGGGAGGTCTTGCCAGGTAGTTTCGCGGCGGTACTATTGCGGCCCGGTTACCCCTGCACTCGACGAGGAGCGCACGTGCTCGACGCCGCCTCACCCTGGGCACCCTTGCTGCCCTCCGCCCGCCGCGTGACGCTGGAGGTGCTCCTGCACGGCCCGCTGGCCCGGTCGGAGCTGGCGGACCGGCTGGGCCTGTCGACGGCGAGCCTGACCCGGCTGACCAAGCCGCTGATGGACGCGGGCCTGCTGCGCGAGGTGGACACGCCGAACCTGCGCGGCGGCGGCCGGCCGTTGCAGCCGCTGGACGTCGACCCGGACGTGCAGCGCTTCATCGGCATCAAGCTCGCCGGGTTCCGCGCCTACGCCGTGTTGACCAACCTGCGCGCGGACATCCTCGACCACGCCTCCGTCGAGATCGCCGACCAGGACGTCGAGTCGGTCGTGGCCCGGATCGCCGACCTGGTCGCGTCACTGGACGACCCCGCGCGACCAGTCGCCGCCGTCGGCATCGGCATCGGCGGCGTGGTCCACGAGTTCGCCCGCGTCCAGCGCGCCGTGTTCCTGCACTGGAAGGACGTCGACCTGAGCGCGGCGGTCTCGCGCGCCACCGGCAGGCCGACCGTGGTGTCCAACGACCTCGACGCCCTGCTGGAGGCCGAACACTGGT
The DNA here is from genome assembly GCF_039521145.1 of Saccharothrix mutabilis subsp. mutabilis. NCBI lineage: Bacteria > Bacillati > Actinomycetota > Actinomycetes > Pseudonocardiales > Pseudonocardiaceae > Saccharothrix > Saccharothrix mutabilis. Next base: position 56,998 of record NZ_BAAABU010000028.1, read on the forward strand.
TCGGCGACGGCCGGGACGTGGACAGCTTCGCCGTGCTCACCATCGGCGCGGGCGTCGGCGGCGGCCTGGTCATCCACGACCGCCTCGTCGGCGGTCCCGACTCCGGGCTCGGCCTGCTCGGCCACTTCCCCGTCGACCCCTTCGGCCCGATCTGCCCCGAAGGCCACCGCGGCTGCGTGAAAGCGCTGCTCACCACCGACGGCATCCAGTCGCAAGCCGCCCTCACGCTGGGCCGGCCCGTCACCTACGACGAGGTGCTCGACCTCGCCGAAGCGGGCAACGCCGTCGCCGACCAGATCGTCGGCCGAGCCGCCCACGCGTTCGGCACGCTGATCGCGGCGGTCGCCAACATCGCCCAGCCTGAACGGATCATCCTCACCGGCGAGGGCATCCGCCTCGCCCAGGTCGCCGAGGCGCGGGTGCGGGCGACCATCGCCCAGTCCCGGCACGCCGAGGCGTCGCCGATCGACCTGCGGTTCATCAACGACGACCCCACGCTCTGGGCCCGCGGCGCCGCCGCCGTGGCCATCCAGCGCACCGTCCTGGCCGTCCTGCCCCTGCGGGCCGGCTGACCACACCCATCCCGATCCCCCACGGCGCGGACCGCCGTGGCGATGGCGCACGCCCGCCTCCGCCGAGGCCCGCTCAACGAGGAGCACTCATGCGACCACCCAGACCACGCGCGGCGATCGCGCTCGCCGCCGCGGCCTGCCTGCTGTCCGCCCACCCCGCCGCCGCCCAACCAGCCGTCGCCCAGTCGGAACCGCCGGGCGCACCCGGCGCGGCGGCCACCTGGACCACCGGGGACAAAGACGGCATCGGCACCTCCACCACCACCGGCTCGAAGGTCTGGTACACCCTCACCGACGGCACGCTCAGCGAGATCTACTACCCCAGCGCCGACACCCCCAACTCCCGCTCTCTGGAGTTCGTCGTCACCGACGGGAAGTCCTTCGCGCAGCGGGAGACCGAGAGCACCACGCGCACCACCGCACTGGTCGACCAGCGGTCGCTGACCTACCGGCAGACCGCCACCGACACCGCCGGGCGCTGGACGCTCACCAAGACCTACATCACCGACCCCGCGAGCGCGACCGTGCTCGTTGACGTCGACTTCCGCTCCCTCAAGGACGCGGACCTGCGGCTCTACGTGCTGTTCGACCCCCAACTGGCCGGTGACTCGGGCAACGACACCGGCCGCGCCACCCGGGACGCGCTGACCTCCGTCGACACCCACCTGCCCTACCGGCCCGTGGCCGCCGCCCTGGTCTCCGGCACCGGTTTCACCGCGACCTCCACCGGCTACGCCGGCGCCAGCGACGGCCTGGCCGACATCACCGCGAACTACACGCTCACCTCGCGCCACCCCAAGGCAGGTCCGGGCAACATCGCCCAGGTAGCCCAACTACCCACCGGCCGGGCCGGCACCCGCACCACCCTCGCGATCGGCTTCGCCGTCGACGAACAAGCCGCGCTGACCACCGCACGGGCCAGCCTGCACCGGCCGTTCGAAGTCACCAAGCGCTGGTACCAGCTGGGCTGGCACCTCTACACCGCCTCGCTCAAGGCCGCGCCCAAGCAGTTGAGCGGCGACCTGCTCGACCAGTACTGGGCCTCGGTCATGGCGGTCAAGGCGCACGAGGACAAGACCCACCCCGGCGCGTTCTCCGCGTCGCTGACCATCCCGTGGGGCCAGGCCGTCCCCGCCGACGGCGCCTCCGGCGGCGGCACCGGCTACCACTTCGTGTGGGCGCGGGACATGTACCACCAGGTGTCCGCCCTGCTCGCCGCCGGTGACACCGCCGCCGCCCGGCGGGCCGTGGACTGGCTGTTCACGCGCCAGCAGCGCCCCGACGGCAGCTTCCCGCAGAACTCGAAGGTCGACGGCACCCCCGACCAGACCAACGTCCAGCTCGACGAGACCGCGTTCCCGATCCTGCTGGCCTGGCAGACCAAGCGGTTCGACGCCGCGTTCTACCGCGACCACATCGCCAAGGCCGCGGACTACCTCGTCGAAGCCGGTCCCAAGACGCCGCAGGAGCGGTGGGAGGAGACCGGCGGCTACTCGCCGTCCACCCTGGCCGCCCAGATCGCCGCGCTCACCGCCGCCGCCGACATCGCCCACCGGGCCGGCGACCCCGACGCCGCCGCCCTGTACCGGGCCACCGCCGACTCCTGGCAGCGCCAAGCCGAGCGGTGGATGGTCACCACCACCGGCCCACTGGGCGACGGCGAGTACTACATCCGCATCTCCGGCAGCGGCGACCCCGACGACGGCGCCACCCGCAACTGGGCCAACGGCGCCGGAGTGCACCCGGAGAACGCGCTGGTCGACGCCGGCTTCCTGGAACTGGTGCGACTCGGCGTCAAAGCGCCCGACGACCCGGCCGTCGCCGGGTCGCTGCCCGAGGTCGACGCCTCGATCAAGGTGAGCACCCCCAGCGGTGAGCTGTGGAAGCGCTACACCCACGACGGCTACGGCGAAACCGCCGACGGTGCACCGTGGACCGGGGTCGGCATCGGCCGCCCGTGGCCGCTGCTGTCCGGCGAGCGCGGCGAGTACGAGCTGGCGGGTGGCCGCGACGCGCTGCCGTACCTGCGCACGATGGCCGCCACCGCGAACAGCGGCCGGATGATCCCCGAGCAGGTGTGGGACCAGGCCGACCCCACCCGGCACGGGCACGTGTTCGGCAAAGGCACCGGTTCGGCCGCGCCACTGGCGTGGGCGATGGCACAGTACGTCCGGCTCGCCCAGGGCATCGCCGCCGGCCGCCCCGTCGAGACGCCGTCCGTCGTAGCCGACCGGTACCGCACCGGCCCCGTCGCCACCGCCGCACTGACCCTCGACGGCCCCGAAGACTTGTCCACCGCCACCGGCCGCACCGTCCGCGTCCACGGCAACACCAACGCCCCCAGCGTCGTCGTGGCCGTCGGCCCGGTGAAGAAGCGGGTTGCGGTGACCGGCGGCCGGTTCAGCACCGAGGTCGACCTGACCGGCATCGACAACACGATCAGCGTCGCCGCAGTCGGCCGGGATGGCGCCACCGCATACGAGCGGCGCACCGTGCTGTCCTACGGCGAACGCGTAGGCGGGCTCACCGACCCCGTCGGCGACGACCACGGACCAGGCACCTACGTCTATCCGACCAACAGCGCATTCACCCCGGACAGCTTTGACCTGACCAGGTTCGACGTGTTCCGCGACGGCGACAGCGTCCGGTTCGTCACCCGAGTGGCCGGCGCGATCACCAACCCGTGGGGCGGCAACGGCATGAGCGTGCAGCGGGTCAACATCCTGCTGTGCGACCCGGCTTCCGACGCCCGCACCGCACCCGGCCTGCCCGGCACCAACACCGCCACCGGCGGCACGTGGCAGCGCGCGGTCGTGGCGGACGGACGCTACGCCGACCAACCACTGTCGCTCGGCGTCTACGACCCGGCCCTGACCAAGGTCTCCGCAGCCGAGCTGCGGGTGGTGCCCGCCACCCACGACATCGTGGTCACCGTGCCCGCCTCCGCGCTCGGGCTCGACATCGCCACCGCCGGCTACCAAGTGTCGATCTACTCCAACGCCGAACCCGGCGAGGGCATCGGCCTCGTGCGACCCGTCTACAGCAAGGCGCACTGGGACAACGGATTCCCGTGGACCAAGGAGTTCCGCTTCGGCGGCGGCGCGGGCGAGCAGAGCTTCGACCTGCCCAGCCGCGACACCGACACCCGCGACCCCAACACCATCGACGCCATCACCGGCGACGCCGCCCAGTCCACCGTCCTCGACTGGACCACGACCATCCCGGTCGTGCTGCCCTTCGTCAACTTGCGCCCCTGAAAGCAGCGGGCACGGGCACCTGGTCGTAAACCGGTGCCCGCGCCCGCACCCCACAATGCCTTGGGCACATGGTCAACCAGCCGGTCGAGCCTGATCCGCTCGGTGGAGACGGGCACCGGTGCAAGCTGGGTTGGCTGCGCCCAGCTAGACAGACGATGCGATGTACTGCTCCATCCGGGCACTTCGGAGGGACGGCTAGTCATCACGACACCCCTGCCTCGTCACGTCGGTAACCCAACCTCTTTCCGACGCCGAGGACCGCGCCATGACGGTGTCCGCCCTGCCACGCCCCACCACACTCGCCGAGTGGATCGCCGCCACCATCCCACCGCGCATCGCGGCGATGGACGCCGCTCCCGTCGAAAGCCTGCGGTTCCTGTTCTACGGTCGCGCCTCCACCCGCGAACACCAGGACCCACGCACCTCACGTGCGTGGCAACTGGACATCGCCCGCAAACTCACCCGAGAACACGGCACCATCGTGGGCGAGTACTTCGAGGTCGGATGCTCCCGGCAGTGCCCTGGCATCTGCGGCCTCGGGCCGCGGCAATGCTGCGCTACATCGCGGCCAACGCCGACCAGATCGACGCGGTAGTTGTCGGCGAGTGCGAACGCGCGTGCTGCGCTCCCGCCACCGTGTCGTCACCGCCATGCGCATGCAGACCATCGAGCAGGGACGCTACCTCGGGGGCAGACCTCCCTACGGCTACCGTCTCGTCGACGCCGGGCCGCACCCAAACCGGGCGTTGGCGCGGCGCGGGGTGCGGCAGCAGCGGCTCATGCCCAACCTGGCCACCGCGCCCGTCGTGCAGCTGATCTTCTCCTTACGCCTGGCCGGACACAGCACCGCAAGCATCGCCCGCCACCTCAACGAGAAGTCCGTACCGAGCCCGTCCCCCACGCACGCCGGGTCGAGCACGGCAGCTGGTCGCTGCGCACCGTGACGGAAATCCCGGGCAATCCGCGCTACACCGGCCACGAGGTGTGGAACCGCACCAGCGCCGACCGCGCCACCCGCTCCCCCAGTGGACGACGCGCCACCGTGCGCAACCACCACCATGACTGGGCGATCTCGACCCGCATCGCCCACACGCCGCTGGTAACCGAGCAGGACTTCATCACCGCCCAAACCATCCAGGCCACCAGACGAAACACTCGCCAGGCCGACACCGACCCCAACGAGAACGTCTACCTGTTGGCGGGCCGACTCCGGTGCGGGTTGTGCGGACGAAAGATGGACTCCCACCGGGCTCACGCCCGCGCCGCCTATCGCTGCCGTCACGGCCACGCCGCCGCCCACACCCGACCCGAGGATTCACAGCGCAACCTCTACCTCCGCGAGGACCATCTACTCGCGCGCATCGCGGCACACCTCACCGCCGCGGGCATCGCCGACAACCCCGACACCGAACACACCGCACGACTGGTCCACGAACTCGATCTGACCTTCAGTGCCGACACCGGCGGGATCACGTTGCTCAACCACAACACCACCGCGCGAGCACGCACACCACGCCGACGCCACCCACCACGACCCGCTCGGACCTCGGCCCCGGACACCGGCCACGAAGCAGGCCGACAACTCCTCCTGGCCCTGAGCCACACGACCGCCTCGGAAGCCGACCAGTCCGACACACCCACAAGCCGGAGCAGCGCCGCGACAAGACCGGCGGCCCACCCCGTCCGACACTCTCGCCAGACGCACAACCGCCCCACTCGCCCCGCCGCGCCACAACGACAGCGCCACCGCCCCGGAATCCACGACGCCCTCCGCACGACCCGCTTGCGGGACGCTCCCCAGGTCCGCGGAGACGACCCGCCGCCGCACGACCACCCGGACAGCCATCGTCACGAGGTCTCCACGCGCAGAGCCGGACGGCGCCCGCTCCTCCTGCCACCACACCCGCGCACCACCCACGAGCAAGGGGCAACGAGTAAGCTCGACGCGATGCCGGAAACACGAAACCCCACGACACAACCCAGCTGACCTGGAATTGCATCGTGGGGCAAATTATGTGTCCGAGAAGTTTTCCCGAACACCCGGCTGTGGGAAATTTCCCACCTCTTTCCAGACGTGGAAGTGCATAAGCCCAGTGTAGCAGCCTCGTGAGGCGTCTGTGCAAGAGTGGGAAATTTCCCACTTCGGCTTTCGCTCCGAGAAAGAGGTGATCTCTTTGGTGGTTACATTAGGTGATTGTCGGTGAGGTTGTCGGATTCTTGTCCGTACGTGTAGATGTCGGCGCAGATATATTGTGAGATTCGCGGTCGCTTCAGGCCGGCAAGAGCGTGCAATGGGCTTCTGCATGGAGTTCGAATTGGCGATGGGTGGGCGGTTGTCGAACTGGATGGCACTGATGTGTATTTCGTTCCTATATGTGACAGCCGGTAATTGCATTGGGAAGTGCGGCAGGTTTGGAGGCGATCGTGGTGGCGTTGTCGGATGACGGCGATCGGGGCGCGTTGGGCTCGTGGATGGCCGGTGCGTCCCGCCGGGGGAGGGGAGCCGGGTCTGACGAGGTCTCCGGCGGGGTGCGGTTTGCGTTCTACGGGTGTACGGGCGGGTTCGATGGCGATGCGCCGGAAGTGTCGGAGGAGTGGCAGCGTGAGATGGCCGAGCACACGATCGCCGGGAAGGGTGTGATCGTGGCGGGTTTCTTCGACATCGCGGTGACGGCGCGCGTGTCGTGGTTCGATCGTCCGCAGGCTTCGGCGTTGCGCGTGGCGTTCGGTGACCCGGACCGCGGCTTCGACGCCGTGGTGGTCGGCGACTACGAGCGGGCCTTTGGCGCCGTCGCCCAGTTCAGGGAGACGGTGTCGCTGTCGGGGCGTCATGGGCTGCGGGTGTGGATGCCCGAGGCGGGCGGTGTCATCCCGGTCGACGGTCGGGGGTTTCCCGCGTTGTTGACCGTGTTGCAGTCGGTTGTCCACTCGCCCGCGGCGTGGGGAGGCGAAGTGGGGAGACGTCGAGTGGGTGGGCAGGGCGGACGCCGAGTTCGACCTTGACGGAGGTTGCCGTGAGTATTGCTCGCCTCCTCTGCGCCTGTGTCGTGAGCAGGGCGCTGGCGCTCTACGTGCAATTGCGCAGCGTTATGGCCGAGACCGCCGGCGTGTGCTGATCTTGTAGCTGGCGGCGCGGTGGGACCGTCGGGCAGGGTTCGAGGTTGTCTTCGCGGGCGAGATCCGGGCGCAGCCTCTGCCCTGACGGGGGCGTGATCGGTGCCGTTGCAGTCGTGTCGGACTGAGGTTTGTCGGTGCCTGCACGTAGCGTCGATTCTGTGAGCGAGCCGAGTGAGGATCAGGCCGTCAACGGCATCCAGTTGCGCATTGAGGACATCTCCGAGTCCGCTCTGGGTTGGCTGGGAAGTCCGGAGGCCGAGCACGCCCGCCGCGCGATGGTCGAGCTCGCTTGCGCAGCCGCCACACCCGTACGGGACGGCGTAGACCACCTCGGTGGTCTCGGCGATCACCCGCCCGATCCGTGCCGGGGCCCACCGTCGGCCCAATCGTGCGCATGCCCTCAATCTGTTCGACGAGCGCTGGCCGAAGAGACGCTGACCCCGCGTGCTGGCTTGCCACCGTGGCGATGCATGACGGAATACGGTGCTGCAGGGCGTCGACCTGGCGTGGTGTGAAGTACAGCGTCGTGGGGTCAGCTTGCGCATCGCCGACCAGGGCGACTCTAGGCTCGACGCACCTCGGCACGGCCTCTGCGGGATGACCGCCGCCGTGATGCAACACGGGACAGACGGCGCAATCCGCCAGCTCACCTGCGCCGAACGCCTCCAGGACACGTACACCGGCTCGGCATCGGCACAGCACCGGGCCGCCGCGAGCCAGCGGTCGTCGGGCGTTGCCGCTGTTGCTGTCCGTTGCACCGACCTGGCGACAAGGACATTCGACTTTCACTCGGATAGCCCATATCCATCTGTCGATCGCCTGCTCCTGTCTCAGTGGCGGTTCGGCTACGAGCAGCCCTCGTGCTGCTCGTAGCCGAACCGATCAGACATGCTCCCGGCCGAGCGAGGACAGCAACCTGCCCATGGCACTGCGGAACGGACCCGAGCCGTCGCATCCAGCACAGACGCGACAGCGACGCCTGCCGGGATGCCACGTCGTACCTTCGGAGGTGCGTGCTGGTGTCCCGGCCCTACCGACTGGCGCCTTCGGTCGGTCGCGCGGCACCCGAACGACGCGCGGTCAAGGCTGCGGCTCCGAACCCAGATCTGACCAAGCGTCCGCTCGGGCGAAAGGCTCGGGAGGACTCAGGTGAAGCCGAAGCCGCGCCAATACGAGCTAGCGGTGGATTACGTTGGCTTCAGCAACCCCTTGCTACGGCGCTGGGAATTGCGCCGTATAGCTCGACGCATGCCCTCCTGTACTCGTGCCAACGTGCGTGTGAAATACATTCTTCACGCGTTGGCAGACGTCGAGGAGTGTGGGCAGAAGTTTTCGGCCGCGTGGTCAACGTATCGCCGAATCCGGTGGATACCGTCATTCATGGCGATCTGGGGCGCATGTGTTGTAATATCTCTCTTTAGTATCTTTTTTGTGGCCGAAGAGATAACGCCGGTCCTGGTGGCGGTACTTCTCATTCTTCTTGTGTGCGTCATTCTTGTTGTGTGCTGCGTGCCGGACATGAGAAAAGTGACAAACTCTCTGTTCGAGGGCGCCCTGGTGGCCCATAAAGAGTTGCAGGATGCCGAGCAGCGCGTAGAAGTGTTGATACGCAAGCCGTTTGCCGCTGACCCGTGGGCGCCTCTTCGTGCGACGGTGGCGGAGTCGCAAGCCAACGGTGATTATTGAGTGTTCGACGCGGTTTGAGGAGAACAAGGAGTGAGGCATGGAAATCCCATTTGAGGCCACCGCCCTCGGCGGAGTGGCGGCCGGAGTGCTGGTCGAGCTGATGGTGACCGAAGGGTGGAACAAGACGCGCGACTGGTTCGACAATTTTTCCCGACGTCATCGCGGCGAATCTTCCGAGCGGGATATCGCTCGGCTGGATTCCGCGCGCAACGCTCTCATCGTCGCATCTCAAGGTGAGCGCGAAGCGTTGGTCGAAACTCTGGAGACCGAGTGGTCGGTGCGTATGCGCGACTTCCTGGACGACCACCCCGATGCCATTGCTGAGGTTAGGGATTTCCTGGCCGAACACGACAAGGTGGCGCAGAAGGCGGTGGTCGGCCACAATATCACGATCAACGCGCGAGCTGACCGCAAATCAACCCAGAACATCACCGGAATCGGCAACATCGGCATCGACCCGAGGAAGTAACAACGATGCGGCCCTCTTCGGATGACGCTACACCGTACGACCACCCGACCATCGAGCCGAACAAAACTACTCCTCGGGACATCAGGATCGAAGCGCAAGCCGAACCGTTTTCGACACAGATCGTTGGGGGCCACGGGGACATTCACTATGCGCCTAATATCTATACCGGTCACGCGTGGGTTCACTCGGACGAGATTGCCGACAATCAGGTGGCCGAGGCGCAGAAGGCGTTTGTCCCTCCTCCTGGGTATGGCGATGCCTGGAGCACGCTGAACAGCAGGAATGTGCTCATCATTTCCGCTGCGCCCGGTACCGGCAAGAGGACCGCTGCAGTTAATCTCCTCGCGGAACTGCGACAGCCACGGCCGGAGCGTCAACACACAGCACAAGCGCGTCCGAATCTCGAACTTCGAGAATTGGACGAGGATTGGGAGAAGCCTCGGATCTCCAAGCTGCAACTTTTCCCCGATCAAGGACTCCTCCTGGATTTGAGCGACAGCCTGGATCAGGCTCCTGGCGAAGAGTTCGGCACACAACTTGTCGACTACGCAAGCAAGCTTGCGGCGATCAAATCGTTTCTGATCGTGCTGACCACCCCTGAGGTGTGGAAGGCGTGCGCCGGGTCGACATCCGACCTCACTGTGCGGGACCTCGGCCGCCCGACGGCATACGCGATCGTCGAAGCGCGATTGACCCACTCGTCTTCGCCGTACCCTGAGCGCGTGCAATGGCTCAGTCTCGATGGCTTCCGCGAGATTCTGCGCCATAACCCCCTTCCGGGCGATCTGGATGGGCTCTACCAAGCGATCGTCGCAGCCGAAGACTCCCCTGCGGGGCGAGCCGACGCCGTTGACCAGTTCCACGGGTGGCGTCGTCACCTCACCGACTGGTGGAAATCTGAGGAAGCCGAGCGAGGGCCATACGAACGGGCGATGCAGATCGTCGCAGCCACTGTCGGAAGCGCGCCAGCTGGCGACATCCTGACGATGACCGACCACTTCCTGGAAGTAGCCGGACACGCGACAGACGTCCATCGGCCGCTGTCAGGTCCCGACTTGAGTGAGCGACTCCGTCGGGTAGGAGCCGTGACAGGCGAAGACGGCCTGGTAGAACTGGAACCCACCCGTCCTCGATTCCATGGCGCCGTCTTGGATCACGTTTGGCGTGAACGCGTCCAGATCCACAACTACTACAAGCAGTGGATTGTCCAGGTCACCACTGACGGGCGGGTCGGCAAGAAATACATCGAACAGATTGCTGCCTCGGTGACCGGCATGGGAATTCGACGCGACTCCGTCGAGTTCCTCGAATTGATCGAAAATTGGGTTAAAAATCGAACCGATCAGGACATATTGGCCACGCGCATGTTGGAGGACACATGCCTTGATCCGGTTGTGGGGGCGAAAGTTCGCAAACGGCTGCGCGCGTGGTCCGACCAAAAGAGCACGCCAGAGCGGCTCGTTGACATCGTTATCGCGGTGTGCCAGGGCGAGTTGGGGCGTGAGCGCACGGTGGTCGCACTGACACGTCTCAAGAAAATTCTTCTGCGCTCTAATGCGGATCTATTCGCGGAAAAGGTCAGTGCAGCGATCGTTGCTATCGCGCATTATCCCGGCCGTCTTCAGGAAGTACTAGCTGAAGTCATCGGTTGGATGGGCGAGCCTAACCCGACGCCGGGTCAAACAGGCTTCCTGGCATTGATGGAACCTTATGTCGAGATCGAAAACGGTGGCGAACCACCTGTGGCGCGTCTCTTGACTGAGTGCCGACACGACGACGATATACGCAACGTGCTCGCTGCTGCATGGCATACGGCCGTCTACGCCGATCCAAGTGATGGTGAGGTCGTCTCCGCGATTCGCAGACTCCTGAGCTTCGCCAACAGAAGGCCGGAATTCATCGACATCACTGTCGACATCATCGGGCCGGCGATTCAAGGCAATCTCAAGAAGACTATTGCCGGAAAAGTTCTCTTCAATCCTGCAGTGGGTAATGTCGAGGATGGTGGCAATGCCGCCCACCTCAAGTTGCTGGATCTTTTATTCGACGAAACACACCACGCGGTGCCCGCGACACCTGTTTCCGTGGGTTTTCCTGTCGAGGAAACCCTAGTCGATACTCCCGATGCAGTCGAAGGATTCCCGATGTGGAATTCTCTGGGTCCAGACGAGGTCACCGACGAACCGCGGAAGGTGGACGGCCCGTCGAGTACGGCCGCAGTAGAGGATGACCAGGAGACTGTCACGGACCAAGACAACGGTTCCGGGTGGGCCGACCGAGGAAGTACCATAACGGATCGCCAATCGGAGTCTTCTGACCTGAGTGCACCGGCTTATCCGATCATGCCGACAGCACCTCCACCGGATGGTGCCGGCATTGAGCGAAGGAGTTGGTTTCGGCGATGAGTGATCGCCCTCGCCGCCGCCGATTCGTTTTTTCTGAGCGAAACCCGCGATGGCGCCCGCCGGTGAACACCCGAGCGGTCATCATGGACACTTCGCTACCAAGCAAGATCGACGGCATCGACTTTACAGTGACGCTTCGCGCGGCGTGGACGAGCGACGACCCGAAGGTTTCTCGACAGCATGGCTACGCGTTGACGATGGAACACCTGTGGAGGACAGCGGAGCTCATTACGAGAAAGTGGTACGTATTGCACCACGATGCCGCTCAAGCTGCTGTCAACGCCGCCATAGATCCTATGGTGAATCTCGAATCAGTGCCGCTCGCGGTGACCGGAAACGCTACGCTCACTGCATCGGCGCAAGCGATCAGTGCCACCAGGGATTATTTGACGCTGCGTAGGGATGAGGAGACCCGACGTGAACGCACGAGCGCTCAACTCTACGCGCTACGTCATGCACTCAAATCTCCTGGCATCGCCGAATTGTGGTGGGCGAGCAACAATCCCCAACAACTTTCCGTGATCGACAGTGACTCGTTTAAGAGTTTCGTTTCCGCCATAACCGCTGCCCGTGATGATGAAATGCATCCCAAGACTGCGATCGAGCAAGTAGTCCTCAAGTTCATCTCAGAGTTCACGGGCGCGGAGGATCGACAGCTTCTCATGAACGTCTTCAAGCTCCTGTTGGTGCGATTCGACAAACACGACCTCCTCAAGGAGCTCGGATAATCGAGAGTCGTAAAATCCTGTAACACAATGGGGTGGTGATGTTTCAGTGCTATTGAGCGGCAGGTTCGTAGCACGATGTGCGCCTGCCGTGGAGTTTGTCGGCTGTTCCTGCGAAAGCACTGGCGACGGCATGATCCCCAGGATTTTAGAAACGTGGTGGCCGTCGGTGCGTCCTTCGCCAGGAGGCTACGCCAGTTCAGGAGACCGTCGTTCTGGAGTCGCCCCACGACAATGATGGGATGCACGCCGAGCGAACTGGCCACTGTGGCTAGCCAGGTCTGACTGATGCGTTCCGGTACTGCGGGTAGCTGGTCTGCTAGTACCCACTCTCTGGCTTCGCGGTCGGCTTCCTTTTCTCTGTCGAGGCTTCCTGCGTCGCCTTCGTCGAGGATCAGTCCATCGGCGATGTGGTCAAGTACAACGTGCGCAACCTCGTGCAGCAGCGTGAAGAGAACCTTGTCCATCCGGTGTCCTCGACCGGAAATGTCGATGACAGGGGCGCCATCTAGGTTGAACGAGGCGCCGTCAATCTTGCTGGAAGGGAACGCTTCGACGTGTACGAGGCGCACGCCGACGTCGGCAAACAGGTCCGGCAGTGTGGCGAAGGCGGTGGGATCGCGTAGTAGCCGGCTCAGTTTTTCTGCGAGGGCGCGTAGCGCTTCGGGAGAGTAGGTTGACACACGACGCTGGTTGACCTTGCCGTGGGAGCCGCTGCACCTACTCAGGCGGGCAACGGTGTTGTCCGGGCATGGTTCGTCACGAGCGTTGGCGCAGCACGGGGGATGTTTGAAGTACATCACGTCGCTTCAGCGGAACGCCCACGGCCGGATGGAACTCTCGGACAGTGGTAGGGATCCTCGGTACCATCGGCGGTCGGTACAAGCCGAGGATCTTGGCATTGCGTTCGCGCTGGCTGCGGCGCTCAGGATCGCGCGGCGACGCCACCCGGACTACCGATTCGAGATCGTCGACGCGGATGTCGCGCTGGAGGCGGGGTGGGCGCTGCGAGGCAATGAGGTGAAGACGAAGTCCGATACCAGACTTCGGCCCGACTACTTCCTGTTCGGCTTCCGGGAAGGCGAGGCGGCACGCGTCATCACTGTGGAGTGCAAAGGCTCCCACGGGGCGGCTGACGCTCAGCACAAGCAGCTTGCGAAGGCGGCCGCGCAAGTGAACGCGGTGGTGATCGGGGACCCGGAGCAGGGTGACGTGACACCGCCTGGGCTGATGATGTCCACCTCGCTGGACGACACCGGCGGCATCCAGATGAGGATCCTCGATCCGCCCGGTGATGGCACACTGGCGCTGTCAGGCGATGGAGATGACCACGAGCCTGGTCTCAACGGGGATGTCCAGGAATACCACGAGTTCCCTGGAATCCCCGTACGTGATGAGGAAGCGGAGCTCGACCGTCGCCCGGGGTTCTACATCGCTCCTGAACGGTCGGAGTGGTTCGCTCGGGTCCTTGCCCGAACGGCGAGCGCCGGGTTGTTGGCTTTCGCCGGAGATCGGGACACCGCCGGGGGTCTGCTGACCCCGCGCCAACGGGTCAGGCTCGGGGGTGAACACGAGACTGGGCCTAACCACGTCGACTTCGACGTCAATTTCGAGCTGGCCGGTCTGTCCCTGGTCGGCACCGACCATGTGTTTCGCTTGAACAAGCAGCGTATCGAGGTCTTCTCGGGGAAGATGCCTCGTGTTCTCCACGATCTCCTCAGTGGCGAGCCCGATATCAAGGGAACCCACGACATGCTGCCCGACCTCAGTGCCCAGTGGCGGGAACGCCGAGAAGAAATCATTGCCGAATGGGGCGGAGTGATCCTCATGGACGCCAACGGTGCGGTGATGGGGCTGAGGAAGATGGGCGATGGGCATACCCCTCTCGGCTGATTCGGTGCCCTAGAAGGCCCATTCGGGCTTGAGGTGAAGGGGGCCTGGTGCGGAGATGAGGGATCTGTGGATAAAAGGATTGGTCGTGACGTCGAAGACTCGTTGATCGCGATGTCGCTGAAGGTCGCGCGCTAGCTCCAGGCCGCTTGGGGCTGCCGGATCCTGTTCGCCTGGACTTCGACGGACTTCAACATCAAATTCATGGACACTAGAAAGCTGGGGAAGCGTTTGATATCTTCAGAGTAGATGCCTGGTGACACCAGGATATCGTTGCTTCTCGGCCCTGCCGGGTTGGCGGCCCGCCGGATCACCTGATCGAGCGTACTTATCCCGTCGGGCGGTCGGGGCAGCCGGTTTTGTCGGTGTCCGCTGGTGGAGTTCCCACCATGTTGACGCCCCAGGATGTGGAGGACGCGGTGGGCGGGTTCGCCGCCGCCGATCGGGACAGCTTGGCCGACCATGCACGACACGTACGCGACACCGCTCGCCGAAAGGGCCTGACGGTGTTGGCGGCGTCGTTGGACGTCGACACCGTCGTGTTCGACGACGAGGTCACCCTGGACCAGGCTCTCGACGCCGCAGCCGCCTGCGGCGCGGTGCTGTTGTACCTCAACCATCGCACCGTGAACGCCGCGGCGGTGTTGGCCGCCGCCGGTGACCATCTCGCCGAAGCCGATCATCGGAGGCTGCGTACCACCTTGGACAGGATCGACGGCTGGACCCGGCAGGTGGAGGTCGGCTTCGCCCACGGTGGTGTGGTCAACCTCTGGTCCGCCGTCGCGGCCTGGTCGGAGCCGCTGGAGCAGTTGACCGACACCGCTGCGGACAGGGTACGCACTGCACGGTGGTCGCCGGAGGTCGACGACGAGGAGGAGGCGCCGCAACATCTGCCCGAGAACGTCGTGCGGCGGTGGGTGGACACCGTGGCGGCCGATCCGGGATTCCGGCGCGCGACCTGGCGCGGCCACCAGGCCGCGGCACGGGGTGTACCTGGCTTGACCGAGCTGCTGGGGAACCCACGCCTTCGCTGGCATGAGAACCACATCGTCAGCGCGGCCCTGGAACTTGTACGTGACCAGGTTGAACAGCAGGAACAGGCGCTGCTGCCACGCAGGGCGGACCTGGCCGCCCGGCTCGCCGCCGACCCGGGCTACGCCGCGTGCATCACCGCAGCGGCGCGCAAGCGCTACGCCGCCGAGTGGATGGTCGAACATGCCGAAGGACTGCGTTTGTCCGCTGACTGGGTCGGGGAGCTGGTCGCTTTGGCCAAGAAGACGCCGACAGGCCAGTTGAGCCTGTGACCGTCCGTCCGCCCACCACCGGCTACCCGACTGGTCCGCCGGGACTGAACCTAGGCCCGGCCTGGGCGTCGACCGCGAGTGCGCGCCTCGTCCTCGTCGAGTCCGGCCGCGGCGAGTCTGTCCGTCCCCTCGACGATCGTCGCGAAGGCTCGTGGTCGAAGCCGTCGGGACGCCTACGTCCGGGGAGCCTCATCGCGACATGGTAGGTGTGCGATGAATCCGGGTGACGGACACGTCACCCGGATTCATCGTTGCGGCGGGTCGGTCACAACGGGCAGGTCCGCTGGTCGATGCCAAACAGCTCCCACGGCTGCACGTGTTGGGTGATCTCGTCCGGTGGGATCATGCAGATGTCGGGTGCCCAGGCGAGGAACCGCTCGCCTTGCGGCGCGGCGATGTCGAACCGCCGGGCCTCGGGGCCGTGGTCGGGTGCCGGTCCGAGGTTGCGGGTGGAGGCGCGGGGGTGCCAAACGACGAAGGCGGGCACCGGGATCTCGACTCCTGCCAACGTCATCGTCTGCGGTTCGTTCCGGATGAGCACGGCGTGGTCGTCGGAGGGTAGTTCGCCGCGAGGGTCGATCCGTGGGCCGATCGAGCGGGCGAGCTCGACGACTCGTCCTTCGTGGAGTCGTCGCGCGACCCGAAGCAGGATGCGTTCCTGATCGCCGATGGTGGTTGGGCGGCCCAGGCTTCGGCCGGTGAGGGCTTCGATGGCCAGGACGTCTTCGAGCGTGTCGATGACCACCCGGAGTTGTTCGGTGTCCTCGGCGGTGAGGTCGGTGGTGGTGAAGGTCAAGTGCGGTTGGTCGTCGTGTTCGCCGAAGAACGAGAGGGTGTGTGCCTCGCCCGCCTGCAATTGGAAGCGGCACAGCGCCAGGTGGGCCTCGTTGCTCTCGGTTGCGTTGACCAGTTCCATCGACGGCGGATCCGGCTGTCCGTCGGCCACCGGGAACCGCAGGCGGCACACCACTCCGCCAGTGATCAGCACGTCGGCGCTCTGTCGATCCTCCGCGTCGGCGGGTCGGGGTAGGACGGCGGCCTCGTAGGCGGCCACCGGGGTGCCGTCGGCACGGCTGAGTATCACTCGCAGTCGTGTCGCCGGGTCCTGTCGGAGTGCCTCGACGGCGGTGAGGTCACGCCAGACTTCCCTGGGTTGTTCGCCGAAGTCCGCCGCGGTCGCCTCAGTTCCGGCGGGCGCGACGCGGATGATGCCCTCCTCGACGATCTCCGAGCCCACGACGACGTCGCGTTCCCAGTCGGTGGCGTCGAGCACGACCACGCCGGCGTCGCGCAGCTTCTCCATGTAGCGCAACGTCCGCACCACCAGCTCGGCGATCCGGCAGTAGTAGCACACCGCGGCCAGATAGCGCTGACGCATCGGGTAGTCCAGGGCGTCACACCTGCGCTGGTCGGGATCGACGTGCACGAGGTCGATGTACATCCATGCCTCGGCCAGGAGCACGTTGGACACCGGGCTGAGGGTGTCGGAAACCTCGGTTCCCCTCCACTGGACCAGCCCGTAGTTCTCGCCGGTCGTGGTCGTCTTCCACGCCTCGCGCAGCTCCTTCAGCTCGTCACGGTACTGCTCGACGTCAGGGGCCGGACTCGTGTCGAGCAGGCGCTTCAACGCCTTGGTGACCTTGAAGTGGTAGACCGACTCGTCACCGAGAAGCAGCGGGCGGACCCGCGCGGCCAGGGATTCGAAGACCTCCTCGTCAGGAGGAAGGCGGTGGCGGATCCGACTGGTTCCGTCCGGGCGCAAGTGTACGTCGAACCGTTCCCGGGCAAGATCGGAAAGAACGGCGGGGTCCCGAACGAGCGAGTGCGCCTGGACGCGCCGGGCGCGGACGACGAAGGCGCCGACGACTTCACGGTGGCTCGGTGACACCCGGTCCATCATGCCGTGACCTGTCCGAGAACGATGCGGCAGCACGAAGAGGGTATCGGGGGAAGATGTGGTCGTGAGCTTTCGCGACGTCACGAACTCGGTGTCGAACTCGTGGATCAATGGCCCGAGCATCCAGATCGGTTCGGCCGACACCGTCACGCTCGCGCTCGACCGGCCCGATCACCAGGTCCAGTGGTTGCGGGCCGCACCGCGTGACGGCCGCGTTCCGGTACGGCAGAGGTCTCCGAGCTACCTGTTGGACGCCCGACGCGAGGTCGTGCCGTTTTGGCCCCGCACCTACGTCCAGGATCTCCTGGCCGAGTGGTGCGACGACACGGAGAGCCCAGTATCGGTGCTGCTCGTGCATGGTGCCGGGGGCCAGGGCAAGACGCGGTTGGCCAGCGCTCTCGCGGGACGGTGCCACGCCCTGGGCTGGGCGGTGGCGCGGGCGGTCAGCCGCCCCGACTTCCCCGGTGACGTCCTGCCCGACGGTCCGGAAAACACTGGTCCGGCCGACGGCGAGTCCCCGGTGCTGGTGGTGGTGGACTACGCCGAGCGCTGGAGCGTCGACGTGCTGGTCCACCTGATCGTCACCCTGTCGACCGGCTTCCCCGATCGCACCGTTCGAGTGCTGTTGTTGGCTCGTTCCACCGCATCGTGGCTCCCGGTGGCCGACCGGGTGGACCGGCTCGCCGCCCTCGCCGAGCCGATCGAACTCGGGGACCTCGCCTCGCCGGACGAACGCGCCGACGCCTTCAGTGCCGCAGCGGCCGCTTTCGGCGCGGTGCTGGACGTGCCAACGACACCGGAACCGCCTGACCTGTCCGCGCCAGCCTACGGTTCCGCGTTGACCCTCCACATGTCCGCCTTGGCTGCGGTTTGTGCGCAACGCGATCACGACCGGCAGCCAGAGCTCAGCGACCTGTCCACCTACCTGCTGCGGCACGAAGGCCGCTTCTGGCCGCCGGGAAGGCGCGGGAAGATCGCCGACGCCGTGTTCGCCGCGACACTGCTCGGCCCGGTGCGACATCCCGAGGAAGCCGAAGCGCTGGCGGACCGCCTCGGCATCGCTCGCGACGTCCTGCTGACGCACGAAGAGCTCTACCCTCCCGACGACGACACCGCCCTGCACCCCCTGCGTCCCGACCGTCTGGGCGAGGACTTCCTCGCCGAGCACCTCCGACGCCACCGCCGCGCCGAGGGCCTGCTGCGCCGCGTGATGGCCGTGGCCGAGCCGGCGACGCTGCGCCGTGCGCTGACCATCCTCGCGGCGGCGGCGGACCGGCACCCCGACATGCGCAACGCGCTGTGGTCAACCCTCACCCCGGAAACCGTTGCAGAGGCGGGCGAACCACTCGTTCGTACCGTGATCGCGCACGCGCCGTCCCACATCGCGCAAGCCGTGTCCGACGCGCTGCCGCACCGACGGGTGGACCTCCTACAACCGGCCGCCGACCTGGCCAGGCGTCTAGTCAACGAACAGCCGACCGGCACGTCCTCGCTCGACCGCGGGTGGGCCAAGGTCGTGCTGGGCATCCGGCTGACGGAAGCGGGCAGGTCCCATGAGGGCCTGCCGTGGGCGCAACGCGGATGCGACGAGATGGCCATGTCATCACCAGGAGATCCCGAACACCTGATCCAAGTGGCCAAAGCCCTGAACATACTCGGCATCGTCGAGTCGGCCTCAGGCTACGACGAGGAAGCGCTGCGGTCAGCGGCGTTGGCGACCCAGTTCTTCCGCGGCCTGGTCGACCGCTTTCCGGAGTTCAAAGGCGACTGCGCCGACTGCCTCACCACCTACGCAAACAGGCTCGCCGACGCCTTCCGGTACGCGGAAGCCGTCGCGATGGCGAAGGAGGCGTTGACCCTCCGCCGTGAGCTGGCCTCGCATTCCCATGCCGATCACGTCAAGCTCGCCGACACGCTGTCCGCCCTGGGGCTCCACCTGGGGCGTGCACAGCACACCGACGAGGCACTCGCGTGCACCGAAGAGGCATTGACGCTGTACCGCCGGTTCGCCGAACAGGACCCAGATGGATTCCTGGCACCGCTGTCCCGTACGTCGCACAACCTTTCACTCCATCTGGCAGCGTCAGGCCGGCACACGGAAGCCCTGGATGCTGCCATCGAAGCCGTGACGAACACGAGACAGCTGCTGAACCTTAACCACATCGCGCACCTACCCACTCTCCGCACCCAACTGAGCCTCCTCGGATGGCGCAGGGCTGACGTCGGCGACCTGAGCGGCGCGCTGGCGGACTGCACCGAAGCCATCCGGATCGCCCGCGAACTCAAGGCGATCGACGAGAGGGCCTTCTCCAGCCACCTGGCGCAGGCATGCATGACACTGGCCTACATCCAGTCACAACACCCAACACACCATTCACAAGCACTACCCGAAGCGCTCGCCGCCGTCGAGGAAGCACTGACCACATACCGACAGCTCGCCACAACGCACCGCATGTACACCCCGTTCATCCCACCCCTCCTCGAACTCCAAGCGACACTCGAAGAAGCTTGGAAGCGCCAGTGACCGCCTCTACCCTGTGATTCCATCGCAACCGTCTTGGCCCAACACCTCACGCCGACACCGTGACAGGCTCGGTCACAGCCTGCTCCAGCTGACCCGAACGGCACCACCACTGCGGTTCGTGCCGAAGGCGTTCGTTGTCGACCGGAGTGAACAGGTGTCCGGGCACAGGCCAACTGCTCGGCGGCCGGGACGAGTCTGCGGGCGGGATGACCGCCCACGGATGGGCGGCTTCATCCAGCGCGTCCGCGACCATGGTCAGCATCGCAGCCGTGATCTTGTGCTCCAGGTCGGTCAAGCCCACCTTGCGGGTCAAGGTCCACCCGCGGACCAAGCTGCTGGCTTGATGTCGTGGCACCAATGTCGAGTGTCGACCCGGGCTGTCCTGATCACGTAGAGAAACGTGTCGCGTACTACCTCCGCCGCCGAGCGTTCAATCGGGAGACCTGCTCGTGCCCGCTCGCCGCGTCTGGTACCGGCAGTAGGCTCGCGGACTGTGCGCGCGAGCTACCGGGAGCGCCCGCCCTGGTTGGCGCGGGTGGGTGAGGTCGGCGCGGGCGTGCTCATCGCACCGGACCTCGTGCTGACCTGCGCCCATGTCGTGCCCCACGATTCGGTGGACGTGACCCTGGTCCACCTCGGCGTCACGGTCGCCGCGTCGGTCGAGTTCCGCGACCCGGTCGAAGACGGCGACCTGGCCGTCCTGCGCCTGACCGCCCCGGTTCCGGGCGCCGTGTGCGCACCATTGCGGGCGCCGGCCGCGATGAGCGACCACACGTACCTGGTGCAGGGCTTCGCGGGCGGCAACCACACCGAGTCGCGCGGCCGGATCGGAGGGCGGGTCGGTCCGGGATGGGTGCAGATAAAACACACCTCCGGTCACCCGATCGCCCCCGGCTTCTCCGGTGCGCCGGTATGGGACGACGACGTGCGCGCGGTCGTCGGCATCGTCGTGACCGCGCACAAGGCTGTGGGCGGCGGCAACCTCATCCCGGTCCAGGAGATCGTCCGGCGGTGGCCGTCCGCCGCCACCTACACGGGCTGGCGGGTCGACCTGGACGACGCGTTCGACACTCACTGGCTGCCCCGTGCGCGCGGCGTCGAACCGCACGAGCCGACTGACGCCTGGCACTTCGTCGGGCGGCACCGGGCGTTGACGGAACTCGCGTTCTACCTCCAAGGACCGACCGACAGGCGGGTGCGGGCGGTGGTCGGCAGCCCCGGTTGCGGCAAGAGCGCCGTGATCGCGCGGACCGTCATGCTGGCCGATCGGGCGGGCCGCCTACTCGTGCCCGAGGACAGCCTGCCGCCCGAGGTCGCTGTCCCGCCGGTCGGCAGCGTGACCGTGGCCGTCCATGCCCGCGGCAAGACGTTGATGGACGTCGTCCGTGCCATCGCCGACGCGGCCGACGTCGAAGCGGCCGACCAGATCGAGCTGCTGCAACGCTGCGGGCCCATCTCGGTCGTGGTCGACGCGTTGGACGAGGCGGCGGGCGACGCGCCGATGGCCATCGCCACCATGCTCAACCGGCTGGCCATGCATTCGGAGCGGCACGTCGTGGTCGGCACGCGCGTAGGCGCACGCGGGTCGACCACGAACGTCCTGCTGACCAGGCTCGGCAACCCGGTGGTGCTGGACCTCGACTCCGAGGGCTACCTCGACCACCAGGACGTGATCACCTACGTCGAACACCGGATAGGCGACCATATTCGGGCGGCAGCCATCGCGGAGCACGCGGGCGGGAACTTCCTCATCGCACAACTGGCCTGCCTGACCGGCTTGGACCGGCTGCCGACCAGCGTCGGCGCAGCCGTCGACGACTACCTGACCGTGCGGTTCGACCGGCCGCAGGTGGCACGTGACCTGCTCCTGCCGCTCGCCTACGCCGAGGGCTCGGGCCTGCCGGAAGGACCGCTGTGGCTGGCCCTGGCCAACGCTACGAGCGCCGCAGACTACTCCGCCCGCGACCTTTGTGAAGTACTGACTCATACGACCGGTTACCTGGTCGAGCAGACCGCCGGGACGTTCCGACTCTTCCACCATGCCTTGCACGACGCGTTCCGCGCCGAACGGCCGGGCGCGGAACCGGTGGTCTACGAAACCCTGCGCGGACTGGTAACCAGGTGGGAGGACACGCCCGAGTACGTCCGCACGCACTTGACCCAGCACGCCGTCGCCGCCGGTCGTCTGGACGACCTGGTCGAAGACCTCGACTTCATGCTGGCGGTCGACCCAGAACGAATAGTGCCCCACTTTGCGCACGTGACCTCGGAGCGGGCCGGCCTGGTCCGCCACATCTATCGCCGCGCGCTGCACACGTTCGAGGAAGGCGACCGCACCCACCGTGCCGCCTGGTTCGCGTTGAAGGCGAGGCAGACTGGCTTCGACTCGCTCGCCGACGAGGTCAGCGGCCCGATCGCGTGGCGTGCGGTGGTGTTGGCGCAGCGACACCCGGAGGACAGTCACCAGGTGCTCGGCCCTGTTTCAGGGCTGAGGCGGGCTGGCATGTGGTTGGACCCTCGGGGTAGCCCAGCAGTTTTGACCACCGGCCGCGACGGGGTCGCCGTACTGCACCGATACCAGGACTACCGCCTTGTCGAGGTGGACCGTTTGGTCACGGGTGACCCATACCTTGAGGTACACGCGCAGGAGGTGCTGGCCGACGGGCGAGAGGTGGGGTTGAGCACGAGCCGGGACGGCGTCCTCTGGAGGTGGTCGTTCACAGATCGGCTACACGTCACCGGGACCGTCCAGCTCGCCGGGATGCGGGGCGTCGGCGACGTGGACACGACCGTCACCCAGGACGGCAGACTGCTCGCCAGCGTGGTGGACGGCTTCTCGGTGTGGGTGGTCGACTTCACTGACGATGCCCCCTCCCTGTTACATCGGGTGCCGCTCCCGGGCCACACGTGCGCGATCACCGCTGAGGGCGACACCGTCCATCTGGCTTGTGCTGACTCCGATCTGGTGCGATTCGCGGCGTTGACCTCGAATGGGGTCGTCATGCGCGCGGCGACCCACCGGGCGGTAGGCACTTTCAGCGTCGTCCGCTTCGCTACCACCGCGGACGTACCAGTGCTGCTGGTCGCATTCACAGACCGGTCGCCGGGCCCGCTGGAGCAGAGCGCCGAGATATCTTTCCCGGTGGTCGCAGTAGGTATGAGAACCACCTCGCCCACACGGACCGCATGGCGGAACGTCCTCGCCACGGGCATGCTGATGGACGGTCGGGCGGTAGCCGTGACGTCCGGCATGTTCGGCGGAGCCACGTTGTACGAGGTCGGTACCGAGGTTGTCCCGCTCGGCGCGCCTTTGGCCGTGAACCAGGCGATCGCCGGCTCGCTCGCGATCGGCGATGGCCCATACGGCGCTCCTGTAGTCCTCACGCACACTCTGGATCACGTTCAGATGTGGGACGTCGACCGGCCGCCGTCCTCCGCAGCCATACCGCCAGCTATCCCTGACGACACCGAGGTGATCCGTTTCCTACGTGGTAACGGCACCGAGGTCATTGCGAGGAACCTGCGAAGCGACGGCATGGAGGTGACAACGGTGACCGACTACCTCGTGCAGCACATGGCGACCGCAGCTAAGAAAGACATCGAAGTCATCGCACACGCGCCCAACCGACCGGTGATCGCACTGCGTCGGCGCGCCGGAGCGGTGGAGGTGTGGGAGCACACCCCGCAGGGATTCCGTAAGACGCGGCCGGGGTTCACACCGGTCGGGCCTCACGAGGGCGAGTCGTACCTGTCCGTGGACGACACCGGGTCGCTAGTGGTCGTGTGGAACCCATACGGTGAGCTGACCTGGTGGAAGTGGGACGGCAACAGGTGGCACGCCACGAGAGACCACTTCGAGGCGGACCCGATCGAACAGCGGGAGTGGCCTCAGCCCTACTGGCTGCGCGGTGAACCACGAGTGCTCGTCACGGGCGCGGCGACATTCATCGCCCGTCCCGGCAAACGGTTGGCCGATCTCGACCACGACTACATCGTCGAGGTCGCGATCGGGTACGACGCGGCCGAGCCGGTCGTCGCGTTGGACATCGGCGACCGCATCAGCCTGCTGTCGCTAGCGGCCGACCAGTTCGCTCCGTGGTCACGGTCATGGCCCCACGGGCTCGCCTCCGTCCGCAGTGTCGACCTCGTATTTCCCACCGCTGGGCAGGCGCTCATCGCAGCCGGAGGTGCAGGAGGCCGGGTCCGCGTCTGGATGTGCGGTCGCGGCGGAACGGCCCGTGAACTGGCGGCGATCAACCTAAGGTCCAAGCTGGAGGACCTGATCTGGACCCGGGACCACCGGCTGGTCGTGTGGCACACGGACGGCGTGCTGAAACTGGACTTTGGCTAGTCTTTCCTGCCGTCGTCCCCGATCTTGGGTTCGGTGGCCGCTGGCTTGTCGAAGGACGCGGAAACCTTCAACGACCGGCCGGTCGGCCGCGACATGCTGCTGAAGGAACTCATCGCCCACCTGGAGCACGTCGAACTGGCGGCAGAGGGGCTCGGGACACCCGGACCGGGCGCGGTTTCAGGGTGGTCCGTATTTCTGCGGTGTCGGCGTGGGGTGGCCGATGGATCATGCCGGTGCTGCCCCGTTGCCTGGCGGTACGGAAGCGATGCAGGGACCGGCCTGTGGCGGGCTGGACCAGGAGGTGTCCTCGATAATGCCCGAACCGCAGCCACGTGAAGATCCCGCGGCCCGGCCTGCCCGCCGGGACGGTGCCGCCAGCGGGCTCCCGGTGGCAAACTCCGTCTCCGGAACGGTGGCGGGAAGTGGTGCAGGCCGGGGTGGTGCACGGCGGTGTGCACCTGCACGCACCGGCGGTACCGCCTGCGGTAGTGGTGCCGCGGCAGTTGCCCGCAGCGGGGGACTTGTTCACCGGCCGGGCTGCTGAGTTGGCCGCGCTGGACCGTCTGCTGACCATCTCCTCCTCTAACCGCGCGATGGTGATCTCGGCGATCGCCGGGACGGGTGGGATCGGGAAGACATGGCTGGCGTTGCACTGGGCCCACCGGAATATCGAGGCGTTCCCGGATGGACAACTGTTCGTGGACTTGCGCGGCTTCAGCCCTATCGGGCAGCCGACGGCGCCGGTGGAGGCGGTGCGCGGGTTCCTCGACGCGCTGGGAATGGATCCCGCCCGGCGGCCGACCGATCCCGATGCCTTGGTCGGGTTGTACCGCAGTCTGGTCGCAGGCAGGCAGATGCTGATCGTGCTGGACAACGCCGGCACCAGTGAGCAGGTGGTACCGCTGCTGCCCGGCGGCGACTCGTACACCGTGCTGGTGACCAGCCGCCACCGGCTGCCGGGCCTGGTCGCCAGACATGGCGCCCATCCGCTGCCTCTGGACGTGTTGTCCAACGCCGAGGCCCGTGCCCTACTGGTGACCGCGCTGGGGGCCGACCGCGTCGCCGCGGATGAGCATGCGGTAGAGGAACTGATCGGATTGTGCCGCGGACTTCCACTGGCGCTGGGCGTGATCGCCGCCCGCACCCGCAGCCACCCGCATCTGCCGCTGAGCGAAATCGCCGCCGAACTACGCAGTCTGGGTCTGGACGCGCTGGCCGAACAGGACCTGATAGTTAGCGTGCCAGCGGTGCTGTCCTGGTCGCTGCACCACTTGGACGACCGACAGCGGGAGACATTCTCGCTGCTGGGCATCGCGCCCGGTCCGGACATCGGGCTGCCTGCCGCGGCCAACCTCACCGGCCTACCTGAGCGGGAGACCCACACGGTGCTGGGCGCCCTCGTCGACGCATGCCTGCTCGACCGCACTCCCGGCGGCCGGTACGCGATGCACGACCTGGTGCGCGCCTATGCCGCTGACCTGGCCCACGACGACCTGCCCGCGTCTGTGCGGCGGGCGGCGCTGGAGCGGGTGGTGGACTTCTATCTGCACACCGCCCACACCGCCAGCGGCCTGGCGAACGCCCACCGCGCGCCAGCCCCGTTCGACCCACCCGTCCCCGCTGTCGCTCTGCAGCCGCTGTCCGACGTTCCGGCCGCGTTGGCCTGGTTGGACGCCCATCACGCTCACCTGCTGGCCGCCCAGCGCACGGCGGCCGAGCACCACCGGCATCAGGTCGTGTGGCTGCTGGCCTCGGATCTGTCCATCTTCCACACCCGGCAGGGGCGCCACCACGACGATCTGGTCACATGGCAGGCCGCTCTCAAGGCCGCCGCCCGCCTGCCCCACCCTGTCAGCCGCATTCGAGCCCTCGTGCTGCTGGGCCGCGCCTGTTCCCGACTGGACCGACACCCGCAGGCCATCGAACATATGAACCGGGCCCTCGCTCTGGCCGAGCGCCATCACGAACCCGCCGAACAAGCCCATATCCACCAGGAGTTCGCGATCGCCTGGATACGCCAGGGGGACGACCGCCGGGCCCTGGAGCACCTCCAACACGCCCTGGACCTCTACCGCCTCCTCGGCCAGCCAAGATGGGAAGCCGACATGCTTAACATGCTGGCCTGGCGCACCGCCCATCTGGGCGAATTCGACACCGCTCGCGAGCACTGCCAGGCCGCCATCGACCTGCTCAGCCGTCACCCCTACCCCGACGGCGAGGCGGCCACCCACGACACTCTGGGCTATATCGGCCATCACACCGGCCACTTTGAGCAGTCCATCGGCCACTACCGACAGGCTCTCGCCCTGCGTCGCGCCCTGGGCAACACCACTGGGTTCGCCGATACCCTCGAGCGCCTGGGTCACCCTCACGCCGCGCTCGGCGAGTACGAACAAGCTCGCGCGTTGTGGGTGGAGGCGGTACAGCTCTACCGGGAGCAGGACCGTGACGCCGACGCCGAACGCGTCCGGCGGCAGCTCGACGACCTGAATGCGGCATAGGATCTGGCCGGGTCACCGCAGACCGCGGTCGGAAGGCCGGACTGCGGATGAGGCAGCGACCCTTGAGCGTAGTCACGATGGCGGCTGGCGGAGGGGCACCTTCTGCACCGGCAAGACCGCCGCGCCTACCCAGCTCAAGGGCACGCACGAATGCCGGGCGTTGGCGCGGCGCGGGGTGCGGCAGAAGCGGCTCGTGCCCGAAGCCGAGCTGGTCGAGGGCCGGGGCCACTTCCGGTCCCTCCGATTCGTCTCCATCACCACGGGTACCCGGAGCACCTGGAACTGGACGCGAGCGAAACCGAAGCCGCCCTCAACGACTCCACAGTGGAGCCACAGCTGTCGTGGTGGGAACAGCATTAGGCTCAGAGGTTCTGGGCCGCCGCATGGCACACGCCCCACGTCCGCGATGACCACTCCCCTACTCACTTCGGTGCCCCGGCTGGGGGTGGGCCCCGGGTTCGCTGGACGACCCGAGCTGACCAACGCCGAGCTGGGCGCCCTGGCCGGTGCCAAGGCGTTGCGCGGGTTCACCTCGGATGCCCGCTGGTTGCGGTTGCCCGCCGCGAGCGTCTACGTATTGACCAGCGGGTGCACGTGGCGCGACCTGCCGCCGTCGTTCGGCGTGACGGTGCCGACCGCGCACCGGAGGTTCACCGAGTGGACCAGGGCGGCGTTATGGCGACGCTTGCACCAGGCCGTGCTCGACAAGCTCGGCTCGCGCGGCGAGATCGACTGGTCGCGGGCGATCCTGGACGCCGCCTCGGTCCGGGCGGACAAAAGGGTGACATGACCGGCTCGAACCCGGTCGACCGCGGCAAGCCCGGCTCGAAAATTCACCGTGTCATCGACCGCAACGGGCTGCCGTTGGCCATCGGCGTCTCGGCGGCGAACCTGCACGACAGCCAGGCACTCAAGCCCATGCTCATGGCGATCCCGCGCATCAGCTCCAAGCGCGGTCCGCGCCGCTTCCGCCCGGCGAAGCTGCACGCGGACAAGGCATACGACATCGACCACCTGCGTCGCTGGTTACGCCACCGCGGCACCATCCCACGCATCGCCCGCAAGGGCATCGACTTCCGACCGCCTCGGCCGACACCGCTGGGTCGTGGAGCGGACGATCTCATGGCTGACCGGCTACCACCGTCTCGCCTGACACCGATGCGCAGGGCCGGGCCGAGGTAGACGGCCAGTTCACCGGACCGGCGTTCGGTGCGCGAGGCAAGGAGTTGGAGCACGTGTGACTTTCCGGTGCCGCGCCTGCCGAACAAGATCTGCGAGTTCCGGTTCCATAGTTGAGCTATTAACCCGGTGTCCACGAAGACGTGTTCCAGTGCGCTGACGTGGGATTGACGCTCGGACCGAAGGATGATGCCGCTCACCGCAGCGGCGACGGTCATGTCGGATAGCGCGGAAGCTTCCACCACGTCAGGTCATCACCCTTCGGAGTCCAGATCGCTACTGGGCCTATCGGGTCCTCTGCCAAAGGCGTTTCGGTGGTATGATCACCCGTTAGGGTGAAGTGCCTCTAGCTGGCAACCCATCGTCCTCTTCCGATCCCCCATGACGTCGGCAGGTGGTTTGGCTACGGGCCGGTGGTCGATTCCACTGGTGGACGACGGTGGCGATGGGCACCAAGTAGCCCCAGAGGCTGCTGCGCCCTTGCGCTGAGGACGCGGCCAGCCGTGAGGACGCGGCGGCGCCGAGTGCGCGACCGCCGCTTGCCCCGTGCGTCGCGGGCGGCGTGCCGCGTGCCATTGCGTTCCCCGGCAGCCGAGACTCCTTTCGATGACGCGGTTCCGAAATTCGCTCTTCAGTAACCACGCAACCGCATCACGGCCGCGGACGCAAAGCGCTGTGAGCCCGGGGAACGGCGCGCACTGTAACGGGATCCTTCAGGCTCGCGACACGCAGCAGTAGGGCAGCGCGAACTGGAGGCGGGACTTGGCTGACGTGGTGGGCGTGCACGGCGTAGGGTGGCAGTACCAGAGCCGTGACAAGATGGCGGAACTCTGGCGCCAGGAGATCGCCAAGGGCCTCTCGAGCGCGCGATCGCCGCGGAAGGGGGATTTCACCTTCGAGGCCGCGTTCTACGGCGGTCTGTACCGCCGCCCGCCTGGGCACAAAGGGCTCGACTCACCCGACCGGCTCGAACCCGGTCTCGCGACCGAGTTCGTGCTGGAGCTAGCCGGTGGAACGCCTGCCGAAGGCACCAAGGTCTACCTGCCCCGTCCGGCGCAATGGGCTTTGCGCACCCTCCAGGCCACGGACTACTTCGCCAACGTCGGGCACGTAGCCCTGGTGCGGTTCGCCAACCAGGTGGGGCGCTACTTCACCGACCTCCAGCTCAGGGAAGGTGCGCAGGACGAGTTCGTGAAGGCCGTCGGCGGTGGCGCGAAGGTCGTCGTGGCGCACTCCCTCGGCAGCGTCATCGCATACGACGTGCTCAGGCAGGAACCCAGGCTCGACGTGGACGTGCTGATCACCCTCGGGTCGCCGCTCGGGTTGAGGGTGATCCGGGAACGGTTGGGAGTGCTCGGGAACGGCAGGGACAACTGGCCCGGGCAGGTCCGCCAGTGGGTGAACGTGGCGGCCGAGGAGGACGCCATCGCCCTGGTCAAGGTGTTGGAACCGCTGTACTGCCAGGGCATCGACGACCGTCCGGTACGCAACTCCCGGATGCGGGCGCACCTCGCCACCCGTTACCTCAACGTGGTGGAGACGAGCTCCGTGATCGCCGATGCGCTCGCCTGATCGCGTCTACTTCGCCGCCGGGATTGGGGACTACCAAGGTCGTGCGCCGGTGTTGGAGTTGGTGCCCGAGGAATTGCGCCTTATGCGAGAATGCCTGGAACGGCTCGGGTTCCGGGACGGCGCGCCAGCGCTGACTGCGGCCGGTGCGGACGTGGATCCGTACGACATGCTCAACGCCGTCGCCGTCTGGCTCGCCGGCCGGACGGCGACCGCCCCCGGCGCCGACCTCCCACCCGCGAAGGCGCTAGTGTACCTCACCGGGCACGGCTTGCTCGCGAAGAACGGCGAGAAGGTGTCCGTCGCGTGCCGGAAGTACGATCCCGGTGTCCTGCTGAACGAGGGCACCGTGACCCCGGCGCAGTTCGTCGAGAAGTTCGTCGAGAACGCGGTGGGCGTGGTGGACGAGATCCTACTCGTCCTGGACTTCTGCATGTCGGGCCAGGGCGTCACGGCGACCATGGAACAGGCGCTGCGCGAGTGGGTGCTCAAGGGCGAGAAGCTCAAGCTGTGGGTCGTGGGCTCGACGCACGGGGTCGATCCTGCGGAGCAGTTGGAATTCGTCACTGCGTTCGTCGGCGCGGTGGACGAGGCCCCGGACTCCGCCGAGCACATCGGGATCCCCTGGCTGCGCGAGAAGATCAAGGCCGGTGGGCACTCCGTCGAGGCCATGCCCACCGCGGAGGCCGGGGACGGCGAGGTGCTGCCCAACCCAGCCCACATGCCGGCCGAGGGGCCCACCTGGCTCACCGGCGAGTGGGAGCGGTGGAGCGCGCCGGCGCGTGGTCTCGCCTCCGGCGAGCGCACCGGCTGGTTCTTCACCGGTCGCGACGACGCGATGGCGGCCGTGACCGCAGTGCTGGACGCCGACGGGTCCGACCGCAGGCCCCGGCTGGTGACCGGTCGGCCCGGCAGCGGCAAGTCGGCGCTGTTGGGCCGGGTCGCCATCGCCGGGGTGGCGGGCGGCGAGTTACCCCTGATCGCCCGTTCCGGTCCGCTCCCACCGCCAGGGTCGGTCCACGCCGCCCTCCGGTTGCGTGACCAGTGGTCCGTGCGCGACATCGCCAGGCGACTGGGGGAGCAGTTGGGGATCGAGGTGAATCGTCCCGCCGCCCTGCTGGACGCCCTCGCCCGCCGCGACTCTCCGGTGGGTGTGGTCCTCGACGACATCGACCGCTGCGCGCAGCCCGCCGAACTGGTCGGCGAACTGGTGCGGCCCCTCACCGCGATCCCCTCCGTGCGGCTCGTCATGAGCTCGCGTGCGCCTTGGGTACCGGGCCTGGAGGACGTCCACGTGGTGGACCTCGACCACCGGTACCGCGCCGGGAACGACGAGCTGGCGCGCTACCTGTTCACCAGGGTGACCAGGGCGCGTGGTGCCCCGCTCGCGAACCACGACGCCCGTCACTCGGCGCAGCGGCTGGCCGAGGCGCTCGCACCGCAGTGCCTGGCGACCTTCGGCATCGCGGCGGAGGTGGCCAAGGGGCTGGTGACACCGGGCGCGCACCAGCGCTGGCCGAGCGATCCGCTGGCGAGCGGCCGGAAGCGCGTGACCGAAGTCGTGCTGGACCTGTTCGTCGACGTGCTGAGCTCCCTCGGCGGTGCGGCGCGGTCCCTGGTGAACCCGCTGCGGCTGTGGCCGCGCGAGTGGCTGCCGGAGTCCCTGTGGCTGCAGCTGTCCGCCTTGTCGGGCACCGGCGGTGAACCCACGTCCGCGGACGTCGGGCGCGCCGCAGCAGCCGTCCCATCGCTGCTGGTGTCCAGGGAGGTGGACGGCGAAGTGTGGTGGCGGCTGCGCAACGAGCCGCCGGAGCTGGACTGGCCCTCCGATGAGGTGGTCGGCCTCCTGCTCGCCGCCGTTCCCGAGGAGGGCGGCGAGAAGTGCTGGGACCGGGCACATCCGCACCTGATCCGACTCCTGGTGCGGTGGATCACCGCCCCGGGGTGCACCGAGCTGAGGACCCTGCTCCGCTCCGGTGGGTTCATCGTGTCCGTCCCGCCGACCGGGGCCACGACGGACTTCGCGACGTACGACGAGGAACTGCGGATCCGCACCACCGTGTGGCGTGCGGTGCACGCGGGCGCCATGGACCTCCCCACCCGCCGGTTGCTCGCGGACCTGCTCCTGGCGTGGGCCGGGTTGCCCCGGCACGGGACCGCGACCTCGGCGCGCGCGTCGCTGGACTGGGCCGTCCCGTTGGCCGCGGAGTCGGCGGTGGTCACGACCATCGCGGTGCACGGGAACGTGATGGCGACCGCGCACGACGACGCGTCCGTGCGCCTGTGGGTGTCCGCCGATCCGGAGCCACCGCGGGTAGGTGCGATCGAGCGGTACCGGATGCTGGCCGGCGCGGTCGCCGTGCCGCGCTCGGGCCGGCGCACGGTGGCCGTCGGGTGGCGGGACGGCCGCGTGAGCCTGCTGTCGGACGACGGGTGCGTCGAACTGCTCGGGCGCCGCGGCCGGTTGCGGGCGGACTCGCTGGTCTTCGCCACGGACACGACGGTCGCCTTCCTCAACGAGGGCCGGTTGTGGGCGGTGGACGTCGACACGGCCGAGGAACGGCTGACCTGGGCCCCGACCACGCGACGGCTCGACCGGGTGGCGGCGGGCCCGACGACGGGCCCGCCGTCCTTGGTGGTGTGCACCCGGAGCGGCGACGTGCTCGTCCGCGACGCCGTTCGCGACACCACGATCGGGGTGCTGCACCGCATGGGCGACGCGGTGACCGCGTTGGCAGTGTCACCCAGCGGCCGGACCGTGGTGGTCCTCGGGGCGACCGGCAACCTGTTCGTGCACGGGGAGGGTTCGTCACTCCGGCTGCACCGCACCGTGCGGCACCCCGTGCGGGTCGCGGTCAGCGACCGCCTGCTCTGCGTCGCCGAGATCGGCACCCCGTCCACCTTGGTGGTCCACTCGTTGGCGGACCTGGAAGCACCGGTGCTCGACCTGATGCTGCCGGAGGAGCCGGCGGCGGTTGCCTTCCGCGACGACGACTCCCTGGTGTTGTCGGTCGTCGGGGGCCTCGCGCAAATCACGTTTTTGGGTGACAAAGAGGGCAGCGATGAGTGACGTGAACGCAACCCGGAACAGCCTCGTGCTCTCGCTGCTGACACTTCGACGTACGCTCACGTCGGCACCCGAGGAGATCGGACCCGCCGCGACGCGCCTGGCGGACTGGGCCGCGGCCAACCCCGAGCACGCGTTCTGCCTGCCGGAGTGGCTCAGCGAGGACGGCACGGGCGAGCTGGTGGCCGACGTCCTGATGGAGCGCGCCACCGGGCCCGAGGACCTGTTCGACCCGGACACGGTGAACACCGTCGTGGGGTCCGTCGGGGAGCTGCTCGACAAGGCGTTCAGCGAGTGGGCCGGGGACCCCGCCCTGACCGCGGGCAGGCTGCCGATCGGGGTCGTCGATCCGCTGTCCGGCAACGTCCTCTCGCTGACCGCCGACCTGGTGCCGGCCGCGGGGCCGACGGCGGTGGGCGGCGGGCTGAACGCGGCGGCCGAGGCCGCGATGACCGCGGCCCGCGCGGCCGTGCGCACCCTCCTCGAACCGGTCGTCGACGACTTGTCGCCGCTCGACGCGGTCCTGGCGTTACCCGGGGCGGTGGCGGGGATCGAAGTCGGCGACGCCGAGCTGGCGCTGCCCCTGGCGCTGGCGCTGCTCGCCCGGTTCTTCTCCCCGGAACGGGGCGTGGACGTCGTGGCCGCCGGGTCATTGGAGGACGACGGCGTGGTGCCGCTCGACGAGGAAGGGGTGCGGGCCCGCCTCAAGGCGGCCGGGGAGCTGGGGCGCGGCCTGCTGGTCGCCACTAAGGACGGCTGGGCGGTGCGGCGCTCCGCGGACAGCGCGCTCGCCGTCGTGAAGACCACTCGGCACGACCTCGCCGAGGCCGCTCGGGTGCTCTGGGGTGACGAGTGGGAGCAGTGGATGGAGCGGCGGCGCGCGGCCGCGTTGCGCGCCCTGGGGTGGTCCACCGTCGACCTCGACGCCGCCGCCGGCCCCGACCAACCGGTGCCGGACACGGAGATCCACCAGGTCGCCGAACTCCGCAACATCCTGGACCGCAAGCGGGACACCAGCGTGGTGCTCGGTGGTCCGACGGGTACCGCCAAGACCACGATCGTCCGGCTGCTGGCCCGCGATCTGCGGGAACGGGGCTGGCAGGTGGTCGCGGTGGCACCGACCGACGGACACCTGCCCGACGAGGAGCTCCTGGCGTCCATCGCCCGGATCGCGCGGACCCGCGGCAGCCGTTGCCTGCTGGTGCTCGACGACGTCGCGCCGACCGGTGACGGTTTCAGCGTCGACGTCGACGACCTGCTGTCGGTCACGCGGCAGGAGGAGTTCGACGTCTCCGTGCTCGCCGTGCTGCGCTACGACGTCGGCATCACCACCACCGAGTGGAAGATCGAGAGCACGCACATCGTCCAGTCGGTGGTGGGCCAGTCCCAGACGATGCGCTTCGCCAGGACCCTCGTCGAGCGGCACCCGGAGCTGCTGGGGGCCAGTGAACCGCTGCTGACCACGCTCGTCCGGCGGTACTACCGTGACCTGCGCGAGCTCACCCAGATGATGGTGCGCGTGTCCGAGGGCGGTCCGGCGGTTATCGACGAGGACTCCGTCCGCACGACGGTGGCCCGGCAGCGCGAGCGCGGAGACGGCGCGCTGGAGAAGCTGGCCGCCGTTTCGCTGCTCAACAACCACACCAGCGAGGACGACCTCTACCCTGTGACCCCGGACGTGCTCAGGGCCCTCGGTGCGGTCCGCTCGATGCACGAGGACAGCTGGAGGCTGCCCCACCAGGGCCTCTGCCGGGACATTCTGCTGGGGACCGGGCAGCAGGCATCCGGCCAAGCGGCGGACATGGACGCGGTGCGGCGGGAGATCGTGGTTCGCGCGCTCTCGCAGCTGATCAACGCGACGAAGGCGGTCGACGATCGCGCCCTGGTCCGCTTCCTGCGCAACGCCCGCCAAGGCGACGAGACCGCGTTGCGCGCGCTCGTCGGCAAGGACCAGTTCCGCGACAACTTCGCCGACTGGCTGGAGCGCGTCGACATCACGGTGCTCGCGGACCTCGGGCTGATCGCGGACCGGGTCCTCTCCGACGACCTCGCCGATCAGCTGGGGGCCTGCCTGGTGCGGCGCTGCGGTGACCTCGCCGCGGACACGACCCGGGACCTGGGCGTCCGGGAGATGACACTGGTCCTCAGCGCGCTATTGAGGATGCGCGGCTCGCTGGACTCGGAGTGGCAGAACTGCCTCAACCAGTTGGTCGGTCCCCTGGAGCGGATCCTGCGCGCGGCGGAGTCCACATGGGTCCGGGACGTGTATCGGCTGGTCGAACTGCTGCCGAAGTTCCAGCACGACCCCATCACGCGCCTGGTCGCCAAGCACGGCTTCGTCGCGCTCCACGGCCTCAAACCGGGGATCCTCCGCGACTACGGCATCGCGCGGCGCATCCACCGCGTGGTGAAGCGCTCGGCGCAGCTCATCGGCATGCCGGTGAGCCCGACGGAGCAGGAGCCTTCGGTGCGGGCGCTCCTCGACTACCGGCCGCGGCCGCGACACGGGCTGCCCGCGTACCTGGCCGCGTTGTCCCTGAAGCTGGAGTTGGAGGGCATCAAGGACTGGGAGGGGTTGATCTCCGAGCGGCGCTCGGAGATCCTGGCCGCGCTGCCGAACAGCGACGTCCGCGAGCTGCGCTTCGCCGTGGCCGAGCTCCACGCGAGCCACCCGGCGTTCTGCGTGCGGCTGCTGAACGTCGTCACGAACCTCGACGTGACGCTGCGCAACCTCATCCGGCGGGAGGCGCTTCCGGCTGAAACGGCCCTCCTGCTCCAGACGCTCACCAACCGGCACGCCTCGTTGGCGTTCAAGGTGCTGTACACGCGCCAGCAGCAGCCGGACCGGAGCCTGGCGCACGCCATGGCCAAGCGCATCGACGACACCGGCGACATCAAGGGCGCGAGCATGTTGCTCACGGTGGCCTACACGCTGGACGACTGGAAGGCGAACCCGGAGAGCGGATTCGCGTTCCAGCTGGCCAGCGCCCTCGGTCTCAAGTGGTTCCGCGAGAGCATGAAATTCGACGAGCGTCCTTCGGTGCTTAGCCACCTCGTCGTCGGCCTGTGGCGGGCCAAGCCGGCCTTCGCCGACGAGGTGCTCGACGCCGCGGCGGACCTGGTCACGAGCTCCATCGAGTACTCCCTGCGGCAGTGGGGCCCGCAGCTCGCCCTGGAGATCCTGGACGACGTGGAGGTCGCCGAGGACTTCCGCTGGCGCCTGCGCGGGAGCCTCCAGGAGGCGCGCATGGTGGAAGGCATGTGCCACGCGGACAGCAGTGACGCGCGCGCCGCCTTCCACCGCCTCGCCCGCATACTGTTCCCGACCGCGCCGACCGCCTACCTGCACGCCTACCACAGCGACGGCATCGAGCTGACCGGATCGGTCAGCTCGGCCCTGTCCTGCATCGTCGAGACGGTCAGGACCCTGCGCACCGCGAACGTCGGCGACACCGCCGCCTCGGTCCTCCGCGACGCGGTGAAGGCGCGGGGCAACAGACGTGTCTTCGCCCGGCTGAAGGCCCCCGGCTCACCGGCGGAGCTCGCCGACGCGATCAGGTTGATGGCGCGCCTGGACCGCGACTACGCCGCCACGAAGGTTCGCGAGCTCGGCGGTGGCGGCCGGCACTCGATCCTGCAGCGCAGGGTCCGCTACGGGATGTTCGCCGAGCCGGTCGGCGCGGCGAACCTCATGGAAGCCGTGGAGCACGTCCTGCCGGGTGAGGGCGCCGTGCTGCTCGACGTCGCCGTGAACGCGCACGACCAGTGGCACGCCTTCACGGTCGAGGTGCAGCACATGCAGAACCCCACCCAGCAGTGGGTGATCAGCCGCCAGCTTGCCGCGGTGGGGCTGCGGTTCGGCGACCCCCACACGTCGTGGATGCGCCGGGTCTACGATTCCCGCCTGAGCACCATCTCGCAGCTGCGCAGCCCGAGGTTCGTCAGCGAGCAGCTGCGCATGCTGCACCTGTGGGACGAGGACTGGGCGGCCCAGGCCGCGCATTTCGTCGACGCCCAGCGCGTCGCCCTGCGCCTGCGGTCGATGCTGGTCCGCGACATGAGCGCGGTGCCGAGCATGCTCACGGTGCTCAAGTTGTGCGGGGCCACGGAGAAGGTCGATGTGATCATGTCGGCCTTGGCCGACATCGACCCCCGGGAACTCGTGCGCAGGTTGGGGGTGCGGGCGGCGACCAGCCTGCTGCTGTGGGCGATGCCGCTGATGTACGAGGTGGCCGACGGACTCGGCGTGGCGCTCGCCGAGCAGGTCGGGTCGGCCGTGCGGAGCTACCTGGTGTGCGACGAGTCCGACCACTGGTCGCAGGTCGGCTGGGCCGCCTTCGCCGTGCGGGCGGCGAACCTGGGGTCCCGTCTTCCCGCTCGGGAACCGTCGGTGCCGCCGAACCTGGCGTTCGCCGCGGAGGTCGCCTGGGCGGTGAGCCAGCTGCCGGACCAGCACTGGACGCGGAGCGCGTTGCGTGATGCCCTCGACAGGTTGGTGAACGCCCGGCCGCAGTCGTCGTCCGACGTCTTCCACACCCTGGCCGCCGCGTCCATCGCCAAGCGCAGCGTGGAGTTGCTGGTCGATAGGACGAAGTGGGCCGGTGTGGCGGATCTGAGGTTGGGGCAGCTCGGCGTGTTGACGAAGCTGAGCGACCGGGACCCCCTCCTCGCGCAGCTGCTGCACGAGCACCGGGAGACGATCAGCGAGCAGTTCGACCAACCCCTGGTCCAACAGGACCCCGGCGTGGACCGGGTGTCGGACTGGTTCTCCTGGAATCGGTTCGACCTCGCCTGACGGGTCCATGGCGTCACACGATGGGTGGACGTGGCGGGCGTGTCGTCGGACGAGTCGCTAGGGTCGACGACCGTCCACTGTAGACCGCTGCGAAGGTATCCTGCGCCGCTCGAAAAGTCATCGTTGCAGTTCAGGCGACATGTCTGTACTCGTTGATGACTCCGCCGAGGATCCGCATGCGCGTCAGTCTGCGGGCATCGAGGTCGTGCACCGTGGTGGGGTGCTCGCGCACTGTGGGTGGTAGTTGGTCGCGGGCCTGGTGGGGCCGGTGTCGGTTGTAGTGGCCTTCGTAAGTCTTGAGGATTTGTCGTGCGTGGCTCTCTCCCAGGATCAGGATGTGGTCGAGGAGTTCGCGTCGGAGGGTGCCGATGACTCGTTCGCAGTGGGCGTTCATCCGGGGCGCCTGCGGCGCGTTCTTGATCACGCGTATGTCGTCGGCCTGGAAGACGGCGTCGAACGCCTGGCCGTACTTGCCGTCGCGGTCGCGTAGCAGGAAGCGCAAAGACTCCATCCGTGTGTCGAGGTCGGCTGCAAGGTTTCTGGCCTGTTGGGTTGTCCAGGCTTGGGTCGGGTGGGCGGTGACACCGGTGATGTGCAGGCGTCGGGTGCCGTGTTCGAGGAACGCCAGTGCGTAGAGACGCTTGCCGAGCACGGTGTCGAGGTGGAGGAAGTCCGCCGCGATGATGCCCTCGGCCTAGTACTCCAGCCGCAGTTCGTGATGTTGGGCCTGTCTTCGCTGGTAGTGGGCTTGTTTGGCGCGGTGTTGATGGCGTCTGCGCCAGCGGGACCAA
>NZ_BAAABU010000029.1:0-92756 GCF_039521145.1 Saccharothrix mutabilis subsp. mutabilis
CGTATGGCCTGGCGGAGCCGACCACACTTTCCCGGGGTTGGTCGAAAAACTTTTGCTCGTTCCTCGCAAAACTTTTTGGCCCAACCCCGGGAAAGTGCGGTAGCCCTGCGGGCAGGCCATACGGGGAGGACGGAAAAGCCCAAAAGCAGGGCGCTGCGCGCCTGAAGGGCCTGGCGCTGCGCGCCATGCGGAGCCGTGCGCTGATACCCAAGTCCGGTACACGGCAACGCAAGACCGCGCGACCGCCGCTTCGAATACTCGGGGACCATGACCACACACCCCCTCGACCCCTTGACCGCGCCCGAGATCGCTCGGGTGCGCGCGGTGCTCGTCGCCGCCGGGCGGGTCGGTGCCACGACCCGGTTCCCGAGCGTGCTGCCGGTCGAACCGCCCAAGGACGCCGTGCGGCTGGGGTTGCCGGTGCCGCGGCGGGTGCGGGCGGTGCTGTTGGACACCGCCACCGGGGCGGTCGCCGAGGCCGTGGTGGACGTGACGGCGGGGGTGGAGGAGTCCTACCGGCCGCTGGACCCGGAGAAGCACGGGCAGCCGGCCGTGCTGTTCGAGGAGTACGACCGCAGCGCCGAGCTGGTCCGCGCCGACTCGCGGTGGCAGGCCGCGATGCGGCGGCGCGGGATCGAGGACTGGTCGTTGGCGTTCGTCGCGCCGCTGTCGCCCGGGTACTTCGACGAGCCGCTGCTGCGCGGGCGGCGGGTTCTCCGGGCGTTGACGTTCCTGCGCGACCACGTGGACGACAGCCCGTGGGCGCACCCCGTCGAGGGGCTGCTGTGCGAGGTCGACCTGATCGCGGGCGAGGTGCTCGCGGTGACCGACTCCGGTGACGTGCCGGTGCCCGTCGAGCACGGCAACTACACCGGCGTGGAGCCGCGCACGACGCTCAAGCCGATCTCCATCACCCAGCCCGAGGGCGTGAGCTTCACCGTCTCCGGCAGCGAGGTCACCTGGGAGGGCTGGACGTTCCGGATCGGGTTCAACGCCCGGGAAGGCCTGACGCTGCACCGGATCGCGTTCGGCGGCGACCCCGTGGTGTACCGGGCGTCGGTGGCCGAGATGGTCGTCCCGTACGGCGACCCCGAGCCGTGGCGCAACTGGATCAGCTACTTCGACGCGGGCGAGTACCTGCTGGGCAAGAACGCCAACTCGCTGCGGCTGGGCTGCGACTGCCTGGGCGTGATCCACTACTTCGACGCCGTCCTGGCCGACGACCACGGCCACCCGCTGTCCATCCCGCAGGCCATCTGCATGCACGAGGAGGACTACGGGGTGCTGTGGAAGCACACCAACATCCTCACCGGGGCGTCGGACGTGCGGCGGTCGCGGCGGCTGGTGGTGTCGTTCTTCAGCACGATCGGCAACTACGACTACGGCTTCTTCTGGTACTTCTACCTCGACGGGACGATCGAGCTGGAGGCCAAGGCCACCGGCGTCGTGTTCTGCGGGGCGGGCTCGGCCGGGCCGTTCGGGGAGCTGGTCGCGCCCGGTCTCGTGGCTCCCGTGCACCAGCACCTGTTCTGCGCGCGGCTGGACACCGAGGTCGCCGGTCCGCGCAACACCGTCGAGGAGGTCGACTTCGTCGGCGTCCCGACCGGCCCGGACAACCCGCGCGGCAACGCCTTCACCACCGAGACCACCGTCCTGGACCGCGAGTCCGCGGCGGCCCGCCTGGCCGACCCGCTGCGCGGCCGGACGTGGCTGGTGCGCGGCACGGCGGAGAACCGCCTCGGTCAGCGCCGCTCCTACCAGTTGGTGCCGAGGCCCGGTCCGGTGCTGCTGGCCCAGCCGGACGCCACGGTCGCGGCGCGGGCGGCGTTCGCGGCCAAGCACCTGTGGGTGACGCGGTTCCACGAGGACGAGCGCTACCCGGCGGGGGAGTACCCGAACCAGCACCCGGGCGGCGCGGGCCTGCCCCTGTGGAGCGCCCAGGACCGGCCGCTGGTGGACGAGGACGTGGTGCTCTGGCACGTGTTCGGTCCGACCCACCTGCCGCGGCCGGAGGACTGGCCGGTGATGCCGGTGGACTACAGCGGCTTCCTGTTCCGCCCGGTGGGCTTCCACGACCGCAACCCGACCCTGGACGTGCCCGACCTGTCCGGGTGCGCCCACTGCCCGCCGGGGGCGTGCCACTGCGGCCACTGACGGGTGCGGCCACTGACGGGTGCGGCTGTTGACGGGTGCGGCCGTTGACGGCTGTTCGGTAACGACCACTGTTCGGCGGACCGGACATGGAGGAGGATTCGCCCACTCGCTGCCGGAAAGGTGGTTCAGATGGGCACTGCGTTGACGAGTGTCGGACTCCCCGTCGCGCTCGCGGTGGTGATGTTCGGACTGGGGCTGTCGCTCACCGTCGCCGACTTCGCCCGCGTGCTGCGCGAACCGCGGGCCGTCGCGGTGGCGTTGGCGACCCAGTTGGTGCTGCTGCCGGCGCTGTGCTTCGGGTTGGTGTCGGTGTTCGACCTGGACCCGGTGCTCGCGGTCGGGATGCTGCTGCTCGCGGCCTCGCCCGGCGGCACCACGGCCAACCTGTTCAGCCACCTGTTCCGCGGCGACGTGGCGCTCAACATCACGCTCACCGCGGTCAACTCGGTGCTCGCCGTGCTGACCCTGCCGGTCGTGGTGAACCTGGCGCTGGCGGTGTACGCGCCGGCGGTCGGCGACGGTTCGGTGGGGCTGGAGTTCGGCAAGGTCGCGCAGGTGTTCGCGATCGTGCTGGTCCCCGTCGTGCTGGGCATGCTGGTGCGCCGCTGGTCACCCGCGTTCGCCGACCGCGCCGACCGGCCGGTGCGGATCGTGTCGGCCGTGGTGCTGGTAGCGGTGATCGCGGGCGCGCTGCTGGCCGAGCGGGAGAACCTGGGCGGCTACCTGGCCGACGTGGGCCTGATCGCGGCGCTGTTCTGCGCGGGCAGCCTGACCGCGGGGTACCTCCTGCCGCGGTTGGCCCGGGTGTCCTACCGGCAGGCGGTGGCGTCGGCGTTCGAGGTCGGCATCCACAACAGCACGCTGGCGATCACCATCGCGGTGACCGTGATGGGCAGCGAGCGGCTGGCCGTGCCGGCGGCGGTGTACGGGGTGATCATGTTCCCGATCGCGGCCGTGGCGGGTTGGCTGTTCACCCGGGCGCACGCCCCGGCACCCGCGAAAGATGCGGGTTCCGTGTCCTGATGGCAGATTCGTCGTTGCCGGACAAGGGATTGGGGTTCCACGGTGACGAAGTCTGTGGCGGTGCTGGGCACGGGGATCATGGGCGCGGGCATGGCGCGCAGCCTCCTGCGGGCGGGGCTGGACGTGGCGGTGTGGAACCGCAGCGCCGACAAGGCCCGGCCGCTGGGGGAGGAGGGCGCGCGGGTCGCCGACACGCCGGCGGAGGCGGTGGCGGGCGCGGACGTCGTGCTGACCGTGCTGTTCGACGCCGACTCGACCGCCGAGGTGGTGCGCGGGCTGGACCTGGCCGGCGCGGTGTGGGTGCAGTCGGGCACGGTGGGGCTGGAGGGCACCGAGCGGTTGGTGGAGCTGGCCGGCTCGACGCCGTTCGTGGACGCGCCCGTGCTCGGCACCCGCAAGCCCGCCGAGGAGGGCAAGCTGACCGTGCTGGCGGCCGGGCCGCGGGAGGTGCGCGACCGGGTCGCGCCGGTGTTCGAGGCGATCGGGTCGCGGACGGTGTGGGCGGGGGAGCGGCCCGGCGACGGCCACCGGCTCAAGCTGGCGGCCAACTCGTGGGTCCTGTCGATCACGGCGGCGACCGCGCAGGCCGTGGCGTTGACGCGCGGGTTGGGGTTGGCGCCGGAGGCGTTCCTGGACGTCATCGCGGGCGGTCCGACCGACAGCGGGTACGCGCAGGCGAAGGGTCGGGCGATGATCGCCGGCGACTTCACGCCGTCGTTCGGGATCGGCGGCGCGGTCAAGGACGCGGACCTGATCATGGAGGCCATGCGGGCGGCGGGCACCGACGACCGGCTGATGCGGGCGCTGCACGAGCAGTACCGCGTCGCCGCCGACCACCGGGGCGCCGAGGACATGGCCGCCGTGGTCCGCGCGTTCGGCACCTGATCGCGGGCGGCGGCGGCGCGGGCGGTTAACCTTCCCCGGTGACGGAAGACCGCCGGTTGCCACCCGCCCTCGCCGCCGTGGCGGAGTGCGCCTTCGACTACGACGACGGCATCGACTTCGAGCCGTACACCGAGTTCTCCTCCGTCGAGGACACCCGGTCGTGGATCCGGTCGTGGACCGGCAACCAGGAGCTGGACGGGTCCGAGTTCCGCGTGTTCGGGCAGGACGGCACCGGCGGCCTGGCCATGTTCTGGACGGTTCGCGAGGGTGCCGACCTGGTCGACCAGCCGGTGGTGTTCTTCGGGTCCGAGGGCGCGGTGGGCGTCGTCGCGCGGGACCTGGCCGCGTTCCTGTGGTTGCTGGCCGACGGGCTCGGGCCGATGGAGGTCGTCGAGCACGCCGACGCCGACCCGAACCCGAACGAGGAACTGCGGGACGTCGCGGAGAAGTTCGCGGCCGACCGCCGGCAGTCCGGGGTGGACGTGCTGGCCGACGTGCGCCGCGAGTTCCCGGACTTCGAGGCCACCGTCACCGCGTGGTGCCGGTAGGCGGGACGAGCACGACCTTCCCGGTGACCGTGCCGGACTCGGCGAGCGCGACCGCGCGGGCGACGTCGTCCAGCGGCACGCGCGCCGCGACCCGGGCGCGCAGCTTCCCCCGCGCCAGCAGGCCGAACACCTCGGTGAGGTCACGCCGCAGGGCCGCGCGGAAGGCGGCCTGGCGGCGCTTGCCCGCCCAGATGTTGAAGAACGTGGCGCGGTGGCCGTTGGGCAGGGCGTTCCACAGGAGCAGGCGGGCGAACAGCTTGAGCACCGGCAGGCGTGCCGAGCCCGGTTCGTCGCGGGTGGACGCCGTGCCGTAGGCGACGAGCGTGCCGCGCGGGGCGAGCAGCCGGAAGGAGTCGACGATGCCGGGCCCGCCGACGTGGTCGAACACCGCGTCCACGCCGTGGGGCGCGAGGTCTTCGATGCGCGCGGCGAGGTCGGGCGCGCGGTAGTCGACCGGGATCGCGCCGAGGTCGCGGACGGCGTCGTGGTGGCGGGGCGAGGCGGTGCCGATGACGGTGGCCCCGGCCAGGCGCGCGAGCTGGACGAGGGTCGAGCCGACGCCGACGTTCGCGCCGTGGACGAGGACGGTCTGGTCGGGGCGGACGCGGGCGACGTGGTGCAGCATCCGCCAGGCCGTGATCCCGTTGACCACGAACGCTTCGGCCTCGGCCGGGTCGACGCCGTCGGGGACGGGCA
Source organism: Saccharothrix mutabilis subsp. mutabilis (assembly GCF_039521145.1). Lineage (NCBI taxonomy): Bacteria > Bacillati > Actinomycetota > Actinomycetes > Pseudonocardiales > Pseudonocardiaceae > Saccharothrix > Saccharothrix mutabilis. The sequence continues at coordinate 5,307 of NZ_BAAABU010000029.1, forward strand.
CGAGGTCGGCGGCGTCGAGCAGCACGTGGTCCGCCCAACCGCCGACCTTGGTCAAGGCGGCGAACCGGCCGCCGGCGAGGTGTCCGGCGCCGGCCCCGGTCCGGACGACGGTGCCGACCAGATCGTACCCGGGCACGAACGGGAACGGCGGCTGGTCGTAGTACTTGCCCCGCCGCATCTGCTGCTCGGCGAACGACACCCCGCTCGCCTCGACCCGCACCACGACCTGCCCGGCGGCGGGGGAGGGCAGGTCGCGGTGGCGCAACTCCAGCCCGTCCGGTTCGACGGCTCCGGGCAGAACGACTTCAAGGGCACGCATCAGCTCTCCTAGTGTGTGGTCAGTCAATCACACTTCCCGCCGTGGCCGGGCGCAAGCGACCGGTTGAGGGGAAGGTATGAGTGATTGAACACTCACAGCCTGACGCGAGTCAAGCGATGGGGTCAGGCGGGCTGGTGGTCTGGGTTCGGGGAGGCCGCGGGTGTCGGGTGAGCGGCTGCTCGGCGGGCCTTGGCGAAGTGGATCACGATGCTCAGCGTGGCCGCCAGGAAGACCACCTGCATGAGCGTCCGAGGCAGCAGCGCATCCCCGAACGACGGCGAGATCCCCTTCATCGCCGCATACACATTCGCCGGGAACATCCCCACCAGCATCGCCGTCAGCCCGGCCGCCGCCCACAACGCGGTCCGTCGCCACAGGACCCCCACCGCCCCGGCCAACTCCAACACCCCGGTCACCGTCACCATCAACCCGGGCGCGGGAACCACCGGCGGCACCATCGCGATCAGCTGCTCCCGCATCCCGATGAAGTGCGCCAACCCGGTCGCCACGAACATCGCCGCCACCCCGCACTGCACCGCGAACGGCCAGGCGGGCACCCGCAGCCACCCCACCGCGCGCAAGCCGGCAAGCACGGCGGTAACCAGCACAAGGATCACGAACGGGGCCATGACGAACTCCTCCGACGTCCGGGCAACACGAACTAGACACTGACAAGATTGCCGCCGGCCAGCGAACTTGTCAATGTCTAGATCCGCTACGCTGCCCACGTGACCACGGACCGCCCCTACCACCACGGCGACCTCCGCCGCGCCGTCCTCGACGCCGCCCTCGACGTGATCGCCGAACACGGCCCCGCCGGCATCGGGCTGCGCGACCTCGCCCGTCGGGTCGGCGTCTCCCACGCCGGACCGGTCCACCACTTCAAGGACAAGGCCGGCCTGCTCACCGCCATCGCCGCCGAGGGCTTCACCCTCCTCGCCGACCGGCTGGAGGAGACCAAGGCCTCCGGCGGCGACTTCGTGGACCTCGGCACGACCTACGTGCGCTTCGCCATCGAGCACCGCGCGCACTTCGAGGTGATGTTCCGCCCCGACCTCTACCACGCCGACGACCCGACGGTCACCGCGGCGAACACGCGCGCCGGGGACGCGTTGCGGCACGGCGCCTCGGGCCACCCCGACCCGGAGACGGCGCTGGTCGCGGCCTGGTCGTTCGTGCACGGCTTCGCGACCCTGTGGAACACCGGCGCGCTCGACCGGCCCGGTGTCGAGCCGGTCGAGCTGGCCGGGTCGGTCGCCCGGTCGCTCTTCCGGACGACCCGTCAGGCGCCCACGTAGTCCGCCAGGTGCTCGCCGGTCAGCGTCGCGCGCCCGGCGACCAGCTCCGCCGGCGTCCCCTCGAACACGACCTTCCCGCCGTCGTGGCCCGCGCCCGGACCGAGGTCGATGATCCAGTCGGCGTGCGCCATGACCGCCTGGTGGTGCTCGATGACGATGACCGACTTGCCCGCGTCCACCAACCGGTCCAGCAGTGCCAGCAGCTGCTCGACGTCGGCCAGGTGCAGGCCGGTCGTCGGCTCGTCCAGGACGTAGACGCCGCCCTTGTCGCCCAGGTGCGTGGCCAGCTTGAGCCGCTGCCGCTCACCGCCGGACAGCGTGGTCAGCGGCTGCCCCAGCGACAGGTACCCGAGCCCGACGTCGGCCAGCCGCCGCAGGACCGCGTGCGCCGCCGGGGTCTGCGCCTCGCCGGACCCGAAGAACTCCTCCGCCTCGGTCACCGACATCGCCAGCACCTCGCTGATGTCGCGCCCGCCCAGGTGGTACCGCAGCACCGACGCCTGGAAGCGCTTGCCCTCGCACTCCTCGCACGTCACCGCGACCCCGGCCATGATCCCCAGGTCGGTGTAGGTGACGCCGGCGCCGTTGCAGGTCGGGCACGCGCCCTCGGAGTTGGCGCTGAACAGGGCCGGCTTCACGCCGTTGGCCTTGGCGAACGCCTTCCGGATCGGCTCCAGCAGCCCGGTGTAGGTGGCGGGGTTGCTGCGCCGCGAGCCGCGGATCGGGGTCTGGTCCACCGACACCACGCCGTGCCCGGCCGGGATCGACCCGTGCACCAGCGAACTCTTGCCCGAGCCCGCCACTCCGGTCACCACGACGAGCACGCCCAGCGGGATGTCGACGTCCACGTCGCGCAGGTTGTGCCGGGTCGCGCCGCGGATCTCCAGCACGCCGGTGCGCTCCCGGACGGTGTCCTTGAGCTTGGCGCGGTCGTCCAGGTGCCGGCCGGTGATGGTGTCGCTGGCCCGCAGGCCCTCCACGGTGCCCTCGAAGCACACCGTGCCGCCCGCCGCGCCCGCGCCCGGCCCGAGGTCCACGACGTGGTCGGCGATCGCGATGGCGTCCGGCTTGTGCTCCACGACCAGCACGGTGTTGCCCTTGTCCCGCAGGCGCAGCAGCAGGTCGTTCATCCGCTGGATGTCGTGCGGGTGCAGGCCGATGGTCGGCTCGTCGAACACGTAGGTGACGTCGGTGAGCGACGACCCGAGGTGCCGGATCATCTTGACCCGCTGCGCCTCGCCGCCCGACAGCGTCCCCGCCGGCCGGTCCAGCGACAGGTAGCCCAGCCCGATCTCGGCGAACGAGTCGAGCGTGTGCCGCAGCGCCGCCAGCAGCGGAGCGACCGACGGCTCGGACAGCCCGTTGACCCACTTGGCCAGGTCGGTGATCTGCATGGCGCACGCGTCGGCGATGCTGATCCCGGCGATCTTGGACCCGCGGGCGGCCTCGCTCAGCCGCGTGCCGTCGCACTCGGGGCAGGTGGCGAAGGTGATGGCCCGGTCCACGAACGCGCGGATGTGGGACTGCATCGCCTCCTTGTCCTTGGCCAGCATCGACTTCTGGATCTTGGGGATCAGGCCCTCGTAGGTCAGGTTGATCCCGTCGACCTTGATCTTCGTGGGCTCCTTGTAGAGCAGGTCGTGCAGTTCGCGCTTGGTGTACTTGCGGATCGGCTTGTCCGGGTCGAAGAACCCGCAGCCGCGGAAGATGCGGCCGTACCAGCCGTCCATGCTGTAGCCGGGGATGGTCAGCGCGCCGTCGTTGAGCGACTTGGTGTCGTCGTAGAGCGCGGTCAGGTCGAAGTCGGTGACCGACCCCATGCCCTCGCAGCGCGGGCACATGCCGCCCAGCCGGGAGAACGTCGCCTTCTCCGCCTTGGTCTTCGCGCCGCGCTCGACCGTGATCGCGCCGCTGCCCTTCACCGACGCGACGTTGAACGAGTACGCGGCGGGCGAGCCGATGTGCGGCTTGGCCAGCCGGCTGAACAGGATGCGCAGCATGGCGTTGGCGTCGGTGGCGGTGCCGACGGTGGAGCGCGGGTCGGCCCCCAGCCGCTGCTGGTCCACGATGATCGCGGTGGTCAGGCCGTCGAGCACGTCCACCTCGGGCCGCGCGAGCGTCGGCATGAACGTCTGCACGAACGTGCTGTAGGTCTCGTTGATCAGCCGCTGCGACTCGGCGGCGATGGTGTCGAAGACCAGCGAGGACTTGCCCGAGCCGGAGACGCCGGTGAACACGGTCAGCCGGCGCTTGGGGATCTCCAGGCTCACGTCCTTGAGGTTGTTCACACGCGCGCCGTGCACGCGGATCAGGTCGTGCCCGTCGGCGGGGTGCGGCGTGGTCTTCCCCTTGGACTTGCTCATCGTCTCTCCATCTGCTCCGGCTCGCGTCAAGCTCGCGGACGCCAGGCTATATATGCGCAGATGGCGACGCTTCTCGAATCCTGACCGGCTCGGACCCCGGCCGGCTCGGACCCGGGCCGGTCAGCCCAGTTCGGCGCGCACGAGCGGCAACACCTCGGTGCCGAGCAGTTCGATGGCCTCCATGACCAGCTTGTGCGGCACGCCCGACCAGTCCATCTGCATGGCGTACCGGTTCGCGCCGACCAGCCTGCCGACGGTGATCAGCCGCTCGGCGACCTCCTGCGGGCTGCCCGCGAAGATGGACCGCGCGCCGGCGGTCCACGCGTCGTACTCGGCCCGCGACGGCACGGCCCAGCCGCGCGCCCGCGCCCCGTACTTCATGGTCTCCAGCCAGTACGGGTAGAAGGAGTCCTTGGCGTCCTGCGAGCGGCGCGCGATCAGCCCGATGGCGCTCATGGTGACTTCGAGGTCGGTGTGGCCACCGGCCTCGCCCGCCCGGCGGTAGAGGTCCACCAGCGGCGCGAACCGCTCGGGCTCACCGCCGATGACCGCGTACACCACGGGCAGCCCGAGCAGGCCGGCGCGCACCGACGACTCGGGGTTGCCGCCGGTGCCGACGGAGATCCGCAGCCGCTCGCCGTACGGGCGCGGGAAGACGTGGGCGTTCTCCAGGGGCGCGCGGAAACGGCCCGCCCAGGTGATCGGGTTCTCCCGGTCCAGCCGGAGCAGGAGGGCGAGCTTCTCCTCGTACAGCTCGTCGTAGTCCTCCAGGTTCGCGCCGAACAGCGGGAAGGACTCGGTGAACGACCCGCGCCCGGCGAGCAGTTCGGCGCGGCCCCGGCTGAGCTGGTCGAGGGTGGTGAACTGCTGGTAGACCCGCACCGGGTCCTCGGTGCTGAGCACGGTGACCGCGCTGCTGAGCGTGATGTCGGAGGTCACGCTCGCGGCGGCGGCCAGGACCGTGCCGGGGTTGGAGATGGCGTACTGCTCCAGGTGGTGCTCGCCCAGGCCGTAGAAGCCCAGGCCCAGCTCGTCGGCGAGCTTGATCCGCTCCAGTTGGTGGGCCAGGGCGTCGGCGACGGGCACCTGCGTGCCGGTGGCCGGGTCCGGGTTGCGGTCGGCGAAGCTGTAGACCCCGAGCTGCATGCTGGTTGACACGGGAACATTCTATCACCGGATAGTTGAGAGTTCAGCTAAGACGCCTCTCAGGAACCGTACGCTAGCGTATGGCCAGTTTCCGTACGGTGGCGTACGGAATGGTTCTGTGAGGTGTGGCATGACGGTGTTGGCCCTGGTCACGGCGCTGGTGCTGGTCGCGGTCGGCGTTCTGCACGTGCTGTGGATGTTCTCCACGTGGCCGTTGAAGACGCGGGAGGAGTTCGCCGCGCGGGTGGTGAACGTGCCGGTGGAGCGGTTGCCGTCCGCGCCGTTGACCGGCGCCGTGGCCGCCGCTCTCGGGCTGGCGGCCTACCTGGTCGCCGGGCGGGCGGGCCTGCTGGGCGTGCCGGGGCCGGGGTGGGTGCCGGTGGTCGGCACGGTCGTGGTGGCGGCGGTGTTGCTGCTGCGCGGCGCGGCCGGGTTGGTGTCGTCGTTGCGCGAGGACAGCGCGTACGCCCGGCTCGACGTCCGCGTCTACTCGCCGCTGTGCCTGGCTTTGGCCGCTTCCACCGCGCTGGTCGCCGTCAGCGGCTAGGGTCGCCCGCGTGGTGGAGCTGCGACCCGCGACGGCCTCGGACGCGCCCGCGGTGGCCGGCATCTGGCACCGCGGGTGGGCCGACGGGCACCTGGGCCACGTGCCGGACGAGCTGGTGGCGGCGCGCACCGAGCAGTCGTTCGCCGACCGCGCCGCAGCCCTGGTGGACCGCACCGTCGTGGCCACTGTGGACGGTGCGGTGGCCGGTTTCGCGATGGTGCACGGGGACGAGGTCGAGCAGGTCTACGTGTCCGCCGACCACCGGGGCGGCGGCGTGGCCCACGTGCTCCTGGCCGAGGCCGAACGCCTGGTGTCCGCCCACCACGACACGGCGTGGCTCGCCGTGGTCGCCGGCAACACCCGCGCCCGCCGCTTCTACGAGCGCCGGGGCTGGACCGACGAGGGCCCGTTCACCCACCGGGCCCCGGGCGGCGTCGACGTCCCCGCCCACCGCTACGTCAAGCGGCTGCGCCCGACGCCGTGAGCAGGAACGCCGGCGACGACCAGTAGTCGAACAGGGGCGTCAACCGGACGTCGGTGAACCCGGCCCGCCCGACCTGCGCGGCCCACGAGGTGGCCGGCTGCTCCCAGGTGGACCTCTTGGCCCCGGGCAACAACTGCCCGGTCAACACCGGCATCAGGAAACCCTGGGCCACCAGCTCGCGGTCGTCGCCGTACTCGGCCAGCCCCCGCTCGTAGGTCTCGGCGAGGAAGGCCAACCGCTCCTCGTCGTCGAGGTCCGGGACGTCGAACTCCACCACCGCCAACGCCTTCACCCGAGGCGCGAGCCCCTTCAACACCCCGTCCCGCTCCTCGTGCGGCAGGGCGTGCAGGGCGAACGTCGACTGCGCCAGGTCGAACTCGGCCCGCTCGCGCTCCAGGAACTCCTGGACGCCGAGGTTCCGAGCCTCCACCGAGACGTTCTTGACGCCTTGAAGCCCCCGAACCGCCCCGCTCAACAGGGCCTCCGACGGCTCGACCAAGGTGACCTGCCGAGGCAGCTCGCGAGCAGCGTGCAGCGAGGGCACCAACGCCCGCCCGTCCCCGCAACCCACGTCGAGCAACCGAACGGGCCGCTCCTCGTCGTAGACCCGGCCCAGCGCCCGACCGACCGCTTTGTAGAGGCCGACGTTGCCGCCGCCGTCGATGAACGCCTTGAACGCGGCGGGCTGGTCGTACACGGTGCCGTCGGCATCACTGGCGAGGTAGGCCGCCAGGGCCCGATCCAACTCCCCCTGCCCTCCGGCAGCCACCTCCCGCGCCCGCTCCCGTTCCCCCCGGGTCAGCGCGCGCAACGCGTCGATGATCGTCACGCGTCCAGCTTGACACGCACACCCGAACTTGTCGTACCCAAGTGAGACAATGGAACCGGGGGCCGGAGGCCACACCCGCGCAACAGGACCACTGCCATCACCAAGCCACCACCGGCCGCCCCACCGCGCACCCCCACCCACCGCCGCCACCCACCCACCGCCGCCACCCACCCGCCGCGCAAACCCGCCCGCCGCCCGCCCGCCCGCCGCGCAAACCCGCCCGCCGCCCGCCGCCGCCCGCCCGCCCGCCGCCCGCCCGCCGCGCAAACCCGCCCGCCGCCCGCCCAGCCCGCGCCGCACGATCCCACCCGCCGCCGCGACCCGCGCGAGCCCGCCCGCCCCCGCATTCGGCGCGAACCAGCCGGCCGAGCCCGCGCGAGCCCCACCACCCCCGGCAGGACCCGCGCGAGCCCGTCACCAGCCCAACCCCCTCACCACCCGCTCAACCCGGCCCCGTACGGGTACAACGGACTCCCATACCCCGTGGGCACCGACCGCCCGGCCTCGATGTGCCCCCGGATCTCCGCCCGCTGCCCCGCCGTGGCCCCGAGGTCGTACGGCAGGTCCCAGTGCTCGACGGTGTCGGCCGGAACATCCGTCCCACCCGGCCGCAGAACATCCGACAACGCCCGCGGCAACTGCCAAGGCAACTTCCCGCTCGGCGCGTAATCCCCGAACAACAGCGAAGCGGTCGCCGGCCCCATCTCCTCACCACCCCGGTACGGCACCACGATCGCACTCGCCAACTCGTGCCACTCGGTGATCACATAAGGCCGCGGCATCACCAGCACGACGACCACCGGCACCCCCTGCGCCCGGAACCCCCGGATCAGCGCCAACTGGTCCGCCGGCAGGTAAGGCTGCTCCTTCACCCAATCGGTCGCGTGCGTGTACGACGCCTCCCCGACCGCCACCACCGCCAACTTCGGTGAAGGCCCGCTGTCCCGGTACACGTTCACCCCGACCCGGGCCGCCCGCGACCGCACCGCGTCCAGGATCGTCTGCGACCCGTACTCCTGGTGGAAGTAGCTGGTCCAGATGCAGCACCCGGCGGTGTCCGCCGCCCGCGGCCCGGCGACCACGACGTTGTCCCCGGCGTTCAGCCGCACCGGCAGCACCCCGTCGTTGCGCAGCACCGTCATCGCCTCGCGCGACGCCTGGTTCGCCAGCGCCGCGTACTCCGGCTTGTGGAACCGGTACGGCCCGTTCACCGGGTCCCCGTACGGGTTCTCGAAGATCCCGAGCTTGAACTTCAGCCGCAGCACCCGCCGCACGGCATCGTCGATCCGCGCCGCCGGCACCTCGGCGGTGAACCGCGCCAGCGAGAACCCGGCCGCGCCGGGGTCCGCCCCGCCCAGCACGTCCGACCCGGCGTTCGCCGCGCCGATCCACGACCCCGACGGCAGCCAGTCGGTCGTGATCAGCCCGGTGTACCCGAGGTTCTGCCGCAGGTAGGCCAGGATCTTCGCGCTGTCGCCCGCGCCCGGACCGCCCGGGTCCAGCAGCGAACTGCCCGCGTACCCGGGCATGATGTTCACCGCGCCGGCCTCCATCGCCGCCCGGAACGGCAGCAGGTGGTACTTGATCGTCACCTCGTCGAACACGATCAGCGCCTCGCCGCCCGCGCCCTCGCCGGGCCAGTGCTTCACCGTCGCCAGCACCGACGCCGGGTTCAGCTCCGGACCGCCCTGCAACCCGGCGACCAGCGCCCGCACCTGCGCCGCCGCCACGTCGGCGTTCTCGCCGTTGCCCTCCTGGATGCGCGGGTAGATCACCTTCGTGCCGACCTCGGCCAACGGCCCGAGCACGCCGCGCGTCCCGACCTCCAGCTGCTCGCGGCGCTGCATGTCGCCCAACCGGTAGTCCAGCGGGTAGTTCCTGGCCGCCGCCAGCGCGCTCTGCAACGGGTAGGTGGTCTTGTACCCGGCGATGGTGTCGCCCGCCGACACGAACGGGATGCCCAGCCTGGTCCCCGACGACGCCAGCAGCGCGTTGTGCAGGTCCTGCGCCTCGGCGGGCCCGAAGTGCCACCCCGCCCCGGGGAACGCCTGCGCGTTGTAGAACAGCTGGAAGGCCTTCTCCTCGGCCGTCATGCGCCCGAGCAGGTCCTCCACCCGCGCCTCGACCGGCCGCCGCCAGTCCTCGTACGGCTCGATCGCGCCGTTCTTGTTCAGGTCACGGCTGCCGTTGACGATCCGGATGCCGTCCTCGACCGTGGACAGTTGCGGCAGGTACAAGCTGAACGTGCGGATCACGGACGCCTGTGTGCCGCCGGACCCGTCCACGGCCACGACGAACCACTTGTAGGTCCACCGGTCGGCGATGTCCCAGGTCGGGGTATAAGTGGTGCCAGTGGGTTCCGCGACCTTCGTGTAGAGGTCGATCAGGTTGCCCGACGCGGTGAAGTCGTAGTCGGTGCGGCTGAGGTTGAGCCACACCTGGTACCGCGTCGCGCCCGGCACCGCGGCCCACGAGAACGCCGGGCGGCGCGTCGAGGTGACCATGGCGTTGTCGGCCGGGGCGGTCAGCGTGAACCGGCCGGTGCCGGCGGGGGCCTTGGTCGGCGGCGACAGCAGCGGGGGAGTGGTGGCAGAGGTGTCCACCGTGCCGAAGACCTGCAACTCCCACAACGAGATCCCGTACCCGGTCGCCCGCGTGACGCCGAACAGCCGGAGGTAACGGCCCGTGCCCTGGACGGTCAGCCGTTCCGTGCCGCCCCTCGCCGTGGTCGTGCTGTAGGCCGTGGTCCAGGTGGTGCCGTCACCGCTCAGCTCGACCCGGTAGGCCGACGCGTACGCGCCCTCCCACACCAGCACCACCTCGCGGACCGTCGCGACACCGCCGAAGTCCACCCGCAGCCACTGGTTGTCGGCGAACTGGCTGGACCAGCGGGTCGTGGTCCGGCCGTCCAGCGCGGCGGCGGGGGCGTTGCCGCCCTCCCACGTCGACGCGGTGACCTGCTTGTACCGCGAGATCGGGGTGCCGGCGTCCGGCGTGGTGGTCCCGTAGACGCGGAATTCCCACAGCGAGTAACCCCAACCGGTGGCCCGCGTGGTGCCGACCAGGCGGACGTGCCGGCCGGCGCCCGACACGGCGACGTCCTGGCTGCCGCCCGTGCCGCCGGTCGTCGTGTGGATGGTGGTCCACGTGGCCGCGTCCGGCGAGATCTCGATCCGGAACGCGCTGGCGTAAGCGCTCTCCCACTGCAACGCCACGCGGCTGAGCACGGCCGGCGCGCCGAGGTCCACCTGCAACCACTGGGGATCGCTGAACGCGCTGGACCACCGCGTCCCGGTGTTGCCGTCGGTGGCCGCGGACGCGGGCGTGCCGGCGTTCTCCACGGATGACGCCGTGGTCGGTTTCCCTTGCGAGAGCAGCGCTTCCGCCTGCGCCCGCGCGCCGGTGGCGGTGCACAGCGTGGTGAGCAGGAGTGCGGCGAGGAGAGCGGTCAGGAGTGATCTCGGGCGCGCGGCCATGGCGACTCCAGGCGGGACGGGCGGATGGGAGAGCGCTCCCACTCAGCGAACCGCCGTCCACCCGGCCCCGTCAAGGTCGCGCGGAACCGGTTTCGGGACGGCGTGGACGCTGTCCCGGCCCGGGTCGCCGGTTACCGCAATTCGGCGCTCCCCGCACTCCTCGGGGCGCGGGGCGCGGACCAGCGCGAATCCCGGTAAGCCCTCACCCGCACGGCGGCGCCGCACGGCCGTACGGCCGACGCCGGGGTGGGACGTGCGGGCGCGGACGGATGGCGCAATTCCTTGTAGGACAACGGTTTTCCGGCAGTAGGCCGGTAACGGGGGCCGGGCGGCGGCCGATGGGCGGCGTGGAACAGCCGGGGGAATCCCGGCGGGAAGGCGGGAAACCATGGCGCTGTCCGGTGCGGCCCGGCGCGGGACCACGTGGCTGCCGGTCCTGCTGCTGCTGACCGCCCTCCTGGTCGGGCACCCCGCGCCGGCCGTGGCCGCGCCGGCGGTCGCGTTCACCGACGTCCCGGGCGGCGCGGTGGTCGGCACGAGCTACGAGTTCGGCGGCACGGCGGACGCGACCGCGGTCGAGGTCTCCACCGACGGCGGCGCGCGCTGGCACTCCGCGCCGCTGCGCGCGGGGGAGTGGCGGCACGCGTTCACCCCGACCGCGTCCGGCCCGGCCGAACTGCGCGTCCGCGCCTACGACGCCACCGGCGCCGTCTCCACCGCCTCGGCGACCGCCGCCGTCGCCCCGCGCGCGTGCCCGTGCGGCCTGTGGACCGACGCGGACCGGCCGCGCGTCCCGGACGTGTCCGACGGCGCGGCCGTGGAGCTGGGCGTGCGGTGGCGGGCCGCGTCGGACGGTTACGTGCGCGGCGTCCGCTTCTACAAGGGCGTCGACAACACCGGCACCCACACCGGCAGCCTGTGGACGGCGTCGGGCGGCCTGCTCGCGACCGGCACGTTCCGCGACGAGACCGCCGAAGGCTGGCAGACGCTCGTGTTCGCGCAGCCGGTCGCCGTCCCGGCGGACACCACGCACGTCGTGTCCTACCTGTCGCCCACCGGCCACTTCTCCGCCGACACCGACTACTTCACCGACTCCGCGCGCCACCTCGAACCGCTGACCGGCCCGCGCGGCGGCGTGGAGGGCGCCAACGGCGTGTTCCGCACCGGTCCCGGCTTCCCGAGCCGGGGCTCGCGCAACACGAACTACTGGGTGGACGTCCTGTGGGCGCCCGAGCCCGGCGCGGACACCCGCGCCCCCGAGGCGACCACGACCGACCCGGCCGCCGGCGCCGGCAGCGTCCCGCTCGGCCAGGTCGTCAGCGCCACGTTCGACGAGGTCGTGGACCCGGCCACGGCGACGGTGACCGTGACCGGCCCGACCGGCGCCGTGCCCGGCACCACCTCCGTCACCGGCACGACCGTCCGCTTCGTCCCCGCGACCGCCCTGGCCCCGGGCGCCGCCTACACCGCCACGGCCCACGCCGTCGACGCCTCCGGCAACCAGGCCCCGCCGCACAACTGGGTGTTCACCACGGGCCGCCCGCGCGCGGCGACGTGCCCGTGCACCGTGTGGGACGACTTCGCCCGCCCCGCCGAACCCGCCACCGCCGACACCGCTCCGGTCGAGCTGGGCGCCAAGGTCCGGTTCGCCGGCCGGGGCGAGGTGCTGGGCGTGCGCTTCTACAAGGGGCCGGGCAACACCGGCACGCACACCGGTTCGTTCTGGTCGTCCACGGGCCTGTTGCTGGCGACCGGCACTTTCACCGACGAGACGACGACCGGGTGGCAGACGCTGACGTTCCTGAACCCGGTGAGCGTGCAGGCGAACACCACCTACGTCGTGTCGTACTTCGCGCCGAACGGCCGCTACGCCGTCACGCCCGACTTCTTCGCCCGGGAAGCCGGTTACGGCCCGATCCGCGCCCTGTCGTACGGGACGGACGGCCCCAACGGCGTGTACCGGTACGGCGGCGGTTTCCCGTCGGACACCTACCACCGCTCGAACTACTGGGTGGACGTGGTCTACCGCAACGGCCTCAACGGCGACACCACCGCGCCCGTCCTGGAGTCCCGCGCGCCCGAGTCCGCGACCGTCCCGCAGTCCGGCGTGGTTTCCCTGACCTACAACGAACCCATGGACCCGGCGTCCCCACGGGTGTGGCTGACCGACCCGGCCGGCGCGACCCTGCACGGCACGACGACCCTGTCGGACGACCAGAGGACCATAACGTGGCGTCCGACGGCACTCCTGTCGCCAGGCACCCGCTACACCGTCACCGCCATCGCCGCCGACGTGAACGGCAACGCCTCGCCCACGACCACGTGGTCCATCAATACCGACTCGACGCCCGTGTGCCCGTGCTCGCTCTTCAGCGCGGCCACGGTTCCCACGGTCACTTCGGCCGCCGACAACGGTTCTTATGAGCTGGGTGTCCGGCTCAAGGTCGCGTACAACGGTCACATCACCGGCGTGAAGTTCTACAAGGGTGCCGGGAACACGGGCACACACACCGGTTCGCTGTGGTCGTCGTCCGGCGCCCTCCTGGCCACTGGCACGTTCACCGACGAGACCGCGGCCGGTTGGCAGACGCTTTCCTTCGCCACCCCCGTCCCGGTCCGAGCCGGCACCACGTATGTCGCCTCGTACACCGCGCCCCACGGGCACTACTCGGTGGACCACGAGTACTTCCAGTCCCAGGCCGTGACATCGCTGCCGCTGACCGCGCCGCGCAACGCGTGGGACACGCCGAACGGCGTCTACGCGGTGGGCGGCGGCTTCCCGACCACGGTGCACCAGGGCAACAACTACTGGGTGGACGTGACCTACACGTTCAGCGGCGACCGGACCGCGCCGAGCGTCCAGGGCCACACCCCGCTGTCGGAGGCCCAGGAGGTGGACCCGTCGGCCCCGCTGACCGCCACCTACGACGAGCCGATGGACACGAGCGCGACGACCTTCACCGTGCTGGACGCCGCCGGAACGCCCGTCCCCGGCACCCTGACCCGCACGCCGGACGGTCACACGGTGGTCTGGACCCCCACGGCTCCTCTGGCCGGGAACACCAGACACACCGCCACCGCCGCCGCCCACGACGAGACCGGCAACCCGGCGCCGACGTTGACCTGGACCTTCACCACCGCGTCGAGCTAGGCCCCGCCTGGCCGGGTCCGGGTCGGCTCGGCGTTGGTCGGCACCAGTGTCGACAGCGCCGCCACCCCGAGCCCGGCCAGGCTCAACGCCACCCCGACCCACGCCGTGGCGGTGTACCCCCAGCCCCACGCGATCGCCAGACCGCCCAACCAGGCCCCGGCCCCGTTCGCGATGTTCAGCGCCGAGTGGTTGGAGGAGGAGGCCAGCGAGGGCGCGTCGGGCGAGGCGTCCATCAACCGCACCTGCAACGCCGACGCCAGCACCTGCGTCACGAACCCGAGGAGCAGCACCGTCCCGAACGCCGCCGCGGGCACGTGCGCGGTCAGCCCGAACAGCCCCAGCACCGCCGTCACCGCGATCAACGAGCCGAACACCGACCCGGACACCGAGCGGTCCACGAACCGGCCGCCCAGCGTCGCGCCGAGCGTCATGCCCAGGCCGAACGCGGCGAGCACCCACGGCACCGCCGCGTCCGGCAGCCCGGCGACCTCGGTGGTGAGGGGGGAGATGTACGAATAGACGGCGAACATGCCGCCGAACCCGATCATGCCCGTGACCAGCGTGAACCACACCTGGGGACGTCGGAACGCCCGCAGTTCCGCTCGGATGGTCGCATCATGTGGCGCGGGCATGTGCGGCAACCACTTGGCCAGGGCGAGGGCCGTGACGGCTGCGATCACCGCGACCGCGAGGTACGCCGCGCGCCACCCGATCTGTTGCCCGGCGGCGGTGGCCAGCGGCACGCCGACCAGGTTCGCCACCGTCAGGCCGACCATCACGCGGGCGACGGCGGTGCCCCGCCGCTCCGGCGGGACGAGCGCCGCGGCCACCACGGCGGCGATGCCGAAGTACGCGCCGTGCGGCAGCCCGGCGACGAACCGGGCGACCAGCAGGGCCGTCGTCGAGGGTGCGAGCGCCGACAGGGCGTTGCCGACGGCCAGGGCGATGGTGAGCCCGATGAGCAGGCCCTTGCGGGGCAGGCGGGCGGCCAGGCCGGCGATCAGCGGCGCGCCGACGACGACGCCGAGCGCGTACAGGCTGATGGCGTGGCCGGCGGTGGGGATGGAGATGTCGAAGGTGTCCGCCACCTGCGGCAGCAGGCCCATCGTGGCGAACTCGGTGGTGCCGATGCCGAAGCCGCCGAGCGCCAACGCGCCCATCGCGGCGGTGGTGCCCCTGGTGCGGGCGGGCGGCGTCGCCGTGACCGTCATCGCGGTTGCGCTCCTCGTCAGGTGTCCCGCGTCCACGCTGACCGCGACCGGTGGTTGGCTGCTGAAACGATTCTATCGGCCGTTCGGGCGCGTCCCGACGTGCGGTCACTCACAGCCGCGTGCCCGTCAATCCACGCTTGGAGCGGGCGAGGGCAATAGGGTTTGCGCCGTGCCCATCGCATTCGACACGACCGGCTTCCGGCAGCACGACCAGAGCACGTGGTTCCACCCGGCGACGGGGGACCAGGTGAGCCTGACGTACTTCGACGTGGTGCCGGACCTGCCCGCGCCGTTGGAGGACCCGGCGCGGTTGCGGCACGACCTGGCCGTGATGACCGGTGAGGTGGGGTGCCTGGTGGAGGCGCACGTCGTGCCGCTGGGCGGGGTGCCGGCGGTGTTCCAGGTGGTGAAGGTTCCGCTGCCGAACCAGCCGACCGGTCAGGTCTTCATCGCGTCCCTGACCGTGCCGCGGGCGACGTGCAGCGCCGTGTTGAAGTTGCGGGCCGCAGAGCGGGGCGTGACCGGAACCCGCGAGGCCGTCCTGATGGCCCGCCTGGGCTTCGACCGCTGGGTGCAACCACATCCCTACGCACCGCAGTCGCAAGGCCGCCTCCCGTACCACGCCGGCGACGACCCCCGCTGGGACGCGGAGTTCCCGGACCACCCGCTGACCCGGGTCCGGGCGTGGGCGCACCACATCATCCGCACCGCCCAGGTGGACCCCCGCTTCGCCGCCCTACCCCCCTTCCACCCGGCCCCGCCCGCCGCTCCCGCTCCGCCCGCCGCTCCCACTCCTCCATCGGCGGAAGCCCCCACGGCCCGAACCTCGGAAGGCCCGACGAGGGTGATCACAACCCGCCCGGCCGAGTCCCCGACGGTGCACCTCAAGGACGCTCCAGTCGGCTCCGCCCCGGCCGGCTCGGCCCCAGCCGCGACCGCCCCGGCCGGCTCCGACCCGGCTGGCTCCGGCCCAGTCGGCTCCGGCCCAGTCGGCTCCGGCCCGGCCGGCTCCGCCCCGGCCGGTTTCGCGCCCTCCGGCCCGGACGCGCGCCCGGCGACCCCGGTGCCCACCGCGGACCAGTCCGTCACCACGGTGCTCTCCAAGCCGGTCCCCGCCGTCGGGTCCACCATCACCACCGTCGTGCCCGGCATCCCGATGGCCGGCTACCTGCCGCTGTGGATCGACGGCGAGTGCACGTTCTGGCGGATGCCCGACCCGAACGCGGTGCTGGGCAGGCTGGGCCACGGCGTCCTCGCCCGGACCCCGTTGGCGGAGAACAGGTTCCGCGACGTCGTGGGCCTGGACCGGGAGTCCGGGACGCTGACCCTGTTCTCGCGGTTCCGCGGTGAGGACGGCGGTGTCCCGGCGGAGATCGTCCGGCTGGAGCCGGTCGGCGGGCAGGAGGCGCACGAGGCGTTGACGGCGGAGACGTTGGCCGAGGCGTTCAGGTGGGTCGGCCGGGTGAACGCGGCGGCGGCGGAGCGCGGCGAGTACGTGGCTGTCGAGCGGGCGGCGAACACGGACGTCCTCAGTGAGCCGTACGTCCTCATGGTGGTCCAGGAGTTCGAGGGCCGGCGCATCTCGGTGGTGCAGACCGCGCCCGTGCCGGGTCCGGAAGTGCCGGTCTGGCAAGGGAACCCGTCGATGAACAGCCCTGCGTCCCCCGAAACGATCGAGGCCGGCGGTCTGCTGGCGATGTACGCGATGGACCACTGGGGCGTGCACCCCCTGCACCTGTCCCTGACCTTCGGCCCGACCCCCAAACTGGTCTGCGATTAGCCCCCTCGCCAACGGGGGAACGTGGCCGAACCGGGCCTTGATCGCCGGGGACTCCGCAGTGCGCGCCGTGGTCGCGGGCTCGTGCGTCCCGACGGATACTGGGCCGAGGACGGCGAGGGGAGTGGTCTGGCGTGGCCGGCTCGGTCAAGCGGGTGACGATGGCGATCGTCGGCGCGGTGGTGCTGCTGGTCGGCCTCGCGTTGCTGGTCCTGCCCGGTCCCGGCCTGCTGCTGGTG
Source organism: Saccharothrix mutabilis subsp. mutabilis (assembly GCF_039521145.1). Classification (NCBI taxonomy): domain Bacteria; kingdom Bacillati; phylum Actinomycetota; class Actinomycetes; order Pseudonocardiales; family Pseudonocardiaceae; genus Saccharothrix; species Saccharothrix mutabilis. The sequence continues at coordinate 22,147 of NZ_BAAABU010000029.1, forward strand.
CTCGCCGGTCTGCTCGTCCTGGCGGCCGAGTTCCCCGCGTTGGAGCGTTACGTCGATCCCGTCCGCGACCGGGCGATGAAGACCGCCGAGGAGAGCGTCTCGTCGCCGTGGCGGATCGTCGCGACCGTCCTGGGTGGCGCGGTGCTGGTCGGGCTGGGCGTGCTCTGGGGAGTGCGCGACGACCTGCCGCTGGGTGGCTGGAGCACCGGGTCGAGCCTGATCCTCTCCGGGGTGGTCATCTGGGGCCTGGTGGTGTGGAGCTACCTCCGGGTCAGAGCCAATCGCGGCGCTTGAACAACGCGTAGAGCCAGCCGGAGAGCAACACGATCGCCGCGGTGGACACCCAGAACCCCCACGACTGCTCCGACCCCGGGTACGGCACGTTCTGGCCGTAGAAGCCGGTGATGGCGGTCGGGACGGCGATGATCGCGGCCCACCCGGTGACCTTCTTCATGATCAGGTTCAGCCGGTTGCCCTGGATGTTGAGCTGGGTCTCGCGGATCGTGGCGACCATCTCGCGCAGGGACTCGGTCCACTCCGACGCGCGCAGCACGTGGTCGTAGACGTCCTGGTAGTACGGGAACATCGACTCGTCCACCACCGAGTGGTCGCGGCGCATGAGGGCGTTGACGACCTCGCGCATCGGCAGCACGACCCGGCGCAGCGTCACCAGGGACTTGCGCAGGGCCAGGGCGCGGCGCTGCACCTCGCGCTCGTTCGGGTGGTCGGCGAAGACCAGGTCCTCCAGCGCCTCGATCTGCTCGTCCAGCGCCTGCACGGCCTCGAAGTGGCTGTCCACGACGCTGTCGAGCAGGCCGTGGGCGAGGTACCCGACGCCGTTGCCGGCCAGGTGCGCCGACCGGTCCCAGCGGGCGGTGAGGGCGTCCACGTCGAAGCTGTCGTCGGGCCGCACGGTCACCAGCGCGCGTTCGGTGAGGAACGCCGCCAGCTCCGAGGTGACCAGCCGCCCGGACCGCTCGTCCAGCCGGACGGCGTAGGCGGACAGGAAGCAGTGGGTGTCGTATTCGTGCAGCTTGGGGCGTTCGTGCGGGTGGAGGGCGTCCTCGACGGCGAGTTCGTGCAGGTCCAGCTCGTCGGCGAGGGCGGCCAGCTCGCGCTGCGACGGGCCGGCCAGGTCCAGCCACACGACCGCGTCCGGGTCCCGCAGGTGGGCGGCGGACTCGGTGATCGGGAAGTCCTCGGCGGTCAGGACGCCGTGGCGGTACAGGCGGGTGCGTGCCATGCGTCCCACGGTAGCGGCGCGGCGAGCCTGGTCCACAGTGGACACGGTGCTCCGCGCCCGTTCAGGAGGTGGGAGCGGTGGAACTTCCGGTTGCGCCGCTGGTCGCGGTTCCTGTCGCTGCGGGTGCCGCTCGCGGAGGTCGCCTGACCGGTAATTGACACCTGCTTGTCCACTATTGCTCGCTAAACGTCACCTCTGCTTAACTTCGCGCATCCAGCATCGCCCGCACCGCCCTGCGCTTGGCCGAGGAGATGTGCATGAAGCGTCGTGACCTGCTCAAGGCGGCGGCTGCCGGTTCCGGGCTCGCCCTGCTGCCCGAGAGCCTGCGCCGCGCCCTCGCCGCCGAAGCGCCGACCGGCGGGCTGGAGACCATCGGCCACGTCGTGGTCTTCATGCAGGAGAACCGGTCCCTGGACCACTACTTCGGCACCCTGCGCGGCGTGCGCGGGTTCAACGACCCCACCGCGATCCGCCTCCCCAACGGCAACCCCGTGTTCCGCCAGCCCAACGGCGCCGGGCACGTGCTGCCCTACCGCGTGGACGACGAGTTCATGGCCGGCACCCCGCACGGCTGGTCGGACGGCCACGCCGCCTGGAACAACGGCCGCCACGACCAGTGGGTCCCGCAGAAGGGCGTGCGGACCATGACCTACCTGGACCGCGCCGCGCTGCCGTTCTACCACGCCCTGGCCGACGCCTTCACCATCTGCGACGCCTACCACTGCTCGGAGGCGGGCCCCACCAACCCCAACCGGTTCTACCTGTTCTCCGGCACGATCGGCTACGAACCCGGCACCACCAAACGGGCCATCGGCAACGACAGCTGGCAGAACCCCGGCCACACCGGCTACACGTGGACCAGCTACGCCGAACGCCTCCAGGCCGCCGGCAAGTCGTGGCGGGTCTACCAGGAGTGGGACAACTACGGCGACAACTCGCTCGACTACTTCGCGTCCTTCCTCGCCGTGGGCCGCAAGGCGTTGGCGCCGACCAAGGACTCGGCGGGCAAGCCGTACACCAAGCTGGAGTACTTCTACTACGCGCTGGCCTCGGCGTCGGCGGCCCGGCAGGCCGAGCTGCTCGCCCAGTTGGACCAGGGCCTGGCGACCCTGACCGCCGCCGAGCGCTCCCTCTACGACCGGGGCCTGGCGCGGGAACGGCCGGGGCGGCTGGCGGCGGCGTTCAAGGCCGACGTGGACGCGGGCCGGCTGCCGGCCGTGTCGTGGGTGGTCGCGCCCGAGTCGCAGAGCGAGCACCCCGACTGGGGACCCAACACCGGCGCGGAGCTGGTCAAGCAGGTGCTCGACGCGCTGGCGTCCAAGCCCGAGGTGTGGAACAGGACGGTGTTCCTGCTCAACTACGACGAGAACGACGGGTTCTTCGACCACGTCCCGCAGCCCGCGCCGCCGGTGTCCACTTCGGACGGCCTGTCCACGGTGGCCACCACCGACGAGATCTACCTCAGCGCGCCGATCGGGCTGGGCCAGCGGGTGCCGATGCTGGTCGTGTCGCCGTGGAGCCGTGGCGGCAAGGTGTGCTCGGAGGTGTTCGACCACACGTCGGTGCTGCGGCTGCTGGAGAAGTGGACCGGCGTGGCCGAGCCGAACATCTCGCCGTGGCGGCGGGCGGTGTGCGGGGACCTGACCTCGGCGCTGGACACCACCACGGCCACCGCGCCCTACCCGTCCCTGCCGACGCCCGTGCCCACCGACGGTCCGCGCCCGACCTCGCCGACGCCCCCGGCGGTGCAGGTGATGCCCGTGCAGGAGGCGGGCGTGAAGGTGGCGCGTCCGCTGCCTTACCGCCTGACCGCGTCGGGCCGGGTCACGGCGGACAAGTTCTGGATCGACTTCGCCAACACCGGCACCGCCGGCGCGCACTTCTACGTCTACGCCAACGCTTTCCGCACCGACGGCCCCTGGCGGTACACGGTGGAGGCGGGCAAGACCCTGTCGGACTACTGGCAGGCCGGCACGCCCACCGGCGCCTACGACCTCAACGTGGTCGGGCCGAACGGTTTCCTGCGCCGCTTCGCCGGCAACCGCGCCGCCGCGACCACGGCCGGCAACCCGAACCCCGAGGTGGGGCTGCGCGAGGACGGCGGCCAGGTGTGGCTGACCATGACCAACACCGGCGGCAAGGCGTGCACGCTGACCGTGACCACGGTCAACCGCGGCGGCGGCCCGTGGACCTACACCGTGGACCCCGGCGCGACCAAGGAGGACTGGTTCTCCGTCGGCGGCGGCATGAACGGCTGGTACGACCTCGCGGTGACCGGCCCGGACGGGTTCGCCCGCCGCTTCGCGGGCCACGTCGAGACCGGCGCGGAGAGCACCACCGACCCGGTGCTGGGCTCCGCCCCGCTGCCGCGCACGGTGAGGTTCGTGGACAGCCAGGAGACCTCCGGGGAGAACGGCGCCGGCGCCAACGCCGCCGACGGCAAGCCGAACACCCACTGGCACACCAAGTGGACCGGCACCCCGGACCCGTTGCCGCACGAGATCCACCTCGACCTGGGCACGACGCGCACCCTGACCGGCGTCACGTACCTGCCCCGCCAGGACGGTGGCGCGAACGGCCGGATCGGCCGCTACGAGCTGCACGTCAGCGCGGACGGCGCGAACTGGGGGACGCCGGTGGCGACGGGCGCGTTCGCCGACGACGCCACCCCCAAGACGGTCCGCCTGTGGCCGACCACGACCCGCCACGTCCGCCTGCGCGCCCTGACCGAAGCCGGCGGCCGGGGCCCGTGGACGTCGGCCGCCGAGGTGGTCCCGCTGGGCTGGTGACCGGGCCGGCCGGCCCACCGGGACCGGCCGGCCCGCGGTGCCTCAGCCGACGTAGCCCTGGGTCAGGATGCGGGTCACCGAAGCCTGGTAGGCCGACCGGTCCTCGGGCGCGAGCGTGCCCAGGCCGTCCACGTACCGGTTGAACATGCAGAACGCCGCCGCGATGAGGACCGTGTCGTGGATCTCCACGTCGGTCGCCCCCTCGGCGCGGGCGGCGTCGACCAGCTCGCCGGTCACCTTGCGCCCCGACTCCTGGACCGCTTCGGCGATCCGCAGCAACGCCCGCAGCTTGGCCGGGATGGGGGCCGTCGCCGGGTTCGCGCACACCTGTTCCACCAGGTCCATGCCCTCGTCCAGCTGGGCGGCGGCGAAGGCGGCGTGGGAGTTGTGGCAGAACGTGCACTCGTTCAGGCCCGACACGTGCGCCGCGATCAGCTCGCGCTCGCCCGGCGACAGGCTGTTCGGGGCGCGCAGCAGCACCTCGGCCAGCGCGCCGAGCGCCGCGCCGGTCTCCGGTCGGTACGCCATGAGGCCGATGATGCCCGGCTGCCGGGTCTCGTCCAGACCCAAGTCGATGTGTGCCATGGGGCAACGGTAACGGCGTTCCGGTGCTGAATTGGTGCTCAACCTCCGGTATTGGACCGAACGTTTCAGAACTGCTAGCGTCACGGGCGTGGCCCGACCGAAGAACTTCGACGAGGAGCGCGCCCTGGACGCCGCCATGCGCGCGTTCTGGGTCAACGGCTACCACGCCACCTCCACCCAGGACCTGTGCGACGCCACGGGTTTGGGCCGCAGCAGCATCTACAACACCTTCACCAGCAAGCACGAGCTGTTCACCCGCGCGCTCACCCGCTACCTGGAGGCGATGACCGCCCGTCAGCTCGAAGTCCTGGAGGACTCCGCGAAGTCGCCGCTGGAGCGCATCCGCGCGTTGTTCGACCTGCTCCTGGCCGGGGAGGAGGAGAACCGGCGCGGCGACCGGGGCATCGGCTGCCTGACCGTGAACACGGTCGTGGAGCTGGGCGGCGCCGACCCCGCGACCGCCCGCCTGATCGAGCGCGACCAGGACCGCCGGATGACCGCGCTGCGGGCCGTGATCGCCCGGGGCCAGCGCGACGGCGAGATCCGCGCGACCCGCGACGCCGACCAGTTGGCCCGCTTCCTCAACTCGGTGGTCGCCGGGATCCGGGTCGCGGGGCAGTCCGGCGCGGACCGGGACGTGCTGGCGGGCATCGCCGCGACCGCGCTGGACGCCCTGGTCGCCTGACCGCACACCGACTCCTTCGCGCTGCCCGAATTGTGTACTGATCAATCCAAAATGGGGGACACCGTGCCACGTGCCGTGTACGTCGTCGCCATCGGCGTCTTCGCCATGGTGACCAGCGAGTTCGTCGTCGCCGGCCTGATGCCGCAGATGGCCGCCGGGCTCGACGCCACCATCCCGCAGATCGGCTACCTGATCACCGCGTTCGCCGTCGCGATGACCTTCGGCGGCCCGGTGCTGGCCGTCGCCCTGATGCGGCTGCGCCCGAAGCGGGCGCTCATGGTGCTGTTCGCGGTCTTCGTGCTGGGCAACGCCCTGGCCGCCGCCGCGCCCACCTACGCCGTCATGGTGGTCGCCCGGGTGCTCACCGGCGTCACCACGCAGGCGTTCTTCGGCGTCGCGATCACGTTGTGCTTCCAGCTCACGCGGCCGGAGGTGAGCGGTCGGGCGGTCGCCGTCGCGCTCAACGGCCTGATGCTGGGCACCCTGCTCGGCCTGCCGTTCTCCACCCTGATCGGCGAGCACCACGGCTGGCGCGCCGCGTTCTGGGTGATCACCGGCATCGCCGTGCTGGCGGCGGTCGCGACCGCGCTCGGCGTGCCGGACGTGGACCGCGCCCACGACAGCGGCAACCTCAAGGAGGAGTTGACCGTCTTCCGCAGCCCGAGGCTGTGGCGGGTGCTGTCCACCAGCACGCTGGTGATCGGCGCGACCTTCTCCGCGTTCAGCTACTTCAACCCGATCCTCACCCAGGTCACGGGCTTCGCGACCAGCACGGTGCCGTGGCTGCTCATCGCCTACGGCGCGGCCACGCTGGTCGGCAACACGGTCGTGGGCAGGCTTGCCGACCGCCACACGCTGCCCGTCCTCGTCGTCGGGTTGGCGCTCAACACCGTGTTCCTGGCCGGGTTCGCCCTGCTGGCGGACGCGAAGGCGCCGGCGGTCGCGGCCATGCTGGGGATCGGCCTGGTCGGCGTGACCATGAACCCGGCGATGGCGACCCGCGTGCAGCGGGCCGGCAACGCGCGGTCGCTGGTGAACACCGTGCACACGTCGTTCATCACGCTCGGGATCATCATCGGCTCGTCCGTCGGCGGCCTGCTGATCACGGTGTCCGACCTGCGCGCGCCGCTGTGGCTGGGCGCGGCGATGGCCGTGCTGGGGCTGGTGACCCTGGTCCCGGACCTGCGCGCCGGCCGGCCGGTCGAACGGGACCGGCCGGCCGCCGAGGTCATGGTGTGACCGGGATGTTGGTCAGCCCGACGGTCGCGCGGGTGACCGTGTTGGACGCGTGGACCACGTTGGGCAGGCCGGAGCACTTGGACGTGGACGTGATCCTGATGGCGTACTGGCCGACCCCGCCGAGGTCGGAGCGGTTGCCGCGCCACACGTTCCCGCACCCGTTGGGGGACGACGGCGTGGTGGACGGGTTGTGCGTCTCGTAGCCGTTGGCGAACGTGCCGGGCGAGGTGAAGGCGCCGGTGTTGTCCTCGACGAGGTAGCGCATGCCCTTCACGTCCACCCACGAGTCCGCCGAGTTCTGGCCGGAGATGCCGCGGCCGTCGAAGGTGTTGCCGCGGATCACGCCGTCGGACGTGCCTTCCTTGACGTCGATCGGCTCGGCGGCGACGTTCGGCCCGATCCGGTTGCCCAGCACCTGCACGCGGTCGCTGCGGTCCACACCGCCGGAGTTGCCGTGGCAGGCCCAGTTCGAGCCCGCCGAGCCGATGTAGACGCCCTCGCCGTAACCGGGCTGCACCAGCCCGGTGTCGGTGATGGTGGAGTCGCGGATGACGCTGTCGGCCGAGGACCGGCGGAAGTGCACCGCCTCCTCGTCCACGTGGTGCACCGACACGCCGGAGATGGTGGTGTGGTGGGAGTTGTCGGCGACGATGCCCTTCTTGGACTCCCGCACGGTGAACCCGGTCAGGTTCCAGTGCGGGGCGTCGTGCAGCCACAGGCCGTAGCCGGGGTCCCAGCCCGGGGTGGGGGTGGGGCAGCTCGGCGCGTTGCCGGACGGGCCGTCGTTGACCAGGACGGCGTCGGCCGGGCCGGTGAGCGTGATGGGCGCGGACGCGGTGCCCGGCCGGGTGGCGGCGAACGCGCCGCGGTAGACGCCGGCGGCGAGGCGGATCGTCTGGCCCGGCACGGCGTTGGCCAGCGCCGCCTGGAGTTGCGCGGCGGTGGAGACATCCACTGTGGACCCGTTGGGGGTGCTGGTGGTCGCGGTGGCCGGCGCGCTCGCCGCGGACGTGTTGCCCGCCGCGTCGCGAGCCCTGACGGTGAACGTGTAGGTGGTGCCGGCGGCCAGTCCGGTGACGGTGGCGCTGGTCGTGGTGGCGGTGGCGACCACGGTCGTGCCGTTGAGGACCTGGTAGTCGGTGACGCCCACGTTGTCGGTGGAAGCGTTCCAGGACAGGGAGATCGAGCCGGTCGTGACCCCGGTGGCCGCGAGTCCGCCGGGAGTGGTCGGGACCTGCGTGTCCGGGGCCGGGCCGCCGCCCGAGCAGGGCGCGCCGTTGACGGTGCAGCCGGTGGGCAGACCGGACCCGGCGACGTTGAAGCCGAAGCTCGCCGTGCCGCCGGGCGCGATGCGGCCGTTGTAGGAGGCGTTGGTGAACTTGTAGTGCTGGCCGGAGCGGGTGAGCACCGAACTCCACGAGCTGGACACGCTCGACCCGGCGGGCAGGTCGAACTCGACGGTCCAGCCGGTGCTCTCGGACGTGCCGGTGTTGGTGATCGTGTACTTGCCGCCGTAGCCCGAACTCCACACCGATTCCTGGCTGAACGCGGCGGACAGGCTCGCGGCCTCGGCGGAGGCGCTGGTGGTCGCGGCTATGCAGAACGCGACGGCACCCAGAACCGACAGACGTGTGCGCATGCTGAAGAACCCTTCGCGGGCAAGGGGCTTCGAGTGTCGCGGCTTACACCCGTTGGTCCGGACCTTTATAGGCGGCAGCCCGATCGCGCGTCAACGAAACCCCACCGGCTTTCACGTGCGTGAAAAGGCGGCGGACCCCGGGTTGGCCGAGCAGCACGCCGGTCAGCACGAGCGCGAGACCGGCGAACTGGTGCGCGGTGAGCGGTTCGCCGGCCACGACCATGCCCAGCAGGACGCCGGTGACCGGGTTCAGCAGCCCGATCAGCCCCACCGCGCCCGCGTCGAGGTGCCGCAGACCGGTGAACCACGCCGCGAACGCGACCGCCGTGGCGACCACGGCCACGTAAGCGAACGCGGGGGCGTTCGAGAACGTCACCGGCGGGAGCGGGCCTTCCACGGCCAGCGCGGCGACGAGCAGGACCAGTCCGCCCGCGACGAGTTGCCACGACGTGACCGACAGGACGTTCGCCGTCGCGCCCCACTTCTTGGTCAGCACGTGCCCGAACGCGGACATCAGCATGGCGGCGCCGGCGGCGGCCAGCCCGAGCGGGTCGAACGAGTCGATGCCCGCCGCGAACACCAGGACCACGCCGCCGATCCCCACCACCGCGCCGGCGACGGACAGGACGTGCGGCCGTTCCGCCAGCGCGACCCACGCCAGCGCCATCATCGCCGCCGGGGAGAGCGCCATGACCGTGGCCGCCAGGCTCGTCGGTAGGAGTTGCGCGGAGAGGTAGACCAGGGCGAAGAACGCGCCCATGTTCAGCGTCCCCAGCACGAGCGAGCGCCACCACCAGTCACCGCGCGGTGGTTCGCGGCGCACGGCGAGCAGGAGGAGCCCGGCGGGCAGCGCGCGCAGCGCCGAGCCCCACAGCGGTTGGTCGGCGGGCAGGAAGTGGTGGGTGACGTAGTAGGTCGAGCCCCAGGCGATCGGCGCGACGGCCGTGACGGCCGCCCACCGGGAAGTAGCTTCCACGGAAGACAATATAGCTTCCGTGGAAGGTATAGTGGCGCGGTGACCGATCGCGTGGCCCGCATCCAGGCGGAATGGGCGCGGGAACGCCCCGACGTGGACGTCTCGCCGCAGGCCGTCATCGGCCGCCTGCACCGGCTCGCCGCCGTGCTGACCGAGCAGCTGGCGGTGGTCTACCGGCGGCACGGGCTGGGCGAAGGGGAGTTCGACGTGCTCGCGGCCCTGCGCCGGGCGGGTCCGCCCCACGAGCGCGCGCCGGGCGAGCTGGCCCAGCACACCATGGTCACCACGGGGGCGATCACCAAGCGCATCGACCGGCTCGAACGCGACGGCCTGGTCACGCGCCGGTCCGAGGGGTCCGACGGGCGGCGGCGGGTGGTCGCGCTGACCGAGGCCGGGCTGCGGGTGATCGACACCGCGTTCACCGAGCACATGGCCAACGAGCGGCGGCTGCTGGACCTGGTCGAGCCGCGGGACGCCCGTGCGCTGGAGCGCATCCTGGGGGACTGGCTGCGGCACTTCGAGGGCTGAAGTCCCAGCGCGTGGAAAACCGCCCCCGAGATCGTGAGCCATGCGAATATCCTCCTGACTCTCGGGGGGGGGGGGGGGGGGGGGGGGGGGGGGGGGGGGGGGGGGGGGGGGGGGGAGTGGTCGGTGAGCGTCGCGGTCGACGAGGTGCCCGGTGACCTGCGGATGGCGCGCCGGCTGTGGCCGTTGATGCTGGCCTCCTCGGTGTCGCTGCTGCCGTACACGGTGTTCGGCACGTTCCTGGTCCGCATCGCGCACGACGCCGACACCAGTGCGGCCGTCATGGGCGGCCTGCGCGGGCTCGGCGGCCTCGCCGCGCTCGCGGCTGGCGCGGTGCTCGCGCCGCTGCTGGACCGGGTGGCGCGGCTGCGGGCGGCGGCGCTCGGACTGGTCGCGCTGGCCGTGGCGTCGCTGGTGGGCGCGCTGGGGCAGTTCGCGGCGATGGCGGTGTTCTGCGCCCTGGTCGGCGCGGCGATGGCGGTGGTGCACCCGGCGCTGACCGCGTCGGCGGCCGACCGGTTCGGCGACGGACCGGCCGCCGGGCGCGCCGCGACCCTGGTCACGGCGACCGGCGCGCTCACCGTGATGCTGGCCGCGCCGGTGGTGGCGTTGCCCGCGCTGCTGTGGGGGTGGCGCGGCGACCTGGTGGTGACGGCGGTGCTGGCGCTGGCGTTGGCGGTGGTGTTCTGGGTGCGGCCCGGACGCGTGCTGCCGACCTCGACGCTGGGGTACCTGGCGTCGTACCGGGCGTTGAAGGGCTTGCGGCCGTTGCTGGCGGTGGCGTTGCTGCGGACGGCCGCGTTCATGGGGTACCTGTCCTACCTCGCGGTGATCTACGACGCCCGGTTCGGGTTGTCGCCCAGCGCGTTCGCCCTGGTGTGGACGTTGAGCGGGGGCACGTACTTCTTCGGCAACCTCATCGCCGGGCGGGTCGTCGGGTCGGGGCGCGTGCGGGCGCACCACGTGGTGTTCTGGTCGTTGGCGGTGTCCCTGGTCGCGATCGTGGCGATCTACTTCACGGTCCTGCTGCCGGTGGCCGTGGTGCTGACCGGTGTCCTCGGGTTGTGCCACTCGGCGACGGCGGCGTGCGTGATCACGTTGATGGTCCGGCACAGCGGCGAGGCGCGGGGGACGGCGCTGGGCGTCACGGGGGCGGCGGTCAACCTGGGCACGTTCGCGGGCGCGGCGGCGGGCGGCGTCGGGCTGGGGGTCGCGGGCCTGCCCGGGGCGGCGGCGGTGTTCGGCGGGATCACGCTGCTGTCGCTGGTGCCGGCCGGGATGGTGTGGCGGTCGGAGCGGTCCCGCTAGACGGGCTTGCGCGTCCGGCCGCGCTTGAGTTCGAAGAAGCCGTCGGTGGCGGCGAGCAGGGCGATGCCGTCCCAGAGCCGGCCGGCGGCTTCGCCCCGCGGCGCCGGGCTGAGGACCGGGCCGAAGAAGGCGTTGACCGTGCCGTCGTCGCCGTGGAGGTGCAGGGCGGGGACGCCGAGGTCCTCGGCGAGCGGTTCGAGCGCCTGCCGGTTGGCCGTGCGGAGGAGGTCGTCCAGGTCGGTGCGGTGGGCGGCGTCGGCGAGCGCGCGGGGCAGGCCGACCGCGTCGAGCGCGGCCCGGTTGAGGGCGTCGTCCACGGGGTGCTTGTCGAGGTGGATGCGCGTGCCGAACGCGGTGTAGAGGTCGCGGACCACTCCTTCGCCGTGGGCTTGTTGAGCTGCGGCCACAACCCGGGCGGGTCCCCAGCGCGCGTCGAGCCACCGGCGGTACCAGGGATCGACCTCGCGGCCCTCGTTGTGCAGGGCGAGGCTGAACACGCGGAACCCGACCCGAACCGGGCGTACCCGTTCGACTTCGAGCACCCACCTCGACGCAACCCACGCCCACGGGCACACGGGGTCGAACCAGAGGTCCACTGTCGTCACTTCACTGCTCCTTGCTCGTCGGTGTCCCGACTCTAGGTCAGGATTGGTCCGATCACGGGAGCCAAGTTCGACATGATTCGTTGGGCCACTCAGTCGCCGATCCACTGTGGACACGACTGGACGAAGGCCCGCACCGCCGGGTGCTGCGGGATCGTCTTGGGCCAGGCCACGCAGACCCGGGTCGGGCTCACGCCGGTCACCGGGCGGTAGGTGATGCCGGGGCGGGGGTAGAAGCGGGTGGCTGATTGCGGGGCCAGGGCTATGCCGTAGCCGTTCGCCACCGCTTGCAACCAGGCGTCCGGTTGGTCGGTCACGGCGCCGATCGTGGGTGGCGTGGGGCGGTGGTCGGTGCCCAGCCAGTAGTCGCGCCACTCGCCGGTTTCGGCCGGGGCCGCTACGAACGGTTCGTCCCACAGCTCCTCGAACGCGATGGTGTCCCGGGTCGCGAGGCGGTGGTTGGACGGGAGGACCACGTACCTGGGTTCGGTGAGGAGAACCCGCAGGTGGTACGCGTCCTGGTCGGGGAACGGCAGGCGCAGCAAGGCGACGTCCGCCTCCCCGGTGGACAGGCCGGCCGTCGGCTCCGACCAGGGCGCCTGGCGCATCTCCACCCGCCAACCCGGGCACCGGCGGCCGAACGCCTTGATGATGTCCGGAGTGGCCTCGTTCGCGGCGCTGGCGATGAACCCCACTCGCAGCACCTTCGCCGCCCGGCCGGCGGTGGCCTTAGTGGCACGCAGGACGTCGTCGCACAGGGCCAGCAGGGCGGGGGCCCGGTCGGCCAATGCCCGGCCGGCTTCGGTGAGGGTCATGCCCGCGCGCGAGCGGGTGAACAGCCGCACGGACAGGTCGGTCTCCAAGCGTCGGATCTGCTTGGTCAACGCCGGCTGCGACACGTACAGGCGCTCCGCCGCCCGGGTCAGGCTGCCCTCCTCGGCGACGGCCAGGAAAGCCCGCACCAAGCGCGTGTCCACGTCCATTCCGTCAGGTTATAGAAGCTGCTATTGGACGGTGCCGAGACGGGAGGTGAGGGTGGGGAAGACAAGAAGAGGGGGTTGAACGTGTCTACCGCTTATGTCGTGGTCACGGTCGTGACTGCCGTGGCCAACCTCGCCGCCGCCGGGGTCGATTACGCGCGCAGCCGGTGGGTGCTCGCGAACATGGCCAAGTACGGCCTGCCGGCGTCCTGGATCGTGCCGCTCGGCGTGATCAAGACCGCCGGCGCGCTGGGGCTGCTCGCCGGGCTGGTCGTGCCGTGGCTCGGGGAGGCGGCGGCGGTCGGGCTGGTGCTCTACTTCGTCGGCGCGGTCGGGGTGGTCGCGCGGGCCCGGCAGTGGCGGGACCTGCCCTACCCGGCGGCGTTCCTCGGGCTCGCCGTGGCGTCGCTGGTGCTCGCCTGACGGGCTGTTGGCATACTGCCCCGATGATCGAAACCGCGTCGATGGCAGGTTTCCTTGCCGCGCATGGCATCTGGAGCGTCTCCGAGGGCGAGGCGCTCATCCCGATCTTCGCCTACGAGAACCCGCTGGGTGAACGGTTCCTGGAGCGGATGGTCGCGGACGACATCGCCGAGGGCGCGCGGGCCGCGCAACGGGCGTTGGAGGACAACGAACAAGGCGCCACCCGGGCGGTGATGGTCGTGGACGCCTACGTGCACAAGGAGTCGGGTCCGGTCGACGCGCTGTTGGTCGAGGCCGTCGAGTACGGGCTCGCGCCGCGCTCGCTGACCGTCGCCGTGCTCTACCGGCCGGCCGACCAGCCCGGCGGGTTCGCGGTGTTCAGCCCCGAGTTCCAGGGCTTCGACGGGGACGACGCCGAGTTCGAGCGGGTGGCCGACGCGTTCTTCGCCGGGGTCGAGTCCCACCACGACGCGAGCGAGGTGTGGGCCGCGCACCACGTCCGGACGGTGTGATTCCCGGCCGACGCGGTTACCCCAGTCGTGGGAGGTGACCGACGATGACACGGCACCGGCGCGCCGAGCCCGCCGAACGCGACGACGAACCGGACCTGGTGCGTCAGTACCTGCGGCAGATCTCCGCGACGCCCCTGCTGGACGCCGCGCAGGAGGTCGTCCTGGCCAAGCGCATCGAGGCCGGGGTGTACGCGGAGGGACTCCTCCGCCGCCACGGCGGAGGCGACCGCGCCGGCCGCGACGACCGCGCCGGCCGCGACGACCGCGCCGGCCGCGACGACCGCGACGACCGCGCCAGCCGCGACGACCGCGCCAGCCGCGACGACCGCAACGACCGCCGCGACCTGCCGCCCGGACGCCGCCGCGACCTGGAGGCCCTCGTCCGCGAGGGCCAGGCCGCGATGGACCACATGATCCGCGCCAACCTGCGCCTGGTGGTGTCGGTGGCGAAGAAGCACTACCACCGCGGCCTGCCGCTGCTGGACCTGGTCCAGGAGGGCAACCTGGGGCTGATGCACGCGGTGGAGAAGTTCGACTACGCCAAGGGGTACAAGTTCTCCACCTACGCGACCTGGTGGATCCGGCAGGCCATCGAACGGGCCATCGCCACGCACACCCGCACCGTCCGGCTGCCCGTCCACGTGGTCGAGGAGATCGGCAGGCTGGGCAAGCTGGAGCGCAAGCTGCACCTGAGCCTGGGCCGCGACCCCACCGTCGAGGACCTCGCCGAGGCGGCCGGGATGACCCCCGAACGGGTCGCCGACCTGCGCCGGATCGGCCGAGAGGCGATCAGCCTGGACACCCCGGTCGGCGACGACGGCGAGACCCGCGTCGCCGACCTCATCCAGGACACCGACGTGCTGTCCGCGCCGGAGGTCGCCGAGCACCGGGCCTTGGCCGAGGAGCTGCGGGCCCTGGTGGACACCCTGCCGCCCCGCGAAGCGCTCATCATCACGCTGCGCTACGGCCTGCACGGCGGTGACCCGTGCACACTGCAACAGGTCGCGGACCGCGTCGGCGTCACCCGTGAACGCATCCGCCAGCTCGAACGCCAGGCCATGGCCGCCCTGCGCGCCCCCGAACGGCACGATCCGCTGCTGGCCTGGGCGGGCTAGGTCAGCAGCACAGCCGGGCGAGCGCCCGACGGGCCTCGGCCAGTGACGGGGAGTCACCGCCACGGCGGTCCAACTCCGCCAGGGCCTCCCGGTGCGCGCGGTCCAGGGCTTCGTCGGCGGGCACGGCGATGTCCGGCCGCACCCCGACCAGCTCCCAGTTCGTGCCGGACACGGGGTTGATCGCGCGGGCGGTGGGGATGGTGGCCTCCAGGTGCGGGTGCACCGTGAAGCCCCGGCGCGGGTGCGCGCCGCCGCCGGTGGTCTCGCCGACGATGGTGGCGCGCTTGAGCTGTTGCAGGTCGTACGACAGCTCCTCGGCCGCCGAGAACGTCGCCGCGCTGGTCAGCACGTACACCGGCTTCGCGGGGTCGAACCGGGCCCCCGGCACCACCGGTGAACTCCAGAACTGGTGGTAGGACTCGTCCTCGCGGTGGTACATGGTGTTCAGGTGCGTCGGCTCGGCCAGCAGGTGGCCGCACACCAGGGCCACGGTGTGCGGGTCGCCGCCGCGGTTGCGCCGCAGGTCGATGATGAGCGCCTCCGCCCGCGAGACCAGCGTGAACGCGGCGGCCACCACGTCCGCGCACATCCCGACCGGGAACAGGTACGGCGCCAGTTCCAGGTGCGCCACGCCGCCGGTCAGCCGCCGCAGGCCCGGCACGCCGCCCATGGCCAGGTCGAACTCGCGGCGGATCTGGTGTTCGGAGGCCGCGTCGTCGCCCTCGGGCACCTCGTCGACGTGGTGTTTGAGCCGCAGGTGCCGGTCCCCGTTGACCGACTGGAGGTCTTCGGTGACGAGCTTGCCCAGCTCCTCGGGCGTCGTCGCGGTGGCGTAGTGGTCGGTGCGGCCGGCCAGGAAGGCGTCGAGCTGCGCGGCGACGTCGGGGAAGACGTAGTGCTCGACCAGCAGTTCACGGGTCCGGGTGACGATCGAGGTGGTGTCCATGGCGGGGAGTAGACCAGCGGGCTTGCGAAAGCGTCAAGAGAGTTAGACACTTTCTCCCGTGGACGACTGGTTGGAGATCGGCAGCCCCGAGCAGTTCAAGGCGCTGTCCCACCCGCTGCGCCAACGCCTGCTCTTCGCGCTGGGCCGCGAACCCGCGACGATCAGCCAACTCGCCGTGTCGCTGGACGCGCGGAAGGGCAACGTCGGCCACCACCTGAAGGTGCTGCGCGAGGCCGGACTGGTGCGCGTGGTCGAGACGCGGAAGGTGCGCGGCGGGACCGAGCAGTACTACCAGCGCGCGGCGAAGCGCATGTCCTACACCACTTCGCCGGTCGAGCACACGCAGGCGGTCTTCGGCGCGGTCGCGGAGGAGGTGTCGCGGGCGGCGGAGCAGCCGCTGGTCGTCCTGCGCCACCTGCGGCTGACCCCGGAGGTCGCGGCGCGGATGGCCGAGGTGTTGCGGGACGTGGTGGACGGGGCACAGGACGCGGGGGAGGGCGAGGCCGTGCACGGCGTGCTGGTCGCCCTGTACCGCCAGCCCGGTGTCACGCCGGGCGGCTGAGCTGGGCCAGGAACTCGGCGTTGGTGCGGGTCTTGCGCAGGCCGTCGAGCAGGACGTCCATCGCGTCGCGGCCCTCCAGCACGCGGCGCAGGGTGCGGGTCACGGCCAGTTCCTGCGGGGACAGCAGGAGTTCGTCCTTGCGCGTGCTGGACTGGTCGACGTCCACCGCGGGGAACACGCGGCGCGCGGCGGTCTTGCGGTCCAGCTTCAGCTCCGCGTTGCCGGTGCCCTTGTACTCCTCGAAGATCACCGTGTCGCCCGCCGACCCGGTCTCCACCAACGCGGTCGCGAAGATGGTCAGCGAGCCGCCGCCCTCGATGTTGCGGGCCGCGCCGAGGAACCGCTTGGGCGGGGTCAGGGCGCTGGAGCTGATGCCGCCGGTGAGGATGCGGTCGTGCGACGGGGCGGCGAGGTTGTAGGCGCGGCCCAGGCGGGTCAGCGAGTCGAGCAGCACCACGACGTCCCGGCCGGCTTCGACCAGCCGCTTCGCGCGTTCGATCGCGAGTTCGGCGGACGCGATGTGCTCGGCGGGCGCGCAGTCGAACGTGGACGCCACCACCTCGCCGGGCACCGACCGCTGGATGTCGGTCACCTCCTCGGGCCGTTCGCCGACGAGCACGACGATCAGGTGGCACTCCGGGTTGTTGCGGCTGATGGCGCGCGCGATCGCTTGCAGCACAGAGGTCTTGCCCGCCTTCGGCGGTGCGACGACGAGGGCGCGCTGGCCCTTGCCGACCGGCATCACCAGGTCGATCACGCGGGTCGTGAGGTCGTGCGGGTCGTGCTCCAGGCGCAGCCGCTCGGTCGGGTGCAGCGGCACCAGGTCGGCGAAACCGGGGCGGCGCAACGCCTTCGCGGGGTCCTCGCCGTTGACCGAGTCGACCTCGACCAGCGGCGGGAGCTTCTGCCTGCCGGTGGGCGCGCCGGCCGCGCCGGTCACCAGGTCGCCGCGGCGCAGGCCGTGGCGGCGCAGCAACGCCTGCGGGACGACCACGTCCGCGGGGCCGGGCGTGTACCCGGTCGTGCGCAGGTAGGCGGTGTCGTGGTGGATGTCGAGCACGCCGGCGACGGGCGTCCGCGGCTCGGTTTCGTGTTTGCGGGTAAGGGTTGCGGTCATGGTTGAGTGTCCTTTCCGGACAGATGCGCGCACTGCGGCGCGGAGGTGGAGGCGAACCGTGCTGTGCAGGGCCACGCTGTGGAGGTTCACGCTGTGGGAACCGCACTGTGGGGAACCGCACCGGGGGTTCGAGCCTTGGTGGAGATCGTCCCGCGGGAGGCTGGGCCAACATCCGCTGGGTGGACCTCCCCACCGTACCGCACGGTCCGCGCGCCGGCAACATCGGTTACCGTTCCGCACCGTGAGGACCCCCGACGCGTGGAGCCACTGGCGCCGACCCGGGCCGACCGCCGCGCAGCGCCGCCACGACGTGTGGCTGGCCGTCGCCGTGCTGGTCGGCGCGGGCGCGGTGACCCTGCTGGTGCGCAGCATGGGCGCGTACGCGCAGAACGTGACGGGCCCCTCCCTGGTCGAGCACCTGCTGTGGGGCGCGGCGGTCAGCCTGCCCCTGGCGGTGCGGCGGCGGTTCCCGATGACGGTGCTGCTGGCGGTCAGCGTGGCGTTCCTCGCGGGGCAGTCCCGGCAGGTCGCGGACAACCTGGTGCCGTCCATCGCCCTGTTCACCGCGATCTACACGGTCGGCGCGTGGAGCCAGGACCGCGGGCGGGCACGGGTGGCGCGCGTCGGCGTCATCGTCGTCATGTTCGGGTGGCTCGGGTTCAACCTGGCGCGGTTCATGCTGCGGCCGGAGCCGCCGCCGTTCGAGGGCGCGGTCGGGCCGCTGGACCCGGTGCTGGCCTCGGTGCTCTACGGGGTCGCGTTCAACGTGCTGTTCTTCCTGTCCGCCTACTACTTCGGCGGCACGGCGTGGCTGTCCGCGCGGCGCAAGGAGGAGTTGGAGCACCGGGCGGAGGAGCTGCGGCGGTCGCAGGAGCAGAACATGCGCGGCGCGGTCGTCGCCGAACGCGTGCGCATCGCCCGCGACCTGCACGACGTGGTGGCGCACCACGTGTCGGTGATGGGCGTGCAGGCGGGCGCGGCGCGGCGGGTGCTGGACCGGGACGTCGAGCTGGCCCGCTCGACGCTGCGCACCGTGGAGGACACCGCCCGGACCGCCATCGGGGAGCTGCGCGGGCTGCTGGGCGTGCTGCGGGCCGAACCGGCGGAGCCGGCGCTGGGCGAACCCGTCGCCCAGACCTCCTCGCCGGGCCTGGACCAGGTGCCGGAGCTGGTGGAGCTGGCCCGCTCGGCGGGGCTGACGGTGGCGCACGGCACGTACGGGGACCCGCGGCCGGTGCCGGAGGGCGTGGCGCTGTCGGCGTACCGGATCGTGCAGGAGGCGTTGACCAACGTGGTGAAGCACGCGGGGGCGGGCGCCGCGGACGTGCGGGTGCGGTTCCTGGAGAAGGAGCTGGAGGTCGAGGTGACCGACGACGGCCGGGGCGCCCCGACGGCCGGGGGCGGGGGTTTCGGGTTGGTGGGCATGCGGGAGCGGGTCGCCGTGCACGGCGGGACGCTGGAGGTGGGACCGCGCCGCGACGGCGGGTACCTGGTGCGGGCGAGGTTCCCGGCATGACGGTGCGCGTGGTGCTGGTGGACGACCAGGACCTGGTGCGGGCGGGGTTCCGGGTCATCCTCGGGACGGAGGAGGGCGTCGAGGTCGTCGGCGAGGCGCGCGACGGCCTGGAGGCGGTCGAGGTGGTCGGGCGGCTGCGGCCGGACGTGGTGCTGATGGACGTCCAGATGCCCGGCGTGGACGGCTTGGAGGCCACCCGGCGCATCCTGGGTCCCAGCGGGGCGGACAGCCCGATCAGGGTCGTGATCCTGACGACGTTCGACCGCGAGGACTACCTGTTCGAGGCGCTGCGGGCGGGGGCCAGCGGGTTCCTGCTGAAGAACTCCTCGCCCGAGGACCTGGTGGACGCCGTGCGCGTGGTGGCGCGGGGCGACGCCCTGCTCTCGCCGGAGGTGACGCGCCGGGTGATCGCCCGGTTCACCGCGCCGTCGGTCGCCACGCCCACCGCCCGGCCGTCGGCGTTGACCGACCGCGAGTTCGAGGTGCTGGTGCACCTGGCGCGCGGCGCGAGCAACGCCGAGATCGCGGCGGCGCTGTACCTGGGGGAGACGACGGTGAAGACGCACGTGTCGCGCATCCTGGCCAAGCTGGGGCTGCGGGACCGCACGCACGCCGTGGTGTTCGCCTACGAGCACGGGATCGTCGCGCCCGGCCAGGCGTGAGCGGGGTCCTCCTCGCGGAGGACCCCCGGAGTCGATCTCGCGCCGGACGTGCGGCGGCGGCGCGCCGCCTAGCGTTGCGGTCATGTTGACAGTGACGTCGATCAGCCGGAGCTTCGGCGATCACCGGGTCCTCGACGACGTGTCGTTCGAGGTCCGTCCCGGGCGGATGACCGGGTTCCTGGGGGCGAACGGGTCCGGCAAGACCACCACCATGCGCATCGTGCTCGGGGTGCTCGCCGCGCACGGTGGCGCGGTCCGCTGGGACGGCGCGCCGGTGACCGGCGAGGTGCGGCAGCGGTTCGGGTACATGCCCGAGGAGCGCGGCCTCTACCCGAAGATGGGCGTGGCCGAGCAGATCGCGTGGCTGGGGCAGTTGCACGGGCTCGACCAGGCCGCCGCGCGCCGCAACACCGCGCGCCTGCTGGAGCAGTTGGAACTCGACGGGCGGGCCAAGGACAGGCTGGAGGAGCTGTCGCTGGGCAACCAGCAACGCGCGCAGGTCGCCGCCGCGCTGGTGCACGACCCGGTGCTGCTGATCCTGGACGAGCCGTTCTCCGGCCTGGACCCGATCGCCGTGGAGACCGTGCTGGGCGTGCTGCGCGAGCGCGCGGCGGGCGGGGTGCCGGTGCTGTTCTCCAGCCACCAGCTCTCGGTGGTGGAACGGCTGTGCGACGACGTGGTGATCATCTCCGGCGGCCGGATCGCCGCCGCGGGCGACCGCGACGAGCTGCGCTCCCGGTACGGGACCACGCGGTTCGAGGTCGTGGTCGCCGGGGACGCCGGCTGGGTGCGGGACGTGCCCGGGGTGCGCGTGGTGGACGTGGACGGGCCGCGAGCGGTGTTCGAGGTCGACGACGAGGGCGCGGACCAGGTCGTGCTGGAAGCCGCGCTGCGCAAGGGAACGGTCCGCAGCTTCACCCCCGTCGTGCCCACGCTCGAAGAGATCTTCATGGAGGCGATCTGATGGACCGGCGGCGGTTCGTGAGCGCGACGCGGCTGGTGGCCGAGCGCGAGGTCAAGACCCTGGTGCGCACCAAGGGTTTCTGGATCGGCTTCGCGGTGATCGTGCTGGGGTTGTTCGCGATGTCGATCCTGCCGACGGTGTTCGGCGGCGACCGGACGAAGGTCGCGGCCGTGGGCACGGCGGCGACGGAGGCGTTGGCGGGCAGTGACCTGGACGTGCGGACGGTGTCCGATGTGGACGCCGCTTCGGCCCTGGTGCGGTCGGAGGAGGTGGAGGCGGCGGTCGTGCCGTCGGGCGACGGCGTGAAGGTGCTGGCGCTGGACGACCCGCCGACCGACGTGGTGGCCGCGCTGCGCACCGCGCCCCGGGTCGAGCTGCTCGACCCTCAAGCGGTGGGGCAGGGGCAGAAGACGGTCACGGTCATGGTGTTCGCGGTGGTGTTCCTGATCTTCGGCATGGGCGGCGCGGCGATCGCGACCAGCACGGTGGTGGAGAAGCAGACCCGGATCGTGGAGATCCTGGTGGCCACGGTGCCGGTGCGGGCGTTGCTGGCGGGCAAGATCGTGGGGCACACGGTGTTGACGCTCGCGCAGGCGGTGGTGCTGGCCGTGCTGGCGCCGATCGCGTTGCGGTTGGGCGGGCACCAGGAGTTGTTGGCGGTGGTGGCGCCGGCGCTGGGGTGGTTCGTGCCGTTCCTGGTGCTGGGGTTCCTGCTGCTGGCCGGGATGTGGGCGGTCGCCGGGTCGGTGGTCAGCCGGCAGGAGGACCTGGGTTCCAGCATGGGGTTGGTGGTGATGTTGGTGATCGGACCGTACTTCGGGGTGATGACCTTCTCCGACGACGCGACCGTGATGCACGTGCTGTCGTACGTGCCGTTCACGTCGGCGATCGCGATGCCGGTGCGGATGTTCGCGCAGCAGGCGGCGGCGTGGGAGGCGTTGCTGGCGATGGGGTTGCTGGCGGGGACGGTGGTGCTGGTCGTGCTGCTGGCGAGCCGGATCTACTCGGGCTCCCTGCTGCACACCGGCGGCAAGCTCGCGCTGAAGAAGGCGTGGGCGCGGGAGGAGTAGGCGGGTCGCTGCGTGTGGCGCCGGCGCGGGAGTCCGCGCCGGCGCTTTCTCTTTTGTCGGCTACTTGCGGCCGGTGAGGGCGATGCGGGAGCGGGTGCGGGCCGGGGCGGTCGGGGGCAGTTCGGCCAGGACGTCGGCGAGGGAGACCGCGGCCAGGCTCTGCCGCCACGCGTCGTGCGCGTCGGCCATCTTGCGGGCGAGGATGCAGGTGTCGCGGCAGTCCTCGGCGGGCAGCGCGCCCTTGCCGCGTTGCCGGATCTCCTGGCACTCGTAGGGCGAGGCCGCGCCGTCGACGGCTTCGACGATGTGCAGCAACGTGATGTCGGCGGCGGGTCGGCCGAGCCGGAACCCGCCGCGCGGCCCGGTCGTCGCCGCCAAGACGCCCGCCTTGACCAGGGCCTGGAGCTGTTTGGCCAGGTAGGGCGCGGGCAGGTCGTAGTACTCCGCGAGCTGTGCCGCCGACGCCGTGGCGCCCGGTTCCAGCTGCGCCAGCGTGGTGGCGCAGTGCAACAGCCATTCGGTGCTCACCGGCAGCTTCACGGGTGAAGTGTATCGCAGATATTGCGGATCTCTTTAGTCCGAGATAGCTTTGCGGGCACACCGAGAGGGGATGGACTCATGCGGATCGCAGTCGCCGGGGCGACCGGCAACATCGGGGCACTGACCGTGGCCGTGCTGGAGCGCGCCGGGCACGAGGTCGTGGGGATCAGCCGGGGGTTGGGGGTCGACCTGATCACCGGTCAGGGTCTGGACGCGGCCCTGGCGGGCGTGGACGCGGTGATCGACGCGACCAACGGCCCGACGCTGGACCGCGAGGCGCTGGTCGAGTACTTCGCCACCGCCACCACGAACCTGCTCGACGCCGAACGGCGGGCCGGCGTGCGCCACCACGTGCTGCTGTCGATCGTGGGCATCCACGACATCGAGGGCAACGCGCACTACTACGGCAAGCGCGAGCAGGAGCGGCTGGTCCGGGAAGGCGGGGTGCCGTGGACCATCGTGCCCGCGACGCAGTTCCACGACTTCGCGGCGATGGTGGCGAGCTGGGCCGAGCAGGACGGGGTGGCGGCCATCGCGCCGCTGCTGGTGCAGCCGGTCGCGCCCGCGGACGTGGCGGAGTTCCTGGCCGAGGTGGCGACGGGCGAGCCCCGGGGCCTGCACCCGGGCCTGGCCGGTCCCGACCGCCACGACCTGGTGGACATGGCGCGGCGGACCCACCAGGCCGTGGGGCGGGAGGTCAGGCTCGTGCCGACGTGGGACGGGGTGTTCGGGGTGGAGATGAGCGGGAACGCCCTGCTGCCGGGGCCGGGGGCGCGGATCGCGCCCACCACTTTCGAGCAGTGGTTGGCCACGCAGCGGCCGGCGGGCGCGTGACCTGGTAGAACGGGGTGTGGGGTGGGTCGGCCGAGCATCAACCGATCGAGTGACATGCAGGATCGGGAACCGATCGGCCGGTCCCGCGTCCCGTGTATGGAGAGGTCGCGCGGGCCACGGCGACCCGGCGCGACGGCCTGCCCGACGGCCGGCTGGTTGAGGTGGCCGGATGGGTCGTGAGGTGGCCGGGCTGGTTGAGGTGGCTCGATGGGTCGTGAGGCGGCCGGGCTGGTTGAGGTGGCCGGATGGGTCGTGAGGCGGCCGGGCTGGTTGAGGTGGCCCGATGGGTCGTGAGGCAGCCGGGTTGGTTCAGGTGGCCCTGGGGTGTGAGGTAGCCGGGTTGCGTCAGGCGGTGAGGACCTCGCGGGCGGCCCGCCGGCCCGAGCGGATCGCGCCTTCGAGGTAGCCGGGCCACGCGGCGGACGTCTCGGTGCCCGCCCAGTGCACGCGACCGGCGGGCGTCGGCGGGTGCCGGGTGGCCGCGTACCTGCCGGGGCGCGGCAGGGCCGAGTAGCCGCCCAGGACGTGCGGGTCCTCGTGCCAGGACTTCTCGTGCCAGTCGACCGGGGTCAGGGCCGCCGGGCCGAAGGCGGTCGCGGCGGTGCGCAGGACGGTCGCCCGGCGGTCGGCCGTGGACAGGCTCGCCAGGTGCTCCGCGCGGCGGCCCGGGACCAGGAAGCCCAAGTGGCCCGGACCGCCCGAACCGTGCGAGCTGCCCGAACCGTCCGAACTGCCCGAACCGTGCGAGCTGCCCGAACCGTGCGAGCTGCCCGGACCGTCCGGGTCGTCCGGGTCGTCCGGCGGGGAGACGTCGAAGACGGCGGGAACCGGCCCGGTCAGGGCGATCACCTCGCCGCTCAGGCCCGCGTCGCGCCAGAACGGGCGCTCGTAGACGGCGATCGCCTTGTAGATCGTGCCCATCGCGGTGTCGCGCTCCACCTCCGCCCGGCTCGGCGGCAGCGGCGGGGTGTGGCGGATGCGGGCGGACACCGGTGGTGGCACGGCGATGATCGCGTGGTCGGCGGTGAGCGGGCCGGTGGGGGTCGTGATCACCACCGACGTCGGCGTGCGGGTGATCGCCGTGGCCGGGCGGGACAGGTGGACGTCCAGGGTGCGGGCGAGGCGTTCGGCCAGGGCGCCCGCGCCGCCGGTGATCAGGGACGCCTGGGCCGTGCCGAGCATCGAGCGCAGGCCGCCGGACGACCTGACCGCCGACGCCCACGCCTGCCTGGTGACCTGGTCCACGTCCGCCGCGATCGCCTCGGCCACCACGACCTCCAGCAGGCGGCGGGCGGCGGCGCCGGGCAGGCGGGTCGACCAGTCCGCGATGGTGGTGTGGTCGTCGGAAGTGGGCAGGGACAGGCGCAGCAGGGCCGCGCCGGTCACGAGCAGGGGCAGCCACGCCCGGGTCGGGCGGTCGCCGTCGAGGATCAGGCGCTTGCCGGCGGTGGGCGTCGGGAACGTGGTGACGCCGTGTTCGGCGGCCAACGTGGACAGTTCGGTGTGATCGGGGCCCAGCCACATCCCGCCCAGGTCCACGGGCGAACCGAGGGCCGACAGCACGGTCGACGCGCGCCCGCCCACCCGGTCGGCCGACTCCACGACCGTCACCTCCACGCCCGCCCGCGCCAACTCGCGCGCCGCCGTCAAGCCCGCGAACCCCGCCCCCACCACGACGACCTTCATACAACAAGCGTTGCACAACGTACGTTGCATGACAAGGTAGGCTCCCGGCCGTGCCCCGCCAGGTAGACCACGCCGCCCGCCTCGCCGCCGTGACCGACGCGGTCGTCGCGATCGCCGCCGAACGGGGCTTCGCCGCCGTCACCATCCGCGCCGTCGCCGACCACCTGGGCGCGTCCACCTCCGTCGTCACCCACTACGTCCCCCACCGCGACGACCTGCTCCGCCTCGCCGTCCGCCGCGAACTCGCGGTCCGCCGCGCCCAGGCCGAACGCGCGATGGCCGCCGCGCCCGACCCGCTGTGGGCGCTGGTCCGGTGGGCGGTGGCCGACACCGGGGACCGGGTGCACCGGTTCTGGCTGTCCCTGCTGATCGCCGCGCCGACCGAACCCGTGCTGCGCGCCGAACTGGACGGGTTCAACGCCTGGTGGGACGACCACCTGCGCGGCCTCGTCCGGCGGTCGGGCGTCGCGGAACCGGAGGTCGTCGCCGACACCCTCGACGTCGTGGTCGACGGCCTGGTCACGGCGGGCTTCGAAGACCTCGCCCCGGCCCGCCGCGACCGCGTCCTCATCCGCGTGTGGAACGCACTGGGCCTCGCAGCCGGGTGATCTGCGGTCCGGCGGCGAACACGGCGATCACCGGGTCACAGATCGCGCGATCCACGCCGAACGCCTACCGCGACGCCTGCGCCGCCACTAAGTGGACACTGTGTCCACTTAGTGCCTAGCATGGCGGGCATGTACCTCGCGTTCCTCGCCTCGGCGCTGCTCGTCGGCACGCTCCTCGCCGTGCAGGCCTCGGTGAACCTCCAGCTCAACCGGGCGGTCGGCACGCCCTACGGGGCCTCGACGCTCCAGCTCTCGGTCGCCGCGGGCCTCCTGGCCGTGGTGGCGGTGGTGACCGGCAGCCTCGGCGCGCTGGGCGGGATCGGGGACGCGACGTGGTGGCACCTGCTCGGCGGTCTGGCCAGTCCGCTCTACATCACCAGCGGCATCCTCCTGATCCCGCGGCTCGGCGCGGTGACCACCGTCGGCCTGTGGGTCACCGGCCAGATGCTGGCCTCGCTCGTGCTCGACCTCGGCGGTCACCTCGGGGTGAAACGGGTGCCGCCGAACCTGTTGGTCGTGGTCGGCGCGGCGGCCGTCGTCGTCGGCATCTCCGTGGTGGTGCGCGGGCAGAACCGGGCGATCAAGGCCGGACCCGGCACCGCCACACCCGCCGACACCCGCCCCGCGCTGAGCGGCCAGACCGGCTGGCTCGTGCTCGGCGTCGTCGCGGGCGGGGTCCTGCCGGTGCAGGGCGCGGTCAACGCCGAGCTGCGCGGCGACCTCGGCGCGCCGTTCGCCGTGGCGCTGATCAGCTTCGCCGTCGCGGTGGCGGCCATCGCGGTCGTGCTCGCGGTCCTGGTGGCTGCGGGCAGGACGCCCAAGCCGGGGTTCGACGGGTTGCGCGGCATGCCGTGGTGGGGCTGGCTGGGCGGCGCGTGCGCGGCGGCCTACGTGACGGTCACCTTCCTGCTCATCCCGGAGATCGGCGCGGCGACCACGGTGGCGTTCACCGTGACCGGCCAACAACTCGCGTCCGCCCTCATCGACCACCACGGCCTGTTCCGCCTGCCCCGCCGCCGGCTCACCACCGCCCGCCTGGCCGGCGTCGCACTCCTCATCGCCGGCTCGGTGCTGGTCCAGATCGCGAAGTGAGTCGGATCAGGCGGAGGGCCAGTCGGTGAGCACGGCGTGCAGGGCGGTCAGGGTGGCTTGCCAGGAGGTTTCCGACGGGCGGGGTGTGTGGCCGAAGCTGCCGGACAGTTCCAAGTGGACGTAGCCGTGCAGGGTGGGGTGCAGCATCCGCACCGCGTCCGTCTGGTCCGGCTCCTCGACGTCGTACCCGCGCAGGATCGCCCTGGTCAGGTCCGAGTGGCGGCGGGCGGCGTTCACGGCGGGGGAGTCGCGCGGGATGTCCGTGCGCATCGCCGCGTAACGGCCCGAGTGTTCGTGGGCGTAGGCGCGGTACGTGGTGGCGAACGCGATCAGGGCGTCCTCGCCGGCTCGACCCGCCAGGGCCGCCGCGGCTTGGTCGGCGAGTTCGGTCAGGGCCAGGGTCGCCACTCTCAGCTTCAGGTCCTGGAGGTTGCGGACGTGGGAGTACAGGCTGGCGTCCTTCACGCCGAAGTGGCGGGCCAGGGCCGAGACGGTCACCGCCTCGAAGCCGATCTCGTCCGCCAGGTCGGCGACCCCGCACGGGACTGCCCGCCGCACCATGTGCGCCATCTGCCTGACCACCCATCCGGGTGATGGTGTGTCGCTGATGACCGCGCGCGAAGCGGGCAAGGAGGGGCAGCTCGGTAACTCCGTCGGCATCTACCTCTGCGCCGACCTCGCCTGCTCGCTCTACCTGCGCGGGAAGCGGGACGCGGGACCCGGCGGGCGGATCCACGAAGCCTGTCGGTGGCGGAGAAGGCCGCGCGCACGACCGCGCACCTCGGCGCGTTCCTCGAACGGGTGATGCACTGACACCCCGCCTCCCGGCCGTGCCACAGTGGCCTTGGACACGGACCTGCCGGGGGGTGCGGGATGTGGCTGTTCAGACTGCTGGGGCCGGTGCGGCTGGAACGGGACGGGGAGGACGTCCCGATCGGCGCGCCGCAGTTCAAGGTGGTGTTGGCGACGCTCGCCGCGCACGCCGGTGCGGTCGTCCCGCCCGACCGCCTGGCGGAGGAGCTGTGGGACGTGCCGCCGGCGTCGGCCACCGCGCAACTGCACGGGATCGTCTGGCGGTTGCGCCGGGTCCTGGGACGCGACCGGATCGCCACGGCGCGGCCCGGGTACGTGCTGCGGGCGGCGGAGGCCGAGCTGGAACCCGAGGTGTTCCGGCGGGACGTGGCCCGGGGGCGTGAGCTGCTCGCGCGCGGGGACGTCGAAGCCGGCGCCGATCGGCTGCGAGAAGCGTTGGCGCGGTGGCGCGGACCGGCGTTGGTCGAGGTCCGGGGCGCGGCGCACCTCGCGGCGCGGCTCGACGAGGAGCGCATGGCGGCCTGGGAGGACCGGGTGGACGCCGATCTGGCGCTGGGCCGGGACGTCGTCGGCGAACTGACCGCGCTGGTCGCGCAACACCCGGTGCGGGAACGGTTCCGGGGTCAGCTGATGACCGCGTTGGCGATGTCGGGGCGGGTGGTGGAGGCGCTCGACGCGTACGCCGCGTTCCGCGGGATGTTGGTGCGGGAACTCGGGGTCGAGCCGTCCGAGTGGTTGCGCGACCTGCACACCGGCATCCTGCGCGGCGCCGCGGCCGGGCGTTCCCACCCGGCCGCGGCGCTCTGCTGTCAGGGGCAGGGGCGCAGCGACGTCACCTTGTCGCGGTGCTCGGGCAGCAGGTCGCCCTGGAACCCGGGACCGACGATGAAGATGAGCTGGTTGAACCCGGCGGCGTCGTAGTAGCACCAGTCCTGGCCGGTGCGGTTCCAGACGCTCTTGGTCCGGTTGTTCATGCCGCGCGGGCCGGACGAGTCGCCGAGGTCGCCGTCGCCGGTGGCGAAGTGCGCGAACGGCCGGCCGCCGCCGAGCCCGGCGAAGATGCACGACCGGTCGGCCGGGCAGTCGCCCCACGCCTTGGCGGACGCGTCGGACTGCTGGACGCCCCGGTACACCGCGTCCTGCGCGGTGGCGGGCGTGGTGGACAGCGCCCCGGCGACGGCCAGGCCGCCCAGGACGGTGAGAAGCTTGCGGATCACTGGTGGTTCCCCCTCGTGTGGCTCGGTGTTTCTCTGCCTGGCAACCACTCTGGCGAACCGTCCTATGTAGTTTCTCAGTGCAAGCATGAAGCCGCGCCGGCGGAGCGGTCCCACCTCTCGGTGGGCGCGGAGCGCGGTTCCCGGACCAGGTCCACGAGCAGGCGCAGCGCCGGCGACGCGGAGTCCCGGCGCCACACCAGGTCCAGGCCGACCGACTGGGGTTCCGCGAAGCGCAGCGCGGTGGTGCCGGGCGCCCGGTGCGCGCCCACGGTTTCGGTCACCACGGCGAACGTCTCGGCGGTCAGCTCGTCGAACCGCCGCCAGCCCGGCATGCGCGAGTCCCGCACCACCGTGCCGGGGTGCAGCGCCGACAGGACCGTGGCGCGCCACGACGGCAGGTGCCGAGGTGACAGGAGCAACTCGCTCCCCTTCAGGTCGGCGGGCGTCACCTTGTCCAGAGTGGACAGCCGGTGCTGATCGCTCACCACGACGACCAGGTCTTCGCGGTGCACCGTCCAGCGGTCCAGGTCGGGGTCGTCGGGGAGGCTTCGGGACAGGGCCGCGTCGAACCGGCCCGAGCGCAGCCCTTCGGCCAGTTCCGCCGACCACGCCTCGGTGGTCTCCACGCGCAACCCCGGGTAGCGCCGCGACACCACGTCCACCAGGTGCGGCACGGCCGCGAAGGACGCGCTGACCACGTGCCCCAGCCGGACCGTGCCGAACTCGCCCCGCCCCGCCGCGCGCGTCAGCTCGGCCAACCGGTCGGCCTCGCCCAGGATGCGCCGGGCCGAGGCCACGAACACCCGTCCCGCGTCGGTCAACGCCGTGGGCCGCCGGGTGAACAGCTCGACGCCGAGGGTCCGCTCCAGCTGCCCGACCTGCCGGCTCAACGCGGGCTGCGCGACGTGCAGGCGGTCGGCGGCCCGCTGGAAACCGCCCTCGTCGGCGACGGCCACGACGTAGCGCATGAGCCGCAGGTCGATCGACATGCCCACAGGGTATGTCGCCAGGTCCACGCGGTATTGGAGTCGCCCCGGCCGCACCGGTGAGACTTCCGCCCACAGACCACCAGGGGAGGATCCATGCGCAGACGCGCTGTGTTGGCGGCGGTCGCCGCACTCGGGGTTTCGGTGCTCGTGCCGGGGACGGCGGGGGCGACCGCGTTCCCCACCCGGTTCCCGCTGCCCGACGGGTTCATGCCGGAGGGCATCGCGATCGGCCCGTGGCCCACCGCGTACTTCGGCTCGCGCGCCGACGGGTCGATCCACCAGGTGGACCTGGCCACCGGCCGGGGCCGGGTGCTCGCGGCCGGGCCGGGCACGCCGTCGCTGGGGCTCAAGGTGGACCCGCGGCGGGCACGGTTGTTCGTCGCCGGCGGCACGGGCGGCGACCTGCGCGTCCTCGACGCCTTCTCGGGTCGCACCATCACCAGCTACAAGCTGTTCGAGGGCGAGTCGTTCGTCAACGACCTCGTGATCACCCGGGACGCGGTGTGGGTCACCGACTCCGACGAGCCGACCCTGTACCGGTTGCCGCTGGGCCCGTGCGGTGAGCTGCCCCGGCCCGACCAGGTCACCCGCGTGCCGCTCACCGGCGAGATGGAGGACATCCCGGACGTCGCCAACGCCAACGGCATCGTCACCACGCCGGACGGCGAGGGCCTCGTCATCGGCCAGACCTCGACCGGCAAGCTGTTCCGGGTGGACCACCAGGGCGTCACCAAGGAGATCGACCTGGGCGGCGTCGTCCTGACCCGCAACGACGGGCTGCTGCGCGAGGGCCGCAACCTCTACGTGGTGCAGAACCGGGTCAACCTGTTCACCAAGCTGGAGCTGAGCGCCGACGCGTCCAGCGCCCGGGTGGTGGTCCAGCTGACCGATCCCCGGTTCGACGTGCCCGCGACCGTCGCGGCCTGGGGCAACCGCTTCTACCTGGTCAACGGCCGCTTCAGCACCCCGCCGACCCCGACCACCACCTACGACGCCATCGCGCTCGACAAGTTCTGACAGTGACGCCACCGCGCTGGTCGGCGCGGTGGCGGCCCGGCTCGCCCCCCGAGGGCGTGCACGACCGCCACCGCGCCGACCGGCTCACGCCGACGAGCGCCGCACGATGAGCCTGTGCAGGACGATGAACGCCAGCAGCAGCGCCCCGATCACGATCTTCGTCCACCACGAGTTCAGCGTGCCGTCGAAGCTGATGATGGTCTGGATCGTGCCCAGCACCAGCGCGCCCACCACCGACCCGAGCACGTAACCCGCGCCACCGGCCAGCAACGTCCCGCCGATGACGACCGCCGCGATGGCCTCCAACTCCATCCCGACCGCGTGCAACCCGTACCCCGACGCGGTGTAGAACGAGAACACCAGACCGGCCAACGACGAGCAGAACCCGCTCACCACGTACACGCCGACCTTGGTGAACCCGACCTTCAACCCCATCAGCCGCGCCGACGGCTCGCTGCCGCCCAACGCGTACACGGTCCGCCCGAACCGGGTCAGGTGCAGCACGTACATCGCCGCCACCAGCACCGCCACCGCGATGAGCACGTTGTTCGTGATCGACACCCCGCCGCCCAGGGCGATGCGGTCCATGCCCAGCGCCCGGTAGCCCTTGTCCTTGATGCTGATGGACTCGATGCTGATCACGAAGCACAGCCCGCGCGCCAGGAACATGCCCGCCAGCGTCACGATGAACGGCTGCACGTCGAACTTGTGGATCATCAAGCCCATCAGCAGCCCGAGCACCGACCCGGTCAGCAGCACCACCACGACCACCAGCGGCACCGGCCACCCGGCCTTCACCCCGGCGGCGGCGATCATCGTCGACAGCGCCAGCACCGACCCCACCGACAGGTCGATGCCGCCGGTCAGGATCACGAACGTCATGCCCACGGCCAGCACGATCAGGTGCGCGTTGTCGATGAACAGGTTCGTGAACACCTGCCCGGAGGCGAAGTTGTCGAACGACACCGATCCCGCGCCGAACGTCAGCACGAACAGCGCGAACGTCGCCACCACCGGCAGGTGCCGCGCCGGCACCCGCCCGACCGACAGCGCCTTGGGGAAAGTCTGGGCGGCCATCAGCTCGCCACCTCCTGCGGCTTCAACACTTCCGCGACCGGCCGGGTGGGTCGCCGCCGGAACAGCGACTGCACCTTCGGCGACTGCACCAGGATCACCAGCACCACCACGACGGCCTTGAACACCAACGTGATCTCCGGCGCGATCCCGGCCGTGTAGACGGTCGTGGTCAACGTCTGGATCACCAGCGCGCCCAGCAGCGTCCCGGTCAGCGAGTACCGCCCGCCCGCCAACGACGTGCCGCCGATGACCACGGCCAGGATGGCGTCCATCTCGATCCACAACCCGGCGTTGTTCGCGTCCGCCGCGCTCACGTTCGAGCTGATCATCAACCCGGCCACGCCCGCGCACAGCGCCGCGAACACGTACACCGTCCAGATGATCGTCCGCGACTGCACGCCCGCGAGCCGGCTGGCCTCCGGGTTCACCCCGACCGCCTCGATCAGCAGGCCCAGCGCGGTCTTGCGGGTCGCCACCGCCACCAGCGCCAGCACCGCCACGCTGATCAGGATCGCCAGCGGCAGCAGCACGAAGCCCGCGCCCACCGACCGGTAGGTCTCGTTGTTCACCGTGATGATCTGGCCGTCGGTCACCAGCATCGCGATGCCGCGCCCGGCCGTCATCAGCACCAACGTGGCCACGATGGGCTGAATCCGCAGCACGGCGACCAGGAACCCGTTCCACAGCCCCAGGACCAGGCACAGCCCCAGCGAGATCGCCATGCCCACCAACGCCGTCGTCGCGCTGCCCGGGTCACCCGACCCCGCGATGTACTCGCAGGTCACCGCGGCGGCGATGGCCACGACAGCGCCCACCGACAGGTCGATGCCCCGGGTCGCGATCACCAGCGTCATGCCCAACGCGATCAGCAACGTGGGCGCGCCGTTCTTCAGGATGTCGATCACGCTGCCGTACAGGTGCCCGTCCTGCATGCGGATCGAGAAGAACGACGGCGTCACCACGACGTTGAGCACCAGCAACGCCACGAGCGCGCCCAGGGGCCACCACAGCCGGTTCACGCGGCGGCCCTCCCGCCCGCGATGTGCGCCATGACCTCGTCCACGTCCGCGCCGCGCAGCTCGGCGACCTTGCGCCGGTCCCGCAGCACCACCACGCGGTCGGACACCCGCACGACCTCCTCCAACTCGGCGGAGATGAACACCACCGCCACCCCCTCGGCCGCCAGC
Organism: Saccharothrix mutabilis subsp. mutabilis; assembly: GCF_039521145.1. Taxonomy (NCBI): domain Bacteria; kingdom Bacillati; phylum Actinomycetota; class Actinomycetes; order Pseudonocardiales; family Pseudonocardiaceae; genus Saccharothrix; species Saccharothrix mutabilis. The sequence goes on from NZ_BAAABU010000029.1 coordinate 54,665, forward strand.
TCCGCCACCAGCTTCTGGATCTGCGCCTTCGCGCCCACGTCGATGCCGCGCGTCGGCTCGTCCAGCACCAGCAACCTCGGCTTGGTCACCAGCCACCGCGCGAGCAGCACCTTCTGCTGGTTGCCGCCGGAGAGGTTGCGGATCGGCGTGTCCGGCGTGGCGGGCCGGATGTCCAGCATCGCCACGTACTTCTCCACCAGCTCGTCCTTGGTGCGCCGGGACAACGGCCGCGTCCAGCCGCGCGAGGCCTGCAACGCCAGCACCAGGTTGTCCCGCACGCTCAACTCCGCCACCAGGCCCTCGGCCTTGCGGTCCTCCGAGCAGAACCCGATGCCCGCCGCGATCGCCTGCCGCGGCCCGCGCAGGTGCAGCGGTTTGCCGTCGAACTCCAGCGTGCCCGAGTCGGCCTTGTCCGCGCCGAACAGCAGCCGCGCCAGCTCCGTGCGCCCCGACCCGAGCAGCCCGGCCAGCCCGACCACCTCGCCCGCCCGCACCTCCAGGTCGAACGGCTCCACCGCGCCCTTGCGCCCCAGGCCGGTGGCGCGCAACAGCACCGGCCGGTCGTCCACCGGGTGCGCCTGCCCCTCCAGCTCCTCCAGCACGCGCAGCTCCCGGCCCAGCATCGCCGACACCAGGTCCAGCCGGCCCAGCTCGGCCGTGCGGTACTCGCCGACCAGCCGGCCGTTGCGCAGCACCGTCATCCGGTCGGAGATCTCGTAGACCTGCTCCAGGAAGTGCGAGACGAACAGGATCGCCACGCCCTCGTCGCGCAGCACGCGCATGATCCGGAACAGCTCCGCGACCTCGCTCGCGTCCAGGCTGGACGTCGGCTCGTCCAGGATCAGCACCTGGCACTCGACGGCGACCGCCCGCGCGATGGCCACCAGCTGCTGCACCGCGATCGGGTGCTCGGCCAGCACCGAGCCCGGGTCGATGGTCAGGCCCATGCGCTCCAGCAGCTCGGCCGCCCTGCGCCGGGTCGCGCGGCCGTCGATGCGGCCGAACCGGCGGGGCTCGCGGCCCAGCAGGATGTTCTCCGCGACGGTGAGGTTCCCGCAGAGGTTGACCTCCTGGTAGACGGTGCTGATCCCCGCCTCCTGCGCCTGGCCGGGGCCGCTGAACGAGACCTCCGCGCCGTTGAGCCGGATCAACCCGGTCGGGCGGTGCACGCCGGTGAGCGCCTTGATGAGGGTGGACTTGCCGGCGCCGTTCTCGCCCATCAGGGCGTGCACCTCGCCGGGGAACAGCCGGAAATCGACGCCTTGCAGCGCCTTGACGCCGGGGAACTCCACGGAGATGCCCCGCATGTCGACGACCGGTTCGGTCATGGATCTGCCTTCGTGGGTGCGTCGGAGCGGTCCCCGCCGCGCCCACCGCGCCGGGGACCGCTCCGGGGTCAGTACTGCCGGGTGGGCAGCGCGGCCTTGGCCTGCTCCTGGGTGAACGTGGTCTCCTCGGTCACCACCCGCTTGGGCACCTGCTCGCCCGCCACGACCTTCTTCGCCAGGTCCATCAGCTGCTTGCCCAGCAGCGGGCTGCACTCGACGATGTAGTTGATCTCGCCGGCGGCCAGCGCGGTCATGCCGTCCTTCACCGCGTCCACGGTGATGATCTTGATGTCCTTGCCCGGCACCTTGCCCGCGGCCTTGATGGCCTCGATCGCGCCCAGGCCCATGTCGTCGTTGTGCGCGTACACCACGTCGATCTTGGGCACGGACTTCAGGAACGCCTCCATGACCTGCTTGCCGCCGGAACGGGTGAAGTCACCGGTCTGGGACTCCACGACCTTGATGTCCGGCTTGGCGGCGATGGCCTCGGCGAAGCCCTTCTTGCGGTCGTTGGCGGGCGCGGAACCCGTGGTGCCCTGCAACTCCACCACGTTCACCGGGCCGCCGGCGTTCTCCGCCAGCCACTTGCCCGCCTTGCGGCCCTCCTCCACGAAGTCCGAGCCGAGGAAGGTCGCGTAGAGCGAGTCGTCGTCGGAGTCGATGGCGCGGTCGGTGAGGATCACCGGGATGTTCGCGGCCTTGGCCTCCTCCAGCACCGCGTCCCAGCCGGTCTCCACGACCGGGCTGAACGCGATGACGTCCACCTTCTGCTGGATGAACGACCGGATCGCCTTGATCTGGTTCTCCTGCTTCTGCTGGCCGTCGGAGAACTTCAGGTCCACCCCGGCGGCCTTCGCCTCGTCCTGGACCGACTTGGTGTTCGCCGTGCGCCACCCGCTCTCCGCACCGACCTGGGCGAAGCCCATGGTGATGCCGTCGCTCGCGCCCGCCGGCGACGACGTCCCGCCGTCGCCCGAGCCGCACGCGGTCAGCACGCTCAGCAGGACCACGCCTGCGGCTGCCGTGATCTTCTTCAGCACTGGTTTCCTCCGAGTTCCACCGCGGTGACCGTGGTCACTTGGTGGACAAGAGTGAGCGTTCACAATCGGCGAGTCAAGGCCTGAGTCACGACGATTTTGCATCGTTGACACCGTTCGAGCAGGCGACCTATGTTAGCGCTCACTTTTGTGGCGCGGGCCACCGCGACGCCACTTCCCGACGACGAGGAGGACGTCGGCATGATCCGTTCCCCGGCCGCCGTGCCGACCTTGGCGGGCACCCTCCTGACCGCACCACCCGCCCAAGCCGCCGACGGGCTCGTGGTGCGCTACGCGCTGGACGAGACCTCGGGCACGACCGTCACCGACTCCTCCGGCCACGGCCGCCACGCCGTGGCGAGCGGCGACACCACCCCGCTGGGCGCCGAGGGTCGCGCGCTCGGCGGCGTGGACGGGCACGTGAAACTACCGGACCACCTGCCGCGCGGACTCGATTCAGTGACCGTCTCGATACAGGTCCGCGGGATCGGCCTGATCACCGACGCCGAACGCGCCCGCCGCGACGTGGCCCTGCTCGACCTGGGCGACACCTCCGCGCTGACCGCCGACCTCACGCTCCCGGCCACCGGCCCGTACGGCTCGGCGCTGACGTGGACCTCCAGCGACCCGGCGGTGGTCACCGGCGCCGGCGTGGTCACCAGGCCCGCCCCGGCAGCCCGCCGGCGACCGCGACCCTCACCGCGACCCTCACCGCGACCGCCACCAGCCCCGGCATCCGGCAGGGCGAGGGGCCGACGGTGTTCAAGTCCAACACCGAGGACAAGTGGTACCTGTTCATCGACGAGTTCGGCGGACGCGGCTACGTGCCGTTCGAGACCACCGACCTCGCCTCCGGCCGGTGGACCATGTCCGCCTCCTACGCGCTGCCCAGCCGACCCCGGCACGGCACCGTCCTGCCGGTCACGCGCGCGGAGCTCGACCGCGTCCGCGCCGCCTTCCCCTGACGAACCGCCAATCGACAGGAGCCCAACCGACCCATGCGCAGACCACGCGTGCTCGCCGCCCTGCTGGCCGCGAGCCTGGCCGCCGCCGTCCCCGGCGCGCAGGCCGCCGCCGAGACCGACTACACGGTCACGGTCGACCCCACCGCCCGCGGCGTCGACATCGCCGACAGCATGTACGGCGTCTTCTTCGAGGACATCAACCGCGCCGCCGACGGCGGCCTGTACGCCGAGCTGGTGCAGAACCGGTCGTTCGAGTACGACCGCGTCGACAACGCCTCCTACAGCGGCCTCACGTCGTGGGCGCCGCTGGCCGGCGGCACGATCGAGGTCGTCGACGACGACCAGCGCCTGCACGAGCGCAACCGCCGCTACCTCAAGCTGGGCCTGCCCGCCGGGGTGGTGAACTCCGGCTACAACTCCGGCGTCAACGTCGTGGCGGGCAAGCGCTACGACTTCTCCGTGTGGGCGCGCACCGACCAGCCCGCCACCACCGTGACCGCGTCCCTCACCGACCCGGCCGGCGCGCCGCTGGCCGACGCGGTGACCGTCCAGGTCCGCGGCGACGCCTGGACCAAGCACACCGGCAGCTTCCTGGCGGCGAAGTCCAGCACGGTCGGCCGGCTCGCGGTCCGCGGCGCGGGCACCGGCACCCTGCGGCTGGACATGGTGTCGCTGTTCCCGCGCGACACCTACAAGAACCGGCCCAACGGGCTGCGCGCCGACCTGGCCGAGAAGGTCGCCGCGCTCAAGCCGGGCTTCCTGCGCTTCCCCGGCGGCTGCCTGGTCAACGTCAACAGCCACTACGGCTACGAGGCCCCCGACTGGGAGCGCCGCCGCTCCTACCAGTGGAAGGACACCGTCGGCCCGGTCGAGCAGCGGCCCACCAACGCGAACTTCTGGGGCTACAACCAGTCCTACGGCCTGGGCTACTACGAGTACTTCCAGTTCGCCGAGGACATCGGCGCGATGCCGCTGCCGGTCGTGCCCGCGCTGGTCACCGGCTGCGGCCAGAACCGCGCCACCGACGACCCGGTCCTGCTGCAACGCCACATCCAGGACACCCTCGACCTGATCGAGTTCGCCAACGGCCCCGCCACCTCGACGTGGGGCAGGCTGCGCGCCGACATGGGCCACCCCGAGCCGTTCAAGCTCACCCACCTGGGCGTGGGCAACGAGGAGAACCTGCCCGACCAGTTCTTCGCCAACTTCGTGCGGTTCCGCGACGCCATCAAGGCGAAGCACCCGGACATCACGGTGATCAGCAACTCCGGCCCGGACGACACCGGCGCCACGTTCGACCGCCTGTGGCAGCTCAACAGGCAGGGCGGCGTGGACATGGTGGACGAGCACTACTACAACAGCCCGGACTGGTTCCTCCAGAACAACAACCGGTACGACAGCTACGACCGCAACGGCCCCAAGGTGTTCCTCGGCGAGTACGCCTCGCAGGGCAACAAGCTGTCCAACGCGCTCGCCGAAGCCGCGTACATGACCGGCCTGGAGCGCAACGCCGACGTGGTGAAGCTGGCGTCCTACGCGCCGCTGTTCGCCAACCAGGACTACGTGCAGTGGCAGCCGGACATGATCTGGCTGAACAACCACGCGTCGTGGGGTTCGGCCAACTACGAGGTGCAGAAGCTGTTCATGACCAACGTGGGCGACCACGTGGTGCCGAGCACGCAGACCTCCACGCCCTCGGTCGCCGGGCCGATCACGGGCGCGATCGGGTTGTCCACCTGGGCCACCAGCGCCGCCTACGACGACGTCTCCGTCACCTCCGCCACGGGCGCGAAGCTGTTCTCCGACGACTTCTCGGGGACCGACGCGCAGTGGACGCGGGCGGCCGGGCGCGGCTCGTGGGCGGTCTCCGGCGGCCGGTACGTGCAGTCCGACGCGGCGGCGCAGGACACCCTGGTCACCGCCGGCGACGTGAACTGGCGCGACTACGACCTCAACGTCAAGGCCACCAAGCTGTCCGGCGCGGAGGGGTTCCTGGTCGCGTTCGGCGTCAAGGACACCGGCAACTTCTACTGGTGGAACCTGGGCGGCTGGAACAACACCCAGTCGGCCGTGGAGAAGGCGGTCGGCGGCGGCAAGTCCACCCTGCTGGCCAACGGGACGCGCGTGGAGACCGGGCGCACCTACGACCTGCGGGTCTCGGTGCGCGGGCGGCACGTCGAGCTGTTCCTGGACGGGCAGAAGTGGGGCGAGTTCACCGACGACGAGGTGGCCGAGCCGTTCCGCCAGGTCGTGACGCGTGACCTGGCCACCGGCGAACTGGTGGTCAAGGTGGTCAACGCCCAGGCCTCGCCCGCCCGGGTCAAGCTCGACCTCGGCAACCGGGTGGCGGTGGCCAACACCGCCAAGGTGACCACCGTCCAAGGCGGTCCCGACGATATGAACACCGAGTTCTTCCAGCCGGTGCGGGCCAGGGAGACCACGTTGCGCGGGGTGAAGACCTCGTTCACCCACACCTTCCCGGCCCACTCCGTGACGTTCGTCCGCATCAAGGACAGGAGACTGTCGTGAGCCTCAGCCGTCGATCCCTGCTGTTGACCGGCGGAGCGGTGGCCGCCGCCGGCGCCCTGCCCGCGGGTCGGGCGGTCGCCCAGGACGTCGAGGCCGCCGCGCCGGCCACACCGGTCCTGACCTCGCGCAACCCGTTGGTGGAGCAGCGGGCCGACCCGTTCGTCACCCCGCCCACCGACGGCATGTACTACCTGACCGGATCGGTGCCGGAATACGACCGGATCGTGGTCCGGGGCGCGTCCACCTTGGACGGACTGGCCACCGCCCGGGAACGCACGGTGTGGCGGCGGCCGTCGTCCGGCCCGATGGGCGGGTACATCTGGGCTCCGGAACTGCACCGCATCGACGGCAAGTGGTACATCTACTTCGCCGCCGGCGACTCCGACCAGCCCTTCCGCATCCGCACCTACGTGCTGGAGTCGCCGTCGGCGGACCCGCGCGAGGCCACGTGGACGCTGCGCGGGCAGATGGTGACCGGGTGGGACTCGTTCACCCTGGACGCAACCACGTTCGTCCACCGGGACAAGCGGTACTTCCTGTGGGCGCAGAGCGAACCCGGCATCGCCACCAACAGCAACCTCTACATCGCCGAGATGGCCTCGCCGCTGGCGCTGGCGTCCGCGCCGGTGCGCATCGCCGTGCCGACGCTGGACTGGGAGGTCCAGGGGTTCAAGGTGAACGAGGGGCCGGCGGTGCTGATCCGCAACGGCCGCGTGTTCGTCACCTTCTCCGCCAGCGCGACCGACGCCCGGTACTGCATGGGCCTGCTGACCGCCGACGAGAACGCCGACCTGCTCGACGCGCGGTCGTGGACCAAGTCGCCGCGGCCGGTGTTCACCACCAACGCGGCGACCTCGCAGTACGGGCCGGGGCACAACTCGTTCACCCGCGTGGGGGACGTGGACGTGCTGGTCTACCACGCGCGGGACTACCGCGACATCACCGGCGACCCGCTGTTCGACCCCAACCGGCACACCCGCGCGCAGCGGCTGCACTGGAACGCCGACGGCACGCCCAGCTTCGGCGTGCCGGTCGGTCGGGGCGAGCCGCCCGTGCGACTGCACCCGCTGGACGCGCCGCACGCGGTGGTCCGGCACTACGAGTACCGGATGCGGGTGGACGGCGACGTCCGCGACCTGGCCGACTCGCAGTTCCGGGTGGTCGCGGGGTTCCTGGGCGCGGGCACGGTGGCGTTGCAGTCGGTGAACTTCCCCGACCGGTACGTGCGGACCGACGGCACGGACCTGCGCATCGACCCGTACGAGGACACCGACGCCTACGGGCGCGCGGCGAGTTTCGTGCGGGACGAGAGCCGGGCGGGGCTGGTGTTCCGACAGGGTGACCTGCACGTCACGCACGACACCGGACGGCTGGTCATGGCGCGGCTCGGGACGTCCCGCGAGGCGCGGCAGCGGGCCACCTTCCGGGTGGGCTGACCGCCCGCGACGCGCGGGGGCGCGGACCTGCCCCCGCGCGTCGCCGGCGTGGTGGACAATGGGTGTCGGGTACGCGCGGTGGTGGACAGCCGGTGTTATCGCTAACATCCGAAGTGGACGATCATGAGCCGGGATGAGGGTGCGGCAGTGGAGAACAAGACCTCGCGCGACCCCGCGATGACGGATGTGGCGAGACTCGCGGGCGTGTCGCACCAGACCGTCTCGCGCGTGCTGAACGACCACCCGAACGTGCGCGAGCAGACCCGGCTGCGGGTGCGGGCGGCGATCGCCGAGCTGGGCTACCGGCCGAACAAGGCCGCGCGGGCGCTGGTGACCGGGCGGTCGCAGCTGATCGGCGTGGTGGCGCAGAACTCCACCCTCTACGGGCCGGCGTCGTTGCTGGCGGCGTTCGAGGAGGCGGCGGCGGGCGCGGGCTTCGCGGTCAGCGTCGGCCGGGTCAAGGAGCTGGACCACGCGTCGATCAACCGGGCCGTCGAGCGGCACCGCGACGAGCGGGTGGCCGGGATCGTGGTGATCGCCCCGACCGCGTCGGCCAACGACGCCCTCGCCGACATCCCGGCCGGTGTGCCGGTGGTGACCATCGACGGCGACCCGGCCCGCCCGACGCCGCTGGTGACCGTGGACCAGCAAGCCGGCGCGTACGCCGCCACCAAGCACCTGCTCGACGCGGGGCACCGGACGGTGTGGCACGTGTCGGGCCCGCCGAACTGGTTCGACAGCTCCGGTCGCGTCGAGGGCTGGCGCAAGGCCCTGGAGGACGCCGGCGCCGAGGTCCCGCCGCTGGTGCCCGCGGACTGGAGCGCTCGGGCCGGGTACCAGGCGGGGCAGATGCTCGCGCGGATGCCCGAGGTCACGGCCGTGTTCGCGGCGAACGACCACCTGGCGCTGGGCATCCTGCGGGCGATGCACGAGCGCGGGCGGCGGGTGCCGGAGGACGTGAGCGTGGTCGGGTTCGACGACGTGCCCGAGGCGGAGTTCTTCATCCCGCCGCTGACCACCGTGCGGCAGGACTTCGCGGCGGTCGCGCGGGAGGCCCTGGACCTGCTGCTGGCCCAGGTCGCCGACGGAGGGGCGGCCGACACGCGCCGCACCATCGCCCCGGCCCTGATCAGCCGCGGCAGCGTCGCGCCACCCAAGTAGAACGCCGGGCCGGCCGGCGCGGCGGTCGGGCGGATGGTTTCGGCAGGCGGCTCGCGCGGCGGGTTGGCGCGAGGGCAGGTTGCGCGGCGGGTGCGCCGGCGGCGGATTGGCGCGGTGGGCGGACCGGCGGCGGGTTGGCGTGACCGGTAGGCCGGCTTAGCGGGCCATTGGGCCGGCTCGGCGGGGCGGCTGGCGCGCGGGCGCGGTGGCGGGCAAGCTTGGCGGGTCGGGCTGGTTCGGCGAGCGTGTCGGCCCTGCGTGCCGTGCTTCTCGTCATTAGCGGCCGGCGCGCCCCCCGACGGGCGGTCCGGCGGTCCGCTTTGCGCAACACCCGGCGCGGCCGACCCCTTTCCGTGAGTGCGTTAACAACTCCGTTCGGTGCTGTTTCCAGCCCGAGACCGGCCATCTCTTGACGTCTCAATTGTTAGCGATAACACTGCATCACATCGCTTCCCAGGAAGGCCATCCCCGATGACCAACGACCCACTCGTGGTGGGCGTCGACTTCGGCACCCTGTCCGGCCGCGCCGTCGTGGTGCGGGTCCGCGACGGGGCCGAGCTCGGCAGCGCGGTCCACGACTACGCGCACGGCGTGCTCGACCGCGCCCTGCCCTCGGGCCGCGCGTTGCCGCCCGACTGGGCGCTCCAAGTCCCCTCCGACTACGTCGACGTGCTGCGCCACGCCGTCCCCGCCGCGCTGCGGGCCGCGGGAGCGGACCCGGCGGACGTGATCGGCATCGGCACCGACTTCACCGCGTGCACGATGGTCCCGACCACGGCCGACGGTACGCCGCTCAACGAGCTGCCCGAGTTCGCCGACCACCCGCACGCCTACGTCAAGCTGTGGAAGCACCACGCCGCCCAGCCGCAGGCCGACCGGATCAACCACCTGGCCGAACGGCGCGGCGAGCCGTGGCTGCCCCGCTACGGCGGCCTGATCTCCTCGGAGTGGGAGTTCGCCAAGGGCCTCCAGGTGCTGGAGGAGGCCCCCGAGGTCTACGCGGCGATGGAGCACTGGGTCGAGGCCGCGGACTGGATCGTCTGGCAGCTCTCCGGCGGCTACGTGCGCAACGAGTGCACCGCCGGGTACAAGGGCATCCGCCAGGACGACGCCTACCCGTCGCCGGAGTTCCTCAAGGAGCTCAACCCCGACTTCGAGCGGTTCGTCGCCGACAAGCTCGACCACCCGCTGGGCGCGCTGGGCGACCGCGCCGGCGGCCTCACCGCCCGGGCGGCCGGGTGGACCGGGTTGCGCGAGGGCATCGCGGTCGCCGTCGGCAACGTGGACGCCCACGTCACCGCGCCCGCGGCCAAGGCCGTGGAGCCGGGCGTGATGGTCGCGATCATGGGCACCTCCACGTGCCACGTGATGAACGGTGTGGACCTGCGGGACGTGCCGGGCATGTGCGGTGTCGTCAACGGCGGCATCGTGCCGGGCCTGTGGGGCTACGAGGCCGGGCAGAGCGGTGTCGGCGACATCTTCGCCTGGTTCGTCAACCACGGCGTCCCGCCGGAGTACCACGAGCGGGCGCGTGAGCGCGGCATCGGCGTCCACGAGCTGCTCACCGAGCTGGCCGCCGGGCAGGAGATCGGCGAGCACGGCCTGATCGCGCTGGACTGGCACAGCGGCAACCGGTCGGTGCTGGTGGACCACGAGCTGTCCGGCGTGGTCGTCGGCCAGACGCTGGCCACCCGCGCCGAGGACACCTACCGCGCGCTGCTGGAGGCCACCGCCTACGGCACCCGCATGGTGATCGACGCGTTCACCGACTCGGGCGTGCCGGTGACCGAGCTGGTCATCGCGGGCGGCCTGGTGAAGAACGCGCTGCTGATGCAGATCTACGCCGACGTCACGAACCTGCCGCTGTCGGTGATCGGGTCCGAGCAGGGCCCGGCGCTGGGCTCGGCGATGCACGCGGCGGTCGCGGCGGGCGCGTTCCCCGACATCGTCGCCGCGGCGGCGGCCATGGGCAAGGTCGAGCGGTCGGTGTACGAGCCGGTGCCGGCCAACGTCGAGGCCTACGAGCGGCTGTTCGTGGAGTACCAGGAGCTGCACGACTACTTCGGCCGGGGCGCGAACGAGGTCATGCACCGGCTGAAGGCCCTGCGCCGCCAGGCGGTCGAGCGCAAGGCGACCAAGGGGGAGGCCGGCCGATGAAGGTCCTGGACGCGCTGCGCCACGGCGTGGCCGAGCTGCACCGCGAGCTGACCCGGTACGAGCTGGTCATCTGGACCGCGGGCAACGTGTCGGCGCGGGTGCCGGGCGAGGACCTGATGGTGATCAAGCCGTCGGGGGTGTCCTACGACGAGCTGTCGCCGGAGAACATGGTCGTCACCGACCTGCACGGCAACCTCGTGCACGGCGAACTCGCGCCTTCCTCGGACACCGCCGCGCACGCCTACGTGTACCGGCACATGCCCGAGGTCGGGGGAGTGGTGCACACGCACTCGACCTACGCCACGGCGTGGGCCGCGCGCGGCGAGCCGATCCCGTGCGTGCTGACGATGATCGCGGACGAGTTCGGCGGGGACATCCCGGTGGGGCCGTTCGCGCTCATCGGCGACGACTCGATCGGGCGCGGGATCGTGGAGACGTTGCGGGGGAGCAGGTCCCCGGCGGTGCTGATGCGCAACCACGGCCCGTTCACGGTCGGCAAGGACGCCCGCTCGGCGGTGAAGGCGGCCGTGATGCTGGAGGACGTGGCGCGGACCGTCCACATCGCACAGCAGCTCGGCAAGCCCGACCCGATCGACCCCGAGCACGTCGACCGCCTCTACGCGCGCTACCAGAACGTCTACGGGCAGTGAGCCCCGCAATGTCGAGCCCAGCACAAGGAGTGCCCATGTCGTCCGCCGCGAAGCCCCAGGTCTGGTTCCTCACCGGCAGCCAGCACCTCTACGGCCCGGAGACGCTCGACCAGGTCGCGGGGCAGTCGCAGCAGATCCAGCGCATGCTCGGCGCGTCGGGGCGGATCAGCGCGGAACTGGTGTGGAAGCCGGTGCTGACCGACACCGCCGCCATCCGCAGGGTGATGCAGGAGGCCAACGCCGACCCGGCGTGCGTCGGCGTCATCGCGTGGATGCACACGTTCTCGCCGGCCAAGATGTGGATCACCGGCCTGGACGCGTTGCAGAAGCCGTTGCTGCACCTGCACACCCAGCACAACGAGTCCCTGCCGTGGTCGACCATCGACATGGACTTCATGAACCTCAACCAGGCCGCGCACGGTGACCGCGAGTTCGCCTACGTGCAGACCCGGATCGGGGTGGCGCGCAAGACCGTGGTCGGGCACGCGAGCGACCCGGTGCTGGCCGACCGCATCGACGGGTGGGCGCGGGCGGCGACCGGCTACACGCACCTGCGGTCGCTGCGGCTGGCCCGGTTCGGCGACAACATGCGCGACGTGGCGGTGACCGAGGGCGACAAGGTCGAGGCCGAGCTGCGCTTCGGCGTGTCGGTGAACACCTACGGCGTCAACGACCTGGTCGCGCTGGTCGACGAGGTGTCCGACGAGTCGATCGACCTGCTGGTGTCGGAGTACGCCGACACCTACCGGCTGGCCCCGGAGCTGGCGCGCGGCGGCGAGCGGCACGAGTCGCTGCGCTACGCGGCGCGCATCGAGGCCGGGTTGCGGCAGTTCCTGACCGAGGGCGGGTTCGGGGCGTTCACCACGAACTTCGAGGACCTGGGCGGGCTGCGGCAGCTGCCGGGCCTGGCCGTGCAGCGGCTGATGGGCGACGGCTACGGCTTCGGCGGCGAGGGCGACTGGAAGACCTCCGCGCTGCTCGCGACGGTGAAGGCGATGGGCGCGGGCACCGGTCGCGGCACGTCGTTCATGGAGGACTACACCTACCACTTCGGGCCGGGGGAGCCGAAGGTGCTGGGCGCGCACATGCTGGAGGTGTGCCCGAGCATCGCGGCCGACCGGCCGTCGTGCGAGGTCCACCCGCTGGGCATCGGCGGCCGGGAGGACCCGGTCCGGCTGGTGTTCGACGCCGCGCCCGGACCCGGCGTGGTGATCGGCCTGGCCGACCTGGGTGACCGGTTCCGGCTGGTGGCCAACGAGGTCGAGGTCGTCGCGCCGGACGAGCCGCTGCCCAACCTGCCCGTGGCGCGCGCGGTGTGGAAGCCCGCGCCGTCGCTGTCGACCTCCGCCGAGTCCTGGCTGACCGCCGGCGGACCGCACCACACGGTGCTCACCCAGGCCGTCGGCGCCGAGGCGCTGCGCGACCTGGCCACCATGACCGGCACCGAGCTGGCCCTGATCGACGCCGCCACCACGGCGGAGTCGTTCACCGACCGGTTGCGCTGGAACGCCGCCTACCACCGACTCGCGCAGGGCCTGCGCTAGAGATTCCCACCGCCGCAAGGAGCAACGATGAGGTTGACGAAGATCGCGGTCCTGGCCGCCGCCGCGGTGCTGGCCACCGCCTGCGGGTCGTCGGAGAAGACGGTCGACCAGCAGGGCCAGTCCGCCGAGGGCGCGCTCGTGGGCGTCACCATGCCCACGAAGTCCTCGGAACGCTGGATCCACGACGGGGAGAACATCAAGAAGTCGTTGGAGGCCAAGGGCTACAAGGTCGACCTCCAGTACGCGGAGAACGACATCCCCACCCAGGTCAACCAGCTGGAGAACCAGATCACCAAGGGCGCGCGGCTGTTGGTGATCGCCTCGATCGACGGCACCGCGATCACCACCCAGCTGGAGCAGGCCAAGGCGGCGAACATCCCGGTCATCGCCTACGACCGGCTGATCCGCAACAGCCCGAACGTGGACTACTACGCCACCTTCGACAACTTCAAGGTCGGCGTCGAGCAGGCGAACTCCCTGCTGACCGGCCTGAAGCTGCGCAACGCCGACGGCAGCCCGGGCAGCGCGACCGGCCCGTTCGACATCGAGCTGTTCGCCGGGTCGCCGGACGACAACAACGCCACGTTCTTCTTCAACGGCGCCATGTCGGTGCTCCAGCCCTACATCGACAAGGGCACGCTGAACGTCAAGAGCGGCCAGAAGGACTTCAAGACCGTCGCGATCCTGCGGTGGGACCCGGCCACGGCGCAGAAGCGCATGGAGGACATCCTCACCACCACCTACCGCGGCGGGAAGGTGCACGGCGTGCTCTCGCCGTACGACGGCCTGTCGATCGGCATCCTGTCGGCGCTGAAGTCCAACGGCTACGGCACCGCCGACCAGCCCTACCCGGTCGTGACCGGCCAGGACGCCGAGGTGGCGTCGGTGAAGTCCATCATCGCGGGCGAGCAGTACTCGACCATCTTCAAGGACACCCGCGAGCTGGCGAAGGTGACCGTGGACATGGCCGACGCCGTGCTCAAGGGCGGCAAGCCGCAGGTCAACAACGAGAAGGACTACGACAACGGCAACAAGGTCGTCCCGTCCTACCTGTTGCAGCCGGTGGCCGTGGACAAGGCCAACTACCAGAAGGTCCTGGTGGACTCGGGCTACTACACCGCCGACCAGTTGAAGTGATGGCTTTGTCCGACGACATCCTGGTGATGCGCGGCATCACCAAGAGGTTCGGTGGGGTCACCGCGCTGCACGACGTGACGTTCGCCGTGCGGCGCGGTGAGATCCACGCGGTGTGCGGCGAGAACGGCGCGGGCAAGTCCACGCTGATGAAGGTGCTGTCGGGCGTGCACCCGCACGGGTCCTACGACGGCGGCATCTTCTTCGACGGCGAGGAGTGCCGGTTCTCCTCCGTGCGCGACAGCGAGCGGCGCGGCGTGGTGATCATCCACCAGGAGCTGGCGCTGTGCCCGCAGCTGTCCATCGCGGAGAACCTGTTCCTGGGCAACGAGCAGGCCACGCGCGGGTTCATCGACTGGAACCGCACCAACCACGCGGCGGCCGAGCTGCTGGCACGCGTGGGCCTGCGGGAGAACCCGACGACACCGATCGCCGACCTGGGCGTGGGCAAGCAACAGCTGGTCGAGATCGCCAAGGCGCTGTCCAAGGAGGTCTCGCTGCTCATCCTGGACGAGCCCACGGCCGCGCTGAACGACGACGACTCCGCGCACCTGCTGGACCTGCTGCGCGGCCTGCGCGACCAGGGCATCACGTGCGTGATCATCTCCCACAAGCTCAACGAGGTCATGGACGTCGCCGACCGGATCACGGTCATCCGCGACGGCCGGACCGTGGGGACGATGGACGTCGCCGAGGCCACCGAGGACCGGATCATCTCCGGCATGGTGGGCCGCGACCTGGAGCACCGCTTCCCGCCGCGCGAGCCGCGCATCGGCGAGGAGGTGCTGCGCATCGAGGACTGGACGGTGCACAGCCCGGTCCAGCCCGACCGGGTCGTGGTCTCCGGCGCGTCGCTGACGTTGCGGCGCGGGGAGATCGTCGGCCTGGCCGGGCTGATGGGCGCGGGCCGCACCGAACTGGCGATGAGCGTGTTCGGCCGCTCCTACGGCGTGCGCATCTCCGGTCGGATAGTCAAGGACGGCCGCGAGATAGAGCTGAAGACCGTGCGTGACGCCATCAAGCACGGCATCGCGTACGTCAGCGAGGACCGCAAGCGGTACGGGCTGAACCTGATCGAGGACATCAAGCGCAACATCTCCGCCGCGGCCCTGCCCCGCCTGGCCTCGCGGGGCTGGGTGCGGGAGGGCGAGGAGTTCGCGGTCGCCGAGGCGCACCGGCGGTCGCTGGGCATCAAGGCCCCGGACGTGCTGACCCCCACCGCCGCGCTCAGCGGCGGCAACCAGCAGAAGGTCGTGCTGGCCAAGTGGATGCAGACCGATCCGGACGTGCTGATCCTCGACGAACCCACGCGCGGCGTCGACGTGGGCGCCAAGTACGAGATCTACACGATCGTCAACGAGCTGGCCGCGCGCGGCAAGGCGGTCCTGGTGATCTCGTCCGAACTGCCCGAGCTGCTCGGCCTGTGCGACCGCGTGTACGCGCTGTCGGCGGGCCGCGTGACCGGCGAGGTGAGCCGGGACGAGGCGACCCAGGAACGCCTCATGCAGCACATGACCAAGGGACTGAACCGATGAGTGTCAAGACCGCCGCCCCGGCGCAGGCGGGGCCGGCCGCCGCCCCGCGCCGGTTCCGCTTCAACCTGCGGCAGAGCGGCATCTACGTGGCGTTCGCGCTGATCGTGGTGCTGTTCACGGTGATCACCGACGGTGCGCTGCTGGAACCGCAGAACATCTCGAACATCATCGTGCAGAACTCCTACATCCTGATCCTGGCCGTGGGGATGATCCTGGTGATCATCGCCGGGCACATCGACCTGTCGGCCGGGTCGGTGGTCGCGGTGACCGGCGCGCTGTGCGCGGTGCTGACCGTGCAGGCGGGTCTGCCGTGGGGCCTGGCGGTCCTGATCACGTTGGGCGCGGGTGCCCTGATCGGCGCGTGGCAGGGGTACTGGGTCGCCTACTTCGGCATCCCCGCGTTCATCGTGACGCTGGCCGGGATGCTGGTGTTCCGCGCCCTGACCCTGACCGTGCTGGGCAACCAGGGCATCGGGCCGTTCCCGCAGGAGATCCGGACGCTGTCCAACGGGTTCGTCGAGGGCTACCTGGGCAACGTCGGGCTCGGCCCGCTGGGCGGCGCGGACCTGTTGTCGCTGCTGGTCGGCCTCGGTGTGGTCGCGGGCCTGGTGGGGGCGCAGTGGCGGGCGCGGGCCGGCCGCATCGGGTACGGGCAGACCGTGGACCCGATGTGGGTGTTCGTGGCGAAGCTCGCCGGCGCCGGGCTGGTCGTGATGGCCGTGGTGGTGCAGTTGGCGCGGTTCCGGAACCTGCCGTGGGTGCTGGTGCTGCTGGCCGTGCTGGTCATCGGGTACTCGCTGGTGGCGAACCGGACGGTGTTCGGCCGGCGGGTCTACGCGGTGGGCGGCAACGTCCAGGCGGCGACGCTGTCGGGCGTGAACGTCAAGTCCGTGACGTTCTGGATCTTCGTCAACATGGGCGTGCTGGGCGCGCTGGCGGGCGTGGTCTTCGCGGGCCGGCTCAACCAGGCGGGCCCGACGGCGGGCTTCAACTTCGAACTGGACGCCATCGCGGCGGCCTTCATCGGCGGCGCGGCGGTGCAGGGCGGGGTGGGCAAGGTCGTCGGCGCCATCACCGGCGGCCTGATCATGGCGGTGATCAACAACGGCATGTCGTTGATCGGCGCGCAGAGCGAGAAGGTCATGCTGGTCAAGGGCCTGGTGCTGCTCGCGGCCGTGGCCTACGACGTGTGGACCAAGCGCCGCAACCGCTGACCCCGCGCCGGGGGGCTCAACCTAGCCAGACCCGAACCCTGGCGTCCTGGTTCAGCCCCCCGGTAGTTCACCCACCTGTGCCCGCAACCCCCGATCAGGGACGGTCCAGGAGGCGGGCGCAGTGGATCAGGCCGATGTGGCTGTAGGCCTGCGGGTGGTTGCCCAGCGATCGTTCCGCCACCGGGTCGTACTCCTCCGCCAGCAACCCGGTCGGCCCCGCACAACCCACCAACTGCGCGAACAGCTCCTCCGCCTGGTCCCGCTGCCCCGTCAGCAGGTACGCCTCCACCAACCACGCCGCACACAGGTGGAACCCGCCCTCGTCCCCGGGCAACCCGTCGTCCCGCCGGTACCGGTACACGGTGGCCCCCGACCGCAAGCCCGCCTCCACCGCCTCGACCGTCGCCGTGAACCGCTCGTCCGTCACCAGACCGCTCAACCCCACGTGGAGGGAGGCCGCGTCCAGGTCCTCACCGTCGTAGGCGGTGGTGAAGGCCCGTACGTCCTCGTTCCAGCCCCGCTTCAGCACGTCCGCCGCGATCAGGTCGCGCAGGATCACCCAACCCGGATCCACCGACCTGCCGAAGCGTTCGGCTGTGCGGATCGCGCGGTCGGTGGTGAGCCAGCACATCACCCTTGAGTACACGCGGTGGCGTGGGGCGTGGCGTTCTTCCCAGATGCCGTGGTCGGGTTCCTGCCACCGTTGCGCCACCGCGGACACCATCGCGGTGACCAGGTCCCAGTCCCGGTCGTCGAGGCGGTCGCGGGCGGTCGCCAGGTCCAGGACCAGGTCCACCACCGGGCCGAACACGTCTAGCTGGACCTGTTGGCCCGCGAGGTTTCCCACGCGCACGGGGCGGGAGCCCGCATAGCCGGGCAGGGTGTCGATGACGGCCTCGGGGCCCAGTTGGGCGCCGTGCACGGTGTAGAGGGGGTGGAGGCGTTCCGGGCCCGGCAGGGTGGCCAGCACGCCGTGCAGCCAGTCCACGAACGCCTCGGCCTCCTCGGTGGAACCCAGCGCCACCAACGCCCGCACGGTCAACGCCCCGTCGCGCAACCAGCAGTACCGGTAGTCCCAGTTGCGCACACCGCCGATCTCCTCCGGCAACGACGTCGTCGCGGCGGCCAGCACCGCCCCGGTCCCGCGGTGGCACAGGGCGCGCAGCGTCATCGCGGACCGGGCCACCAGGTCCCGTTCCACGGTCGGCAGGGTAAGGGACGACAGCCACTCGCCCCAGTCCGGGACGCTCGACTCCCGGGGCGTGAAGTCATCGGTCCCGCAACGGAGTTCCAGGACGGCGGGCGGGTGGACGGTGGCGTGGGCGGTGTCGCCGTCCACCTCCCACTCCACGCCCGGCGAGCGCAGCACCATCGGCTCGGCGGTGCCCTCGACGCGCAGGCCGTCGGCGGTCTCGCGCAGCGTGACCCGCACCTGGCCGAACTCCGGGCGGGGCGCGAACTCGACCCGGGCGGGGGAGGTGCCGGTGATGCGGCGGACCAGGTCGGTGCGGTGCGGCTCGGTGTCCTCGGCGAGGTGGTCGGTGACGGTCAGGCCGGCCCAGCGCGTCTCCACGGCCATCGTGCCGGGCAGGTAGCGCTGGCCCAGCGGGAGGCGGCCGTGCGCCGGGCGGACGGTGAAGTGGCCGGCCTCCGGGCCGCCGAGCAGGTCGGCGAACAACGCCGGCGAGTCCGGTTCGGGCGCGCACATCCACGTCACCCGCGCGTCCGGCGTGACCAGGGCGAGGGCCCGCCGGTTGGACAGCAGGCTGTGCCGCTCGATCGGCACCGGCCGCGCGCCGAACAGCCACCGGCGGCGCTCCTCCAGCAGGAACGCCAACCGCGGCGCGGCGTCGCGGTCGGCGAGGTGCAGGACGCCGGTGGCCTCCGCGTCCAGCGCGGGGTGCGTGTACTCGCCGACCAGCTCCACCTCGGCGGGCAACCGGGACAACACGGCCAGGTCCGCCAACGGCCGGTGCGACACGACCACGACCGACGTCTCCGGCAACTCGGCCAGCGCCCGCACCGCCGTGACCCCCTCTCGTCCGGGCCGGGCGGGGTCGTCCGGCGCGAGGGCGCGGTCGTAGTCGCAGACGACCACCAGGCGCTCGGCGCGGGCCAGGTCGAGCAGTCGGCGGCGCGACTCGGTCGTGAGCACTACGGGACCTCCTCCGGCGGAACTTGCCGGAACCGTAGGCGGCTGCGCCGTCCGGGTCAGCGCGCTGATCGCAAACTTAGGAGTGCCCTAACCCAGTCTTAGGGTTTCTCCGGGACCTCCAGCCTTTCCCTGCTCCAAGCGGTCGTCCGCAGGCATGTCTAGATGGCGATGGAAGGGTCGTGCTTGGCCAGGTAGTCCCGGAACGCCCCTCTGATCTTGGCTTGGAGGTACGAAGCCTCCCGGCTGCCAGGCGAGACCCTTTGTTCGTACTCCCGCTTCTGTGCCTGGAAGTACCTTGCGACACTGATGGAGTCCCGGTTGGCGACGAAGTAGCTGTGCTTGACGTGCAGGTCGGCGTAAAGGCCTTGGAAGTTGCGGGCGAGTCCCAGGTCAAGTGACGAGTTGACGTAGTGCTTGCACTCGATGACCAGGTTGCACTTGGCGGCCCGTGGTGCGACTCCGGCTTGTCTGCTGATGTCGGCCTCTTCCTGCGGAAGCATCAGAACATCAGCCTCGTGCAGGACGCCGGATCCTCCTTGTACCCTGATGCCGATGTGCAGTTCGAGAGGCGGAGTGAAGCCGAAGCGGATGAGCGCGTGGGTGTACGAGTGATCTCTCGCGAACAGCTGTCCGGGGCTTCGCCGGAACTTCAGTTCGTTCGTGGGTCGCCCCATGTGGTCGACGAGCTTGACGTCGGCTCCTCGGTCGTGTGCGAACGCCGCGGCCAGCGAGAAGATGAAAACCTCGTAGATGTCGTCCGCGCCGTTCGAGCTGATGCCGGTAAGGTCTACAGAGGACCCGAGCAGGCTCCTGATCTCGCCCAGAAGAGCACGCGTGTCTGTCATCCGTGCACCTCCGCGCGCAACTGGTCCAGCAGGCCGCGCAGGCGATCTCGCGTGCTCGCATCGACGCGGCCATCCTTCAGGTGAAATGCTGATGGTCGATCCGTGGCGACCGGTGATACGAAGCTGATCGTGACAGCGTCGTCCCGGCCAGTGAATGCGGCGAGGTTGCGCAACGCCTGATCCTCTGCCTCAGGGAGTTCGACCAGCATCACGAGCGCGGCATCGATGAGTTGGGTGACGCGTTCTGTCGGCGTCATCGCGCGTGTGGCGACGACGGGCGTACCCGGGTTCTTCTTGGTGTTCGCATAGATCTGCTCAGTGGGCACAACAGCTTCGTAGATGAACCCGGTGTACCCCTCTTGGTATCGAGGGGGCAGCGCTCCTGCGGAGGTGGCGGAGTTCTCCCACGCCTTCTTCGATGGCGCGGTCCACCTCGGCGAGCGCCCAGTCCAGGCCAAGTGTCCGAAAGATGTCGCGGAGCTCGTTTTCGATCTCTGCGAGTTCGTCTTCGTTCAAGCTGTCCCTGCCACTGTCGATTCCTGGCCTCTCGTTCAGTGATCGTAACAGCGCCCAGGTTGGCTCGATGGTGACTTCAGTTCTCCGCACCAAGGCGGTGACGATGTCCTCGGGTGTTATGGCGACTTGGGAGTAGGTGCGCGTCGCGGGCGTCGTTACGGTCCGGGCAAGTCCGTTCCGAGACGAGGTGCCCACTGTGAAAACCCTGCTGGTGGTGACCGCACTCGCCCTGTCCCTCGCCCAACCGACCGCGCACGCCGCCGTCCCCTACTGCTACGAGGAGCCGCACAACCCCCGCGCCGACATCAGCGACCTCAAGGCCGGGTTCACCTCGGCCAACTGGATGCGCACGCTCCAGACCATGTACCAGCGCCGGTGGCCCAGCGGCGAAGCGCTGGCCAAGGCCCAGGCCCGCGACCCGTACTGGAACCAGTTCGTGCGCAAGGACTCCTTCGAAGGGTTCGCCGAGTCCATGATGGTCGCCATCCACGAGGAGACCCACATGTGGGACCTCGACGGCGCCCGCACCCGCTGGGACGTCCACACCGCCGCCTGGATCGACGCCACCCGCCAGGCCACCACCGTCCCGCTGCACGGCGGCTTCGCGCGCAAGGAGATCCTGCCGCTGATCAAGGACCGCCTCAGCGACTCCATGGACGGCATCTACCTGCGCGACCGCCAGCAGGGCGAGTACAAGCTGCAAGGCGTCCTCGCCGAGCTGAACGCGGGCCTCACCGGGCTGCCGGCCGTGACCGTCGTGCAGGAGTACATCAAGGGCGTCGGCGCGAGCAACGCCCGGGACATCGCCGCCACCAACCTGCGCTACCTGCTGCTGTACCTGCGGGTCGCCAAGGACCGGTACCCCGCGTACTGGGCGAAGATCAAGGCCGAGCCGAAGCTGCGCGACCTGGTGCTGACCCAGTTCCTGCGCACCGCGTACTGGCTGGAGAAGTCCGCCCCCTACACCGGCAAGCTGGGCAGCGCGAACGCCGACAAGATCACCGCCACCAACTACGCGCCGGAGAACATCGCCGTCCTGGAGGAGTTCACCGGCCAGAGGATCAGCACCACGCAGAAGAACTGCACGGCTTGACACCACGCCCCCTCGTTGTGAACAGTTGTTCATGAACAGGTGTTCACAACGAGGGGGTGCGCGTGGAGCGGGTCGTGGTGTTCGGCGGGTACGGGGCCGTGGGGCGGGAGGCGGTCGCGCTGCTGCGCGGGTCGTGCGAGGTCGTGGTGGCCGGGCGGGACCCGGCCAAGGCGCGGTCGGTGCCCGGGGCGGTGCCGGTGCGGGTCGACCTGCGGGAACCGGGTGCGGTCGAGCGGGTCGTCGAGGGTGCGGACGCGGTGTTGATGTGCGTGGACGTGGACAACGCCCGCGTCGCGAAGGCCTGCTTGGAGCGGGGCGTGCACTACGCGGACGTGTCGGCCTCGCTTGATCGGCTCGCCGCGATCGGCGGGTTGACCGGGCCCGCGACCGGGCTGCTCAGCGTCGGGCTCGCGCCCGGCGTCACGAACCTGTTGGCGCGGCAGGTGGTCGAGGCCTCGGGGGCGCGTGAAGTCGAGATCGGAGTGCTGCTGGGGGCGGGGGAGCGGCACGGGCCGGCGGCGTTGGAGTGGACCTTGGACGGGCTGGGGGAGCTGGGGCCCGCCTGGCGGATGCCGTTCCCCGGCGGGGAACGGACGGTGCACGGCTTCCCGTTCTCCGACCAGCACACCCTGCCCGGGACGTTGCGCCTCGACCGCGCCCGTACCGGGCTCGCATTGGATTCCCGCCTGCTGACCGCGCTCCTGCCCGCCGCCGCGCGGGTCCGGCGCCGGCTCCGGCCGCTGACGAAGGTCCACGTCGGCTCGGACCGGTTCGCGGTCACCGTCCGGGCGGGCGGGGTCACGGCGTCGTTCAGCGGGCGGCGGCAGAGCCGGGCGACCGGCGTGGTGGCGGCGTTGCTGGTCAAGCGGTTGCCCGAACTGCCCGAAGGGGTGTGGCACGTCGAGCAGGTCGTGGAGCCGGGGCCGTTCCTCGCCGAGGTCGCCGCCCACGGCTTCGCCTACGATGCGCCCCGATGAGCCCCAGACGAGCAGCCGGCCTGCCCGACGGCGACGTGAGCCTGCGCGACCACCTGATCACCGCCGCCGCCCGCCTGATCGCCGAACGCGGCACCGCCGGCCTCACCGTCCGCGACATCGCGCGGGCGGCGGGCGTGGCCTACGGCGGTCTCTACAACCACTTCGCCGACAAGGAAGAGCTGCTCGCCCTCGCGCTGCACGCCCACGTCCGCGCCGTCGAGCACGACCTCGGCGCGCCGCCCACGGACGGCACGCTCGCCGAGAACCTCCGGGCGTTCGTGCGGCATGCCCTCGCCGTCCACACGGCGATCCTGCCGGCGTTCGCGGGCCTGGTCGGCAACCCGGACGTGCTCGCGAGGTTCGACGCGCTGCCCAACCCGCTGGCCGGCGGTCGCGGGCTGCACACCGCTCTGGTCGACTACCTGGAGGTCGAGCGGGAGCGGGGCGCGGTCAGGCGGGACGCCGACCTCGACGCCGTCGCGACCCTGCTCATCGGCGCGTGCCACGACCTGGTGCTGCCCCGCATGTACCGGGGGGTGCGCGCGCCGGTCGAGGTGCCGGCCGACCGGGTCGCGGCGCTGGTGGCCACGGTCCTGGACGGCATCACCGGTCCAGCGCGAGGCGGCCCCCCAGGGCGACGAACGCGATCCCGGTGACCCGGTCCACCCACCGCCTTCCCCGCCGGTACACCTCGACCACGCGCGGCAGCCCGAACAGGGTCGCACCAGCGAGAACCAGGCCGCCGCCAGCGCCACCACGCCCGCGACCACCGCGACCCGACCGGGGGCCGCCGTGTCGGCGGGCAGCAACGCGCCGAACAGGCTGCCGAAGAACACCGCCGCCTTCGGGTTGCCGATGTTGGTCAGGAACCCGACCCGCCACGTCGGAGACCATACTTGCGGCCATGACGACGAGGCGGCCCCGGCTGGAGATCGAGTACTGCACGCAATGCCGCTGGCTGCTGCGCGCCGGCTGGACCGCCCAGGAGCTGCTCACCACGTTCACCACCGAGCTGGGCGAGGTCGCGCTGGTCCCGGGCACCGGCGGCGTGTTCGACGTGCGGCTGGACGGCGAGACGATCTGGTCGCGCAAGCAGCGGGACGGCTTCCCGGACCTCGCGGAACTCAAGCGGCTGGTCCGGGACCGCGTGGCCCCGGACCGCTCCCTCGGGCACAGCGACCGCCGCTGACCCGACCCCCACTCTGGAACGCAGCGACCGCCGCCGGCCCGGCTCAGCCCCGGAAGATGCCCGTGCGGGCCACCCAGTCCTCCAGGAGGGCCCGGTCGCCGCTCACCTCCACGTGCGGCGCGGGCCGCAGGTAGAGCGACAGCACCAGTTCCGCCACCGGCCCGCGCACCGTCACCGCGGCGTCCTCCCGGCCGCGCCGCCACTGCGGGGCCTCGCCGGTGAGGTCCACGAACCACGCCGCGTCGGTGTCCGTGGCCTCGAACCGCAGGCTGCGGCCGGGCCCGACCGCCACACCGCGCCGAGGGCTCGCGCCGAAGACCATCCACTCGTCCACCGCGTCGGCGGCGATCTCGGGCGCGAGGTCGAACTCCGCCCCGACGGCGGCAGCGGCGTCC
Organism: Saccharothrix mutabilis subsp. mutabilis; assembly: GCF_039521145.1. NCBI lineage: Bacteria > Bacillati > Actinomycetota > Actinomycetes > Pseudonocardiales > Pseudonocardiaceae > Saccharothrix > Saccharothrix mutabilis. The sequence continues at coordinate 78,525 of NZ_BAAABU010000029.1, forward strand.
GCCCGGTGCACGGCGGTCTCGTGGGTCATCCGCCGCGCCCACAGCTCCGGCGAGGTGAAGCCGGGGATGCCCACCTCGACGGGCCGGTCCGGGCCGTTGTCCCGCAACGCCTTCGTCAGGACGGTCGCGCTCTCCGCGAGCCACCCGTCGAGGTACGCGGCGTCCTCGTCGGTGTAGCCGTCGAGGTCGCGCGCCGGGTTGGGCACCGGACCGCCGGTCTGGATGACCTGCTCGATCCACCGGTGCCCGCCGCCGACGTGCCGTAAGAGTTGGCCGAGGTTCCAGTCGGGGCAGCTGGGCACTCGGGTCCGCATGTCCGCGCCGCTCACGTGCGCGCGCAGCAGGTCCGTTTGGGTGACGATTTCGGCGCAGTAGCGCTCCAAGGCGAAAGCCATGCGCCTACTCAAGCGCGCGAGCCGGCCGGCGATCAAGTCGCCGGCCGGCCCTCTCACGCGATCACCAGAGCGTCGCGCCGTACACGGCCTGGTAGTAGGGCAGGCTGATCGCCGCCGGGTAGTACCAGGACACGTTGGGCAGGCCCACCGCCGCCGCGCACCGGTACCGGCCGCCGACCACGTAGAGCTGGGCTCCGCTGGTCACGCCCTCCGCCGTGCGGGTGCCGGAGTTGCGGTAGTTCGCACCACCCGAGTCACCCGGCTCGACGCACGCGTTGTGCCGGGTCAGGTCGTACACCGTCTGCCCGCCCGAGTACGTCACCGTCTGCCGCTTGGCCGTGATCACGCCGCAGGTCAGCTTGGTGGTCACGCCGGACTTGCAGATCGCGGTGCCCACCGGCGAGTCGCTGTACCCGCTCACGGTGACGACGCCGCCCTGCGACGGGTTCACGTCCACCCAGGGGCCCTGGGTCCACGCGGCCGTGTTGGTCACGCGCACGAGCGCGTCGTCCCAGGTCGGGAAGAACGCGGCCTGCACGGTGCCGATCTGCGCGCCGGTGTAGCCGTACACGGCGGTGCCGGCCGGGCCGCAGTGGCCCGCGGTCAGGACGTAGCGCAGGCCGTTGTTGACGTTGCGCAGGTTGAACCCGGCCGAGCAGTACCCGCCGCCGAACGCGCCGTAGTACAGGATGTCGCCGCCGTCGAGGAACGCCGCCGTGGACGGTTCGACGTCGGTGTAGCCCACGCGCACGGCGTCGCCGTACTTGCGCAGGCCCGCGACGGCCTTCTCCGACCCGGCGGCCAGCGCGGTCACCGACACGACGTTGGCGGTCGGGTCGACCGACCAGGACACCAGGCCCTTGACCTCGTCGGACCGGCCGCCGCCGGGTCTGTCGCGCTTGCCGTCGTCGGCCCGCTTGCCCGCCAGGGAGTCCAGCTCGCCCTTGATCCGCTCCAGGTCGGCCGCGCTGTGCTTGACCACGTGCGCCCGCGCGCCCGCCGCGCGCACCTCGCCGGCCCGCGCCGGGTCGGTGACGGCGACCGCGAGCCGGCCCGCCTCGGCGTCGAACCACGCGCCGCCGAACGCCGCGCCCAGGCGTCCCGCCAGCACGTCGTCGAGCCGGTCGGCCTCGTCCTGCTGCGCCGCGCGTCTGGCCGCCTGGTCGGCGGTGAGCCCGAGATCGCGCTGCATGGCCGCGAGGACGTCCGCGGGCAGGTCGACCGACCGTTCCGGCGCGGCCGAGCCGACCGCGAGACCGGTGAATCCGAGAGTGGCCACCGAAACGCCGGTGAGCACCGTGCGGAGGAGTTTTCGCATCGCTCCCACTTTCCCTTGGTGTGTGTTCCTCGTTTTTCGCGCAGGCGGAGACCGCCGGATCACTGGAATTGGTCGAACCACCTGACCAGCGGCGACGGGTCTGCGCACTAGGGAAATCGCGGATCGGTGATGGGCGTTTCGGTGAATTCCGGAGAACACCCGGATGTCGCAGGCGGCAACTCGTAAGGACGAATATCGCGAATTTCATAAGCGAGGGATGGAAATTCGGCGGCGGATTCTAGCGGCAGGTTCGCCGGCCAGGCGGGTGCATCCGGCCGTCGCCGATAACGCGCCGACATGGGGAAGTGGCAGTGGGGCGGGACGGCGGGGCGCGCCGAGACTGGCCCGCACATGTCCCCACTGGAGAGGTTTCCCATGGCTGTGCGCATCCGACGACTCGGTTCGTCGGTCACCCTGCTGTTGTGCGGCCTGACCGTGTGCCCGACCCCCGCCACCGCCCAGGACGACACGATCGGCGGCGACGGCTACGTCCACGTCGCCCCGAACGGCACCGTGCTGGGCGTGGACCCGTACTACCCGACCGACGGCAACGGCGGCTACGACGTCTCGCACTACGACGTCGCCCTGTCCTACGACCCCGCCGCCCGGTTCCTGTCCGCGAAGACCGTCGTCACCGCGGTCACCACCCAGCGGCTGAGCCGGTTCAACCTGGACCTGCGCGGCCTGACGGTGAGCGGCGTGCACGTGGACGGCGTGCCCGCGACCTTCACCCGGGCCAAGGAGCACGAACTGGTCGTGACCCCGAGGACCGTCCTGGAGGAAGGCGCGACCTTCACCGTCACGATCGTCTACTGCGGACGGCCGCAGGCCGAGTACACCCCGCGCGGCTGGACCGGCTGGCGCACCTCGTACACCGGCGGCGCGTTCGCGGCCGGCGCGCCGCACTCGGCGACGACGTGGTTCCCGGTCAACGACACCACCGCCGACAAGGCCACCTTCCGCGTCACCGCGACCGTCCCGCGCGGCTGGACGGTGGTGTCTAACGGCGTGCGCGAACCGGGCAGCGCCACGACGTGGGTGGAGAACCAGCCGATCGCCCCGTCCGCCACGATGATCGGCATCGACCGGTACACCGTGCAGGAGTCCACCGCCGGCGACACGCCGGTGCTCAACGCGTTCGCCCCGGGCGCCAACGCCGGGCCGTTGGCCGCGAAGCTGCCCGAGGTGCTCGGGTTCCTGACCGGCAAGCTGGGCCCGTTCCCGTACTCGTCGACCGGCGGCCTGTACGTGCCCGACCGGCTCGGGTACGCCCACCCCGCCCAGGGCCGTCCGGTGTTCGGCGCGGGCGCGGGCGAGTCGGCGCTGGTCCAGGCCGCGGCGGCGCAGTGGTGGGGCAACAAGTTGGCCATCAAGATGTGGAAGGACCAGCCGCTGCCCGAGTCGTTCGCCCGGTACCTGGCGTGGCTGTGGGACGAGGAGCGGCGCGGGATCGCGGTCGAGCAGCGCTACCAGGCGGCGGTGCGGGCGGCGGACCCGGCGTTCTGGGCGCGCAAGCTGTCCGACCCCGGGAAGGGCCGGGAGTTCTCGGTGTCGGACAAGGGCGTGCTGATGGTGCACGCGCTGCGCAAGCACATCGGTGACGAGAAGTTCTTCGCGGTCCTGCGCGAGTTCCCGGAGATCAACGACAACTGGAACCAGGGCTGGTACGACTGGGAGCTGTACGTGGCGGCGGTGGCCGACATGGACCTGAAGCCGTTCTTCACGGCCTGGGTGGACGGGACGACGGCCCCCACCGGCTTCCTGGACTGACCCGTTTGCGCCTGAAGAGCGCAGACCGGGCAGGTTCCTAGCTGAGGTAGCGCGAGTAGACCGGGGAGGCGTGGCACTCCGCGTGGTAGGCCTTGATGGCGGCGTCCAGCACGGCCTGCGCGTGGGGTGCCACGACGCCTTCCCGGTGCCACATCAGCACGAAGCGCCGGCTCAGGACGTCGTCGGCCAGCAGTCGCACCGCCACCTGCTGGTGCCCCTCGCACGCCGCCTGGGACAGCCCCACCGCGCCGTTGCGCACGGCCGCGATCGTCGTCGAGTAGCTCTCCGCCACGTGCCGGACCCGCGGCCGGAAGCCGACCGCCCGGCACGTCCCGTGGAAGTACTCGTGGAAGCGGGTCGAGTCCGGGCCGGGCAGCACCCATTCCGCGTCGGCCAGCTGTTCCAGGCGCACCACGTCCAACCGCGCCAACGGGTGGTGCTCGGGCAGGACCACCATGGTCGGGTCGTGCGCCACCACCGCCGTCTCCACGCAGGCCGGCGTGGTGGTCTCGAAACCCGGGTAGTCCTTGACCAGGCCGATCTCCAACCGGCGCTGGGCCACCAGGTCCACGACCAGGTCCCGGCACTCGCTGTCGAGCAGGGTGGCGTCCGCGCCGCACGGCAGGTGGTCCGCGGCGATCCCGGGCAGGTGGCCCAGGATCGGGGAGCACGCGCCGCCCACGCGCGGGCGGGCCGCGGCCGGTCTGGTGCGCGACTCGATGTCGTGCACCAGACCCTCCATCAGCGGGAGGACCGCGGTGATCCGGCTCAGCAGCAGCTCGCCGGTCGGGGTCGGGGTCACCGTGGTCGCCCGGCCCCGGTCGAACAGCCGTTGGCCGAGCGCGTTCTCCAGGCGTTTGAGCTTCCCGCTCACCGCGGGTTGGCTCACGCCGAGCACCACCGCCGCTTCGGACAGGCTGCCGGTGTCCCCGATGGCCCGCACGAGGCGGAGGTGGTGGACGTCGAGTTCCATGCCGTCACGCCCGTCTCAGCGGTGGGTGTCGACCCGGGACCTGGGCGGCGGTCGCAGGATCCCGACTGTCCTGCCGATCGCAGCGTACAGCGCGAACGCCGTCAGCACGGAGTTGATCGTCGGGATCCCGATCGGCACGAACGCGCCCACGGCCGCGCCGGCCGCCCAGCACAGCAGCGACGCGGGCACCCAGTTCGGCGGGTCGGCGGGCAGTTCGCCGACCGCCCGGGACTCGTCCAGCGCGCGCCGCCACGTGCGGACCACGAAGTACTCGGCGATCACGATGCCCGCGACCGGCGGCGTGATCACCCCGATCCAGGTCAGGAACGTCGTGAAGTGGTCCAGGATGCCGATCGCGGACAGGAACGTGCCCAGCGCGCCGAGCGCCAGGGTCGCCTTCGCCCGGGACAGCGTGCGGCCCGCCAGCACGTGCACCGTGTTGACCAGCCCCAGCGACGCCGAGTACAGGTTCCAGTCGTTGATCTTCATGATCGCCGTGACCAGGATCAGCGTGCCCAGCACACCCGACGTCGAGGTGATCACCGCGACGATGTCGGCGCTGCGCGCGGCGTGCGCCAGCAGCACTCCGGTCAGGCCGATCAGGTACTCGCCGAGGGTGACGCTGATCAGCGTCTGCTTGACGACGTCGGAGACGCGGCGGTTGAACCGGGTCATGTCCGGCGTCATCACCGCGCCCATGATGAACGCGCCCGCCACCAGCGTGGTGCCCTGCGCGACCGACAGCGCCGGGCCGGGCGGGGCCATCGACACCAGGTCGCCCAGGTCGTGCCGGGTCAGCTCCTGGCTGATCGCGTACCCCGCCAGCAGCAGGAACGCGGGCACGGTCAGGTAGGCGGTCCACGCCATGGTGTGGAAGCCCGCGACGACGATCAGCGTGACCGCGATCCCGCCGAGCACCGCCCACACCCACACCGGCGGGCCGCCCATCAACGCGTGCAGGCCGTGCGCGAACACGTCGTTCTGCACGCCGAACCAACCGGCGAGGCTCACCGTGACCAGCAGGCCGACCAGCGCGGACCCGCGCCCGCCGAACCCGGCCCACCGGGCCAGCACGGACGTCGAGACGCCCTCACGCATCCCGGCGACGCCCATGAGCACGGTGACGACTTCCAGCATCACCGAGCCCAGCGTGATCGCCAGGACGGCGTCCCAGAACGTCATCCCGAACCCGAGGACCGCCCCGAGCAGGAACTGGTGGAACGACGACACCTGGCCGAACCGTTGCACGGCAACGGAAACCCACGAGCAGCGGGCGGTGTCGGGCAGGCGGCGCAGCGAGTGGTCGTCGTGCACGGCTCAGCACTCCTCGTCGGGTCGCAGCAGCACGAACCCCTGGCCGGGGTGCGGCTGCCAGGGCAGTTCGCGGGCGTAGAGCAGTTCCAGGAACTTGACCCGCTGGTGGTAGGCGAACACCGAGCCGGACACCCCGACGATCGCCGGCGTGTCGACGAACAGCGGCAGTTCCGCCAGGAAGTACCGCACGGCGCTGCGCAGCTGGGCCTCCGACGGCACCTCGCCGTCGGGCAGCTTGCGGTCCAGGACCCAGCGGGTGGCGTCCAGGCAGTGCCCGGCGAACGTCTCGTCCTGCTCGAACAGGTCGTGCGCGTTCATCAGCAGGCGTTGGTAGCAGGGGTTCTCGGCGAGCGTCGCGCCGTCGAGCACGTGCCGCTCCGGGTGGTGGACCCCGAGGTCCACCAGGGCGCGGCACACCTTGTTGACCACGTACTGGCCCTGCCGGCGCGCTTTGCCGCGCGCACGGGCCGGGTCGTAGCCCAACGCCTCCAAGGTGAAAGCGGCGGCGCGGTCGGGGATGAAGAAGTGGTAGTCCTCGAACGACGCCATCGCCCAGCGGGCCAGCTCGACGATGCGCTCGACGGAGAAGTAGCTGTTGAACGGGCTGACACCGAGGCAGACGTGCCGGGCGCTCGCGAGCGGTCCGGCGCAGTGCTCGGTCAGGGGAGTGGTCATCACCGTCGGCTCCGGTGGGTGTTTCGCAGGGAGGTCCCGGGAATCGGGCGATTCGACCACTATGCGGACCACCCGGGGGTGGTGGTACTGCCGAAAGGTCATGCCACGGCCTTATAGAACGGGAAGCGCTGAACCGAACGGCCCGCGCCCGGACGCCGTTCGGCCGACATAGCCGCCAGTGATCGGCGTAGGAAGGTGACAGCACGCGGTCGAGCGAGCGTAATGAGTGACATGGAGCTCCAAGTCCGACACCTCCGCGTGCTGCTCGCCATCGCGCGGGCGGGCAGCCTCAACCGCGCGGCGGGCGAGCTGCGCCTGCCGCAACCCGCGCTCAGCCACCAGTTGCGCCGCATCGAACAACTCGTCGGCGACCGCCTGTTCGACCGCGACCCGCGCGGCGTCCGGCCCACGCGCATCGGCGAACTCGTGCTGTCCCGCGCCGAGGCGATCATCCCGGCGTTCGACGAGCTGGACCGCGACTTCCGCCGCCACCAACGCGCCGACGGCGGCGTGCGGGTCGGCTGGAACGACAGCGCGCTGGCCCCCGAGGTGTTCAACTGCCTGCTCGACCTCATGCCCGGCCGCGAGCTGACCACCCGCGCGGACATGTCGCACACCCGGCTGGTGCAGCAGGTGGTGAACCGGTGCGTGGACCTGGCCCTGGTGCTGATCTGCGGTCCGCGGACGCTGGCCGTGCCCGGCGAGGTGCGCGCCGCGCGGGTGGTGACCGAGCCCGCGTTCGTCGCGCTGCCGTCGTGGCACCGGCTGGCCGACGCGTCCTCGGTGGACCTCATCGACCTGGCCGAGGAGCGGTGGATCGTGTCCAGTTGCGGCGACGGCTGCCGGATCGTGTTCCGCGAGATGTGCCTGGCGCACGGGTTCACCCCGCGCATCGCGCACGACGTGGACACCCTGCGGTTCCGCCTGGTGGCCGGCGGGCACGGGGTGTGCCTGGTGCAGCCGACCACCCCGGACACGCCCGGCATGGTCGTGCGGCCGTTGACCGGGACGCCGATGACCGTGCAGCACATCCTGTTGTGGCGCACCGACCACCCGTTCGCCGCGCAGTTCGCCGACGTGCACGCGGCGGCGCTGGGCGCGTACCGGCGGCTGGCCGCCGACCACGAGGTCTACCGGCACTGGCTCGCGGATAACCGGACGGCATAGCAGGCCGGCAGTGGGCGCGGTGTCCCCGGCGTGGTCACACTCGGTGCACCGCCGCGGGAATCCCGATCCGGAAAGAGGGACACCGCCATGCTGCCGCTGATCACCCGTGAGGAACTCAGGAAGGGCATCGACGCGGGCACGCTGGTCGTGGTGGACACGATGCCCGTGGCGTACTACGAGAAGGAACACCTGCCGGGCGCGCTGAACATCCCCGGCTACCCGTACGAGCAGGCGGCGGCGTCCACCGACCGGCACGCGCCCGACGTCCTGCCCGACAAGTCCGCCCACATCGTCGTGTACTGCGCCAACACCCCCTGCCGCAACAGCGAGTTCGTGGGCGCCCGGCTCACCGAGCTGGGCTACGCGAACGTGCGCAAGTACCGCGAGGGCATCGAGGACTGGGTGGCCGCCGGCCTGCCGACGTCCACTTCGGACTGAAAACCCGGTCCGCGCCGGTCCGCCCCGACCGGGCGAACACCGGTGCGCCCCGACCGGGCGAACGCCGGTCCGCCCCGACCGGGCGAACGCCGGTCCCGCGGGGGCCGGCCCGAACGTTCCGCCGCCTTTCCCTGCCAATGGAGGAGATCAACCATGTTCGCCAGACTGCTGCGCCTCGGCGTCACCGCCGTCGCGGTCGCCGCCGCCACCATCATGGCGGTGGCCCCGGCCGGCGCCGCGCCCGCCACCACCGCCAACGAGAACGTCGTCAAGGTGACCTCGGCCAACCACGCCCAGGTCATGGAGATCTCGAAGACCAAGCTGGTCGTGCTGGACTTCGGCGCCACCTGGTGCGGCCCGTGCCGGCAGATGAAGCCGGTCATCGAGCGGTTGGCCGCCGAGTACAACGGGCGCTTCCTGCTCGGCGAGGTCGACGTCGACACCAGCCGCGACCTGGCGTCCAAGTACCGCATCCAGTACCTGCCCACGCTCGTCCCGGTGCGCAACGGGGCCGAGCTGACCGGTTCCCGGCACGTCGGGTACCGCGGCGAGGCCGCCCTGCGGTCCTGGATCAACGCCCAGCTCGCCAAGGGCTGACCCGCTCGGCCGGCGTCCCCCGCGCGGGACGCCGGCCGTCCCTCGCCGAAAGGGGCCGTCCGTGCTCCCGCTCCGGGCGTTGCTCGCGTTGTCGGTCATCGTGTTCCTCGGCTGCCTCACCGAGGTGCTGCCGGCCGGGCTGCTGCTGGGCATGTCCGCCGACTTCGGCGTGCCGCCCTCGACCACCGGGCACCTGGTCACCGGGTACGCCCTCACCACCGCGCTGACCGCGATCCCGTTGACCGCCTGGGCCTCCCGCCTGCCGCGCAAGCGGGTGCTGCTCGCGCTCGTGCTCGGGTTCGCGGTGACCAACCTCGTCATCGCCGCGTCACCGTGGTTCGCGGTCGTGCTGGGCGCGCGGGTCGTGTCCGGTGCGATCACCGGCGTCATGTGGTCGCTGGTGGCGGTGTACGCGATGCGCCTCGCGCCGCCGGGGCGGTCCGGTCGGGCGTTGGCGGTGGCCATGGCGGGCACCCCGCTGGGGTTCGCCGTCGGCGTGCCGGCGGGCACCGCGCTGGGGGAGCTGGTGGGCTGGCGGTGGACGTTCGTGCTGATGGGCCTGGTGGCGGTGCCGTTGTTCGCGTGGGTCTCGGCGGTGGTGCCGCCGGTGGCCGCCGAACCGGTGCGGGTCAGCGTCCCGGCCGCGCTGCGGGTGCCCGGGATGGTGCGGGTGGTGGTGACGGTGGCGGCGTTCTCGTTGGCGCACAACACCCTCTACACCTACCTGGGGCCGGTGCTGGCGCGGTCGGGGAGGGAGTCGTCGCTGAGCGCGGCGCTGCTGGTGTTCGGGCTCGCGGCCGTCGTGGGCATCCTCGTCGTCGGCCGCGCGCTGGACCGGTGCCCGAGGGGTGTGCTGGTGGTGTGCCCGGCGGCGATCGTGGTGGCGGTGCTGCTGCCCGTGGACTGGCTGTGGGGCTCGATGGCGTTGTGGGGCTTGGCGTTCGGGGGCGCGCCGACGGCGTTCCAAGCGGTCACCGCCGTGGTGGCCGGGCGGAGCGCGGACTCGGCGCAGTCGCTGACCATCGCGGCCTGGAACGGGGCCGTGGCGGGCGGCGCGCTGCTCGGCGGCCTGGTGCTGGACGCCGCCCCGGCCGCCCTGACCGCGACCGCCGCCGCCCTCATGGTGCTGCCGCTGCTCGCCGCGCCGCGCCTGCCGCGCTCACCCGGTGATGATCTCGTGCGGCAGGTAGGGGGCCCGCGCGGCGATGCCGAGCGCGGAGACGGCCTGCACGACCGCGACGACCGCCGTCGGGGTGGGCAGGTCGTCGAGTGAGGCGGTCGTGATCCGGCGCAACAGGCCGGCTCCCGGCTCGGGGCAGCGGGCGAGCGCCCGCGCCACCACGTCCGGCCGGTCGCCGAACGCCCGCACCGCGCGACCCCACCACGTGCTCGCCTCGGCGTGCAGGGCCGGCTCGTCGCGGGGGTCCTTGCCGCGCAGCCCCGGCAGGTCGGCCGCGACCTCGCCGGCCACCGCCGGGTCCAGCCCGGCCGCCGCCGCGAGCACCCGCAGCCGCAACGTGTGCTCGGCCCGGCCGCCGTCGGGCAGGTCGGCCACGATGCACGCCAGTTCCGCCGGGAACGCCAACAGCTCGCGCGCCACCCGGGCGGCGTCCTCGCCGGCCGCCGCCGTCGCGGTGACCACGTCGAGGAACGCGTCGGTGTGCGCCTGCCGCTCGCGGTCGGCGATGTGGCGGGTCGGCAGCACGTCCTCGATGGCCGCGTACAGCTCGTCGAGCGCGTCGTCCTCCTCGGCGTCGACGGCCCGCAGCGCCGCCAGCACGGTCCGGGCGACCCCGGCGGCGTGCGGGGGCGGCGTCGCCCGCTCCAGGGCCGCCGACCCGAACGACGTCAGGGCGTGGAACCCGAGGTGTTGCAGCGGCTCGGTGGAGATCCGCAGGTCGTTGCGCACGGCGGTGATGCGGTCGGCGGCCAGCAGCTCCGGGTGCAGCAGCGCCAGGCGCATCAGCAGGTGCGCCTGGGTCGCCCCGTACAGCAGCGCCTCGGCCTCCTCGGCGGCCTCGGCGGTCTGCTCGGTGTCGCGGTCGGCGAAGTGGTCCACCACGGCGGCCACGTCGTCGCTGTCCAGGTCCGCCAGCCACACCCACGGCGTCTCGGCGGCGGCCAGCCCGTCGCGGCCCAACGTCGCCAGGCACCGGATGCCCGCCCGCAGCAGGGCGCGCAGTTGGGCCCGCTGCCGCTGTTCGGCGAGGTCGGGGGCCAGGACCGGGTCCACGCGGTGCCACTGGAGGTCGTGGGCGGCGGCGAAGTCCTCCAGCAGCAGGTGGCCGCGCATGCCGTCCTGGTCGACGTCGGTGACCGGTGCGTCGTGGTCGGCGCGCACGGCGTCCAGCAGCGCCTGCGCGAGCGCCGCGTCCCCGCCGCCGCGCCCCACCAGCGGGTGCCGCACCGCCTCCGCGCGGCAGGCGGCGACCAGCAGGCCGCCCAGGGCGGCCACCAGCTCCCGGCCCCACGGGTGCTCGACCGACCCGGCGACCAGGTCCGCCGCGTCCACCCGCCACGGCCCGCGCCCCACCGGGTCGTTGACGTCGGCCGCCGCGGCGGCGAGCAGGTACTGGGCGGCGGGCTCCTGCAGCTCGCGGGGCAGGTGCTCGGCGATCGGGAACCGGGGCCGGTCGTCGTCCACCGACGGCAGCCACACGTCCGGCTCCAGCGGCGCGTCGAGCTTCGCGCCGCTGATGGACTCCAGCCGCCACCCGAACAGCGCGGGCGTGCCGGACAGGTACCGGGCCACGCCCAGGCCCACGGCCAGCGCCGCCGGCAGGTCCGCCGCGGCCACGGCCAGCCCGACCCGTGCGCCCTCCGGGTAGGTCAGCACCCGCACGTCGAGCAGCGCGACCGGCTCGTCGGCGACGACCGCCGGCTCGTCCTCGGCGTCGAGCACCGGACCGTCCCCCGAACCGCCCGCCTCGATCAGCTCCAGCACGAGGTCGGGCGGCCGGGCGTGGGCGACGTCGCCGGACCCCGGTGGATCGGGGTCGGACAGCTCGATCCACACTGCGTACGGCACCTCGGCTCCTCGCGTCCCGTGCTCCTGCGGCGTGTCGGAGGTTATCGGCGCGGTCCCCCGCCGGCCGGGACGGACGGGCCGTCAACAGTCCACACAGTTCGTCGCGGTGTATTGCCGGCCGATGGGCCGAAGTCGCCGGTCGCCGTTCGTCAACTCGCCCGACTAATGACGTGGGCCAGCCGCAAACGGCGGTGGTCTGGAACAATGGAGCGATGGAGAGTGCCCCGACCGTCGACGCCGCCTCGCCCGCCGCCCTGCTGCGCCTGCTGATGGACGGCCGGCCGCGCACGCGCGCGGACATCGTGGCCGAGACCGGCCTGGCCCGCTCGACCGTCCGCGCCCGCCTGGACCTGCTCATGGCGGCCGGCCTGGTCAGCGACATCGGCGACGACGTGTCCACCGGCGGCAGGCCCGCCAGCCGGTTCGCCTTCCACTCGGGCGCGCGGCTGGTGCTGGCCGCCGACGTCGGCGCGACCCACGCCACGGTCGCCGTCGCCGACCTGGGGTGCCGGCTGATCGCGGTCGAGCAGATCGAGCTGGACATCGCCGACGGCCCGACGGTCATCCTCCCGCTGCTGGTCAAGGCGTGGCGCGAGCTGCTGCCCGCGGACGGCGCGCCGGTCGCGGGCGTGGGCATCGGCCTGCCCGGCCCGGTCGAGCACTCCACGGGGCGGCCCAACAACCCGCCGATAATGCCCGGCTGGGACGGCTTCGACGTGCCGGGCCTGGTCACGGCCGAACTGGGCGTGCCGGTGCTGGTGGACAACGAGGTCAACCTGATGGCGCTGGGCGAGCACACCACGGCGTTCCCCGAGGCCGAGCACATGATCGTGGTCAAGGTCGCCACCGGCATCGGGTCGGGCCTGATCAGCAACGGCGTGCTGCACCGGGGCGCGGTCGGCGCGGCCGGCGACCTCGGGCACATCCAGGCCCCGCACGGCGGGGACGTGCTGTGCCGGTGCGGCAACACCGGGTGCCTGGAGGCCGTGGCCAGCGGTCCGGCGATGGCGGCGAAGCTGCGCGAGCGGGGCGTGGACGCCACGACGACGGCCGACGTGGTGCGGCTGGTCCGGTCGGGCAGCCTGGAGGCCGGGCAGGTGGTGCGCCAGGCGGGCCGCGACATCGGCGAGGTGCTGGCGGCGTGCGTGAGCATGTTTAACCCCTCGCTGGTCGTGGTGGGCGGGCTGGTCGCGCAGGCGGGGGAGATGCTGCTGGCCGGCGTGCGCGAGTCGGTCTACCGCCGCTCCCTCCCGCTGGCCACGGAGAACCTGCGGATCGTGGCGTCCAAGGCGGGCCCGGAGGCCGGCGTGCTGGGCGCGGCGGCGATGGTGGCCAAGCACGCGCTGTCGCCCGAAGTGCTCGACGTGCAACTCGCGAGCTGAGCAGCGAGCTGGCTTTTGGCGAGAAGTAGACATAAGTAGGTACTGGGGGCGTTCCTTTTGTATTGACCAGGTCATATGACCTGGCTTACGTTCACCCACATGTGGGACATCGGCGTCAACACGTGGGTATGGACCTCCCCGCTGACCGACGAGGACCTGGCGAAGCTCGCCCCGTGGGTGCGGGAGCAGGGCTTCGACGTCATCGAGCTGCCCGTGGAGCAGCCGGGTGACTGGGACCCGCACCGCGCGGCCGACCTGCTGGCGGAACTGGGCCTCAAGGCGTCGGTCTGCCTGGTGATGCCGCCCGGCCGCGAACTGGTGGACGCCGACACCGTCCCGGAGACCCGGGACTACCTCCGGCACGTCGTGGACGTCGCCGCGGTCGTCGGCAGCCCGGTCGCGGCCGGGCCCGCGTACAGCTCGGTCGGCCGGACGTGGCGCATCGACGACCGCGCCGGGGTCTACGCCCGATTGCGCGAGAACCTGGCCCCGGTGGTCGAGTACGCGGCCTCCCGGGGCGTCAAGATCGCCGTCGAGCCGCTGAACCGCTACGAGACCAGCCTGCTCAACACCGTCGACCAGGCACTCGAAGCGCTGGCCGGCCTGCCCGACGAGGGCTGCGGCCTGGCGCTGGACGTCTACCACCTCAACATCGAGGAGACCTCCCCGGTCACCGCGATCCTCGCCGCAGGCGCGCGCACCGCCCACGTCCAGGTCTGCGCCAACGACCGCGGCACGCCCGGCCGCGACCACCTCGACTGGCCCGGCATCCTCCACGCCCTGGCCGAGACCGGCTACCGCGGCCCGCTGTGCATCGAGTCGTTCACGCCGGACAACGCCTCCATCGCCACCGCGGCCTCCATCTGGAGGCCGCTGGCCTCGTCGCCGGACGCCCTCGCCGCCGACGGTCTGGCCTTCCTGCGCGGCGCCACCGCCGCCTTCACCGAGTAACCGCCCGCCCAACAACCGCCCCGAAGGAGTGGCAATGCACCACACCCTCAGGCGACTACTCACAGTAGTTGCATCAGTTCTCATAGTGACCGGGGTGACATCCGCGCCGGCCGCGTCCGGCCACCCGGAGGGCCTGCACGTCCTGCTGTTCAGCAAGACCGCCGCCGGCGCGTACCGCCACGACTCGATCCCGGCCGGCATCGCGATGTTCGAGAAGCTGGCGG
>NZ_BAAABU010000030.1:0-91076 GCF_039521145.1 Saccharothrix mutabilis subsp. mutabilis
GAAAAGCCCCCTCTTTTTCTTTTCCTCCCCCGGCGGCCTGCCCGCCGGCGAGGCTCTTTTTCTTTCGAGCGCGTCAGCGCGTTTGCGCTGTTCAAGCTCTTGAAGCGCTTTGAGAAACGCGCGTAGCGCTCCCAAGCGAACGCGCTGCGCGCTCGAAAGAAAAGAGCCTCGCCGGCGGGCAGGCCCCCGGAGGGGAAGAGCGTCGGTCTCCCTCCGCACGGCCTACCGGAGGCAACCACAGATCGCCGGGGTCGTCCAAAAAACTTCCGCTCGTTCCTCGCGAAACTTTTTCAGGCCGACCCCGGCGATCTGTGGTTGGGCTGCGCCCAGGCCGTACGGAGGGAGACCGAGGCCCTTCCCGTGGCTAAATAGCCCAAAGGAAAAGCCGCGCCTGCGGCGCGAAGAGCGCGTGAGTGGCGCGAAGAGTGCGTGGGTGGCGCGAAGAGTGCGTGGGTGGCGCGAAGAGTGTGTGGGTGGCGCGAAGAGTGTGTGGGTGGCGCGAAGAGTGTGTTGGTAGTGCGCCGGTGGCGTGGGTGGTGGCTTCGGTGGGCATGAGAAAGCCCCCGCCGGGCTGAGCCTGGCGGGGGCCTTCGCGGGGGTCTTACTTGACCAGCTTGAGCAGCTCGTCGATGTCCTTCGGCTGAAGGCCGCGCATGAGGGTCAGCACGACCTCGCTGTACGTCCGGATCGGGCTGACGTACCACTTGCCGTCCACCTCGACGGCCACGACACCGAGGCCGTCCTTGAGCACCTGCGCGCCGACGCGGGAGATCACGTCGACCGCCGCCGGCGGCACGTCGCGGCCACCCTGCTGCTCCACCAGCTGCGCGATCTCGTCCGCGCAGATCTTCTGGGTCTTCTCGCCCTCGGCCTTGGCGGTGTAGCAGTCGCCGTCGCGGGAGATCTCGCCGCGCTTGCCCTTGACGTCGAGGACCAGCTTCTTGATGGTCAGCTGCTTGCCGCCGGTGACGTCCTTCGAGTCCGTCTCCAGCTCCACCAGCTTCGCGCCGCTGTCGCCCACGCGGCCGGCCTGGTCCAGCAGCACCGGGCCCAGATCCTGGATGACGCCCATCTCGTCCGGCGGGAGCAGGGCGATGACGCCCTCCAGGTCACCGGCCAGCGCCTTCTCCACGATCTGCTTCGCCGCGCCCTCGGCGCTGTCGGCGCCGGCCGCCTTGATGCCCTGCGCGGGCCACTTGAGGTCCTCGTCCTCCAAGTAGGCGTTGGCGATCGTGTAGAACAGCGACGGGTACCACTCGTCGCCGACCTTGATCGTCGCGATGCCGATCGGCTTGCCCTTGCGCTTCTCCTTCTCCTTGGCGAAGTCGAGCGTCTCGGTCTCGGGCTCCTGGTCCAGCTTCGCGCCCAGCGCCTTGACCAGCTTGTCGGTCAGCGGGATCTGCTTGACGTCCGAGGTCACCGTGATCTTGCCCTCGACCACCTTGTTGATGGTCAGGCGGTCGTTGACCTTCTCGGCGGCGGCGTCGTCGAACTTGATGCCCTCGCTCTTGATCTGGACGCCGCTGATCTTCTGCGGGTCCGCGTCCTTCTTCAGGATCTCCAGCCGCTTGGCCTCGTCGACCGTGGCCTCGGTGTAGTCCTTGCTGAGCTTGGCCTCGGCGGGCGCCAGGCCGTTCATGATGCCCAGGACGTCACCGCTGCCCAGCGCGCTGAGCAGGTTGGTCGCCGCGGTGGTCGGGGTCTCCGAGCCCGCCGCCACGTCGGAGCTGCGCAGCGCCTGCACCGTGAAGAACGTGCCCGCGGCCAGCGCGATCACGGCGACGACCGCCGTGATGATCAGGCCCGTGCGCTTCTTCTTCGGCGGCTCGCCGCCCGCGAAGCCGTAGGGCTGCTGCCCGAACGGCTGCTGCGGCCCGCCGAACCCGGGCTGCTGGCCGTACCCCTGCTGGGGGAAGCCCTGCGGACCGGTCTGCGGGAAGCCCTGCTGGGGCTGCGGCCCGGTCTGCGGGTACCCGCCCTGCTGCCCGAAACCGGGCTGCGGCTGCTGCTGCGGGTAACCGCCCTGCTGGCCGAAGCCGGGCTGCGGCTGGCCGTAGGGGTTGTTCTGCGGTGGCCATTCGCCTCCGCCGCCACCTGGGTAGCTCACGGTGCTCCTCCTGGACTCACGATCACGGTGCGGGATTTCGCGGTGAGCACGGTGATCGCACCCGCGACCCCCAGCAACGCACCACCGAGGGTCACCACCGGTCCGGTCAGGGTGATCCCGACCAGTGCTCCCTCGTTGCCCCCTTGGACGGCGGCAAGGGCCGCCACCGTTCCCGCAATCGTGCCAAAAACCAATCCGACGCATGCGGCGAACCGGCGAAGTCGCAGCACCCAGAGCACCACGCACGACACCGCCAAGGGGGTGATCGCCACCCAGACACCCCGCACCACCTCGCCCGCCGCCCCGTCCAACCCGGCGAAACCACGGAACGCGAGCACTTCGTAACTGTTCCGCACCACCGTCCCGGACCGCAGCCACGGCAGGAACGTGCCCGCCACCCCTGTGATCAAGCCGACAACCCCGACGACCGCACCCCACGTCCCTCGCACCGGCTCATGCTCGCAAACCGGCGGCGTGCGAGGGTGGGGGCATGGACGCACGGGGCGCGATGGCCGCCGCGCGGCGGATCACCGTGCTCACCGGGGCCGGGGTCTCGACCGCGTCGGGCATCCCCGACTTCCGCGGGACGTCCGGGCTGTGGACCCGGTTGGGGCGTGAGTACACCCTGGAGAGCTACCTGAGTGACCCGTCCGTGCGACGGGCCGCGTGGCGGTTCCGCGTCGAGCACCCCCTCTGGTCGGCGTCGCCCAACGCGGCGCACCGGGCGATCGCGCGGTTGCAGCGCGTCGGCCGGTTGCGGACGCTGCTCACCCAGAACGTCGACGGCCTGCACCAGCGGGCCGGGTCGTCGGCCGTGGTGGAGCTGCACGGTTCGATGCTGGGGACCGTGTGCGCGGACTGCGGCGCGCTGGGGTCGATGGCGGACGCGGTGGCGCGGGTGCGGGCGGGGGAGGAGGACCCGGACTGCACCACGTGCGGCGGGACGCTGAAGTCCACCGCGGTGGCGTTCGGCGAGCCCCTGGACCCCGACGTGCTGCGGGTGGCGCGGGTGGCCGCGTTGGACTGCGACCTCATGCTGGTGGTCGGGACGTCGTTGATGGTGGAGCCGGCGGCCGGGTTGGTCGGGCTGGCGGCGCAGGCCGGTGCGGTCGTGGTGATCTGCAACGACGAGCCGACCCCTTATGACGGCGTCGCGGCGGCGCTCGTGCGCGGGCCGGTGGAGCAGACCGTGCCGGAGTTGGTGGCCGTGCCCGTGGTGGACTCGGGCCCGGTGCGGACCTGGGGCGACCCGAGCACGTGGTGATCACCCGACGGTGATCGTCTTTCACCCTCTCGGGAAGCCCGGGAGCTGGGACGATGTGCTCATGGGGGAGCAGCAGTCACCGATCAACGTGCGCCGCGCCGTGAAGGCCGCGGTGGACTTCGAAGTGTGCTGGCACGAAGGCCGGTTCGAGGCCGAGCGGGCGGCCCACGGCCACCGCCTGCGGCCGGTCGACGCGCACTGGGTCAAGCTCGACGGCGAGCGCTTCGAGCTGGCCAACGTCCACTTCCACCGGCCCAGCGAGCACTGGGTGAGCGGGCGGCGGTTCGACGCGGAGCTGCACGCGGTCCACGTGCGCGCCGACGACGGGCTGAAGGTGGTGGCGGTGGCCGTCCTGCTGAACCTGGGCGAGCGGGACGGCGCGCAGCCGGCCGAACCGCCGACAACGCTCGACCTGCCCGCGCTGCTGCCCCGTGGCGGGTTCTACCGCTACGAGGGTTCGCTGACCACACCGGACTTCGGCGAGAACGTCAGCTGGGTGGTCATGCGCGACCCGGTCACCCCGCGCGACCCGTTGCGCGGCTTCGTCCTCGCGCACGGCGACCAGGCCCGCGACCCGCAGCCGCTGCACCGCCGGTTCGTGCTGGCCTCCGGCTGAAACCGGTGATTTCGCGCCGGCCACCGGCTGGAACCGGTGAGTAGCCGGGTGTGACGCGGGTCAATAAGGTTCTCCCGTATGCGCGTACCCCTCACAGTCGCCGACTTCCTCTACCGCGCCGAGCACGTCCACGCGGACACCACCGCCACCGTCGACGAACCCGACCAGCCCGCCGCCCCCGTCCCCACCACGACCTACCGCGAGTTCGCCCGCCGGGTCCGCGCCTGGCAGGCCGGGCTGGACGCGCTGGGCGTCGGGGAGGGCGAGCGCGTCGCCGTCGTCAGCCACAACTCCGCCCGCCTGCTCGAACTCCTGCACGCCGTCCCCGCGAGCGGCCGGATCTGCGTGCCGGTCAACTTCCGGCTGCGGCCCGACGAGGTGTCCTACATCGTCGAGCACAGCGGCGCGTCCGTGCTGCTCGTGGACCCCGAGCTGGACCTGGACGGGGTCACCGCCCGCCACCGCTTCACCCTCGGCGAGCAGACCGAAGGGCTCCTGCGCTTCGACACCGAGCCGCGCCCGTGGTCCGAGCCGGACGAGGACGCCACCGCCACGATCAACTACACGTCCGGCACGACGGCCCGGCCCAAGGGCGTCCAGATGACGCACCGCAACATCTGGCTCAACGCCGTCACCTTCGCCATGCACAC
This sequence comes from Saccharothrix mutabilis subsp. mutabilis, assembly GCF_039521145.1. Lineage (NCBI taxonomy): Bacteria > Bacillati > Actinomycetota > Actinomycetes > Pseudonocardiales > Pseudonocardiaceae > Saccharothrix > Saccharothrix mutabilis. The sequence continues at coordinate 4,638 of NZ_BAAABU010000030.1, forward strand.
CCGCGCGTGGGAGCGGGACGTCTACCTGCACGTCCTGCCGATGTTCCACTGCAACGGCTGGGGCATGCCGTTCGGGCTGGCGGGCCTGGGCGTGCCGCAGGTGGTGCTGCGCAAGGTGGACGGCGCGGAGATCCTGCGCCGCGTCCGCGACCACGGCGTCACCCTGATGTGCGGCGCGCCGGCCGTGTGGAACTCCGTGCTGGACGCCGCGCAGGCGTGGGACGGCGAGATCCCCGGCCGCGACAAGGTCCGCATCGTGTGCGCCGGCGCGCCGCCGCCGAGCCGGACCATCGCCCGCGTGGGCGAGGAGCTCGGGTGGGAGTTCCTCCAGCTCTACGGCCTGACCGAGACCTCGCCGCTGCTCACGTTCAACCGCACCCGCCCCGGCGACGACGACCTGCCCGCCGAGGAACGCGCGCGCAAGCTGTCGCGGGCCGGCGCGCCGGGGCTCGGGGTCCGGCTGCGCATCGCCGACAGCGGCGAGGTCATGGCCCGCACCAACAACGTCATGGCCGGCTACTGGGAGAACCCGCGGGCCACCGCGGAGGCGATCGAGGACGGCTGGTTCCACACCGGCGACGGCGGCACGCTCGACGACGAGGGCCACCTGACCATCTCCGACCGCAAGAAGGACGTGATCATCACCGGCGGGGAGAACGTGTCGTCCATCGAGGTCGAGGACGCCCTGTTCAGCCACCCCGCGGTCGCCGAGGCGGCGGTCATCGGCGTGCCGCACGACAAGTGGGGTGAAACGATCAAGGCGCTGGTCGTGCTGGCCGAGGGCGCGCGGGCGACCGAGGCCGAGCTGATCGCCCACTGCAAGCAGCGGCTAGCCGGGTACAAGGCGCCCACGACGGTCGAGTTCCGGGAGGCGATCCCGCGCACCGCCACCGGCAAGGTGCAGAAGTTCAAGCTGCGCGAGCCGTACTGGGCCGATCTGGAGCGCAAGGTCAACTAGCACATACCCGCGGTAAACATCTGTGACCCATGTGGCTGAAGTTCGTGCCGGGTCAATTGGAAACCCTGGTGCTGAAGTGGCACAGTCTCGGAACGTGTCCGTGTGACGCCATTCGGTGGAACGCGGTTCGACCGAGCGGGGTGGGGAGGCGGGTGTCGTGACCCGGTGGGTGATCATCATGGCCGCGGCGCTCGTGCTGTTCCCCGGAGTGGCGGCAGCGGTGCCCCCGCCGCCGCCCAACCCCGGTGACGACCAGATCGGCGCGGCCCGGCGCGAGGCCGACGCCAGGGCCGCCCGGGTCGGGGAGCTGACCGGTCAGCTGACCGCCGCCGAGGCGGAGTTGCAGCGCCTCACCGACGACGTCGCCTACAAGATGGAGCTGGCGAACAAGGCCCGCGTGGACCTGGAGTCCGCGCGGGACGAAGCCGCCAAGGCCCGGCAGGCCGCCGACGCCGCCCGCACCGAGGCCGACGCGGCGAGCCAGGCCGTCGAGACCGCGCGCCGCGACCTGGACGAGTTCGCCGCCGCCAGCTACCAGCAGGGCAGCACGGTCGGGTCGCTGTCGGCGTACCTGGGCGCGTCGAGCCCGGAGGACCTCCTGGCCCGCAACCAGCTGCTCGCGGCGGTCGGCGACGCCAACCTCAACGCGCTGGACGACGTGGAGTGGGCGCGCTCGGAGAAGGCGAACAAGGACGCGGCGGCCCGCGCGGCGCTGGAGGTCGCCGACCGGAAGCAGGCGGCGGCCGACCAGGCCAAGCGCGACGCCGACTCGGCCCACCAGCTCGCCGCGCAGGCGCAGCGGGGCCAGGCGGCGCGGGCGGCGGCGATCGAGGGCGACAAGGCCCGCGTCGAGAGCGAGCTGAGCCAGGCGCTGGGCGCGGTGCAGAGCCTGGAGGGCCAGCGCGCCCAGTACGACCAGTGGGTCGAGCAGAAGCGCCGCGAGGACGAGGAAGCCGCCCGCCAGGCCGCGCTGGCCGCCAAGCCCAGCGCGCCGGTGAACCAGCCGGTGGCCGCGCCCAGCGGCGGCGGCGTGGAAACCGTTGTCGCGCGGGCGATGTCGCAACTGGGCGTGCGGTACTCGTGGGGCGGCGGCAACTACAACGGGCCGACCGTGGGCGTGCGCGACTGGGGCGTGGGCGACTCGTACGGCGACTACTACACCGTCGGCTTCGACTGCTCGGGGTTGATGATGTACGCGTTCGCGGGTGTGGGCGTGTACCTGCAGCACTACAGCGGCTACCAGTACAACTCGGGCCGCAAGGTGCCGTTGGCGCAGATGCGGCGCGGCGACATGCTGTTCTGGGGTCCGGGCGGCGGCACGCACGTGGCCCTGTACCTGGGCGGCGGCATGATGGTGGAGGCCCCGTACTCGGGCTCGTCGGTCCGCGTGGCCCCGGTCCGCTACGGCGGCATCATGCCCTACGCGGTCCGCCTGCTCTGAAAGCCGGCTGTGGCTCGCCACCGGCCGGTGGCGAGCCACAGCGCGAAAGCCGTCAGTCCACGCAGACCGGGCCGCCGCCCGGGGGCGGGGTGGCGCCCGGGGAACCCGCGGGCTGGTCGGCGAAGAACGTGCCGATCAGCTCCCGCACCGCCGCCGGATCCGGGCGCACGACCCTGCCCGCCGTCGGGTGGTCCTCGTCCAGCACCGGGATCGTCGTGGTCCGGATCGGCGCGCCGGCGGTCAGGCCGCGGGCGAAGGCGAGCAGGTCCCAGCCCTCGTCGGTGCGCACGCTCGACCGGATCACGCCCACCAGGCCCGTCACCTTGGCGGTGTCCTCCAGGAAGGACCGGTCGAGCAGCTTCGCGCCCAGGCCGGACAGGAACGCCTGCTGCCGGCGCACCCGGTCCAGGTCGCCGTTGTGGAGGCCGTAGCGCTGGCGCACGAAGTCCAGCGCGCGGTCGCCCGACACGACCTGCCGCCCGGCCGGGAACTCCGCGCCCGTCCGGACGTCCTTCGTCGCCGCGTTCACGCACACCTCGACCCCGCCGACGGCGTCGGCCAGCTCGGCGAACGCGCGCATCTCCACCACGGCGTAGTGGTCGACCGACACCCCGGTCAGCGCTTCCACGGTCCGCGCCACCGCCTGCGCGCCGACTTGGGCACCGCCCGACTCGTGCGCCTTGGTGTAGACCAGCGTGAGCCGCTCCGGGCCCTGGCCCGGCACCTCGACCCACGAGTCGCGGGGCAGCGACACGACGGCCACCCCGGACGGCGTCACCCGGGCCAGCGCGACGCTGTCGGCGTGCGCCGCCTCGTCCAGGCCGACCAGCAGCACGTTCCGCGGCGCGAGCGGGGTCGTGGCGGTCGAGGACGAGCCGGGGCTCGGCGCGGCGTCGCGGGACACCGTCAGCGGCACCACCACCGCCACGGCCGCCGCCGTCACGGTCAGCGCGGCCACCGCGAGCAGCGGTCCCGTGCGGCGGCGGGCCCGGCGGCGGTGCAGTTGGGCCATCACCTCGCGCGCGTCCACCGCCTCGGCGGCCTCGGCCGCGATGGCCTCGCGGATGAGCATCTCCCGATCGGTCACCGAAGCACCTCCACCGGCGTGTTCTCGTTGACGCGCAACGTTTTCAGCGCGCGTGAGATGTGGCTGCGCACGGTGCTCTCCGTGCAGCCGAGCACGGCGGCGATCTCCGCGTCCGTGCTGTCCTCGTAGTAGCGCAGGACCAGCGCCGCCCGCTGCCGGCGCGGCAGCACGGCGATCCGCCGCCGCATGGCGTCGCGCTCCGCGTGCCGCGCGGCGTGGTCGGCGACCGGCGGCGCGACCTCCTCCAGGGCGGCGTGCGAGGCGGACACGTCCCGCGCGGCCCGCCGCCTGCGCCACGAGAGGTACTCGTTGGTCACCATGCGCTTGACGTAGAGGTAGGGCGCGTCCATGGCCGCGATCCGCGCCCACCGGTCCCGGGCGCGCAGCAGCACGTCCTGCACGATGTCGTTCGCCAGGTGCTTGTCGCACGTCATCGCGGTGGCGTAGCGCAAGAGCCGATCAAGTCGATCGGCGACGAACTCGTCGAACCCGTCGCGCACGTCGCCCCCTTCCGCAGTGTTGTCGTTGGCGCCCGGGAAACCCGGCGGGCGCCCCCGCGCGTCCACCGGTGTGACCCGCTTCACTCCCCGAGGGCGGCGCGGACGCGGTCGGCTTCGGCGGTCCGGTGCTGGGCGGTGTGCAGGCGGAGGGCTTCCCGCCACGTGCGGCGGGCCCGGTCGTGCTCGCCCAGGTCGGTCAGGACGTGGCCCAGGCGTTCGAGGGTGTTGGCCTCCTCGTAGGGGTGGCCCAGTTCGCGGAACAGGGCCAGGGCGCGCTCGTAGTGCTCCCGGGAGTCGGCGTGGCGGCCCGTCTGGTGGGCCAGCAGGCCCAGGCTGTCCTGCGTGTTGGCCACGCCCGCCGTGTTGTCCTGCGCGGTGTAGAGGTCCAGGGCCTCGGTCAGCATGGCCTCGGCGCGGTCGGCGTGGCCCAGGTGGGTCGCGTGCCACCCCGCCGCGTTGAGGGCGTCGGCCACGCCCACCTCGTCCTCCAGCCGCCGGTACAGCACCAGGGACTGCTCGCTGTGGTTCAGCGCGGCGGCCGGGTCGCCCCAGTCGCACAGGGACCGGGACAGGGCGTAGTGGGTGTGGGCCTGGGCGAGCAGGTCGCCTGCCCGCTCGGACAGCGCCAGCGCCCGGCGCATGTGGTCCAGGGCCTCGTCGACGCGGCCCAGGTCGTTGGCCGCGTAGCCGAGCAGGCGGTGGGCCCGCGTGCGCACGTCGTGGTCGGACAGCGCTTCCGCCGCCGCCGCGCCCGCCTCCCACACCGCGTACTCGTCGGCCAGCAGGCCCTGGCGGAAGTGGTAGTCGTCCAGGGTCCACGCGAACTGCCACACCGCCTTGTGCCACCCGCGCCGTGCCGCCAGCCGCTGCACGGCCAGCAGGGACTGGTGCTCGACCGCGAACCACTCCCACGGGTCCCCGTCCGGCGGGTCGGGCACGCACCCGGCGGGCGCCTCGTCCAGGGTGATCGGCACCCGGTACGGCTCGGTGACCCGGGTGAACGCGAACGCCGTGTGCAGGAGGAAGTCGACCAGCCGGCGTTCGGCCGCCTCCGCCTCGGGGCACTCGGCCGCGAGTTCCGCCGCGTACAGGCGCAGCAGGTCGTGCAGCCGGAACCGGTCCGGCGCGTGCTGCTGCACCAGGTGCGCCGCGGTCAGCTCGCGCAACGCCGCCAGCGCGCGCGAGCGCGGCAGACCGGTCAGCGCGGCGGCGGCCGACAGACCGATGTCGGGCCCCGGCACCGCGCCCAGCAGCCGGAACACCCGCGCCGTCGGCTCCGGCAGCGCCCGGTAGGACCACGAGAACACCGCGTCCAGACCGGACCCCGGCTCGCCGGTGTCCAACGCGGCCAGGCCGATCGACCGCAGTTCCCGCGCCCACACCGCGAGCGGGAACGTCGGGTGCGCCGCCGCGCGCGCCGCCGTGATCGCCAGCGCCAGCGGCAGGCCCGCGCAGCACGCCACCAGCTCGGCCACCGCGTCCGGCTCGGCCGCCACGCGGTCCGCGCCCAGGTGCCGGGCCAGCAGGTCGCGCGCCTCGGCGTCGCCGAGCACGTCCAGCTCCACGGTGTGCGCGCCGTGCCCGGTCACCAGCCCCGGCAGCCGCCGCCTGCTGGTCACCACCACCGCGCACGTCGGGCTGCCCGGCAGCAGCGGCGCGACCTGCGCCGAGTCGGCCGCGTTGTCCAGCAGCACCAGCAGCCGCCGCCCGGCCACCAGGCTCCGGTACAGCGCGGCCCGCGCGTCCACGTCGGCGGGCACGGCGGAGGCCGCCACGCCCAGCGCCTCCAGGAACCCGCGCAACGCCACCTCGGGCGGCACCGGGTCGCCGGCCGGCGCGAAACCACGCAGGTTGACGTGCAGCTGGCCGTCCGGGAACCGGTCCAGGTGCTGGTGCGCCCAGTGCAGCGCGAGCCACGTCTTGCCGATGCCGCCCGCGCCGCCGACCACCGACACCGGCACCCCGTCGCCCACGTCCAACGCCTTGGTCAGCCGGGCCAGGTCGTCGCCGCGCCCGGTGAACAGCCGGGGCGCGGCGGGCAGCTGCCGGGGGACGGCCGTCCGGTCGGCGGGCTCCGGCGCGGCGGGCGACCAGTCCAGCGCCGGGTCGGCGGTGAGCACCTGCCGGTGCAGCTCGCGCAACGCCGGCCCGGGGTCGGCGCCCAGCTCGTCGGCCAGCGTGCGGCGGACGAGCTCGTAGTGGCCCAGCGCGTCGGCCTGCCGCCCCGCCCGGTACAGCGCGGTGAGCAGCTGCGCGGCCAGCCGCTCGTCCAACGGCCGTTCGCCGGCGCGGACCAGCAGCCGGGGCAGCACCTCGTCGTGGCGGCCCGACCGCAGCGCCAGGTCGGCGTGGTCGAGCTCGGCGGCGGTCCGCTCGGTGTGCAGCGCCGAGCGCACGGCGGTCAGCCACTCCGTGTCCAGACCGGTGAACGCCTCACCCCGCCACAGCCCCAGCGCCTCCTCCAGCAGGGCGAACGCCTCGTCGTCGGACCCGGCGGCCCGCGCCGCCGCGGTCAGCCGGCGGAACCGGTGCAGGTCCACCGCGTCCTCGTCGACCGCGAGCAGGTAGCCGCCGGACCGGCGTTCCAGGGTGAAGTCCGGTTCGAGGGCGCGCCGCAGCCGCGCCAGGTAGGTGTGCAGGGTGTTGCGGGCGCGCGGGGACGCCTCCGCCCCCCACACCCGGGACACGAGCACGTCCGCCGGCACCACCCGGTTCGCGTCCACCACCAGCGCCACCAGCACGCACTGCTGACGGGCGTGTCCCACCTCCACCGGACGGCCCCGCGACCACGCGCCCACCGAGCCCAAGACCGTGAACACCCAACCCCCTGTCGACCACTGCGACCTGCGGATTCAAGGATCGTTCCACAATCGCGCCATACGCTGCCGACATCCTGTCAACGCGGTCGAACCCGACGGGGAAGGGCGGGGGCGGCGGCACGCGGCCCACGTCCGACCCGGGGGGCACGTGGTTCGGCCGGTCGCATGGCGGGACCGGGGGGGAAGAGGTGTCGTCGGGAACCCGCGTTCCCGACGACACCTGGCCCCGGATGTGATGATCGAGCCCGTGGACGACGCGTGGGACGCCGTGGTGCTGGCCGGCGGGCGGGGCAGTCGGCTCGGCGGGGTGGACAAGGCCGCGGTCGAGGTCGGCGGGCGGACCCTGCTGGACCACGCGCTGGACGCCGTGCGCGGCGCGCGCCGGATCGTGGTCGTGGGGCCGCGGCGGCCCGTGCCGGGGATCGTGTGGACGCGCGAGGAGCCGCCCGGCGGGGGACCGGTGGCGGGGCTGGCCGCCGGGATCGCGCTGGTGACCGCGCCGCGCGTGGTGGTGCTGGCCGTGGACCAGCCGGGCGTCACCGCCGCCACCGTGGCCCGGCTGGTGGCGGTGGGGCAGTCCGCGGTGCTGGTCGACCGCGATGGCCGTGAGCAGTGGCTGACCGGGGTCTGGCGCACCGACGACCTGCGCGCCGCCCTGCCGGCGGACCCGCGCGACCGGTCGGTGCGGTCCGTCGTCGCCGCCCTGCTCCCCGTCCGGGTCGCCGGTTCACCCGAAGAGACCAGCGACGTGGACACGCCGGGTGATCTCGGGCGTTAGGGCCCCTTCACAAGCGCCACACCGCCGACAGGGAAGACTTGGGACCGTCGCACAACCCCGTCGAGGAGGACCGTTGTCCGAGCCCGCCGCCGAGGCGCCCAACACGCCGGCTCGTGACGCCCAGTTGCTCGAACGCACCGTGTTCGAGGTCAAGCGGGTGATCGTCGGCCAGGACCGGCTGGTCGAGCGCATGCTCGTCGGCCTGCTGGCCAAGGGGCACCTGCTGCTCGAAGGCGTGCCCGGCGTGGCGAAGACCCTGGCCGTGGAGACGTTCGCGAACGTCGTCGGCGGCTCGTTCTCGCGCGTCCAGTTCACCCCGGACCTGGTGCCCGCCGACATCCTCGGCACCCGCATCTACCGGCAGGGCAGCGAGAGCTTCGACGTCGAACTCGGCCCGGTCGTGGCCAACTTCGTCCTCGCCGACGAGATCAACCGCGCGCCCGCCAAGGTGCAGAGCGCGATGCTGGAGGTCATGGCCGAGCGGCACGTGTCGATCGGCGGCCGGACCTTCCCCATGCCGACCCCGTTCCTGGTGCTGGCCACCCAGAACCCCATCGAGAACGAGGGCGTCTACCCGCTGCCCGAGGCGCAGCGCGACCGCTTCCTGTTCAAGATCCAGGTCGAGTACCCGACCGCGGAGGAGGAGCGGGAGATCGTCTACCGGATGGGCGTCGAGCCGCCGGTCCCGCACCAGGTGCTCAGCCCCGAGGAGCTGGTCCGCCTACAGGGCGTGGCGTCCAAGGTGTTCGTGCACCACGCGCTGGTCGACTACGTGGTGCGGCTGGTCATCGCCACCCGCGCGCCCAAGGAGCACCAGCTCACCGACGTCGCCGGCTGGGTCGCCTACGGCGCCTCGCCGCGCGCCTCGCTGGGCATCATCGCCGCCGCCCGCGCGCTGGCCCTGGTCCGCGGCCGGGACTACGTGCTGCCCCAGGACGTCGTGGACGTGGTGCCCGACGTGCTGCGGCACCGGCTCGTGCTGTCCTACGACGCGCTGGCCGACGGCGTGCCGCTGGACCACATCATCACGCGGGTGCTCCAGACCGTGCCGCTGCCGCAGGTCTCCGCCCGTCCGCAGGCGCCGCAGCCCGCGGGTAGGCCGTGACCTCCGAAGAGCCCTCGGCGCGGCCCACCTGGGCCCCGCCGGTCCTGCACGGCGGTCGCATGGAGGCCGCGCTGCGCACCCTGGAGCTGGAGGTCCGCCGCCGGCTGGACGGTCTGTTGCAGGGCAACCACCTGGGCCTGGTCCCCGGGCCGGGGTCCGAACCCGGCGAGGCCCGGCCCTACCAGCCCGGCGACGACGTGCGCCGGATGGACTGGGCGGTCACCGCGCGCACCACCGTGCCGCACATCCGCGAGACGGTGGCCGACCGCGAGCTGGAGACGTGGGTCGCGATCGACCTGTCCCCGTCGCTGGACTTCGGCACCGCCGTGTGCGAGAAGCGCGACCTGGTCGTGGCCGCCACGGCGGCCGTGGCCCACCTGACCCGCGGCGGCGGCAACCGGATCGGCGCGCTGGTGTCCACCGGCGAGAAGCTCGTCCGCGTGCCCGCCCGGGGCGGGTTGGCGCACGCGCGCGGCCTGATCCGCAAGGTGGCCGAGACGCCCCGTGCGCCCGAGGGCACCCGCGGGTCGCTGGCCGAGCTGGTGGAGCAGCTGCGCCGGCCGCCGCGTCGGCGCGGCCTGGTCGTGGTGATCTCGGACTTCCTGGGCGGCACGGAGTGGCAACGCCCGCTGCGCGCCCTGTCCGCGCGGCACGACCTGGTGGCCATCGAGGTCGTGGACCCGCGCGACATCGACCTGCCGGAGGTCGGGACCGTCGTGCTGGCCGACCCGGAGACCGGCCGGCAGCGCGAGGTCGTGGCCTCGCCGTTGCTGCGCCGGGAGTTCGCGGCGGCGGCGGCCGAGCACCGCGCGGCGGTGGCGGCGGGCCTGCGCCAGGCCGGCGCCGGGCACCTGGTCCTGCGGACCGACTCGGACTGGATCGCCGACACCGTGCGCTTCGTGGTGGCCCGCAAGCGCCGCTGGTCGGGAGGGGTGGCCTGATGAGCTTCTCGGGTTTCACCGCGCCGTGGTGGTTCCTGCTGCTGATCGCGGTGTTCGCCGTGGCGGCGCTGTACGTGGTGATCCAGCGGGTGATGCGCAAGCGGATGCTGCGCTTCGCCAACCTGTCCATGCTGGAGAAGGTCGCCCCGAAGAAGCAGGGCTGGTGGCGGCACGCGCCGGCGGCGGTGCTGCTGGTGGCGTTCATCCTGCTGACGGTCGCGCTGGCCGGCCCGACCGCCGAGCAGAAGGTGCCGCGCAACCGGGCGACGGTGATGCTGGTGATCGACACGTCGCTGTCGATGAAGGCGACCGACGTCCAGCCGTCGCGGCTGGAGGCGGCGCAGGTGGCGGCCAAGTCGTTCGCGGACGGGTTGACGCCGGGGATCAACCTCGGGCTGATCTCGTTCGCCGGCAGCGCCACGGTGCTGGTCGCCCCGACCACCGACCGCGGCGCGGTGACGCAGAGCATCGACGGGTTGAAGCTGGCCCAGGCCACGGCCACCGGCGACGCGATCGTGGCCGCGCTGGCGGCGATCGACTCGTTCGGCAAGGTCGTGGGCGGGGCCGACGGGCCGCCGCCGGCGCGGATCGTGCTGATGACCGACGGCAAGGAGACGGTCGGCACGCGGCGGGCGTTCGACGCGGCCGAGGACGCCAAGAAGGCCGGCATCCCGATCTCCACCATCTCGTTCGGCACCGAGGACGGCGTGGTCGAGATCGAGGGGCGGCGGCAGGAGGTGCCCGTGGACGACGACTCCATGAAGGAGATCGCGAAGCTGTCCGGGGGCGAGTTCTTCAAGGCCGCCAGCGCCGAGGAGCTGCGCCGGGTCTACGACACGTTGGGCGAGCAGATCGGGTACGAGAAGAAGCAGTCCGACGCCAGCAGGCCGTGGGTGGTCCTCGGGACCCTCGCCGGGCTGCTCGCCGTCGCCGGCGCTCTCCTGCTCGGGCAGCGCTTGCCCTGAGGCCGGGCGCTCCAGCCGCCGCCCGCCGGTTCGCGCGAACGGGGCAACGCTTCGCGCGCGGGCGGGCGGGCTTGGCGGCAGGATGAGCGGCATGGTGCAGGTGCAGAGCTGGCGCGAGATGGTCGACTGGTCCGCTGACCTGTTGTGGCGCACCACCGGTGAAGGGGTTCCCGAGTGGAACCGGCGGGTGCTGGAGTCCGGGGCCGCCACCGAGGTCGAGCTGCGCGACTGGCTGCGCGACCGGCAGGTTCCCGGGTACGCGCAGATGCTGCTGGTCATGGAGCGCTTCGGGTACCCCGAGTTCGCCACCGCCTCCTCCGACGACCTGGTCGACCGCCAGTACGCCGACCGGCCCGAGCTGCGGCCCATCCTCGACCGCCTGCTCGCCGAAGCCGCCCTGCTCGGCCCCCTGCACGTCCAGGCCCGCAAGACCTACGTCGCCCTGGTGTCGCCGCGGCGGACGTTCGCCGTCGTCCGGGCCAGCACCCGCACCCGCGTGGACCTCGGGCTCCGGCTCGCCGCCCAGGAACCCTCGGGGCGGCTGGAGGGGGCCGGGTCGCTGGGCGGCGACACGATCACCGTGCGGATCGCCATCTCCAGCGCCGACGACATCGACGACGAGACGCTCGACTGGCTGCGGGACGCCTACCTCAGCAACAGCTAGCCGTGCAGGTCCCGGTACGTCTCGGCCGCGCCGGGGTGCAGCGGGAGGCCGGCGGTGCCGATGAGGCTGCGCACGTCGAGGAACTGGGTGCCCAGGGCCTGCTCGGGGACCAGGGCCGCCGCCCGGGACACCAGGGTCCTGGTCACCTCGGCGGCCACCTCGTCGGGCAGCGAAGCCCGGCACACCAGCAGGTTGGCCACGCCGATGGTCGGCACCTCGCGCACCGCCCCGTACACGCCGACCGGCACCGGCACCTGCTCGTACACCGAACCGTGTGCCGCGCGCAGCCCGCCGAGCAACCCCGCCAACGGCAGCAGGCGGATGCGCGGGAGCCGGGCCAGCGTGGGGGTCGGCACGCCGCCGGACCACAGCAGCGCGTCGATCCCGCCCTCGGCCAGCGCCTGCGCCGCCTCGGCCAACCGGAGGTGCTCCACCCGCACGGACCGGTCCAGGCCGGTGGTGGCGAGCATCCGCTCGCCGGACAGCGACGCGCCCGAGCCCGCCGCGCCCAGCGACACGCGGCGGCCGGCCAGGTCCATGACGGTCTGCGCCGGGTCGTCCTCGCGCACGACCAGTTGCAGGTAGTTCTCGTACACCCGGCCCAGGGCGCGCAGTTCCAGCGCCGGGTCGGCGGTGCGGGCGGAGTCGGCCAGGGCCAACGCGATCTGGGCGCCGCCGTCGCGCAGCAGCTCCAGGTTCGACAGGCTGCCCTGGGTTTCCACGACCACGCCCGGGAGCTGGGCCGCCAGCAGGGTCGCGAAGTCGTAGTACAGGCCGCCCTTCTCGCCCGCGGCGATGCGCAGGCCGGCGGTGGACCGGTTCGAGGTGCAGCCGGCGGTCAGCAGGGCCAGCAGGAACAGGCGGCGGTTCACAGCGTCGGCTCCAGGGGGAGGACGACCCGCGCGACCAGGCCGTCCACAGTGGACAGTTCGAGGGTTCCGCCGCGGGCCCGGACCAGGCGGTCGGCGATGGCCAGGCCCAGGCCGGTGCCGGGCTGGTCGGTCCGGCCGCGCCAGAAGCGTCGCGTGGCCAGGGCCAGCTCCTCGTCGGTCAGGCCCGGCCCGTCGTCGGACACGCGCACCCAGCCGACGCCCGCCGCGCGGTCCGCGCCCAGGGCCACCCGGACCGCGCCGCCGTACTTGACGCCGTTGTCCAGCAACACGTCCAGCACCTGGGCGAGGTCGGACTCCGGGCACCGCACCAGGACCGGGACCGGCGGGGCGGGTGGCACGGGCACCTGCCAGAAGTCCGCCCGGTCGGCCACCACCGTGCCCAGGTCGGCCAGTTCCGGCTCGCGCCCGCCGGCGGCGACCTCGGTGGCCGTGCTCTCCGCGGACGCCAGCGCGAGCAGCCCGTCCAGCAGCGACTCCAGCCGCTCGAACTCCGCCACCCCGGCCTGGTAGATCCGCCGGCCCTCCGGTTTGACCTGCGCGCTCAACGTGTCCATCCGCAGCCGCAGCGCCGCCATCGGGTTGCGCAGCTGGTGCGAGGCGTCGGCGATGAGCCGCCGTTGCTGGTCGGCGGCCTCGGTCACCGCGTCGGACATCCGGTTGAACGACTCCGACAGCTCCCGCACCTCGGGCGGGCCGCTGCGGCCGGGCACGTGCGCCCGCCGCTCGCCCGCCGCCACCGCCCGCACCCCGACCGCGAGGTCGGCCAACGGCTTGAGCAGCCACCGCGCCAGCGCCAGCACCAGCAGCAGCGACCCGCCCGCGGCCGTCAGCGCGCCCGCCAGCACCAGCAGCCACCGCGACATCACGTCCCCGGCCGCCCGCTCCAGCGACGCCCGCAGCACCACCGCGCCCGCCACCCGCGTGCCCGTCCCGACCGGCCGCGCGAACACCACCGTCCCCGACGACCACGGCTTGATCGTCGGCACGGTCGGCGCGGGCTGGTTGCGCAGCGCCGCGTCCAGCACGTCGGCCAGCGCCGGGTCGTCGGCGCTCAGCCCGGCCTGCGCCACCGGCTGCCGGCGCGCGTCCACCACCACGACCGGCTCCCCGTACAGGGCGACGTACGCGGTCACCTCGTCCACCAGCGCCGCGTTGTCGCCGGAGGTCTCCGCCTGCTGCGCCAGCGCCGCGAACCGGTCCAGGTCGGCGGTCCGGCTGATCAGGAACCGCTGGGTCCGCTCGGTCGCCGTCGCCGACAGCAGCGGCACGGCGAAGGCCGTCACGGCGGCGGCGGAGAACAGCAGCAGCACCAGCAGCAGGCGGCGGCGCATCTAGTCGCCGTCCCCGGAGGCCAGCCGGTAGCCGAACCCGCGGATGGTGGTGAGCAGGCCGGGCCGGTCGAGCTTCGCCCGCAGCCCCGCCAGGTGCACGTCCAGCGACCGCGACACCGCCAGGTACGCGTCGCCCCACACCTCGTCCATGAGCTGTTGGCGGCTCACCGCCGTGCCCGCCCGCCGCGCCAGCGCCGCCAGCACGTCGAACTCCTTGGTGGTCAGCGGCACCTCCGCCGCCCCGACCACGACCCGCCGGCCCTCCAGGTCGATCGACACGTCCCCGACCCGCACCACCCGGTCGGCCGGACCGACCCGGACGCTGCGCCGCGCCACCGCGTCCATCCGGGCCAGCAGCTCGCCCAGCCGGACCGGTTTGACCAGGTAGTCGTCCGCGCCCAGGCGCAGCCCGCGCACGATGGACCGCTCGTCGCCGCGCGCGGTCAGCACCAGCACCGGCGTCTGCGCCACCTTGCGGATCTTGCGCAGCACCTCCAGGCCGTCGGTGTCGGGCAGCCCCAGGTCCAGCAGCAGCAGGTCGAAGTCCCGGTGCGCGGTCAGCGCGTCCGAGCCGCGCCGGACCCGCCGCGGGTGGTGCCCGTTGGCCTCCAGGGCCTCCACCAGCGCGTCGGCGACGCCGTCGTCGTCCTCCACCAGCAGCACGCGCACCGCATCACCCCCTTCCGGTAGCGGCGATTATGGCCTGTGGGGTGTAAACAGTGGTGGTGAGCATCGACGACAGAGCTCCGGCGAGACAGCTGGACGAGGCGAGTGAGGCGTTCGAGCACCTCGCGGCCGTGCTGGCCGACGAGCAGCCGCTGGGCGAGGTGCTCCAGCACCTGGTGGAGTCGGCGTCGCGGGTCATCCCGGACGCGGAGAACGTGTCGGTCACCGTCGTCGGCGCCAAGGGCGCGGAGACCGCCGCCGCGACCGACCGGAAGGTCGTGGCCATCGACGTGGACCAGTACGCCGCGGGCAACGGCCCGTGCCTGGAGGCCGCGCGGACCGAGCGGCCGGTGCGGGTCGGGGTGGCCGACGCGCGGGAGAGGTGGCCGGAGTTCTCGGCGGCGGCCGAGCGGGCCGGGGTCAAGGCCTACCTGTCGGCGCCGCTGCTGGTCGAGGGGTCGGTGCTCGGCGCGCTCAACCTCTACAGCTCCGAGCCGCGCGCCTTCGACCCGTTCGACGAGGCCCTGTTGCGCCTGTTCACCACCGCCGCGTCCACCGCCATCACCGGGTTCCGCCGCTACGAGCGGTCGCGGGAGCTGGTCAAGAGCCTGGAGCGGGCGCTGGACTCGCGGGCGGAGATCGACCAGGCCAAGGGCGTGCTCATGGCGGCGCACGGGGTGAGCGCGGACGAGGCGTTCGCGAGCCTGGTCGCCGAGTCCCAGACCAGCAACACCAAGCTGCGGGTGGTGGCGCGCAACCTGCTCGACTCGGTGCGCAAGCCCTGACTTTGTCACCCGGCTGACAATCCCGGCGGGGCTGTTTGCGCATTTGTTCGGAGCTGTGAACGGGGTGATCCGAATGGTTCTCCCCGTGGTTACAGTGTCCCGGTCGGCGAATTCATTCGACCATTTCCGGGGAGAAGCATGCGTGCCCACCGCGTCGTCCTGGCCGCATTGGCCGCCGCGTCCCTGTCCGCCTGCTCCGGCGAGTCGGCCTCGTCGGGGCTGCGGACCTTCGACAGCCCGCAGGCGCTGGCCGAGGCCAACCGGGTGGCGGCGGAGGGCAAGCGGTCGGTGACCGTCGACCTCGACCTGGCGACCAACGGCAAGGGCAGTTGCGGGTTGCGGACCGACGACTACGCCGCCGCGTGCGAGATCTCGATCGCCGACGCGGAGAAGGTGGCGTACGTGATGGTGCCCGACGGCATCTTCGTGCGCATCCCCGAAGGCCAGGCCCCGCAGCCGGACAAGCCGTGGCTCAAGCTCGACCCGGCGGACACGCGCAACCCGTTGGGGCAGGCCATGGCGGACGTGGCCGTGCACATCCGGGACTCCGCCGACATCCGCAAGGCGCTGCCCGAGGGCGCGCAGCTGGTGGAGAAGGCGGAGGAGGAGGTCGGCGGCCGGCGGACCGTCCGGTACACCGCGCACGTGACGGTGAACGGGCAGGCGGCGGTGCTCAAGCTGTGGGTGGACGAGGCGGACCTGCCGGTGCGCACCGAGCTGCGCACACCGGTGCCCGACGCCGAGCCGGTGACGATCACCGCGGTGTTCCGCGACTGGGGCAAGCCGGTCACCATCACGCCGCCGTCGCTGGAGCAGTTGACGACACTTCCGACGGCGTGAGCCGTTAGTGCGAGAAGGCCCTTCCGGAATGGTCCGGAAGGGCCTTCTCGTGCGGAGTTCTACTTCTTCGCGATGGTGAGGTCGAGCGTGTTGCCGGGGCCGGGGATGGTGCCGTTCACGATCGCCGTCACCAGACCGCACCGGTGGAACTCGTCGATGGCGTAGGCGCCGGCGAGCTTGCCGCCCGCGAGCGGGTCGAAGCCGGGCTGGGAGACCAGGTCGATCGAGCTGGGCGTGACCGTGTGGCACGCGTCGGTCGGCCGGACCACCTGGATGCCCAGCACCCGCACGTCGGTGAGCTTGACGGTCACCTTCGCGTTGGCGGTGACCGCGCCCGCCGCGATGGTGCCGACGGTGCGGCCCTGCGGGATCAGGCGCACGGTGGCCTTGGTCGGCATGAACCCGAAGAGCTTGAACTCGCCCGGCGCGTCCGGCAGGGCCAGGTCGCCGGCGAAGGTGCCGCCGAGCAGGTCCACCTCGGTCTTGAGCGTGCCCGGTCCGAGCTTGAGGTCCGAGCCGAGCTTCTTGATGCCGCTCACGCCCGTGACGCCGTAGTCGATGCGCAACGGGTCGTTGGGCGGGGCGCTGGTCGTCGTCGTGGTGGTGGTCGTCGGCTGGGTCGTGGTCGTGGTCGTGGTGGTCGTGGTCGACGTGGTCGACGTGGTCGTGGTGGTCGTCGTGCCGGGCGCGACGGTGAACTCGTGGAGCAGCGTCTGCTGGCCGGGCTTGAGCGTGCAGTCCGAGGTGAAGGTGCCCAGGCCGGTCTCCGACCCGTCGGCCTTGCGCGGGGTCAGGGTGGTGCTGAAGTCGCCGATCGAGATGGTCGTGCGGCCGGCGTCGGCGAACGACACCGGGGGCGTGCCGCCGGTGGCGACCGTGTCGAACGCGCCGGACGGGGGCACCGGCGTCTTCGCCACGGTCAGGTCGGCCACGACGTCCAGCACCGTCCCGGCGTTGTCCACCTTCGTCCCGGCCTTGGCGGTGCCCTCCACGGTGGTCGCGCCGACCAGGGCCAGGCCCTGCGTCGCGTTGGGCGGCACGGTCGCGGTCGCGGTCACCTTCGACGCCGGGACCGGCTGTCCGACGACGGCCGAGTCGGGCAGGTCCTCCACGACGATCTTCACGCTCATGTCCTGCGTGCCGATCAGCGGGAACGGGCAGCTGTAGGTGAGCGTGAGCGTGGCCGTCGCCGCCGCGCCGACCCCGGCGCCCGCGAACGCGACCGCGCCGAGCGCCACCGCGCCCGCCGCGAGCCCGCCGACGAGCCTCCTCCTGGTACCGGTCATGTGCGTCTCCTCGTCGAGACAACGGGTGAAAGGACGCGATCGCGGCAGCCGAATCGCGGCTACTGATCAGTAAGGTAGCTTCACCGAACAAACCCGGCAAGCAATCCGTGCACTTTTCGCAGCGATTGTCAGCACGCCTACAAGAGTGGCGTCCGGTTTTGTCACGCAGGTGCTAGAACACGCGGTAACAGTTGTCTACGGGCCGTCGGGAAAGTAGTTTGCGAGAATGCGCCGGAATGGATCCCGCAGGTGAGGGTGGCACTGGTCGTCGCGGTCGTGGCGGTGCTCGTGCTCGCCCTGCTGCCGCGCGGCCACGTCGTGCGGTACGCGCAGGTCAAGCCGCCCGTGCCGGCCGCCGGCCTGAAGCTGAAGTACAAGGTCGACGGGGTGAACCGGGTCGCCAAGCTCCAGTCCGACCTGGTGATCGGACCGGGGAGCCTGGAGACCGAGATCGACCTGATCACGGGCGACCTGAAAGGCGACCTGACGCTGCCCCCGAGCAGCGGCTACTTCATCGTGTTCGGTTTCATGCCCAACACCGCGAAGGTCGAGCTGATCCCGACGGCGCAGGTCGTCGGGAAGATCTCCGCGGGCCAGATCAAAGCCAACTCCCAACTGCACATCAAGCTCAGCGACGTGCACGTCGACGGGCAGTTCCTCGACGTCGGTCCCGACTGCAAGACCGAGACGCCCGCGTCGATCGACCTGGAGGGGCCGTTCGACCTGGCGAAGATCCCGATGAAGGCGACCTTCACCATCCCGGCGTTCGCCGGCTGCCGGGGCGCCGAGCGGCTCGACCCGCTGTTCACCGGCCTGATCTCCGGGCCGGACAACAAGCTCGACATGACCCTGACCGCGCAGCTCTAGACCGTCGGCGCCAGGCCGTCCGGCTTCAGGCTGTTCGGCGTGAGTCGAGCAGCCGCAGGGCGCGCAGCGCGATGCCCATGTCGAACAGCGCGTCCGGGTCGTGCAGGCGGTCGCCGAACAGCTCCTCCAGCTGTCGCAGCCGGTAGCGCACGGTCTGCGGGTGCACGGCGAGCGAGGAGGCGACCTCCGGCGCGCTGCCCCGGGTCTCGACCCAGGCGGTCATGGTCTCGCGCATCCGTTGTTGCTGCTTGGGCGTGAGCCCGTCCAGCGGCGCGAGGGTCCGCCGGACGAGTTCGCGCAGCAGCTCCTCGTCGCCGAGCAGCAGCAGCGTGGACAGGTGCTCGGTGGTGTCCACCATCGCCTTGTCCGCGATCACGCCGGACTGGATCAGGGTGATCGTCCGACGTGCCCACCGCAGCGACTGCCGCGCCTTGGCCAGCGGCACGACGGGACCCACGGCCGCGCGCCACCCGCCGAGCTTGTGCTCCAGGGCGACGAGCTGCCGTTCGGGGTCGGTCAGCAGCAGGCACGGTTCGCTGCCTTCGAGGTCCATCAGGATGTCCTCGTGCAGGGAGGGGATCGGCAGCTGGTGCTGGTCGGTGCGTCTCTCCAGCGCCACCACGACGACCTTCTCCGGCACCGGCCAGTGCGCGGCGTCGGCCAGGTCGGCCAGCGCGCTGGGGTGGTAGCCGGGTTCCCCGAGGATCAGGTCCAGCAACCGCTTGCGCCGCCGCTGCACCGCTCCGGCGTGCCGGGCCTGTGCCTCGGCGTAGCCCTCCATCGAGCGCAGCGACAGCTCGTCGATGTAGGCGAAGATCGCTTCCGCGATGAGGCACATGGTGGCCAACGGGACCCGTTCGCGCAGCCCGAACTCGGAGATCCGCCGCCAGGCGACGCGGGCCCCGATCCGGTAGGCGGTCTGCAGGAGGTCCAGGCTGCGGCCGGCGCTGACCTCCAGCTTGCCCAGCAGCCGGAACAGCTTCGCCCGGTCCTCGCGCTGAGCGGTCGGGTCGACCATCCGGTCGATGAACTGGTGGATCGCCTGCTCGACCCCTTCCACGACCACCTGGCCGAACATCCCCTCCAGCTTCTGGGAGTATTCGGCGATCGAGCACTGGATTTCCCGGACCATGTCCGTGGCCACCGCGCCCGCGTTGGCCCGGAACTTCGGCGCCAGGTCGGCCGGCAGTTGCTCCCACAGGTCCACGTTCCCGATGAGCGGTAATTCCGGGGCGCGGAGCCCTCCGGTTCTGTTCATGCGGTTCGCCCACCACCTAACGCCTCAGGTGTGATTCCGAACACTGTATTTTTGATCTTGCGCAAGGTCAACCAACGCGCACCCCGGTGACAAATCGGCGGCACGCTTTGTGCGATCCATGACAAAACTGCCGTGCGGGACACGCGAAAACCCTCGCCCCGGCACGCCCCGCACACCCGGCACGCCGCGCACGCCGTCGCGACCCGGGCTACCGCAGCTCGCGCCGCAGCACCTTCCCCGTCGCGTTGCGCGGCAACGCGGGCAGCAGCACCACCTCCCGCGGCACCTTGTGCCGAGCCAACCGGTCGCGCACGAACACCTTCAGCGCCTCCGGGTCGAGGCGAGCCCCCGGCACCGGCACCACGAACGCCCGCAGCCGCTGCCCGAACTTCTCGTCCGGCACGCCCAGCACCACCGACTCCCGCACCTGGTAGTGCGTGGCCAGCAGGTTCTCCACCTCCGACGGGTAGACGTTCTCCCCGCCCGAGACGATCATGTCGTCCTCCCGACCGTCCACGAACAGCCGACCGCCCGCGTCGAAGTGCCCCAGGTCGCCGGTCGAGACCAGCCCGTCGACGGTGTCCTTCCCGCCCCCGCCCGAGTAGCCGCTGAACCGCAACCCGCTGCCCACGAACACCCGACCGACCTCGCCCGGCCGCGTCACCCGCTTCCCGGCCGCGTCGTACAGCCGCACCACGCACGTGCGCGGCGGCCGGCCGACGGTCCCGGGCGCGGCCCGCAGGTCCGCCGGCGTGGCCACGGTCGCCACCGCCACCTCGGTCGAGCCGTACAGGTCGTACACGACCTCGCCGAACCGCCGGGTCGCCTCCTCCGCCAGCGGCGCCGGCAGGTCGGAGCCGGAGCTGAGCACCACCCGCAGCGCCGACAGGTCGTGCGACTGAAGCTCCACCGGCCCCAGGTCGAGGATCCGGCGCAGCATGGTCGGGACCAGCATGATCGCCGTGCACCGGTGCCGCGCCAGCAGTTCCACCGCCTCGCGCGCGTCGAACCGGCGGCGCAGCACGACCGTCGAACCCAGCCCCAGCGCGAGCACCAGGTGCGCGAACCCGATGCCGTGGAACACCGGCGCGGCGATCAGCGACGTCTCGCGCGCCCGCAGCGGGATGCGGTCCAGGAAGTCCACCGCCGCGAACGCCGACCGGACCTCGCGGTGCGCGCCCTTCGGTGTCCCGGTGGTGCCGCTGGTCAGCAGCACGACCTGGCCCGGCCGGTCCGGTCGCGCAGGCTCGGCGGAAGGCGCCGAAGCGATGAGGGCGTCGAAGTCGGCGGTCGGGAACCGGGCCACCTCGGGCGGCGCCTCGGCGACCACGGCGGCGAACTCCTCGTCGTGGACCAGCGCCACCACCTGCTCGCGCCGGGTCACGTCGGCCAGTTGCGGCCCGGCGAACCCGGTGTTGAGCAGCAGCGCCCGCGCCCCGATCCGGGCGCACGCCAGCATGGCCTCGACCGCGCCCCGGTGGTTGCGGCACAGCAGGGCCACCACGTGGTCGGAGCGGATGCCCGACCCGTGCAGCGCGCGGGCCAGCGCCGCCGAGCGTTCGTGCAGCTCACGGTAGGTCCGCTGACCGTCCTCGTCGATCAACGCGACCGCGTCGGGCTGGTGCCGCGCACCGCGCAGGACCGAGCCGAGCAGGGGCCCGTGCGCCCGCACCTCGACCAACGACCGCGCCGCCCGAACGGGCCGCAGCGGTTCCACCAGACCGGCGCGGCCCAGCACCCGGACGCAGTGCAGCAACTTGACCATGCGGGCACCCCCGACTCCTGCTTCGGTCAGCCATTCGTAGCCGCACGAACCACTCCCACGCCAGGGTCGAACCCGTTTTTGTAGAACCGTGAGTGGTCTGTGCCACGGTCTTTGTCACGTAACTGACAAGCCTTTTCGGCTCCTTGTGCGGCCGGACACCGGACAGTAACGTACTCGTCGGTAATGTTATTTCGGCCGCATTCACAAATACCTTCCCGGAGAATAACCGATGGCATTCCGGCGACGGCTGCTGGGGCTGCTCTTCGTGGCGCTGATCGTCGCGCTGTGCGGGCTGTCCGTCGCGGCTTACCTGAAGGTGTTCACCACCCGGGTGACCGTGCTGCTGCGCACCGACCACGTCGGCAACCAGCTCCAGGTCGACTCGGACGTGAAGCTGCTCGGCGTCCAGGTCGGCCAGGTGGGCGCGGTGCGGACGCGGGGCTCCGGCGCGGAGGTCGAGCTGTCGATGCGGCCCGACGAGGTGGGGCGCATCCCGGCCAACGTCTCCGCCCGCCTGCTGCCCAAGACGCTGTTCGGCGAGCGGTTCGTGAGCCTGGAGCTGCCCGACGACCCGGCCGGCGCGCTGGGCGAGGGCGCGGTGATCGAGCAGGACCGCACGTCCAGCGCCATCGAGGTCGAGCGGGTGTTCAACGACCTGCTGCCCACGTTGCAGGCGGTGCGGCCGGACAAGCTGTCCGCCACGCTCTCGGCGATGGCCCAGGCGCTGGACGGGCGCGGCGCCACCCTCGGCGAGACCATCACCAAGCTGGACGCCTACCTGCGCGAGCTGAACCCGCAGCTCCCGGTGCTCAAGCAGGACATCACCAAGTTCGCCGACCTCTCCGGCGTCTACGCCGACGCGGGCCCCGACATCGTGCAGGCGCTCAAGGAGCTGACCACGACCAGCCGCACGATCGCGCAGCAACGCGCCGACCTGGACGCCGTCTACACCAGCCTCACCACGGCCGCCGCCGACCTGACGGCGTTCTTCAAGGACCACGGCGAGAACTTCGTCGGCCTGTCCGACCGCGGCCGCCCGACGCTGGAGCTGCTGGCCACCTACTCGCCGTCGTTCCCGTGCGTGCTGGTGGCGGTCAACGACCTGCGGCCCCGGATGGACCAGGTGCTCGGCAAGGGCACCGACCAGCCCGGCATGCACGCGAACGTGACCGTCGTGCCGCCGGGGGAGAAGTACGTGCCGGGGCGCGACGACCCGGTCATCCGCCGGGGCGGCACGCCGCACTGCCCGGCGGGGCCGGTCAACGCCGTCGCGCCGGACCGGGTGCCGGGGTGGGCCGGCCTGCTGATGGGGGTCCGATGAGGGCGATAGCCGCGCCGCTGACCAAGTTCCTGCTCTTCGTGGCGGTCACCGTGGCGGCCACGACGTTCCTCGCCTCGACCATCGCGGGGACCAACGTGGGCGCGACCAACACCTACACCGCCCGGTTCACCGACGTCACCGCGGTCGCCGAGGGCGACGACGTGCGCATGTCGGGGGTGAAGGTCGGCCAGGTCGAGGGCATGACGCTGGTCGACGACGAGCTGGTGGACGTCGAGTTCTCGGTGGACAACGGGCGTTCGCTCTCCGCCGCCGTGACCGCGACCATCAAGTACCGCAACATGGTCGGCCAGCGCTACATCGCGCTGGAGCAGCCCGCCGGCCGCATCGCCGACCGCCTGCCCGCGGGCGGCCTGATCCCGGTGGAGCGCACCAAACCGGCCCTCGACCTGACCATGCTGTTCAACGGGTTCAAACCGCTGTTCCAGGCGCTGAACCCGGACGACGTCAACAAGCTGTCCCACGAGATCGTCCAGGTGTTGCAGGGCGAGGGCGGCACGGTGGAGAGCCTGCTGGCCCACACCGCCTCGCTGACCAGCGCGCTGGCGGCCAAGGACGACGTGATCGGCAAGGTGGTCGAGAACCTCAACGCCGTGCTGGAGACGGTCAACTCGCGCGACGACCGGTTCGGCAGCCTGCTGACCTCCATGCGGCAGCTGGTGTCCGGGTTCGCCGCCGACCGCCAACCCATCGGCAACGCCATCACCGGCCTGGCCGCGTTGAGCGAGAGCACGGCGTCGCTGCTGGAGCAGGGGCGGCAGCCGTTGAAGGACGACATCGCCGCGCTGGGCGTGCTGGCGGGCAACCTGGGCAACGCGCCCGAGCTGGAGCCGTTCGTGCGCAACCTGCCGGTCAAGTTCGAGGCGATCGGCCGGATCTCCTCCTACGGCTCGTGGCTGAACTTCTACCTGTGCCTGGCGTCCTCGGACGCCAAGCCCGCGCCGGGCGGACCGCCGGTCGGGCTGCCCATCACCGAACAGAGGTGCCACCGATGACCCGGCGTCCCGTCCTGCTCGGCGCGGTGGGGCTCGCGTTCATCGCGATCACCTCGCTGCTCGCCTTCTACATCGAGGACGTGCCGTTCTTCGGCGGCGGCACCCGGTACCAGGCCTACTTCAAGGAGACCGCCGGCCTGCGCGAGGACGACGAGGTGCGGGTCGCGGGCATGAAGGTCGGGCACGTCAGCGACGTGCGGCTGCACCAGGGCAAGGTGCGGGTGACGTTCCGGGTCAAGGGCCTGGAGCTGGGCGACCGCAGCCGCGCCGACATCCGCATCAAGACGTTGCTGGGCCAGAAGTTCCTCGCCCTGGACTCCGAGGGCCGCGACAAGCTCGACCCCGACACCCCCATCCCGCTGGAGCGCACCACGTCGCCCTACGACGTGATCGAGGCGTTCAGCGGCCTGTCCGACACCATCGGCAAGATCGACACCGACCAGCTCGCGGAGAGCTTCCGGGTCCTGTCCGACACCTTCCGCGAGTCGCCGAAGCACGTGAAGCAGGCGCTGGACGGGCTGTCGGCGCTGTCCAAGACGATCTCCTCGCGCGACGAGCAACTGGCCGACTTGGTGCAGGGCGCGAACAAGGTCAGCGGCGCGCTGGCCGACCGCACGGAGGACTTCGCCGCGCTCATCACCGACGGGGTGAAGCTGCTGGGCGAGATCGGCCACCGCCGCCAGGCCATCGCCGCCCTGCTCGACGGCACGCGCGAGCTGTCGCGCCAGCTGTCCGGCCTGGTGCAGGACAACCAGCAACAGCTCGGTCCGGCGCTGGAGCAGTTGGAGAAGGTGACCGACGTGCTGCGGCGCAACCAGGAGAACCTCGACCGCGGGCTCGCGCTGGCAGGCCCTTACTACCGGCTGCTGAACAACTCGCTGGGCAACGGGCAGTGGGTGGACACCTACCTGTGCGGCCTGGTCGCCCAACCCGGCGGTCGCCGCGACTGCGCCCCGGGAGGCCGCTGATGTTCATCCGGACCAGAGGGCGGCGCAGGCTGTTCGTGGCCTTGGCGCAGGGGTTGGTGCTGGTGCTGGTGGCCGCGGTCGCCGTGTGGTGGGTCTTCCTGCGGCCCGCGGCCAAGCACGTGACCGCGTACTTCACCGCCGCGGTGGGCGTGTACGAGGGGTCGGACGTGCGGGTGCTGGGCGTGAAGGTCGGCGAGGTCGTCGGCGTCGTGCCCGAGGGCGGTTCGGTGCGGGTGGAGCTGGCCGTCGACCACGACGTGGACGTGCCGGCCGACGCGCGGGCCGTGGTCGTGTCGCCCAACATCGTGGCCGACCGGTACGTGCAGCTCGCCCCCGTCTACACGGGCGGGGAGAAGATGGCGGCCGGCGCGGTGATCACCACCATCCGCACGGCGGGCACGGTCGAGCTGGACGACCTCTACAAGAGCCTGGACACCCTGCTGACCGCGCTGGGTCCCGAGGGCGCGAACAAGGAGGGCGCGCTGTCGGACCTGCTCAAGACGGGCGCGGCGAACCTGGACGGGACCGGGTCCTCGCTGGGCGAGTCGATCCGGCAGCTGGCCGACGCCGCGCGGACCCTGTCCGGGTCGCGGGAGGACCTGTTCGGGACCGTGGACAACCTCCAGGAGTTCACGTCCATGCTGGCCGCCAATGACAAGCAGGTGGGCGAGCTGGCCGAGCAGCTGGCCGACGTGTCGGGGTTCTTCGCCGCCGAGCGCGACGACCTGGGCGCGGCTCTGGGCGAGCTGGCCACGGCGTTGGAGCAGGTGCGCGGGTTCGTCAAGGACAACCGGGGCCGTGTCAAGTCCACTTTGGACGACCTGGCCGGGATCACCGGGACGCTGGTGAACCAGCAGAAGTCCTTGGCGGAGTTGCTCGAAGTGGCTCCCGTGGCGCTGCACAACGTGGTCAACGCCTACGACCCGGCGACCGGGACGCTCAACGCGCGGGCCAACCTGAACGAGTTCGTCGCCGACCTGCTCAGCGTGCCCGGGGGGACCAGATGAGGCTCGTGGCCGTGGTGCTGGTGCTGGTGTTGACCGGGTGTTCGGCCATTCCCAGCGCGTACGACCTGCCGTTGCCGGGCGGGGCGGACCTGGGCGACCGGCCGTACCGGGTGGTGGTGGAGTTCGACGACGTGCTCGACCTCGTCCCGCACGCCGGGGTGAAGGTCGACGACGTGCCGGTGGGCAAGGTGGAGCGGGTGGAGTTGTCGGACGACGGGTCGATGGCGCTGGTGCACTTGGCGGTGCGCGGGGACGTTCGGCTGCCGGCCGACGCGGTGGCGCGGTTGCGGCAGTCGAGCCTGTTGGGCGAGAAGTTCGTGGAGCTGGACGGGCCCGAGGACGCGTCGGCCGCGCCCTTGGTGGACGGAGCCGTGATCCCGCTGGCGCGGACCAACCGCAACCCCGAGGTGGAGGAGGTGTTCGGGGCGTTGTCCATGCTGCTCAACGGCGGTGGGATCGGGCAGATCCAGGACATCTCGCGGGAGTTGAGCGCGGCGCTGGAAGGCAACGAGACGGCGGTGAAGTCGTTGCTGTCCACGATGGACACGTTCGTGGGCGCGTTGGACGAGCACAAGGGTGAGATCACGCGGGCGATCGAGGGGATGGACCGGTTCGCCAAGTCGTTGGAGGCGAAGAAGTCCGAGATCGGCGAGGTGCTCGACGGGCTGGAACCCGGGTTGCGGGTGCTCAACGAGCAGCGCGGGCAGTTGGTCACGATGCTGAACACGTTGCACGAGCTGTCGGGGGTCGCGGTGGACACGGTGAACCGCAGCCGTGAGGACCTGGTGGCGGACCTGCGGGCGCTGGAGCCGACGTTGCGGCGGTTGGCGGAGGCGGGGCAGGCGTTGCCGCAGTCGTTGGAGCTGCTGTTGACGTTCCCGTTCACGGACGCGGTGCTCGACGGGATCAAGGGCGATTACCTGAACACGTATCTGACGCTGAACACAGGGACGTCGAACACCGGGACGCCGAATTCCGGGGGGCGGTGATGATCACCGGTCGGATGCGGTTGCAGATCGTGTTGTTCGCGGTCATCGCGTTGATCGGGGTGACGTATGTGGGGGCCAAGTACGCCGGGCTGGTGGTGGTGGACGACGGCTATCGGGTGAAGCTGGAGTTGGCCCGGACGGGTGGGCTGTTCACCGGCGGTGAGGTGACTTATCGCGGTGTGCCGGTGGGGCGGGTGGGGCCGATCCGGTTGGTGGACCGGAGGGTCGAGGTCGAGCTGCGGATCGCCGGCGGTGCGCCGCCCATCCCGGCGGACCTGGAGGCCGTGGTCGCCAACCGGTCGGCGGTGGGCGAGCAGTACGTCGACCTGCGGCCCCGCGGGAGCGGAGGACCGTTCCTGGGGGAGGGGTCGGTGATCTCGCAGTGGCAGACGCGGTTGCCGTTGCCGGTGGAGCAGGTGTTGACCAGTCTGGACGACCTGGCGCGGTCGGTGCCGGTGGAGTCGTTGCAGACCGTGGTGGAGGAGTTGGACAACGCTCTGCGCGGGGCGGGGCCGGACCTTCAGGTGCTGCTGGACGCGACGCGGGAGTTCACGGAGACGGCGGGGAAGCACCTCCCGCAGACGACGCGGTTGCTGAACGACTCGTTGCTCGTCCTGCAGACCCAGCTCGACCACTCGGCGGCCATCGATTCGTTCTCCGAGTCGGCGTTGTTGGTGGCGGAGCGGCTGCGCGCGGCTGATGGGGACCTGCGGCGGTTGATCGCGACCGCGCCGGGGGCGGCGGCCGAGGTGAGTGCGTTGTTGCGGGAGTCCGGGCCGAATCTGGGGATCGTGCTGGCCAATCTGTTGACCACCGCGGATGTGTTGGTCACCCGGCAGGGGCAGTTGGAGCAGGTGCTGGTGACTGTGCCGGATGCCGTGAGCGTGGGGGCTTCGACTGTTCGCGGGGGGCAGGCTTCTTTCGGGCTGGCGTTGACGTTCTTCGAGCCTGCGCCTTGTGTTGCGGGGTATGAGGGGACGGCCAGGAAGGGTGGCTTGGACACGTCGGTCGGAGGGTTGAACCTGGGGGCCAGTTGCACGTTGCCGCGGGGGAGTGAGACCGGGGTGCGGGGCTCGCAGAACGTTCCTCGTTGAGATTTCGTTCGAAGCGCTTCACGCGCGCAAGATCATGAGTGAAAAAGCGAAGAGCGAAAAGCGGCGCTCGCCGCGCGGCAGGCCCCCGGGGGGTGGAAGGGCGTCGGTTCGTCCCCCGCACGGCCTGCCGGAGGCAACCACAGATCGCCGGGGTCGTCCAAAAAACTTTCGCTCGTTCCTCGCGAAACTTTTTCAGGCCGACCCCGGCGATCTGTGGTTGGGCTGCGCCCAGGCCGTACGGGGGACGAACCGAGGCCCTTCCTGTGGCTTGGCAGCCCGGGGAAGAGCAAAGCGCGTGCGGTGCTAGATGGGTTCTACGTAGAGCCAGCGGTTGGCTTCTCGGGTGAAGCGGCTGTTCTCGTGCAGTTCCTGGGGGTCGCCCTGGTAGCGGTAGTGGGCGGTGAATTCGACTGTGCCCGTTGTGTGGAACGGGGTGCCTTCGGTCCGGTTGTGGATCTGGAGGTGGGTCCAGTGCTGGTCCGGGTCGAAGTCGATGTGCCTTGGCCTGGTGCTCGGGTGCCAGCTTGCCAGGAGGTAGGCCTCGTTCCGGAGGGCGAAGGCGGTGAAGCGGGAGCGCATCAGGGCTTCGGCGGTGGGGGCCTGTTTGTCGCCCTGGTGGTACGGGGCGCAGCAGGACTCGTAGGGCTCGCCCGAGCCGCAACGGCAGGTTGGTGGCACCTGCCCATTGTGCGGCAGCGTCAGTCGACGTCGCAGGCCGAGCGGCCCGAGCGGTTGTAGCGCAGCCAGTGCAGGGTGGCTTCCGCCTGGGCGTCGCCGGCGGCGGCTGCGGCGGTCAACGTCGCGTGGGCCTCGTAGCGGGTCTCCGGTGGGGAGGCCGGGTCGGTCAGGACGGCCACGGCCTCGTCGTGTGTCATGACCCCAGGATAAGAGCGGCTCCCCGTGCCGGGGGACTGCCATCGCCGGGCACGGGGAGCCGCTGGGGGCTGGGAACGGTTCTCTAGGAGCAGGCCGCGCCGTTCAGGGTGGGAGACGAGAACGGCGGGGTGGCTCCGGAGAAGCTCGCGCTGTAACCGATGGTCGCGGTTCCACCGGTGCCGAGCTTGCCGTTCCAGGACGCGTTGCCGACCCGGACCACGTCCCCGGTGTCGGTCCACGTCCCGTTCCAGCCCTGGGTGACGGTCACGCCGGGCGCGGAGAAGGTCAGGGTCCAGCCGTCGATCGGCGCACCCCGGTTCTCGATCACGATCTCCCCGGTGTAACCGCCCGACCACGCGCTCACCACGCGGTGCCGCACCGCGCACCCGTTGCCGGGAGGGGGCGTGGTCGTGGAGGTCGAGGTGGTTGTGGTGGTGGTTGAGGTGGGGCCTGCGGCGATGGCCAGGTCGTAGGCGCGTTGCGGCACGAACTGGCCGGCGGCGGCGATGCAGCCGTCCGCCTCGCCCGGCAGCTTGACCCACAGGTAGGCGTCGATGCGGGCGTCGCCGGTGTTGGTGGTGCTGGGCGTGCCGATGGCGCGGCCGGGCGGGTCGCACCACTCGCTGCCCGCCGGACCGTTGCCGTTGCGGCTGGTGTCGATCACGGCCTTCAGGCGCGAGTCGCCCAGGGCGTTGAGCACGCTGTGCGCGTAGCTGGTCTCCGTGCTCGTGTACCGGTAGTTCGACACGTTCAGCGAGATGCCGTCGGCGCTGTTGGAGATGTCCGCGGCACGCAGGCGGTTGGCCGCTTCGCTCGGGCTGAGCCAGCCCGAGTGGCCGATGTCGAAGTACACCTTCGCCTGCGCCGAGCCGGCCTTCAGCCTCTTGCCCGCGTACGCCATCGACGCCCGCGTCTCGGCCTGCTGCTCGGCCGACTGGCAGTTGGTCATGATCGGCAGCACGTCGGGCTCCAGCACGATCGACGCCCGCCGACCGCCCAGGCCCGCCGCCACCTGGTCCACCCAGGCCCGGTACTCGGCGTGCGACCGGGCGCCGCCGCCGCTCGCGCCGCCGCAGTCGCGGTTGGGGATGTTGTAGACGACGAGGATCGGGATCTTGCCCGCTGCCGCCGCCGCGCCGACGAACGAGTCCACCTCCGCGCGGACCGTCGAGGTGTTGGACGTGGTGTACCAGCGCGCCTGCGGGACCGACGCGATCCGGTCGCGGATCACCGGGGTCCGGGAGTCGCCGGGGTTCGCCGCGACCCATCGCGCCGCGCCCGTGTTCGGGTCCACGTAGAACGCCGAGTCGGCCGCGTGCGCGCCGCCGCCGAGGGCCAGGACCGCCGCGCCCGCCACCAGGGTGCCGGACAGCACTCCCGCGGCTGCCGCCTTGCCTTTCCTCATCGCCTTCCTCTCGCCGACGCCGATGTCGGTGGGCCCGCCCCGCATTGGGAGCGCTCCCAGTGGGCGGCACTGTAACCATTCCGAACCGTTCGGCAAAAGGGGCAACCGGCTGCGTGCGTCGGCGGCACCCCGTTGATCGTTTTCACGGTCGGTGGATCGAATCGCATCGAATCGACTGCGAATCGTCGCGCCGAGGGCGGCCGGAGCGGTCGGAAGTACGCTGAGTAGGCGTTTTTCGCCTGTGGTTGCTCCATTCCGGTAACGCTGCGACCGGTCGAACGGCGAGCGGGCTCAATCCGTGAATTGCGGCGTTCGGGCTAATTCCCGGGGAGCGTTCGGCGCATTGGCGCACGGGCTGCGGCACACCCTCTTTTCACGGTGTTGCGTTGCGGTTACAGTCCAGCGCTGGGAGCGCTCCCAGAATCCCCTGCTTCCTGGAGGCACCGCATGCGACGACGCATGTCCGGTGCGCTGACCGGCACGCTCGCGGTGCTGGTCGGCGCGCTGACGCTCACCGCACCCCAGCCCGAGGCGACGGCCGCGCCGGCGTTCAACTACGGCGAGGCGCTGCAGAAGTCGATCTGGTTCTACGACGCCCAACGCTCCGGCGACCTGCCCGCGGACAACCGCGTGAACTGGCGCGGCGACTCGGCCCTGCGCGACGGCTCGGACGTCGGGCTCGACCTGACCGGCGGGTTCTACGACGCCGGCGACCACGTGAAGTTCGGCCTGCCCTTCGGCGCGTCCATGACGATGCTCGCGTGGGGCGCGGTGGAGAACCGGGACGCCTACGAGGGTTCGGGCCAGCTGCGCCACCTGCTGTCCAACCTGAAGTGGGGCACGGACTGGATCGTCAAGGCGCACCCGTCGCCGAACGTGGTCTACGGCCAGGTCGGCGCGGGCAACCCCGACCACGCCTGGTGGGGTCCCGCCGAGGTCATGCGGATGGCGCGCCCGGCGTACAAAGTGGACGCCTCCTGCCCCGGCTCGGACCTCGCCGGCGAGTACGCCGCCGCCCTGGCCGCGTCCTCGATGGTGTTCAAGCCGACCGACCCCGCCTACGCCGCGACGCTGCTGACCCACGCCAAGCAGCTCTACACCTTCGCCGACACCTACCGCGGCAAGTACAGCTCCTGCATCACCGACGCCGCGAGCTTCTACAACTCGTGGAGCGGCTACCAGGACGAGCTGGTGTGGGGCGCGATCTGGCTGTACCGCGCGACCGGTGACGCCGCCTACCTGACCAAGGCCAAGGCCGAGTACCCGAAGCTGTCCACCGAACCGCAGTCCACCACGCGGTCCTACAAGTGGACGATCGCGTGGGACGACAAGTCCTACGGCTCCTACGCCCTGCTGGCCAAGCTGACCGGCGAGGCCGAGTACGTGGCCGACGCCAACCGCTGGCTGGACTACTGGACCACCGGCTACAACGGCAACCGGGTCCGCTACTCGCCCGGCGGCCAGGCCGTGCTCGACACCTGGGGTTCCCTGCGGTACGCGGCCAACACGGCGTTCGTCGCCCTGGTCTACAGCGACTGGCTGCGCGCCACCGACCCGGCTCGGGCCACGACCTACCACGACTTCGGCGTCAAGCAGGTCAACTACGCGCTGGGCGACAACCCGCGCAACTCCAGCTACGTCGTCGGGTTCGGCGCGAACCCGCCGCGCAACCCGCACCACCGCACGGCGCACGGCGCGTGGGCCGACAGCATCCAGGAACCGGCCACCAGCCGGCACGTCCTGTACGGCGCGCTGGTCGGCGGCCCGAGCACCAACGACGACAAGTACACCGACAGCCGCCAGGACTACGTGGCCAACGAGGTCGCGCTGGACTACAACGCGGGCTTCACCGGCGCGCTGGCCCGGCTCTACAAGGAGTACGGCGGCACGCCCCTGGCCGACTTCCCGGTCGCCGAGACCCCGGACGGCCCGGAGCTGACCGTGCAGGCGTCGGTGAACCAGTCCGCGGCGCAGTTCACCGAGGTGAAGGCGTTCATCATCAACAAGAGCGCGTGGCCCGCCCGCACGTTCAACGGCTCGCTGCGCTACTACTTCACCCTCGACGGCTCGACCACGCCCGAGCAGATCACCGTCACCACGAACTACAACCAGTGCGGCACGGCCAGCGGCCCGACCAGGTTCAGCGGCAACGTCTACTTCGTGGACATCCCGTGCCCGGACGTCTACCCGGGCGGCCAGTCCGCGCACCGGCACGAGGTGCAGTTCCGCATCGCCAGCGCCGGCACCTGGGACCCGACCAACGACTGGTCGTACACCGGCCTCGGTTCGGGCAACACGGTGGTGCAGACCGACCGCTTGGTGCTGCGCGAGAACGGCGCGGTCCAGTGGGGCAGGGAGCCCGGTGAGGTCCCGACCGACCGCGAGGCCCCGACCGTCCCCGGTGGACTGACCGCCACGAACGTCACCGGCTCCAGCGCCACGCTGAGCTGGACCGCGGCCACGGACAACGTCGCCGTGGCGGGCTACGACGTCCTGCGCCCGGACGGCACCGTCGCCGCCACCGCGAGCGGCACCACCGCCCAGGTCACCGGCCTCACCCCGGACACCGCGTACACGTTCTCGGTGCGGGCCAAGGACACCTCGGGCAACGTCTCCGCGGCGAGCACCGCGGTCACCTTCCGCACCAAGGCCGGATCGGTGACCGGCGGCCTGGTCGCGCAGCAGCGCGGCAACGGCGGCGCGACCGCGAACCAGATCGGCGCCACGCTGAACCTGGTCAACCGGGGCGCCACCGCGGTCGGGCTGGACACCGTGACGCTGCGGTACTGGTTCACCGGTGACGCCACCAACGCGAACTACCAGGTGTTCTGCGACTGGGCCGTGGTCGGCTGCGCCAACGTCCGCGCCACGGTGGTGAAGCTGGCGACCGCCCGCACGGGCGCGGACGCCTACCTCCAGGTCACCTTCACCGGCGGCACGCTCAACGCGGGCGCGCAGACCGGCGACATCCAGCTGCGCGTGGCCAAGTCCGACTGGTCGCAGTTCGACCAGACCAACGACCACAGCTACCGCGTCAGCGCGACCCTGACCGACTTCGACCGCGTCACCGCCCACGCCGGCGGCGCGCTCACCTGGGGCGTCGAGCCCTGAGAGACCTCGGCACGGGGCGTTCTGCGCGCCCAGGCGCCCCGTGCCGACTCCACCCCACCGCCCTTTGCAGGCTCGCGGGTCAACGGCTGATCCGTGCAGGAGGAGGACGCATGAGGTACCGCACCAGAGCCGGACGGTCGCGCAGTCGGCCGTTCGCGCTGATCGCGGCGGCGGCGACCGCCGCAGGCATGATGCCGCTCGTGGCGCCGGCCGCGCACGCCGCGGTGGCGTGCACGGTCGAGTACAAGGTGACCAGCCAGTGGCAGGGCGGTTTCGGCGCCAGTGTCGCCATCCGCAACCAGGGCGACCCGGTGAACAACTGGCGCCTCACGTGGACCTTCCCGGACGGCCAGCGCGTGCAGCAGGGCTGGAACGGCACGTTCAGCCAGAGCGGCAACGCCGTCACCGTCACCGCACCGTCCTGGGCGCCGAACCTGGCGGCGGGCGCCCAGTACTCGGTGGGGTTCAACGGCAGCTGGACGGGCCAGAACCGCCCGCCCACGGACTTCGCGATCAACGGCACCCCCTGCACGGGCCCCAACACCGCGCCGACCGTGTCGCTGACCTCGCCCACGTCGGGCCAGAGCTTCCAGTCCGGCCAGGCGATCGCGCTGGCGGCCAACGCCAGTGACAGCGACGGCACCATCGCCAAGGTCGACTTCCTGGCCGACGGCGCGGTCGTCGCGACCGACACCAGCGCCCCCTACACCGGGTCCTGGGCCGGCGCGGCGGTCGGCGAGCACTCGATCGTCGCCCGCGCCACCGACGACAAGGGCGGCGTCACGGCGTCGACCGCCGTCGGCGTGCGCGTCCTGGCCGGGCAGACCATCCAGATCAGCCCGCCGACGCTGAACGTCCGGCAGGGCGGCACGGCGACCTTCGGCGTCTCGCTGGCCACCGCGCCCTCGTCGAGCGTCACCGTGACGATCTCCCGCACCGGCAGCGCCGACCTCACCGCGTCCCCGACGACGCTGACGTTCACCACGGCCAACTGGGCCACCAAGCAGAACGTCACCGTCACCTCGGCGGACAACGGCGGCGACCTCGGCACCGCGACGTTCACCGCGAGCGCCACCGGCATCACCTCGGCCACCGCGACGGTGACCGAGATCGCCAAGGGCTCGTCGGACTACACCCAGGCGTTCCTGGACCAGTACAACAAGATCCACGACCCGGCCAGCGGCTACTTCCGGACCTTCTCCGACGGTCTCAAGGTGCCCTACCACTCGGTCGAGACCCTGATGGTCGAGGCGCCCGACCACGGCCACCAGACGACGTCCGAGGCGTTCAGCTACTACCTGTGGCTGGAGGCCAGCTACGGCCGGATCACCGGCAACTGGGCGTCGTTCAAGTCCGCGTGGGCCTCGATGGAGAAGTACATCATCCCGGCCAAGGCGGACCAGCCGACCAACGACAAGTACAACCCGGCCGACCCGGCGACCTACGCGCCCGAGCACGCGCGCATGGACCAGTACCCGTCGGTGCTCGACACCAACGCGCCGGTCGGCTCCGACCCGATCGCCAACGAGCTGAAGACGGCTTACGGCACGTCGGACATCTACGGCATGCACTGGCTGCTCGACGTCGACAACACCTACGGCTTCGGCCGGTGCGGCGACGGCACCAACACCGCGCCCGCGTACATCAACACCTACCAGCGCGGCTCGTCGGAGTCGGTGTGGGAGACCATCCCGCAGCCCTCGTGCGACACCTTCGCGCACGGCGGTCCGAACGGGTTCCTCGACCTGTTCACCAAGGACTCGTCCTACGCCAAGCAGTGGAAGTACACCAACGCCCCCGACGCCGACGCGCGCGCGGTGCAGGTGGCGCTGCTGGCCCAGCAGTGGGCGACCGCGCAGGGCAAGGGCTCGGAGATCTCCGCGGAGATCGACAAGGCCGCGAAGATGGGCGACTACCTGCGCTACGCCATGTTCGACAAGTACTTCAAGCGCATCGGCAACTGCACCAGCCCGCAGACCTGCCCCGGCGCGACCGGCAAGGACAGCGCGCACTACCTGATGTCCTGGTACTACGCCTGGGGTGGCGCGACGGACACGTCCGCCGGCTGGGCGTGGCGCATCGGCGACGGCGCGTCGCACCAGGGCTACCAGAACCCGCTGGCGGCCTACGCGCTGTCGCAGGTGCCGGCGCTGAAGCCGAAGTCGGCCACCGGCCAGCAGGACTGGGCCAAGTCGCTGGACCGCCAGCTGGAGCTGCTCCAGTGGCTCCAGTCGGCCGACGGCGGCATCGCGGGCGGTGTCACCAACACCTGGGAGGGCCAGTACGGCACGCCGCCGGCGGGCACGCCGACGTTCTACGGCATGTTCTACGACGCCCACCCGGTGTGGCGGGACCCGCCGTCGAACCGCTGGTTCGGCTTCCAGGTGTGGCAGATGGAGCGCACCGCGTCGCTGTACCAGATGACCGGTGACCCGCGCGCCAAGAAGATCCTCGACAAGTGGGTCCCGTGGGCGCTGGCCAACACCACCATCGGCACCGGCGGCGCGTTCCAGATCCCGTCCGACATGGAGTGGACGGGCGCGCCGGACAACTGGAACCCGACCACGCCGGGCGCGAACGCGAACCTGCGGGTGCGGGTGCTCAACCACAGCCAGGACGTCGGCGTCGCGGCCTCCTACGCCAAGACGCTGCTCAACTACGCGGCCAAGTCCGGCAACGCCGCCGCCCGCACCGCGGGTGAGGGCCTGCTGAACGCGATGCTCGCGAACCAGACCGCCAAGGGCATCTCCGTGCCGGAGACGCGGACCGACTACAACCGGTTCGACGACCCGTACGTCGCGAGCACCGGCGAGGGCACATACGTCCCGCCGGGCTGGACGGGCGACATGCCCAACGGCGACATCATCAACGGCAGCTCGACGTTCCTGTCGATCCGCTCGTTCTACCGGAACGACCCCGATTGGCCCAAGGTTCAGGCTTACCTGAACGGCGGGTCCGCACCGACCTTCACCTACCACCGGTTCTGGGCGCAGGCCGAGATCGCCACGGCGTTCTCGCTGCACGCGGAACTGTTCGGCTAGGCCCGCGAAGGTCGCCGTCGCCCCTCGCACACCGTGGTGCGAGGGGCGTTCGGCGTGCCTCGCGAACGATTCCGGGGAAGGTGTCGAACGCGTTCGAATCGAATTGTTCGAAACCGCACGGGGTGTTGACGCCGCAGTGCGGCCTGTGCCACATTTCCGTTACTTCACCCGCCGTTGTTTAGGCGGTAAATCCCCCCTCGTGGATCGAAACGGTTCGATTCGCCGAGCAGTCCGTTCGAAGTGTTCGACGTGCGCGCGAGGTGCATCCGGTGAAACCCCCGTTCCGCGACCCGGCGACGCCGGTGTCCGACCGCGTGGCCGACCTGCTGGGCCGGCTCACCGACGAGGAGAAGGTGGCGATGCTGCACCAGCGGCAGCCCGCCGTGCCCAGGCTCGGGATCGCGGAGTTCCGCACCGGGACCGAGGTCCTGCACGGCGTGGCGTGGCTGGGCGAGGCCACCGTGTTCCCGCAGCCGGTCGGGTTGGCCGCGTCGTGGAACCCCGACCTGCTGCGCGCGGTGGGGGAGGCGGTCGGCACGGAGGCGCGCGGCTTCCACCACCGCGACCCGGTGGCGCACGGCCTGAACGTGTGGGCGCCGGTGGTGAACCCGCTGCGCGACCCGCGTTGGGGCCGCAACGAGGAGGGCTACTCGGAGGACCCGGTGCTGACCGCGGAACTGGCCACCGCGTACGCGTCGGGCCTGCGCGGCGGCCACCCCCGCTACCTGCGCACCGCGCCGACGCTCAAGCACTTCCTGGGCTACAACAACGAGACCGACCGGTGCGTCACGTCGTCGGACCTGCGCCCCCGCGTCCTGCACGAGTACGAGCTGCCCTGCTTCCTGGGTCCCCTCAAAGCGGCGGTGGCGGTCATGCCGTCGTACAACCTGGTCAACGGCCGCCCGGCGCACGTGAGCCCGTTGTTGGGCCTGCTGCCCCCGGACGTGGTGATCGTCAGCGACGCCTACGCGCCGTCCAACATCGCGGGCCTGCAAGGCTTCCTGCCGACCCAGTCCGAGGGCCACGCCGCCGCGCTCAACGCCGGCCTGGACAGCTTCACCGACCAGGGCGGCGACCCGACCCTGCTGATCGAGAGCGTGTGGACCGCCCTGAAGGACGGCCTGCTCGACTGGGACGTCATCGACCGGGCCGTGGGCCGCGTGCTGGCACTGCGGTTCCGCCTGGGCGAGTTCGACCCGCCCGACGACAACCCCTATGCCGCCATCACCTCCGACGTCATCGGCACGCACGGCGAGCTGGCGCTGGAGGCGGCGCGCCAGGCGGTCGTCCTCCTGCGCAACGACTGCCTGCTGCCGTTGCGGCCGGGCGCGAAGCTCGCGGTGATCGGCTCCCACGCGGACGTGGTGTTCGAGGACTGGTACAGCGGCACCCTGCCCTACGCCGAGACGGTCCTGGGTGGACTGTCCGAGTTCGGTCCGGTGTCCTACGCCGAGGGCGTCGACCGGATCGCGTTGCGGGCGGCCGACGGCCGGTACCTGGGCGTGCGCGACGGGATCGTCGGCCTGGGGGAGCGGGCGGAGTTCGACGTGTTCGACTGGGGCGACGGCGTGTGGACGCTGCGCGACGTCGTGACGGCCAAGTACCTCGGGGTGTCCGAAGCCGGCGAGCTGGTCGCCGAGGCGGACACGCCGGGCGGGTGGGACGTGCGCGAGCTGTTCGAGCCGCGCGACCGGGACGGTGGTGTCGTGCTGCGCGACGTCGTGCAGGGCACCGAAACCGAGGTGTTCACCGTCGAGCCGGTGGTGGACGGGATCGCCGCGGCGGCGGAGGTGGCGGCCGAAGCCGACGCGGCGGTCGTGGTGGTGGGCAACGACCCGCACATCAACGGCCGGGAGACCCAGGACCGGACAGGGCTGGGTCTCCCGCAAGCCGACCTGGTGCGCGCCGTGCTGGCCGCCAACCCGCGCACCGTGCTGGTCCTGGTGAGCAGCTACCCCTACGCCTTGGACGTCGACGTGCCCGCCGTCCTGTGGACGTCCCACGGCGGCCAGGAACAAGGCAGGGCGATCGCGGAGGCCTTGATGGGCAAGTGCTCACCCGCCGGCCGCCTCCCCCAAACGTGGTACGCCGACCCGGGTGACCTCCCGGACCTGTTCGACTACGACATCATCCGAGCGCGCTCGACCTACCTCTACTTCGAGGGCGAACCGCTCTTCCCCTTCGGCCACGGCCTGAGCTACACGACTTTCGAGTACGACAGCCTCACGTGGGCCGACAACGTGGCCACCATCGGCGTCACCAACACCGGCCGGATCGCCGCCGACGAGGTGGTGCAGCTCTACACCCGAGCCCTGGACTCCCGCGTCAGACAACCACGACGCCGCCTCCAGTCCTTCAAACGGGTGCACTTGACCCCGGGCGAGCGCCGCGTAGTAACACTCCCCGTCGAGCACCTGTGGCACTGGGACGTCGTGTCAAGCCGCAAAGTCGTCGAGGCCGGCCGCTACGAACTCCTGGTCGGCGCCTCGTCCAGCGACATCCGCGCCAGGCTGACGATCGACGTGCCCGGCGAACGCGTCCCACCGCGCTCCGGCACCCTGCGAGCCGTGGACTTCGACGACTGCGAGGGGGTCCGCCTGGTGGACGACACAGTGGTCTTCACCGACACGGGCGCGTGGATCTCCTTCCACGACACGGAACACGCGGACCGTCCAGCACCGGAAGGGACGAAGGTGGAGTGGTCAGACGGGGTGTTGACGGTGACCGCCGTGCAAGCGGGCGTGCGCGTGGCGGAGGTGGGCTGATGGTCACGATCGCCGACGTGGCGAGGCACGCGGGGGTGGCGCCGAGCACGGTGTCCTACGCGCTGACCGGCCGCCGATCGATCTCGCAGGCGACGAAGGCCAGGGTCGAGGCCAGCGTGCGGGCGCTGGGCTACCACCCGCACGCGGGCGCCCGGTCGCTGGCGAGCAACCGGGCCAACGTGCTGGCGCTGGTCCTGCCGATGCGCGAAGGCATGCACATGCCGGTCATCATGCAGTTCGTGGTGGCCGTCGCCACCGCCGCCCGCCGCCACGAACACGACGTCCTGCTCGTGACGGCCGACCAGGGCGCGGCGGGCCTGCGCCGGGTGGCCGGGAGCGCGCAGGTGGACGGCCTGCTGGTGATGGACGTGGAGATGCACGACGAACGCGTCCCCGTGCTCAGGGAATTGGACCGCCCGTCGGTCCTGATCGGCTTCCCCGCCGACGCGGCGAGGCTGACGTGCGTGGACCTGGACTTCGCCGAGGCGGGCGCGAAGTGCGTGGACCACCTGGCCGACCTGGGCCACACGTCGATAGCCCTGATCGGCGCGCCGAGGGCGGTGTACCAACGCGACACCGGCTACGCCCACCGGACGATGGCCGGCTTCAGCGCGGCGGCCATGCGCCGAGGAGTCTCCTCCACAACGGTCCCCACCGAACCAGACCACGAGTCCGTACACCGAACCGTCACAGGCCTCCTGGAACGCCACCCGCAACTGTCAGGCTTGGTGGTCCACAACGAAGCCGCCCTGCCCTCCATCATGGAGGTGCTGCGCTCCCTGGGCAGGCGAATCCCCGACGACATGGCAGTAGTAGCCATCTGCCCAGACGACCAGGCAGAACGCCTGATCCCGGCCCTGACCTCAGTACACGTCCCAGCCGAACAGCTAGGCCACCACGCCGTAGCCCTGCTAATGGCCAAACTGAACCGAGCCCCCACCCCACCCCTAACCCTCCTCCCACCCCGCTTAACAACCCGAGCCACCACCCGCTAACCCGCGCACACACGCACCCTCCGCGCCGCAGGCGCCACGGGCTATCAGCCACAGGAAGGGCCTCGGTTCGTTCCCCGTACGGCCTGGGCGCAGCCCAACCACGCTTGGGTCTTCTGTGCAACCACGCTTCACCGGTTGCGCAGAAGACCCAAGCGTGGTTGCCTCCGGCAGGCCGTACGGGGAACGAACCGACGCCCTTCCACCCCCGGGGGCCTGCCGCGCGGCGAGCGCCTCTTTCAATCTTTTCGCTCTTCGCTCTTCGCTCTTCGCTCTTCGCTCTTCGCTCTTCGCTCTTCGCTCTTCGCTCTTCGCTCTTCGCTCTTCGCTCTTCGCTTTTGGCTTCTGCTCCGCTTCTCTTCCTGAGAGTGCACACCCCGCGCCGGCTACGCTGGCTCAATGACCGACAACCACGTAGTCGTCATCACCACCACCGACCGCGAAGACGCCGCCACCACCCTGGCCCGCGCCCTGGTCGAACACCGCCTGGCCGCCTGCGTCCAGATCAGCGCCCCGGTCCGCAGCGTCTACCGCTGGAACGACGAGGTCCAAGAAGACCGCGAGTGGCAACTCTGGATCAAAACCGCCTACGACCGCCTGAACGACCTGACCGACTTCATCCAGGCCAACCACTCCTACGACACCCCCGAGGTCCTGGCCCTCCCCGTCCTGGCCGGCAGCCCCGACTACCTCACCTGGATCACCGAGCAGACCCGCTGAGCCCCAACGCCCGAGCCACCAACGTCGCCGTGTGCACCGGCTCCACCCCGGCCCCCTGCCGCACCTGCGTGCGACAACTGAACCCATCCGCCACCACAGCCGCACCCTCGGCCGCCCCACGCACAGCAGGCAGCAACTCCAACTCCGCCACCGCCATCGACACGTCGTAGTGCCCCTTCTCGAACCCGAAGTTGCCCGCCAACCCACAACACCCGGACACCATCGACGCGCTCACCCCGGCCCGCTCCAACAACTCCCGGTCGGCAGCCGTCCCCGACTCCGCGTACTGGTGGCAGTGCGGCTGAACCACCGCGGAACTCCCATCCGCGAACGACCCGGCCAACGGTTCCAACAACGGCGACACGTGCTCGGCGAACGTCCGCACCGACCGCGCCAACCGCTTCACATCCGGATCATCGCCCGCCACCTCCAACGCATCCGACCGCAGGAACGCCGTGCAACTCGGCTCCAACCCGACCACCGGCACCCCGGCACCAGTCCAAGGCCGCAACACCCGCGCCGTCCGCCTGACAACCCGACGCGCCACGTCCAGCTGCCCGGTCGAGAACCACGTCAACCCGCAGCACACCGCCCGACGCGGCACCTCCACCGCCTGCCCCACATGCCCGAGCACGGCCGCCGCGTCATGCCCGATCCCAGGCTCGAAGAAATTGGTGAACGTGTCCGGGAACAGCAACACCCGATCACCGTTCTCACCGCCGGAAAACGTGTCCTGGAACGTGCGCCGGGCAGGCGTCGGCAAGGGCCGCTCCTCCGCCACCCCGGCGAACCGGGCGAACCGGGCCGTCACCCCGTTGACCAGCCCCATCCGCAGCCACAGCGGCAACCACCCCATCGAGTAGTGCGACAACGGCCGCACCCGCCGCTTGTAGTGGTGGTGCAGGAACTCCGCCTTGTACGTCGCCATGTCCACGTCCACCGGGCAGTCCCGCTTGCACCCCTTGCACCCCAGGCACAGGTCCAGCGCGTCCCGCACCTCCTCCGAGCGCCACCCGCCGCGCACGACCTGCCCGCCCAGCATCTCGAACAGCAACCGCGCCCGCCCGCGCGTCGAGTGCTTCTCCTCGCGCGTCACCCGGTAGCTCGGGCACATCACGCCGCCAGACGTGTTCAGGCACTTGCCCACCCCGACGCACCGCCGCGTCGCCGCCGCCAGGTCACCACCGTCGGCACGCAGTGCCAGAGCGGCCCGCGTCGGGATCACCGGGGGAGCGACCACCACCCTCAGGTCGGCGTCCAGCGGCAACGGATCCACCACCCGCCCCGGGTTCATGAGGTTGTCCGGGTCGAACGCCCGCTTGAACCGCCCGAACGCCTCGATCGCGGCCTCCGGGTACATCCGGGTCAACAGCTCCGACCGAGCCTGCCCGTCACCGTGCTCCCCGGACAACGACCCGCCATGCGCCACGACCAGGTCAGCCGCCGCCTCCAGGAACTCCCGATACCCCCTGGCCCCGCCGGACCCGCCGGACCCGCCGGACCCGCCGGACCCGCCGGCCCCGCCGGACCCGCCAGACCCACCGGCCCCACTCCCGAGATCAAAGTCGATGCGCACGTGCAGACACCCCTCCCCGAAGTGCCCGTACGTGACGCCCCGCCGCCCATGACCAGCCAACAGGGCGTCGAACGAACGCAAGTACGCGCCGAGCCGATCCGGCGGCACCGCCGCGTCCTCCCACCCCGACCAAGCCTCGCTGCCATCCTCCATCCGGGTGGCCAACCCGGCCCCGTCCTCCCGCACCCGCCACAGCGCCCGCTGCCGCGCCGGGTCGGTGACCACCACCGAGTGCGGGGCCAGCGCCGCCGCCGCGTGCGCGCTCTCCTCGTCGGCGGTCTCCACGAACAACCAGCTCACCCCGCGCGGCAGCAGGAACCGCGAATCACCCGCCGCTTCCGCCAACTTCACGTCGATGCCCTCGACAGCCAACACCGGCAGCGAACGCACCATCGGCGCGTGATCGGCGGCGTCGTAGGGCCCGTCGAACCCGAGGACGGCCAGCACCCGCCGCCGCGGGGCCTCCACCAGCTTCAGGGAAGCGCCGAGCACGGTCACGCACGTGCCCTCGGTGCCCACCAGCGCACGGGTCAGGTCGGGCAGGGCGTCCAGCCGGTAGCCCGAGACGCGCCGGTCCAGCTCCGGGAACCACGACGGGTCCACCGCGGGCAGGTCCAGTGCCGGCGGGGTGCGCGTGTCGAACCGGCGGCCGTCGGGCAGCAGCACGTCCAGCGCGTGCACGTTGTCGCTGGTCTTGCCCCACGCCACCGAGTGCGCGCCGCACGCGTCGTTGCCGATCATGCCGCCGAGCGTGCACCGCGAGTGCGTCGACGGGTCCGGCCCGAACACCAGGCCGAACTGGCGGGCGGCGGCGTTGAGGCGGTCCAGCACCACGCCCGGCTGCACCACGGCCACCCGGGCGTCCGGGTCGATCGAGATCACCCGGTCGAGGTACCGGGAGAAGTCGATGACCAGCCCCGGCCCGGCCGAGTTGCCCGCGACCGAGGTCCCCGCGCCCCGGTTGGTGATCGGCACGCCGAACTCCGCGGCCACCCCGACCGCCGCCACCACCGCGGCCACCGTCCGGGGGCGCACGACCACGCGCGGCACGTGCCGGTAGTTGGAGGCGTCCACCGAGTACAGCGCGCGGGTGGCGGGGTCGGCGAGGACGTCGCCGTCGACGGCGACACGCAGTTGTTCCACGAAACCGGTCACGCGGCCGATTGTGATCCACCCCGGCCCGTGGTGGGCTACCTGGCGGTAGGGGATAGCCTCGCCCCCGCACCAACCAGCAGCGATGGGAGCAGGGCGTGTCGAGGTCCGTACTGGTGACCGGCGGGAACCGGGGAATCGGTCTGGCGATCGCGCAGGCGTTCGCCGCGCAGGGCGACAAGGTCGCCGTGACCCACCGGGGCTCGGGCTCCCCCGAGGGGCTGCTCGGCGTCAAGTGCGACGTCACCAGCTCCGCCGAGGTGGACGCCGCGTTCGCCGAGGTCGAGGCCGCGCACGGCCCGGTCGAGGTGCTCATCGCCAACGCCGGCATCACCGACGACACCCTGTTGCTGCGGATGACCGACGAGCAGTTCACCCGCGTCCTGGACGCCAACCTGACCGGCGCGTTCCGGGTG
Source organism: Saccharothrix mutabilis subsp. mutabilis (assembly GCF_039521145.1). Classification (NCBI taxonomy): domain Bacteria; kingdom Bacillati; phylum Actinomycetota; class Actinomycetes; order Pseudonocardiales; family Pseudonocardiaceae; genus Saccharothrix; species Saccharothrix mutabilis. Next base: position 48,033 of record NZ_BAAABU010000030.1, read on the forward strand.
GCGCAGCGCGCGTCCAAGGGCATGCTGCGCAAGCGCTACGGCCGCATCGTGTTCATCTCCTCCGTCGTGGGTCTGATGGGCAGCGCGGGCCAGGTCAACTACGCGGCCAGCAAGGCGGGCCTGGTGGGCGTGGCCCGCTCGATCGCCCGCGAGCTGGGGTCGCGCAACATCACCGCGAACGTCGTCGCCCCCGGCTTCATCACCACGGACATGACCGACGCGCTGCCCGAGGAGCGCCGCAAGCAGATCCTCGCCCAGGTGCCCGCCGGCCGGTACGGCACCACCGAGGAGATCGCGTCCGCCGTCACGTTCCTGGCCTCCGACGCCGCCGCCTACATCACCGGCGCGGTGCTGCCGGTCGACGGCGGCCTCGGCATGGGCCACTGAGGGTTCGGGCGCTGACCACCTTTTCGCACAACTTCCGGAGGAAACACACGTGACGGGTCTGCTCGAAGGCAAGCGGCTGCTGGTCACCGGGGTGATCACCGACGCGTCGATCGCCTTCCACGTGGCCAAGGTCGCCCAGGAGCAGGGCGCCCAGGTGGTGCTCACCGGGTTCGGCCGGCTGAGCCTGGTGGAGCGGATCGCGAAGCGGCTCCCGCAGCCCGCGCCCGTGGTCGAGCTGGACGTGCAGAACCAGGAGCACCTGGACACCCTCGCCGACCGCGTCCGCGAGCACGTGGACGGCCTGGACGGCGTCGTGCACGCCATCGGCTACGCCCCGCCGTCGTGCCTGGGCGCGCCGTTCATGGACGCGCCGTGGGAGGACGTCGCCACCGCGATGCACGTCTCGGCCTACTCGTACAAGTCGCTGGTCCAGGCGACGCTGCCGCTGCTGGGCCGGGGCGCGTCGGTGGTGGGCCTGGACTTCGACGCCCGCCAGGCGTGGCCCGCCTACAACTGGATGGGCGCGGCGAAGGCGGCGTTCGAGTCGATCAACCGCTACCTGGCCCGCGACCTGGGCCCGCAGGGCATCCGGGTGAACCTGGTCTCGGCCGGCCCGGTGCGCACGATGGCGGCGAAGTCCATCCCGGGCTTCGCGGACCTGGAGGCGATGTGGGGCGAGAAGGCCCCGCTGGGCTGGGACGTCAACGACCCGACGCCGGTCGCGCAGTCGGTGTGCGGCCTGCTGTCCGACTGGTTCCCGGCCACCACCGGCTCCATGGTCTTCGTGGACGGCGGCGTGCACTTCCTGGGCCTGTAATCGACCCGGACCGGTCCGCGGTCCACCCGCCCGGACCGGCTTGGAATCCACCCCCTCGGACCGGTCGAGGATTCGCCGGACCGGGTCGGCGTGCGGTTGATCACGCCGACCCGGTTGTGCACCGTCCAGCGGGCAGCGCGAGGATGGGTCCCGTGAGTTACGACGCGCTGCTCTGGCTGTCCTTCGGGGGACCGGAAGGGCCTGAAGACGTACGACCCTTCCTGGAGAACGTGACGCGGGGCCGCGGTGTCCCGCCGGAACGGCTGGACGAGGTCGAGCAGCACTACCTGCACTTCGGCGGGGTGTCGCCGATCAACCGGCTCAACCGCGAGGCCATCGCCGCCGTGGAGCCGCTGGTGGACCTGCCGGTCTACTTCGGCAACCGCAACTGGCACCCGATGGTCGAGGACACCCTGGCCGAGATGAAGGCCGCCGGGGTGCGGCGGGCGCTGGTGTTCCCGACCAGCGCCTACGGCGGCTACTCGGCCTGCCGGCAGTACGACGAGGACATCCTGCGCGCCCGCGCCGCCGTCCCCGGCGCACCCGAACTGGTGAAGTTGCGGCAGTTCTTCGACCACCCGCTGTTCATCGAGTCCTTCGCGGAGTCGGTCCGGGTGGCGGGCGAGGCGTTCGAGGACTACCGGCTCGTGTTCACCGCGCACTCGGTGCCGGTGTCCGCGGACAAGGCCGCCGGGCCGCCGGCCGAGGGCGGGCACCGGTACTCCCGGCAGGTGGCGGAGGCGTCGCGGCTGGTGGCGTCGGCCCTGTCGATCGCCGAGTACGACGTGGTGTGGCAGTCGCGGTCCGGGCCGCCGCAGATCCCGTGGCTGGAGCCGGACATCGTGGACCACGTCGAGGCGTTGCACGCCAAGGGCGTCGCCAACGTCGTCGTGTGCCCGATCGGGTTCGTCAGCGATCACCTGGAAGTGGTGTGGGACCTCGACACCGAGGCGAGGGATCGCGCCGCCGAGCTGGGCATGGGGTTCGCGCGGGCGGCCACGCCCAACGGCGACCCGCGGTTCGCGCAGCTGGTGGCCGAACTGGTGGCGGAGATGACGTCCGGGGCGCCGGCGCGCAAGTTGTCGTCCTTCACCGCCGCCGGGTGCACGGTGAACGGGGAGCCGTGCGCGCCGCTGTGCTGCGAGCCCGCGAAGAGGCCGGCGCGGTGAGCGCGGAGACCGGCGCGACGAGCGTGGACTTCACCTGGTCGCCGCGGTCGTCGGACTGGCGGCACGCGCTGCGCACGGCCGTTCCGCTGTACCGGTGGGCTCCGTGGTTCGGGTTGGCGCTGGGCGTGTTCGGCGCGGTGGTCCTGGCGATGGGCATGACGTGGGCCGGCGTGTTCGGCCTGGCGCTGGCTGTGATCATCGTCGCACTGGTGCCCATCGGCACCGCGGTCAACTTCCACAACCACCCGTTGGCGGCGAAGACCGTCACCGGGTCGGCGGACGCGCACTCGCTGCGCATGTCGGTGGGGGAGGCCGCGCGCAGCGAGGTGGACTGGTCGGACCTGCCGGGCTGGTCGGAGACCGGCGGCGTGTTCGTGCTCAAGACCGCGACGACCGCCATGTACGCGGTGCCACACCGGGCGTTCACCGGTTCGGACGACGTCGACCGGTTCCGCTCCCTGCTGGTGGACCACGTGGGCCCGGCCGCCTGAGAAGGCCGGCCCGCTGGACTGTCGGGGTGCGCGCGTAGTGTTGAGTGCCGTGTCCTGTGCGAGTGCGACGATGGTCGTGTGGACGTCCGCCTGGCTGAACGGCTCGGCGGCGGCCGACGACGTCCTGGACGCCCTGGGGTTCTGGGCGGAGCTGCACGAGGTGGTCGCCGACGACGACGGCACCGCCACCGCCCTCGACCTGCCGGGGCCGGACGAGTCGCCGGTGGGCGCCGCCCTGCTGCTGGCGGCCCTGCGGCGGGCGTCGACCCGCACGGCGCGGCTGGTGCTGCCGGTCGCCGGTGACGTCCGGGGCCTGGGCGGGCGCGGTCCGCTCAGCGTCGGCGCGCTGCGCGCGGGACAGGCCGTCGTGCTGCCCGAGGTCGGCGTCGGGCTGGTGCCGCGCCTGGTCGCCGAGGGCGTGCTGCGCTGGACGGTGTTCGACCTGCCCACCGCGACCCCGGCCGAGCACGTGCCGATCGGCGAGGCCGAGCACGGCCTGGCGTCGGCGATGCGCGAGGCGGCCACGGCGCTGGTGACCCTGGACGTCGCCCGCCACCGGCCGAACGTCCGCGAGGAGATCGCCGAACTGTCCAGCCTGCACACCAAGCTGCGCTGGCCCTCCGGCATGCCGCCGCGCGCGTTGCGGGTGCTGCAACGGGCGGCCGAGGTCGCGGCGATCCTCCAGGTGGCCGCGTCGGACGCCCCGGGCGGCGCCGTGTCGGCCTCCGCGCAGGCCGCGCGCGACGAGGCCCTGCGACCGCTGTCGGAGGCGGTCCGGCGGGCGCGGCACGCGGCGGTCGACGAAGCGGTGCGCGTGCTGTCCGACCAAGCGGCCGGACGGCACTAGTCCTTCCGCGCATCCGTTTGGGCTTTTCGGTTGCGCGCCGTTTCGGTGCACCATTTCGACATTTGTCCAACTGTGCGTGAATAGCCGCTGGTAACGAGCTTGAAGCCGGAACAGTCGCGCACGGACTGTGAATGAACCCCTCGTCAACGTGATGTGTCGTGGGTTACGGTACGTCTGGGAGCGCTCCCAGTCCCCATCCCCGGTTCCGGCTCACCGTTGAGCGCGGACACCCATCTGGGAGCGTTCCCAGACGACGATTTGCTCGCAAGGAGGCGATGCATGAGTCCGCGCACATTCCTCCGGTCCCGCAAGACGGCCGGAGCGATGGCGATGGTGTCGGTGGCCGCCATGTCCGCGGCAGCGGTCGTGGCCGGAGGCACCACCGCCAGCGCCGCGCCCGGTTGCCGGGTCGACTACACCATCACGAGCCAGTGGCAGGGCGGTTTCGGGGCCACTGTCACGGTCACCAACCTCGGGGACGCGATCTCCGGCGGCTGGACGTTGGACTGGGACTTCGCCGCGGGCCAGACGGTCCAGCAGGGGTGGAACGGCCGGTTCAGCCAGTCGGGCACCAAGGTGACGGTCCGCAACCCCGAGTGGTCGGCGGCGCTGGGCACCGGCGCCTCGGTCACCCCGGGCTTCAACGGGTCCTGGAACGGCTCGAACCCGAAGCCTGCCCAGTTCAGGCTGAACGGGACGGTCTGCACCGGCACGGTGACGACCACGACCACGACGACCACGACGACCACGACCACGACGACCACCACGACGACGACCACCGGCACGAACCCGAACCCGGGTCCGCGGGTGGACAACCCGTACGTGGGCGCCGGCGTGTACGTCAACCCGCAGTGGCAGCGGCAGGCCGCCGCCGAGCCGGGTGGTTCGCGCATCGCCAACCAGCCCACCGGTGTCTGGATGGACCGGATCAGCGCGATCGACGGCAACGGCTCGCCGACCACCGGCAGCATGGGCCTGGCCGACCACCTGAACGAGGCGGAGCGCCAGCGCGCCGCGTCGCCGACCGGTGAGCTGGTCTTCCAGGTCGTCGTCTACAACCTGCCCGGTCGCGACTGCGCGGCGCTGGCGTCCAACGGCGAGTTGAAGGCCGACGAGCTGCCGCGCTACAAGGCGGAGTACATCGACAAGATCGCGGGCATCCTGGCCCGGCCGGAGTACGCGCGGCTGCGGATCGTGGCGGTCATCGAGATCGACTCGCTGCCCAACCTGGTCACCAACGTCACGCCGCGGGCGACGGCCACGCCGAACTGCGACGTGATGAAGCAGAACCAGAACTACCAGAACGGCGTGGCGTACGCGGTGTCCAAGCTCGGTGACATCCCGAACGTCTACAACTACCTCGACTCCGGCCACCACGGCTGGATCGGGTGGGGCGACACCGTTCCCGAGTACGACAACTTCTTCGCCTCGGCGAAGATGATGGCCTCGATCCTGGGCCGCGAGGGCGCGACCAAGTCCGACGTGCACGGCTTCATCACCAACACGGCGAACTACTCCGCGCTGGAGGAGCCGTACTGGACGGTGGACGACGTGGTCGGCGGCCAGCCGGTGAAGCAGGCTTCCAAGTGGGTCGACTGGAACGACTTCAACGGTGAGCTGGGCTTCGCCACGGCGATGCGGGCCGAACTGGTCAAGCAGGGCTTCGACAGCGGCATCGGCATGCTGATCGACACGTCCCGCAACGGCTGGGGCGGCGCGAACCGCCCGACCGGCAAGTCGACCTCGACCAACGCGGCCGAGTACGTCGACCAGTCCCGCATCGACCGCCGCATCCAGAAGGGCAACTGGTGCAACCAGGCCGGTGCGGGCCTCGGCGAGCGCCCGAAGGCCGCGCCGAAGCCGAGCATCGACGCCTACGTCTGGATCAAGCCGCCGGGCGAGTCCGACGGCGCGAGCAAGGAGATCCCGAACACCGAGGGCAAGGGCTTCGACCGGATGTGCGACCCGACGTACACCGGCAACCCGCGCAACGGCAACAACCTCTCGGGCGCCCTCCCCGACGCACCGCTCTCGGGCCACTGGTTCTCGGCCCAGTTCCAGGAGCTGATGCGCAACGCCTACCCGCCGCTGTCCTGACGGGTTGAGCGATCTCCCGTGGGCGGTGTCCCGGCACGGACACCGCCCACGGGCGTGCGCGGGCCGTGTGGGTGTCGGCGAGGCGGTGCGCAGGGCCGCAGCGTCCGGTGCGAGAAGCCGCGAGTGCGCAGGTCGGAAGGGGTGGTGGGCGCGGGTCGGTTGGTGCACGGGTGGGCAGTTCACAGGACGCACGAGCAAGGGCGGCAGCTGTCGCCGCCACGCGGCTTGGCCGCGAGCGATTGCGTCGCCGACACCCCGGGGCTGCGTGACCTCGGAAGTTCGGCTGTGGGCGAACAAAGAGTCGTTCTGGAGGAACTCCACGTCGACACGGTCGTGTGGACTTGCGTAGCGTCGAACGGGTGACGATCGGACTCCCCAAGACCGCGGGTGAGCTGAGGACCGCCGGGTACCTGCCGCGCAGCGTCAAGGTCGAGCTGCGGGACAACCTGGTGGCCGCCCTGCGGGAGAAGCGGAACCCCTGGCCCGGCATCGTCGGGTTCGAGCGGACCGTGTTGCCGCAGCTCGAACGGGCCATCCTCGCGGGGCACGACGTGGTGTTGCTCGGTGAGCGCGGCCAGGGCAAGACGCGGCTGCTGCGCACCCTGGTGACCCTGCTCGACGAGTGGACCCCGGTGATCGAGGGCGCCGAGCTGCACGAGCACCCGCTGGACCCCATCACCCCCGAGTCCAAGCGGCGCGCTCAAGAGCTGGGGGACGACCTCCCCGTCGCCTGGAAGCACCGCGACGAGCGGTTCGCCGAGAAGCTCGCCACGCCCGACACCAGCGTCGGCGACCTGGTCGGCGACGTCGACCCGGTCAAGGTCGCCCAGGGCCGCAGCCTCGGCGACCCCGAGACGATCCACTACGGCCTGCTCCCGCGCAGCCACCGCGGCATCATCGCGGTCAACGAGCTGCCCGACCTCGCCGAGCGCATCCAGGTCTCGCTGCTCAACGTGATGGAGGAGCGCGACATCCAGATCCGCGGCTACACGCTGCGCCTCCCGCTGGACGTCCTGCTCGTCGCCACCGCAAACCCCGAGGACTACACCAACCGCGGCCGGATCATCACCCCGCTCAAGGACCGCTTCGGCGCGGAGATCCGCACGCACTACCCGCTGGAGGTCGCCGCCGAGGTGGACCTGGTGCGCCAGGAGGCCGACCTGGTCGCGGAGGTCGGGGACCACCTGCTGGAGGTCATCGCCCGGTTCGTCCGCCACCTGCGCGAGTCCTCCGCGATCGACCAGCGCTCCGGCGTCTCGGCGCGGTTCGCGGTGGCGGCGGCCGAGACGGTCGCGGCGAGCGCCCTGCGGCGCAGCGCGTTGATCGGCGAGTCGCCGGCCATCGCGCGGCCGGTGGACCTGGAGTCGGTCCCGGCCGTGCTGCGCGGCAAGCTGGAGTTCGAGGCCGGTGAGGAGGGGCGCGAGCAGGAGGTGCTGACCCACCTGCTGCGGCGCTCGATCGCCGACACCGCGCGCTCGGCGTTCGCCGGGCTGAACCTGCGCCCGCTGGCCGAGCTGGTCTCCGACGGCCACCCGGTGGCCACCGGCGAACGCGTCCACGCGGGCGACCTGCTGGCCGCGCTGCCCGAGCTGCCGCTGCTGCACGAGGTCGCCAAGCGCGTCGGCGCCGGCCCGAAGGACCCGGTGGGCCGCATCGCCTCCGCCGTCGAGCTGGCGCTGGAGTCGCTCTACCTGACCCGGCAGCTGTCCAAGGACGACGACGACGACCGATCGGTGTACGGATGACCGGTTACCGCTACGGCCGGTACGTCGACGGCCCGGACCCGCTGGCCCCGCCCACCGACCTGCGGGCGGCGATGGACGAGCTGGGCCGCGAGGTCATGGAGGGCGCGTCGCCGGAGTCGGCGCTGCGCGAGCTGCTGCGCCGGGGCCTGCCCGGTCGGCGCGGGCTGGACGACCTGACCTCCCGGCTGTGGCAGCGCCGCGCGGCCATCCAGCGCCGGCACCGCCTCGACGGCACGCTCCAGGAGATCCGGCGGCTGCTGGAACGGGCGCTGGAGGCCGAACGGGCCGCGCTGTTCCCCGACCCGGACGACGAGGCGCGGTTCCGCGAGGCGCAGCTGGACGCGCTGCCGCAGGGCACGGCGGCGGCCGTCCGCGAGCTGGCCGAGTACGACTGGCGGTCCCCACGGGCCCGCGAGGCCTACGAGCAGATCCGGAACATGCTCGGCAAGGAGCTGCTCGACCAGCGGTTCCAGGGCATGAAGCAGGCGATGGAGAACGTCTCGCCGCAGGACGTCGAGCGCATCAAGGCCATGCTCGACGACCTCAACGGGCTCCTCGCCGCGCACGCCCGGGGCCAGGACACGCCCGAGCAGTTCCAGGACTTCATGCGCGAGCACGGCGAGTTCTTCCCGGAGAACCCGCGCGACGTCGAGGAGCTGATCGACGCGCTGGCGGCCCGGTCGGCGGCGGCCCAGCGCATGATGAACTCGATGACCGAGCAGCAACGCCAAGAGCTGAGCGCGTTGTCGCAACAGGCTTTCGGCAACTCGGGCATCGGACAGCAGCTGTCCACCCTGGACTCCCTCCTGCAAGGCCTGCGGCCCGGCGAGGACTGGACCGGCTCCGCCCGCTTCCGCGGCAACCAGCCGCTGGGCCTGGGCGAGGGCGCGCAGGCCATGGCCGACCTCGCCGAGCTGGACGCGCTGGCCGAGCAGCTCGCCCAGTCCTACCCCGGCGCGCGGCTGGAGGACATCGACCTGGAGGCCCTGGTCCGCCAGTTGGGCGACGAGGCCGGGGTGGACGCGCGGCGGCTGGCCGAGCTGGAGCGCGAGCTGCGGCGGCAGAACCTCCTCGAACGCGCCCCGGACGGGACGCTGCGGCTGACCCCGAAAGCGTTGCGGCGCTTGGGGGAGACCGCGTTGCGCGGCGTGATCGACAGCGTGCGCGCGCAGGGTCGGCGGGACAACACCCGGGCCGGCGCGGCGGGTGAGCTGATCGGCAGCACCCGGCCGTGGCGGTTCGGCGACACCGAGCCGTGGAACGTCCCCCGGACGGTCACCAACGCGGTGCTGCGCGGCGGGACCGGCGAGATCGGCCTGGACGTGGTGGACGTCGAGGTCAGCGAGACCGAGCAGCGGTCGCGGGCGGCGGTCGCACTGTGCGTGGACACGTCGTGGTCGATGGTGCAGGACGGCCGGTGGGTGCCGATGAAGCGCACCGCGCTGGCCCTGCACCACCTGGTCCGCACCCGGTTCCGCACGGACGCGTTGCAGCTCATCACGTTCGGCCGGCACGCCGAGGCCGTCGACATCGGGCAGCTCACCGCGTTGGAGGGCGTCTGGGAACAGGGCACCAACCTGCACCACGCGCTGCTGCTGGCGTCCCGGCACGTCCGCCGCCACCCCGACGCGCAGCCCGTGGTGCTGGTGGTGACCGACGGCGAGCCGACCGCGCACCTGGAGGCCGACGGCGAGGCCGAGTTCTCCTACCCGCCGCGGCCGGAAACCCTGGCCAAGACGGTCGCCGAGGTGGACGGCCTGGCCCGGCTCGGCGCGGCGATCACGGTGTTCCGGCTGGGCGACGACCCGCGGCTGGCCCGGTTCGTGGACATGGTCGCCCGGCGCAGCGGCGGCCGGGTGGTCGCGCCCGACGAGGACGGCCTGGGCGCGGCCGTGGTCAGCGACTACCTCAGGTCGCGCCGCCGGCGGTGATGCAACCCCCGGTGCTGTCGCCTCCGTCCTGGGAGCGACAGCACAACGGGAGGTCGTGACGTGATTCGGGTCGTACCCGCGGTCCTGCTGGCGGTGGCGCTGGGCGGGTGCGCCGGCGCGCAACCGGGCACCCCGCCACCGGCGTCGCGGTCCACGACGTCCGCCGCGCCGGACATGCGGGACAACGACCCCGCGTTGCAGGCCGCCGCGCAGGCGTTGGAGCCGCTGTTGCGGTCGAAGTTCCGGGGCACCTTCTCCGGGCTGGCGGTGGACAGCGCCGAGGGGGCCATCGTGGTCCACCGGGTGCCCGACAAGGCGTTGGACGAGGCCGCCCGCGCCGCCGCGCCGGACGTGCGGCTGAAGTTCGTCGACGCCGTGTACCCGCTGTCGCAGATGGAAGACGTGGTGGAGCGGCTCAACGCCGACGCCGACCAGTGGAAGGCCCAGGGCGTGCAGCTCACGACGTGGGGACCGGCGCCCGACGGGTCGGGCGTGAACGTCACGACCGTCGCGGGCGAGGTGGACCGGGCCAAGCTGGTCGAGCGGTACGGCGACATCATCCGCGTGACGCGGGCCGACTTCCCCGTCCCGGTGCCGAAGTCGATCCCGGCCACGCCGACGCGGTGACCAGTCCGGACGATCACGGAAAGTTTCGTTGAAGTTTCGGTGGGTAACGGATAGGCTGAGCCTTGCTCTGGGAGCGCTCCCAGGATCCGCCGTCGAATCCCTCGGAGAACGGAGGCCCTTCCATGCGCATGCGCAGTTCCTCCAGGTCCGTCCGCCCGCGGAACGTCATCGCACTGGTCGTCGGCATGCTCGCCTGCTTGGTCGTCTGGGCCCCGACGGCCTCGGCGCACGGCACGATCGTCGGTCCGCCGACCCGTGCCTACCAGTGCTGGCAGACGTGGGGCAGCCAACACACCAACCCGGCCATGCAGCAGCAGGACCCCATGTGCTGGCAAGCCTTCCAGGCCAACGCCGACACCATGTGGAACTGGATGAGCGCGCTGCGGGACGGTCTGCGCGGCAACTTCCAGGGTTCCACGCCAGACGGGCAGCTGTGCAGCAACGCGCTGTCCCGCAACAACGCCCTGAACACGCCCGGGGCGTGGAAGACGACCAACGTCGGCAGCAACTTCACGATGCGGCTGTATGACCAGGCCAGCCACGGCGCGGACTACTTCCGGGTCTACATCAGCAAGAACGGGTTCGACCCGACCACCCAGCGTCTCGGTTGGGGCAACCTGGACTTCGTCCTCCAGACCGGCCGGTACGCCCCCGCCAAGGACATCTCGTTCAACGTCCAGACCAACGGCAGCTACCGGGGACGCCACGTGGTGTTCACGATCTGGCAGGCCTCGCACCTGGACCAGACCTACATGTGGTGCAGTGACGTGAACTTCGGCTAGCGGTGCGGCCCGGCGTCGATCCCGGCGCCGGGCCTCATCCGCGGGTCGCGGGCTCCCGTGCCGGGGTCGCCGACGCGGTGAGGTAGTCGGCGGGGGAGAAGTCCTTGATGCGCTTGGTCATCCGCACCGTGGACCACGGCCACAGCGTGCTGTTGCGGCCGTTCTTGTCGATGTAGTAGCTCATGCAGCCGCCCGCGTTGTAGACGGTGGTCCGCAGGGCCTCCTGGACCTCGGTGTTGAACACCTCCTGCACCGGCCGCCGCACCTCGACGCTGTGCCACCCGTTGCGGCGCATGGTCTTCAGCGCGTCGAGCAGGTAGCCGAGCTGGGTTTCGACGATCGTGAACGCCGACGAGTGGCCGGTGCCGAGGTTGGGGCCGAGCAGCAGGAACAGGTTCGGGAAGCCGTGCACGGCGGTGCCCAGGTAGGCCTGCGGGCTGCCCTGCCACACCTCGTCCAGGCTGCGGCCGTCCGCGCCGAAGACGTGCTTGGCCACCGGCGGGTCGCTGAAGTGGAAGCCGGTGCCGAAGATGATCGCGTCCACCTCGCGCCGGCTGCCGTCCCGCGCGATGACCTCGTTGCCCTCGACGCGGGCGATGGCCTGGGGGAGGACTTCGACGTTCGGCCTGGTCAGCGCGGGGTAGTAGGTGTTGGACATGAGCAGGCGCTTGCAGCCCAGGACGAAGTCCGGGGTCAGCGCCGCACGGAGTTCCGGGTCCTTGACCGACCGGTGCAGGTTCCACAGACCGGCCTTCTGGATGACCTGCATGACCTTCGGGTGGCGGAACGCGAAGCTGAACGCCTCCAAGCCGCCGTAGAACGCGTTGCGGTACCACCGTTGGGTGATCGGGATGTGCCGGAAGAGCGCTCGTTCGATCCACGGCATGCGGTGGTCCACTTTGGGCAGCACCCACGGCGCGGTGCGCTGGAACAGGTGAAGTGCCGCCACTTTCGGCTGGATCTTGGGCACGAACTGGATCGCGCTGGCTCCTGTGCCGACGACCGCGACCCGTTTGCCGGTCAGGTCGTAGTCGTGGTTCCACCGGGAGGAGTGGAAGGCCTCGCCGGGGAAGTCCGCCAGACCGGGCAGGTCGGGCAGGAGCGGTTCGTGCCACGGTCCCGTGCCGGAGACCAGGACGCGGGCCGTGTAGTGGCCCTTCGAGGTGGTGACCTGCCAGTGCTCGCCGTCCCAGCGCGCCTCGGTGACCGTGGTGTCGAACCGGATCAGCGGCGTGAGCCCGAACGCCTGCGAGGTCCGTTCCAGGTAGGCCCGGATCTCGGGTTGCTCGGCGAACACCCGGCCCCAGTCGGGGTTGGGCGCGAACGAGTACGAGTACAGCGACGACGGGATGTCGCACGCGCAGCCCGGGTAGGTGTTGTCCCGCCAGGTCCCGCCGACCGAGCCGCCCTTCTCCAGGACGAGCAGGTCGAACCCGGCCTCCTTGAGCTTGACGGCCGCCCCGATGCCCGAGACCCCCGCACCCACCACCAGAACGTCCACCGTCGTCATGGATACCGACGGTATTTCGATACCGGTGGTCTGTCAACGTAGGCTGAACGGGTGCCCAGACTGACCCGCGCCGAAAGCCAGGCCCGGACCCGCGACCTGCTCACCGACACCGCCCAGCGCCTGTTCCTGCGCGACGGCTACCACGCCACGTCGCTGGACAAGGTGGCCGAGGCGGCGGGCTTCTCCAAGGGCGCGGTGTACTCCAACTTCCGCAACAAGGACGAGCTGTGCCTGGTCGTGCTCGACCGGCTCTACGCGGAGCGGATCGCCGAGATCGGCAAGGCGTTCTCGGGCGGGACGCTGGAGGAGCGGTTCCGGGCGTTCGAGGAGTACGCGGAGGGCATGCTCGGCGACGCGCCGCGGACCCAGTTCGAGGTCGAGTTCGCGTTGCAGGCGCGGCAGAACCGGGAGCTGCAAGCCGACCTGGGACGACGGGACGTGCTGGTGGTGACGGCTCTGGAGCGGCTGGTGCAGTCCCAGGTGGACGAGTTCGGGCTCCGGCCGTTGCTCCCGGCCCGGGAGCTGGCGCGGACGCTGCTCAGCCTGGGCATCGGGCTGGGGGTGCAGCGGTTCGTGGTGCAGGACGTCCTGCCGGTGCGGGTCCTGACCGACACCGTGCGGGTTCTGCTGGGGATCGGGCGCGAGGCCTGAGACCTACTCCTGGTCCTCCTTGTCCGTGGTCCGGACTTCGCGGTTCGTCGGCGCCAGCGCCACCTCGGTGGCCGCGTCGGGCTTGACCCGGTGCTTGCCGGGCTTGGTGATGGAGAAGTGGGCCTCGTCCCGCATCCGCTCCACCATGTGCGGGTAGTGCAGCTCGAACGCCGGCCGCTCGGACCGGATGCGGGGCAGCTCGGTGAAGTTGTGCCGGGGCGGCGGGGACGACGTGGCCCACTCCAGCGAGTTGCCGAAGCCCCACGGGTCGTCGCGGTCGGCCGGGTCGCCGAACCGGTAACTGCGGAACACGTTCCACACGAACGGCAGCACCGACGCGCCCAGCACGAACGCGCCGATCGTGGAGATGGTGTTCATCGTGGTGAAGCCGTCCTGCGGCAGGTAGTCGGCGTAGCGGCGGGGGAAGCCCAGGTTGCCCAGCCAGTGCTGGATCAGGAACGTCAGGTGGAAGCCGATGAACGTGGTCCAGAAGTGCAGCTTGCCCAACGGCTCGTTGAGCATCCGGCCGGTCATCTTCGGGAACCAGAAGTAGATGCCCGCGTAGGTCGCGAACACGATGGTGCCGAACAGCACGTAGTGGAAGTGGGCGACCACGAAGTAGGTGTCGGTGACGTGGAAGTCCAGCGGCGGCGACGCCAGCAGGATGCCGGTCAGGCCGCCGAGCAGGAACGTCACCATGAAGCCGATGCTGAACAGCATCGGCGTCTCGAACGACAGCTGCCCCCGCCACATGGTGCCGATCCAGTTGAAGAACTTGATTCCGGTCGGCACGGCGATCAGGAACGTCATCAGCGAGAAGAACGGCAGCAGGATCGCTCCCGTGGCGAACATGTGGTGCGCCCACACGGCCACCGACAGCGCGGCGATGGCGAACGTGGCGAACACCAGGCCCTTGTAGCCGAACAACGGCTTGCGGCTGAACACCGGGAAGATCTCCGACACGATCCCGAAGAACGGCAACGCCACGATGTAGACCTCGGGGTGGCCGAAGAACCAGAACAGGTGCTGCCACAGGATCACGCCGCCGTTGGCCGGGTCGAACACGTGCGCGCCCAGGTGGCGGTCGGCGGCCAGGCCCATCAGGGCGGCGGTGAGGATCGGGAACACCAGCAGGATCAGGACGCTGGTGACGAAGATGTTCCAGGTGAAGATCGGCATCCGGAACATCGTCATGCCGGGCGCGCGCAGGCAGCACACGGTGGTCACCATGTTCACGCCGCCGAGGATGGTGCCCAGGCCGCCCACGGCCAGGCCCATGATCCACAGGTCCGCGCCGACGCCGGGGGAGTGGATCGCCGAGCTCAGCGGCGTGTAGGCGGTCCAGCCGAAGTCCGCCGCGCCGCCGGGGGTCATGAAGCTGGCCACGACCATCGTGCCGCCGAACAGGAACAGCCAGTACGAGAAGGCGTTGAGGCGGGGGAACGCGACGTCCGGCGCGCCGATCTGCAACGGCAGGATGTAGTTGGCGAAGCCGAACAGGATCGGCGTCGCGTAGAGCAGCAGCATGATCGTGCCGTGCATGGTGAACAGCTGGTTGTACTGCTCGTTGGACAGGAACTGCAGGCCCGGCCGGGCCAGCTCGCCCCGGATCAGCAGCGCCATCAGGCCGCCGATCATGAAGAAAACGAACGACGTGACCAGGTAGAGCAGCCCGATCTGCTTCGGGTCGGTGGTCTTGAACAGCGCGAGCAGCGCCGCGCCCTTGGGCCGGCGCCGGGCGGCACCCGGATGGGTGATGACGGGTTCCGGCTTGAGCGCGGTCATGACCGCCTCCCTCGTCCGACGGTGTCCCGGGAGCCACGCTCATGGTCCACCCGCCGGGGCGCGTCGGCAATCGCTCAGCCGGGGAGCTGCTCCGGAGCCTCACCCGGTTGAGCCGGCTTGACCTGCTGCGTCAGGTGCGCCGACGCCCGTTCGAGGAACCTGAGCAGCTCGACCGGGAAGGGCAGGACCAGGGTCGAGTTCTTCTCCGCCGCCACCTCCACGATGGTCTGGAGCAGCCGGAGCTGGAGCGCGGCGGGCGTGTCCGCCATCCGGGCCGCCGCCTCCGACAGCTTCAGCGACGCCTGCAGCTCGCCGTCGGCGGTGATGATGCGCGCCCGCCGCTCGCGCTCGGCCTCCGCCTGCCGCGACATCGACCGCTTCATGCTCTCGGGCAGGGCGACGTCCTTGATCTCCACCCGGTCGATGTCGATGCCCCACGACAAGGCAGGGTTGTCGATCATCAGCTCCAGGCCCTGGTTGAGCCGCTCCCGGTTGGAGAGCAGGTCGTCCAGCTCGCTCTTGCCGATGATCGAGCGCAGGGAGGTCTGCGCGACCTGGAGCATGGCGAACCGGTAGTCCTCGACGTTGACGACGGCCCGCACCGGGTCGACCACCTTGAAGTAGACGACCGCGTCGACCCGCACGGTGACGTTGTCGCGGGTGATGCCGTCCTGCGCGGGGATCGGCATGGTGACGATCTGGAGGTTCACCTTCTTGAGCCGGTCCACGCCCGGCACGATCATGGTCAACCCCGGCCCGCGCAGCTGCTGCCGCACCCGGCCGAACCGGAACACCAGGCCTTGCTCGAACTGCTTGACCACCCGGGCCGAGGACGCCAGGCCCAGCGCGGCCAGTCCGAGGACGCCGATGACGATGTCGAGGATCATCGCGATCATCTCCCACGACCAGGTCCCAGGCCTGAAGGGTACGCCCGCTGGTCCCGCCAGGCGGACGTCCGCTTGAGCGGTCGGGTTAGGGTCGATTCCATGCAGACCTGGTCATCGATCCCAGTCCCGCGCCTCGCGGGGGAGCCGCGCCCGCTGCGGCTGCACGACACGGCCACCGGCGAGGTCCGACCCACCGCCCCCGGTGACACCGCCAGGCTGTACGTGTGCGGCATCACGCCCTACGACGCGACCCACCTGGGCCACGCCGCGACCTACCTGACGTTCGACCTGGTGCACCGGGTGTGGCTGGACAACGGCCACGACGTGCACTACGTGCAGAACGTCACCGACATCGACGACCCGCTGCTGGAGCGGGCCGAGCGCGACCAGGACGACTGGGTGGTCCTGGCCATGCGCGAGACGGCGCTGTTCCGCGAGGACATGGTGGCGCTGCGCGTCCTGCCGCCGCGGCAGTACATCGGCGCGGTCGAGGCGATCCCCGAGGTGGTGGAGGCGGTGGCGAAGCTGCTCGCCGACGGCGCCGCCTACCGGGTGGACGACCCGGAGTACCCGGACGTGTACTTCGACCACACGGCGACCGGGCGGTTCGGCTACGAGTCGAACTACGACCAGGAGACGATGGCGAAGTACTTCGCCGAACGCGGCGGCGACCCGGACCGCCCGGGCAAGCGGCACCCGCTGGACGCCCTGCTGTGGCGGATGGCCCGGCCGGGCGAGCCGTCGTGGCCGTCGGAGCTGGGTGACGGGCGTCCGGGCTGGCACATCGAGTGCAGCGCGATCGCGTTGAACCGCCTGGGCGCCGGCTTCGACGTGCAGGGCGGCGGCTCGGACCTGATCTTCCCGCACCACGAGTTCAGCTCCGCGCACGCCGAGGCGCTGACCGGCGAGCACCCGTTCGCGCGGCACTACGTGCACGCGGGGATGATCGGGTTGGACGGCGAGAAGATGTCCAAGTCCCGGGGCAACCTGGTGTTCGTGTCGAAGCTGCGGGCGCAGAAGGTGGACCCGAACGCGATCCGCCTGGCACTGCTGGCCGGCCACTACCGCAGCGACCGGCCGTGGAGCGACGAGCTGCTGGCCGGCGCTGTCGAGCGCCTGGCCACGTGGCGTCGGGCGGCGGCGCTCGCGTCGGGCCCGTCGGCGGCGGACACGGTGTCCCGCCTGCGCGACCACCTGGGCAACGACCTGGACACGCCGGCGGCCCTGGCGGCTTTGGACGCGTGGGCGGGGGCCGCTTTGTCGTCGGGCGGTTCGGACGCGTCGGCCCCCGGCTTGTTCCGCGACGCCGTGGACGCCCTGCTGGGCGTGGAGCTGTAGGTCTGGCTGGGGGTTTCTCCCGCGTGGTCGGGTGGTGGCGCGGCCGGTGCCACCCCGACCCGCGGCCCGCCCGGCCCGCGCGCCCGACCTGCGTCCCGGTCCCGCCCGGCCCGAGCGCCCGACCCGCGTCCCGCCCGGCCCGCGCGCCCGACCCGCGTCCCGGTCCCGCCCGGCCCGCGCGCCCGGCCCGCGTCCCGGTCCCGCCCGGCCCGCGCGCCCGGCCCGCGTCCCGGTCCCGCCCGGCCCGCGCGCCCGGCCCGCGTCTCACCCGGCCCGCGCGCCCGACCCGCGTCTCCCCCCGGCCCGCCACCGCGACCCGGCGGTCCCGGGAGCGCACTGCTGGCCCGTCCCGCCGCGCTCCCTGTTCACGGGACGCGCGAGGGGCGCGAAAAGGGCCCGGGACGACGAAACACGATCGGGTGAGCCTGGGCGAGGCGGCGTCCGGTGATCATTCTACACCCACCGCGACCTGCGGAAAGGGTCGCCCGCGCGAGGAGCGGACGGCCCTTTCCGCAGCAATCCCCGATCAGGTCACGCGTCGAGGGTCCAGCTGTCGATGCGGCCCGTGTCGATGGCCGCCTGGTCGCGGACGCGCAGCTTCCACGTGCCGGCGGCCGTCTCCGAAGAGGCGTCCACCGTGTACGTGCGGTTGATGTTGTCGGCGCTGCCGCCCGAGCGGTTGTGCAGGTTGTAGACCGTGCCGTCCGGCGCCACCAGGTCGACGATCAGGTCGCCGATGTAGGTGTGCACGATCGCCACCGTCACCTGCGTGGTCGCCGAGGCGTTGCCCGCGCAGGTCAGCGCGATCGGGCTGTTGACGTCGGAGAAGTCGCCGACCGCCACGTCGGTCCCGTTGGTCACCGGGTCGCAGCCGGTGCCGGGCTCGCGGATGGTCCACGTGAACGACGCGCTACCGGTGCGCGACGCCGAGTCCGTCACCGTCACGGTCACGTTGTAGGTGCCGGCGGTGGTCGGGGTGCCCGACACCGTGCCGTTCGACGCGCCGGTCAGGCCCGCGGGCAGGCCGGTGAAGGAGAACGTGTACGGCGCGGTGCCGCCGGACGCCGTCACGGTCAGGTTCACCGCGGTGCCGACGGTGCCGGTCTGGTTGCCCGGGTTGTTCACCGACGGGCCGCTGGGGGTGCCGGCGCCGACGAACAGCAGCTTGTTGGCCGAGCCGGTGCCGGGGCTGGTGATCTTGTCCGACGTGGCCGCGTTCACCAGCGCGGTCTGGACGGCCGCCGGGGTGGCCGACGGGTTGTCCGCCAGGTACAGCGCCGCCGCGCCCGCCACGTGCGGCGAGGCCATCGACGTGCCGGAGATGGTGTTGGTCGCCGAGTCGCTGGTGTGCCACGCCGACGTGATGTTGTTGCCCGGCGCGAAGATGTCGGTGCAGGTGCCGAAGTTGGAGAACGACGCCCGCGCGTCGGTGTTGGTGGACGCGTTGGTGCTGATCGCCTCGGCCACGCGCGCCGGCGAGTAGTTGCACGCGTTGGCGTTGGAGTTGCCCGACGCGACCGCGTAGGTGATGCCGGAGGCGATGGAGTTGCGCACCGCGTTGTCCAGCGTGGTGTCCACGCCGCCGCCCAGCGACATGTTCGCCACGGCCGGCTTCACGGCGTTCTGGGTCACCCAGTTGACGCCGTTGACGACGCCCGCGGTGGTGCCCGAACCCTGGCAGTTCAGCACCTTCACCGCGATGAGCTTGACCTCCTTGGCCACGCCGTACGCGGTGCCGCCGACGGTGCCCGCCACGTGCGTGCCGTGGCCGTTGCAGTCGGTGTTGTTGCTGTCGACGGTGTTGGTGCCCCACGTGGCGCGCCCGCCGAAGTCGGCGTGCGAGGTCCGGATGCCGGTGTCGATGATGTAGGCGCGGACGTTGCTCGCGGTGTTCGGGTAGGTGTAGCTGTTGTCCAGCGGCAGGTTGCGCTGGTCGATGCGGTCCAGGCCCCACGACGGCGGGTTGGTCTGCGTGCCCGTCGCCTGCACCGGCAGGTCGGCCTGCACGTACTGCACGCGCGGGTCGGCGGCGAGCCGGCGCGCCTGGGTGGCGGACAGGCCGGTCGCGTGGAAGCCGTTGAGGGCGTGCTGCCAGGCCACCTGGACCTTGCCGCCGTACTTGCCGACCAGGGCGCCTGCGGTGTCGGCGGACTCGGCGCGCGGCGAGGCGCTGTCGCGCAGGACCACCACGTAGGAGCCGGCGATGGCGTCGGCCCGGTCGGCGGCCAGCACGTCGGCTTCGGCCGCGGCCACGCCGGCGGTGCTGAACGCGAGGGCCATGGCCGATATGCCGGCCAGGCCGAGGACGGCCGTCTTTCTGGTTGTGCGGGCGTCTCCCATGACAGGGTTCTCCCTAAGGGCAGGGTCGCCCCTCCGTGCCGGCGGGTGTGCCGGACGGCGGAGCGGTGCAGGGTTGGGGACGTTCGCGCGAACGGTGTCAAGCCGACCTGGTCACATGCATGGTCGGGACAAAACCCGGTGGCGAACAGCGCCGCCTGGCCTAATTGCCCCTGCTCGCAATCGGTGTCCCGTGGAAAACCCCAGGTACACAGGTTGACCGTCAGGTGTTAAAGCGCTCGTCGCGGTAGGCGCGCCACCGTTCGAGCATGCCGGGCAGCTCGCGGTGGAAGAACTGGAAGAACGCCAGGGTCTCTTCGATGCGCCGACCGGCCGCGGTGTCGCCGAGCACCTCGATGCCCTCCTTGAGCGGACCCTCCCACCGGGCCAGCTGCTGGTCGCGGCGGAAGATCGCCTCGTACCAGACGTCGTCGTAGACCCGGTAGACGTCGCGGCGGGTGCCGGTCTCGCGCTCGCGGCTGACCAACCCGACCTGGGTCAGGTAGCGCACGGCCCCGGAGACGGCGGCGGGGGAGACGCGCAGGAGTTCCGCGAGTTCGGCGGCGGTGAGCGTGCCGTCGTCGGCGGCGAGCAGGGCGACGAAGACCCGCGAGGGCATCCGGGGCATGCCGGACTCCGCGAACGCCGCCGCGAAGCGCTCGATGAACCGCAGCACCGCCTGCTCGTCCCGCTCACTCACCTGGGTCACCGCCGCATCTTGCTACACCGTCCACGAACGGGTGGCAGTTTATACGCTTCCTTAACTTCACGACTTTGTGAATTGACTGTACTTTACCCGCCATGACACCAGCGATATCCGTGTCGGGCCTGGTCAAGGCCTTCGGACCGACACGCGCACTGGACGGCTTGGACCTGACCGTCCGCGAGGGGGAGGTGCACGGCTTCCTCGGCCCCAACGGGGCGGGCAAGTCGACCACCATCCGGGTCCTGCTGGGCCTGCTGCGCGCCGACGCCGGCGCCGCCACCCTGCTCGGCGGCGACCCGTGGCGCGACGCGGCGGCCCTGCACCGCAGGCTGGCCTACGTGCCCGGCGACGTGAGCCTGTGGCCGAACCTGACCGGCGGCGAGGTCATCGACCTGCTGGGCCGGCTGCGCGGCGGCCTGAACGAGCAGCGCCGCAAGGCCCTGCTCGACCGGTTCGAGCTGGACCCGCGCAAGAAGGGCCGCACCTACTCCAAGGGCAACCGGCAGAAGGTGGCGCTGGTCGCGGCACTGGCCTCGGACGTCGAGCTGCTCATCCTCGACGAGCCGACCTCCGGCCTGGACCCGCTGATGGAGGCGGTCTTCCAGGAGGCGGTCAACGAGGAGCGCGGCCGGCGGACCGTGCTGCTGTCCAGCCACATCCTCGCCGAGGTCGAGGCGCTGTGCGACCGGGTCAGCATCATCCGCAACGGCCGCACCGTCGAGTCCGGCACCCTGGCCGACCTGCGGCACCTGACCCGCACCAGCGTGTCCGCCGAACTGGCCGGCGCGCCCAACGGCCTGGCGGCCCTGCCCGGCGTGCACGACCTGGTGGTGGAGGGGCAGCGGGTCCGGTTCGAGGTGGACACCGACCACCTCGACGGCGCGCTCAGGGCACTGGTCTCCTCCGGCGTCCGGGCGCTGACCAGCCAGCCGCCGACGCTGGAGGAGCTGTTCCTGCGCCACTACGAGGACGAGTCGCCCGAGGTGACGTCATGACCGGCACGTTCGCGCTGGTCCGGCTCGCGTTGCGGCGCGACCGGCTGCTCATCCCGGTGTGGGTGCTGGGCCTGGCCGGGATCACGCTGTCCACCGCCTCCGCCATGGACGAGCTGTACGGCACGCAGGCGCTGCGGCAGCAACTCGGCGTGACAGCCGGTTCGAACCCGGCGTTCCTGGCGATGCTCGGGCCGATCCACGACTACTCGACCATCGGCGGCATCCTCGCGTGGCGGTGGGGCGTGTTCGGTGGCCTGCTCACCGGTCTGATGGCGATGTTCCTGGTCACCCGGCACACCCGCGCCGAGGAGGAGACCGGTCGGCTGGAGCTGATCGGGTCCACGGTCACCGGGCGGCACGCGCCGCTGGCCGCCGCCGTGGCGGTGTCGGCGTTGGCGAGCCTGCTCATCGGGCTGTTCATCGCCCTGGGCCTGGTCGGGCTGGGTGAGGACGCCGCGGGCTCGTTCGCGCTGGGCTTGGCGTTCACCGGGGTGGGCTGGGTGTTCACCGGGGTCGGCGCGGTCGCCGCGCAGCTCACCGAGAGCGCCCGCACCGCCAACGCCATCGCGGGCGGCGTGCTCGGCGCGTCCTACCTGCTGCGCGCGGTGGGCGACGCGGCCGGCGACCAGGGGCCGCAGTGGCTGACCTGGCTGTCACCGCTGGGGTGGCTGGAGCTGGTGAAGCCCTTCGCCGACGACCGGTGGTGGGTGTTGGGGCTGTCGCTGCTGCTCACCGTGGTGCTGGTGGGTGTCGCGGCGGTGCTGGTCGCGCGGCGCGACCTGACCGCCGGTCTGCTGCCGACGCGGCTCGGACCGGCTCGCGCGCCGGCGTCGCTGGGCAGCGCGTTCGGCCTGGCGTGGCGGTTGCAGCGCGGGATGCTGCTGGGCTGGACGGTGAGCCTGTTCGTGCTGGGCGCGGTCTACGGGGCGGTGGCGCGGGCGGTCGAGGACATGCTCAACGCCAACCCGGCGTTGGGGAAGGTGATGTCCCAGCTCGGCGGGTCTGGCGCGATCGTGGACGTCTACCTGGCGTCGATCCTGGGCATCATCGGGCTGTTCAGCGCGATCTACGTGGTGCAGGCGACGCTGCGGCTGCGCGCCGAGGAGGCCGAGTTCCGCGCCGAACCCGTGCTGGCCACGTCCGTGCGGCGGGTGTCGTGGGTGGGCAGCCACCTGGTGTTCGCCACGCTCGGGGTCGTCGTGGTGCTGGCCGCCGCCGGTCTGGGCGCGGGGCTCGTGCACGGCGCGCGGGTCGGTGACGTGGGCGGGCAGGTGACGCGGCTGGTGGGGTCGGCGCTGGCGCACGTGCCGGCCGTGTGGGTGGTCGCGGGGATCTCGCTGCTGCTGTTCGGGCTGGCGCCGAAGCTGGCCTCGGTGAGCTGGGCGTTCCTCGTGGTGTTCCTGGTGCTGGGGCAGCTCGGGCCGTTGCTGGACCTCGACCGGTGGGCGATGGACCTCTCTCCGTTCACCCACGTGCCGAAGGTGCCCGGCGCGGACCTTACGGCGACGCCCCTGGTGTGGCTGACCGTCGTGGCGGTGGCCTTGATGGTCGTGGGGATCGGCTCGTTCCGCCGCCGCGACATCGGCTGAAAGAACTCTTTCGAAAGAACTCTTTCAGGTATACCGTCGGGGCATGGACCTGCCCCAGCCCCGACGGGTCACCGACGTCGACGCCCTGAAGGCACTGGCCCACCCGCTGCGGGTGTCGCTGGTGCAGCACCTGCTCGCGGTCGGACCGCGCACGGCCAGCGAGTGCGCGGCCGAGGTCGGCTCGACCGCCTCCAACTGCAGCTGGCACCTGCGGCAGCTCGCGAAGTTCGGCTTCGTCGAACGGGTCGAGGCCGCAGGCGGCCGGGACCGGCCCTGGCGGGCCACCGACGTCGGCCTGGACGTGGGCGCGTTCGACGACGACCCGGCCGTGCGGACCCAGCAGGACGCGCTGGTCGCGTTGCAGCTCAACGAGGACAACCGGCTCGCGCAGCGGTTCCTGGACCGGCAGCACGACCTGCCCGAGGAGTGGCGGCGGGCCGCCGCGATGCACGGCTACTCGGTCAACGTCACCGCCGAGGAGCTGGTGGGTCTGCTCGGCATGATCGACGACATCCTCCGGCCCTACCTGACGCCGCTGCGCGCCGACGCGCCGGAGGGCGCCCGCGCCGCCCACATCGGGCTGCGGGCGTTCCCGCGATGACCGGGCCGCTGGGGGTGCCCGCGTTCCGGCGGCTGCTGCTCGCCGCGTTCGTGTCGGAGATCGGGGACTGGGTCCTGCTGGTCGCCCTGCCGGTGTACGTCTACCAGCGCACCGGGTCGGTCGGGTCGACGGCGACGACCTTCGTCGTGGCGTTGTTGCCGAGCCTGGCGCTCTCGCCGCTGGCCGGGGTGCTGGCCGACCGGTGGGACCGGCGGCGGCTGATGCTGGTGGTGACCCTCGCCCAGGCCGTTGCCCTGCTGCCGCTGCTGACCGGCGACCTGGTGCTGGTCAACGTCGTGATGGCGGTGCAGGCGGCACTGGCCTCGCTGTTCGAACCGGCCCGCAACGCGCTGCTGCCCGAGGTGGTGGGGCGCGAGCAGGTGGCCGCCGCTAACGGGCTGGCGGGCCTGACCGCGAACCTCGCGCGGCTGATCGGCGCGTCGCTCGGCGGTCTGGTGCTGGCCTGGGGCGGGCTGCCGGGCGTGCTGTGGGTGGACGTGGCGTCGTTCGTGCTGGCGGCGGCGTTGCTGACGCGCCGGTTCCCGGTGGAGCGGGGGCCTTCCGCGGCGACCCGGCACCCGTGGCGGGCGTGGCTCGAAGGGTTGCGCGCGATCCGGGGACCGCTGCGCGGGATGGTCGCCGTGATCGGGCTGGTCGCGGTCGGCCAGGGCCTGTTCGTGGTGCTGTTCGTGGTGTTCGTGACCGAACGGCTGGGCGGCGGCGAGGCCGAGGTGGGGCTGCTGCGCGGTGTCCAGGCGGTCGGCGGGCTCGTCGGCGGCGCGGCGGTGGGGTGGCTCGCGCGGCGGCTCTCGGCGTGGTCGCTGCTGGGCTGGTCGCTGGTGGCCTTCGGGGCGGTCGCGGCCACCGCGTGGAACAGCGTGCACCTGACCACGGTGTTCGCGTTCTACCTGGGGGTGTTCGCGCTGTGCGGCGCGCCGGGCGTGGTGGCCGGTGCGGGCACGATGTCGGTCCTGCAACTGCACACCCCGGACACGGTCCGTGGTCGGGTGCTGGCGACCTTCCTCAGCCTCTACGACGCCTTCCAGGCACTGGGCATGGTGTTGGCCGGCGTCCTCGCGGCGCCCCTCGGGCTGACCGCCCTGTTGAACGCCCAAGCGGCGCTCTACCTGGGCGCGGGCCTGCTCGTGCTACTCGGAGTGGGCGTCGTGGGGTCCAACGACCTTGATGGAAACAGCACGTCAGTCGTCCGGGGAAACCGAGCTTACGATCCGTGAGTTCGGCTAGCTCGACCGCCGCCCTGCCACGACTCTCCCGCCGGCCGATCACTCCCAGTGACTAGCGGATGTGGAGAGTGCCATGCGCAGACGTGTCGCGATCGCCGCCGCGGCGGTGTCGGCCTTGTTCATCGGCGTGCTCGGACCGACGGGTCCCGCGCTGGCCGGCCAAGTCGGCGTCGCCGCCGGCTTCGAAGACGACGACGGGAACCTCGCGGTCGACACGACGTTCGACTGGAACGGCTTCGACCCCACCACCTGGACCGGCGCAGCGCCCGCGCGGTCCTCGACCGGGGTGACCACCGGCTGGGCGTTCACCGGCCTGGAGGACGCGCAGGCGACCACCTCCGACAGCGGCTTCGCCGGCGGCACCAAGCAGGACACCACCTGTCCCACCGTGACCGGCCAGAAGGCGGCCAACAAGGACGACCTCAAGCGCGTGTACGTGGCGAGCAAGACCGTCGGCGCCGACGTGTTCCTGACCCTGGCGTGGGTGCGCATCCCGCAGAACACCACCTCGCCGTCCGCGCACGTGGCGTTCGAGTTCAACAAGGGCACGACGGCGTGCGGCGGCTCGTCCGGCTCGCTGGTCCGGCGCACCGCCGGCGACATGCTGATCGTCTACGACTTCGAGGGCGGCGGCGGCAACACCCCGACGCTGCGGCTGTCGCGCTGGGTCACCTCCGGGCCGTGCGAGGTCGGCAGCAACACCGCCCCGTGCTGGGGAACGGCCGTCGCGCTCGCGGCGGGCGTCGCCGAGGCCCGCGTGAACACCGGGGCGAGCGCGCTCGACACGATCGCGCCCACCGACGAGACGTTGGGCCTCAACGAGTTCGGCGAGGCCGGCATCAACCTGACCGCCGCCGGCGTGTTCGCGCCCGGCGTGTGCGAGGGCTTCGGCAAGGCCTACGCGGTGAGCCGCTCCTCCGGCAACTCCTCCACCGCGCAGATGAAGGACCTGGTCGGGCCGGGCAACGTCAACATCCGCAACTGCGGTTCGGCCGCGGTCACCAAGACCGGCTCCGACGGCGGCAGCCAGGCCGGCGCGGTGTTCACGCTGTACTCCGGCGCGAACACCTCCGGCCCCGTCGTCGGCACCTGCACCGTCGACGGCAACGGCGCCTGCTCGCCGACGTTCGTCGACCTGCCCGTGGGCACGTACACGATCGACGAGACCACCGTGCCCGCCGGGTACGACAAGGACCCGACGCTGCCCCACACGTTCACCATCGCGGCCGGTGAGGCCAAGGCGCTGCCGTTCGTGGACGTCGCCCGGCCCGCGAACGTGAACGTCACCAAGACCGACGACGCCGGCGCGTCCGTGCCGGGCGCGCAGTTCACCCTGTACCCGGGCACCGGCACCGGCGGCACCGCCGTGGGCACCTGCACGACCGACCTGTCCGGCGTGTGCCAGCCGCCGTTCACCGGCTTGACGGCCGGCACGTACACGATCGACGAGACCTTCACCCCGGCCGGCTACCTGAAGGACCCGGACCTGCCCGAGACGTTCAGCGTGGGCCGGGGCGAGACGAAGAACCTCGCCTACACCAACGCCCGCACGTTCAAGGTGATCGTCCTGGTGTGCCGGGAGAGCGACGGCACGCTGTACCCGAGCCCGGTCACCATCGACGGCCAGGCCGCGGGGAGCACGCTGTCCGGGGCGCAGGCGTCGGCGGCCGGGTTGTCCGAGGCGGCCCTGTGCGGCATCGGCACCGGTCAGCGCGGTGGCCTGACCACCGGCAACCACAACGCCAACCCCATCGGCATCAACTGAGTGGTCTTGGTCGCCCCACCGCCAGCAGCGGCGGGGCGAGCGCGGCGACCAGGGCGGCCGGGACGAGGAACGCCGTCGTCGGGTCCAGGTGGTACAGCGGCACGAACGCCAGCGGCGAGGCCGCGCCACCGAGGAACCGGAACGACTGGAGCACCGACACCGCGCCGCCCCGGTTCCCGCCCCGCAGGACGAGCGCGTTCAGCCCGACGATCACCTGTTGGCTGAACGCGCCCGCCAACGCCCACAGCAGTCCGACCGCCACCAGGCTCGGCAGCACACCCACCAACGCCACCAGCGCCGCGCCGGCGAGCGCGCCGAGCAGCACGCACCGCCGCGCGCCGACGTGGTCGACCAACCACCCGGTGAGCCGGGCGTTGACGATCGCGACCACGCCGAACCCGGTCAGCACCAGCCCGCGCGCCCCGGAGCCCAGCCCGAAGTCGTCCCCGAGCCGGAGCGCGACCAGGAACGACAGCCCACCCAGGCACCCCCACCCGACGAACCCGACCGCGGCGAGCCGCAACACCTCCGGCCGCCACGCCTCGCGCAGCCGGGGCTTCTCCTGGCGCGGCGGGTCGGCCGGCAACCCGGCGACCGCCAACGCCCCCGCCACCACGGCGGCCCCGACGAACGCCCACCGCCAGGAGGCTTCGGCCGCCAGCCCGCCGACGAGCGGCGCGGAGGTCTGCCCGGCGGCCTGCATGGAGGCGAAGACGCCCAGCGCGCGACCGAGGCGTTGCCCGGGCGTGATGGCGGCGATCGTGGCGAGCAGGAGCGGCGTGGTGAACGCGTTCGCCGCCCCTTGCACCGCTCGCGCGGTGAGGAGCAGCGGGAACGTCCACGAGATCGCGCAGAGGACCGAGGCGGCGGTGTAGACGACGTAGGCGGCGCGGACCGTGCGGCGGGGGCCCCAGCGTTCGCCGAGGGTGCCGGAGACCAGCATGAAGGCGGCGAAGGGGAGCAGGTAGCCGGTGAGGGTGGCGGCGGCGGTGCCGGCGGAGACGCTGAAGTCGGCGCCGATCTCGGGGAGCACGGAGGAGGTCATCGCGCCGCCGAACGGCCCGAGGAACCCGCCGGCGTAGAGACCGCCGACCGCCAGCCGCCTGTTCACACCCACCCCCGAGGTCACCGGCCCGGGGTGCCCCGAACGTCCTCATCAGACACTTGAGCGGGGCGCGTCGGGCCCGCCGGCGCCGGGGTCGAGTCGAGCGTGTCCGCCCGACTCGACGCAGGGTGCTCAGAGCCCGGTCGGCCCGCGCCCCGGTCCGCGCCCGCGCCGCCGCAGGTACCGCTCGAACTCGGCCGCGATCGCGTCACCGCTCGCCTCGGTGATCTGGATCTCCGCGTCCCCGCGTTCCTCCAGCGCCCGCACGTAGTTGCGCACGTCCTCGTCCTCGTCGGCCATCTCGCTGACCGTGCGCTCCCACTCCTCCGCCTGCTCGGGCAGCGCGCCCAGCGGCACCTCGACGTCGAGCACCTCCTCCACCCGGTGCAGCAGCGCCAGGGTGGCCTTGGGCGACGGCGGCTGGGACACGTAGTGCGGCACCGCCGCCCAGAACGAGATCGCCGGCACGCCCGCCTGCACGCACAGGTCCTGGAAGACGCCGACGATCCCCGTCGGGCCCTCGTACCGCGACCGCTCCAGCCCGTACTTGGCCGCCGCGGCGGCGTCGTAGGCGGTGCCGGTCACGGGCACCGGGCGGGTGTGCGGGGTGTCCATGAGCAGCGCGCCGAGGGTCACCACGGTGGTGATGCCCAGGGTCTCGATGTGGCCCAGCAGTTCGCCGGCGAACTTCCGCCACCGCATGTTCGGCTCGATGCCGTGCACGAGCACCACGTCGGTGGACGACCCCGGCGGGCGGCACACCGTCAGCCGAGTGGTCGGGAATTCGACCCTTCGGGTGACACCGTCCACCATGCGGACCGTGGGCCTGGTCACCTGGAAGTCGTAGTAGTCGTCCGGATCGATCTCCGCGAGCGGTTGCGCGTCCCAGGTCAGTTGGAGGTGCTCGATCGCCGTGCTGGCAGCGTCTCCAGCGTCGTTCCACCCCTCGAACGCCGCCACCATGATCGGGTTGGTGAGCGGTTTCGTGGGGTCGAAGGGGGTCTTGGCGGCCTGGTCCGGATCGGTCACCGGGTCAGCCTACGACCACCGGCGCGCACCCACGCCGTAGGCTTGGCCCATGCCCGATCGTGTCTCGTCGCCTTTCCTGGACGCCTTGGCCGACCGCGTGGTCGTGGCGGACGGCGCGATGGGCACGATGCTCCAGGCCGTCGACCTCACCCTGGACGACTTCGCAGGTCACGAGGGTTGCAACGAGATCTTGAACGTGACCCGGCCGGACGTCGTGCGGCAGGTCCACCGGGGCTACCTGGAGGCCGGCGCGGACGCGGTGGAGACCAACACGTTCGGCGCGAACCTGGCCAACCTCGCCGAGTACGGCATCCAGGACCGGATCTTCGAGCTGTCCCGCGCGGGCGCCCGGTTGGCCCGCGAGGTGGCCGACGAGTTCGCCGAACCCGGCCGCCCCCGGTTCGTCCTGGGCTCGGTCGGCCCCGGCACCAAGCTGCCCACCCTCGGCCACGCCCCGTTCGCCACGCTGCGCGACGCCTACGTCGAGCAGGTGCGGGGGCTGCTGGCCGGCGGCACGGACGTGGTGATCGTCGAGACCTCCCAGGACCTGCTCCAGACCAAGGCCGCGATCATCGGCGCGAAACGGGCGATGGCCGCCGAGGGCGTCACCGTCCCGATCATCGCGCAGGTCACCGTCGAGACCACCGGCACGATGCTGCTCGGCTCCGAGATCGGCGCGGCCCTCACCGCCCTGGAACCGCTGGGCATCGACCTGATCGGCCTGAACTGCGCGACCGGCCCCGCCGAGATGAGCGAGCACCTGCGGCAGTTGGCCAAGCACGCCCGCATCCCGCTGTCGGTGATGCCCAACGCCGGCCTGCCCGAACTGGGCCCGCGCGGCGCGGTGTACCCGCTGACGCCCGAGGAGTTGGCCGCCGCGCTGTCCGGGTTCGTCGGCGAGTTCGGCGTGCGGCTGGTCGGCGGCTGCTGCGGCACCACCACCGAGCACGTCCGCCAGGTCGTGGCCGCCGTGCGCGACCTGGGTCCCGCCGCACGCCGCCCGCGCCCCGAGCCGGGCGTGTCGTCGCTGTACCAGGCGGTGCCGTTCCGCCAGGACGCCTCCGTGCTGATGATCGGCGAGCGCACCAACGCCAACGGGTCCAAGGCGTTCCGCGAGGCGATGCTGGCCGACCGGTTCGAGGACTGCGTCGAGATCGCCCGCGACCAGACCCGCGACGGCGCCCACCTGCTCGACCTCAACGTCGACTACGTGGGCCGCGACGGCGCGGCGGACATGCGCGCGCTGGCCACCCGCCTGGCCACCGCCTCGACGTTGCCGATCATGCTCGACTCGACCGAACCGGAGGTGCTCCAGGCGGGCCTGGAGTGCCTGGGCGGGCGGTGCGCGGTCAACTCGGTCAACTACGAGGACGGCGACGGCCCGGACTCCCGGTTCCAGCGCATCATGCGGCTGGTCGCCGAGCACGGCGCGGCGGTCGTCGGGCTGTGCATCGACGAGGAGGGCCAGGCCCGCACCGCGGAGTGGAAGGTGCGCGTCGCGGTCCGGCTCATCGAGGACCTGACCCGCGACTGGGGCGTGCGGACCAGCGACATCATCATCGACTGCCTGACCTTCCCCATCTCCACCGGCCAGGAGGAGGTCCGCCGGGACGGCCTGGAGACCATCAACGCCATCCGCGAGCTCAAGCGCCGCTACCCGGACGTGCAGACCACGCTGGGCATCTCGAACGTGTCCTTCGGCCTGAACCCGGCCGCGCGGCAGGTGCTGAACTCGGTGTTCCTGCACGAGTGCGTGCAGGCCGGGCTGGACACCGCGATCGTGCACGCCTCCAAGATCGTGCCGATGGCGCGCATCCCCGACGAGCAGCGCGCGGTGGCGCTGGACCTGGTCTACGACCGCCGGCGCGAGGGCTACGACCCGTTGCAGCGGCTGATGGAGCTGTTCGAGGGCGTCAGCATGTCCTCGTCCAAGGCGTCCCGGGCGGAGGAACTGGCCGCGCTGCCGCTGTTCGCGCGGTTGGAGCGGCGCATCGTCGACGGCGAGCGCAACGGCCTGGAAGCCGACCTCGACGCCGCGCTGCGCGAGCGCCCGGCGTTGCAGATCATCAACGACACCCTGCTGTCGGGCATGAAGACCGTCGGCGAGCTGTTCGGTTCGGGCCAGATGCAGCTGCCGTTCGTGTTGCAGTCCGCCGAGGTCATGAAGGCGGCCGTGGCCCACCTCGAACCGCACATGGAGCGCTCGGACGACGGCGGCAAGGGCCGGATCGTGCTGGCCACGGTCAAGGGCGACGTGCACGACATCGGCAAGAACCTGGTGGACATCATCCTGTCCAACAACGGCTACGAGGTCGTGAACATCGGCATCAAGCAGCCGATCAACGCGATCCTGGAAGCCGCCGAGGAGCACCGCGCGGACGCCATCGGCATGTCCGGCCTGCTGGTGAAGTCCACGGTGGTGATGAAGGAGAACCTGGAGGAGATGAACTCGCGCGGTGTCGCCGCGCGGTGGCCGGTGCTGCTCGGCGGCGCGGCCCTGACCAGGGCGTACGTCGAGAACGACCTGACCGAGATGTACCTGGGCGACGTCCGCTACGCGCGCGACGCGTTCGAGGGCCTGCGGCTGATGGACGCGATCATGGCCGCCAAGCGCGGCGAGGCCCCGCCGGTGGACCCGGAGGCGGAGCGCAAAGCCGCGGAACGCAAGGCCCGGCGCGAACGGTCGCTGCGCATCGCGGCTTCCCGCAAGGCCGCCGCCGCCGAGGAGCCGCCGGCGTCCGGGCGGTCGGACGTGGCGGTGGACGTGCCGATCCCGACGCCGCCGTTCTGGGGCACGCGGGTGGTCAAGGGCGTGCCGGTCGCGGAGTACTCGGCGATGCTGGACGAGCGGGCCACGTTCATGGGGCAGTGGGGCCTGCGCGGCGCGCGCGGCGGTGGCCCCACCTACGAGGAACTGGTGGAGTCCGAGGGCCGGCCGCGCCTGCGCTACTGGCTGGACCGGCTGGCCACCGAGGGCGTGCTGGCGCACGCGGCCGTCGTCTACGGCTACTTCCCGTGCGTGTCGGAGGGCGACGACCTGGTGGTGCTGGCCGAGCCGTCGCTCGACGCCCCGGAACGCGCCCGGTTCACCTTCCCGCGCCAGAAGCGCGACCGGCGGCTGTGCCTGGCGGACTTCTGGCGGCCACGCTCGGCGGGCGAGGTGGACGTGATCGCGTTCCACCTGGTCACGATGGGCCGGCCGATCGCCGACTACGCTGCCGAGCTCTTCGCCAAGGACTCCTACCGCGAGTACCTGGAGGTGCACGGCCTGGGCGTCCAGCTCACCGAGGCGCTGGCCGAGTACTGGCACCGCCGCATCCGCGAGGAGCTGCGCTGGCCCGACGGCGGGTCGGTCGCGGCGGAGGACCCCGCGGACGTGGAGGAGTTCTTCAAGCTCGGCTACCGCGGCGCCCGCTACTCGCTGGGCTACGGCGCGTGCCCGAACATGGAGGACCGGGTCAAGGTCGTGGACCTGCTGGAACCGGGGCGGATCGGGGTCGAGCTGTCCGAGGAGCTGCAACTGCACCCGGAGCAGTCGACCGACGCGTTCGTGGCGCACCACCCCGAGGCGAAGTACTTCAACGCGTGAAGGCGTACCTGTGGAGAGGGGCGGCATGACCGTCGAGGCCGTGCTGTGGGACATGGACGGCACCCTGCTGGACTCGGAGAAGCTGTGGGACGTCCCGCTCTACGAGTTCGCCGAGAAGCTGGGCGGGTCGCTGTCGTTGGCGACCCGGCAGGCGATGGTCGGGTCGAACGTGCCGACGACCATGGCGTTGCTGTTCGCCGAGGTCGGCGTGGTGCCGACGCCGGAGGAGACGGCCGACGGGGCGGCGTGGGTCCTGCGGCGCACCGAGGAGCTGTTCCGGGCCGGTCTGCCGTGGCGACCGGGTGCGCGGGACGCTCTGCGCGCGGTGCGTGCTTCCGGCGTGCCGATGGCGCTGGTGACGTCAACGGAACGCGGTTTGACCGAGGTCGCGCTGGACACGATCGGCCGCGAGCTGTTCGACGTGACCGTGTGCGGCGACGAGGTGGAGGGCCGCAACAAGCCCCTACCGGACCCGTACCTGAAGGCAGCACGCATGCTCGGCGTCGACGCTGAGCGTTGTGTGGCGATCGAGGACTCGCCGACCGGTGTCGCTTCGGCGGTGGCGGCGGGTTGCACGGTCCTGGTCGTGCCGTGCGACGTGCCCGTGCCGGCGGGGGAGCGGCGGATCTTCCGCGACTCCCTGGTGGACGTGGACCTGGAGCTGTTGGCCTCGCTGCCCGGCCGGGTCTGACCCCTCCGAGCCGGGCCTGACAGTTCCGACCCTGGGCGGGTGCGGCATCCCGCACCCGCCCGGAGCCGTTCCGCTCAGGCCGCCAGGGCCGGGGACTTCGCCGTGGCTTTGCGGACCGACGGGTCGATCAGCAGGCCGAACACCACGCCCAGGCCGAGCCAGAGGGTGGCCGTCTCCGCCAGTGACGCGAGGCGGAAGTCCCACAGGACGTCGCTGGGCATGTCCGCCGGGATCGCGTCCGGCGGCGCGGGGAAGGCCAGCAGGACCACCACCACGCCGGCGATCGCCGCCAGGGCGACCACCGTCGAGCGGACCGGGGCGGCCAGGTGGGTCAGGCGGGACGCCAGGAAGCTCGCCCCGTAGACGACCGCCAGGCCGGCCGCGATGACGCCCAGGTAGAGCACCGTCCGGTAGTCCACCGTGTCCGGGTTGCCCACCGCCGGCGGGTTGGCCGGGTACTTCACCGCGGGCAGCAGCGCCGCCGCGCCGAACGCCGCCGCGGCCAGGGTGACGCTCCGCGTGAACGGCGGGCGGTGGACCAACCAGCGGCGGGCGCCAGCGTAGGCGGTGGCGAACAGCGCGCCGATCGCCAAGCCGACGATCACCGCGGCCAGCACGCCGCCGACCAGTTGGGTGCCACGACCGAACAGCTCACCGTGGTCGTGTCCTGCTTCCGCCGCGGGTTCCGCGGCGGCACGCGCCTCCTCGACGGCCAACGCCGCCCGGATGGGCACCTCCACGACGACGAGCCCGACGAGTCCCGCCAGGAGTCCGGCGATGCCGCC
The DNA here is from genome assembly GCF_039521145.1 of Saccharothrix mutabilis subsp. mutabilis. NCBI lineage: Bacteria > Bacillati > Actinomycetota > Actinomycetes > Pseudonocardiales > Pseudonocardiaceae > Saccharothrix > Saccharothrix mutabilis. The sequence goes on from NZ_BAAABU010000030.1 coordinate 81,533, forward strand.
CGCGCCGATCCCGCGCAGCAGCACGCCCTTGTACGTGGTCATCGGTCGGTTGCCTAGTGGCACGGGACGCCGAGCGCGTGGCGCCCGTCGTGGAAGAACTCGTGCAGCGACTCGGCGGCGTGGCCGAGCGCGATGCCGTTCTCCTGCAGGACGAGCCAGGTCACCATCAGCGCGACCAGCGCGACGGCGTAGGCCCACCGGGGGATGGGAAGGGAAAGGTGGTGCGCGGGGCTCGTCATGACGGCCTCCTCCATACCTCGTGGAAGGTCAACAACACTTCGCGCCGCAGCCGGTCTCCTGACTCCCGGATCGACACCGTCCCCGCGTCTTCCCAGCCGCACCGTGCGACCAGTGACGTTCTCGGCGGGTTGGCTCCCCGGTCACAGTGGCGAGGACCGCGCCGGATTCCCACCGGCTTCCCGTCCACTGCGGCGCTGGAACCGTAAAGGTCCACTCCGTCCCGGCACAACCGACCAGACGAGTTGTCATTCACCTCACGTCCGCAACGCCCGGTGCGCCACAGCGGCTAGGCGTGGCGTTCGGGGCAGGCGCGAACGGGCCGCTCGCGGCTTGGGGCGGGCGGAAGGGGCGCTGGTCGGCCGGGGCGGCGCTGGCCGGCCGGGTGAGTTGGCAGTTCGCGGGTGGGCCGCTTGCGCCCGGCGGGGCCGCGCGCGCCGGTTGGGCCGCGTTCGCCGAGTGGGCAGCCCACGCCCAGCCAGCCGTGCGCCGGGTGGGCCGCGTGCGTCGCGCTCAGCGGGTGGGGAGGGGGCAGTCGCCGCAGGTTCCGCCGCCGTCCAGGCGGTAGTACAGGCAGCAGCTCCGGCGGCGGAAGGCCACTTCGCCGGGGAACGGGATGAAGTCGCCCGTGCCCTTGAGCGGTGGTTCGGAGAGCAGGTGTTCGCCTACCGCCACGCAGTGTTCCGCCGGCGCGGTGCCGCTGCGGGCGACCGTTTTCAGCGCGCCGGCGATCGAGGAGGCCGCGTTGCCCCACAGCAGCCCGCGCGCCACCGGCACGACCGCTCGCACCGCCTCGACCACCGGTTCCAGCGACTCCGCGATGCCCACGCCCGGGTCGGCTCGGTCGATCCGCACCCGCAGCCCGTCCGGGCCGTAGTGCCACCACAGGTTGCCGGGGCGGATGTCGGGCGCGACTCCCTCGACGGCGTGGGCGGCGGCGGTCGGGCAGAGCAGGCGCGCGGTGTAGCTCAGGAAGAACAGCGATGCCGCCACCCGCCGCTCGCCCGTCCGGTAGCGCTCGGCGATGGCGTCGAGGGTGCGGGGGAGCGCGGGACCGTCGAGCAGGTCGGCGCCGGGGAGCCAGTCGTCGCTGGGACGGCCCAGGTCCAGGGCGAAGAACGGGCTGAGACCGCGGACCCGGCGCAGGGTGGACAGCACGGCGGCGAAGTCGGACACGTGTCCTAGTCTGCCGCCCGTGGACGCACTGGGGCTCGGACTCACCTTCGGCTTGGCGGCGAGCATCAGCCCCGGTCCGCTGTTGGTGCTGGTCGTGACGTCGGCGCTGCGGTCGGGATGGCGGGCGGGCGCGTTGGCGGCCTGTGCGCCCCTGCTCTCGGACGCGGTGGTGGTCGGCGTGACCGTTCTCGTGCTCGACCGCCTCCCGGCGCGGGCGTTGGGCGTGCTCGGGGTCGTGGGCGCGGTGTTCGTGGTGTGGAGCGGGGTGCGGACGGTGCGCGAGGCCCGGACCGCCACCCTCGACGGTTCCGGCGAGGCCGGCGGTGACGCCCTGCGCCGCGCCGTGCTGGTGAACCTCCTCAGCCCGCACCCGTGGGTCGCCTGGGCCACCGCCCTCGGACCGCTGACGATCACCACGTGGCGGGCGTCGGCGGGCGCGGCGGTGGCCCTGCTGGTCGGCTTCTACCTGATGTTGATCGGCGGCAAGGTGGTCATCGCGGTCCTGGTCGCGCGCGGCCGGCGCCGGTTGGGCGACACCGGTTACCGGCGCGCCCTGACCTGCGCGGGCGTGCTGCTCGCGTTGGCGGGCGTGGCGCTGGGTGTCGAGTTCGCCGGCTACGGCACCTGACCGACCCGAACGCGGGACCGGGTGTCGATCAGGGCATGTAGAAGGTCATGAGGTCGGAGCGGACCGGCGGGAACAGGGTCTGCATCAGGTCCGCGTTCGGACCGGGGTAGACGTCCGGCTGACGTGCGGTGAGGCCACGCAACCCGTGCGGGCCGAAGAGCAGCGACGCCAGCATGTCCGGCGCCACGCCGCACCCGCCCACCACACCCGGCGCCTGCATGGTGCTGCCCGCGACCACCGCACCCACCTCGCCCGCCTGGTACGGCAGGCGCACGTGGGAGCGGTAGAACGACACCACCGCCTCGCCCTCCGCGTCGGCGAACGACGACTTGGCCAGCCGCCGCCCGAACACCGGACGCAGGTGGTCCAGCAACGCCACCGGGTCGGGGACGCGCACGTAGTACGAGTTCGCCTCCTCCGGCGCGGGACCCAGGAACGGTTCCAGCGCCTCGCCCGCGACCGTGCCCGGACGCTCGTTCGCCGTCGTCGCACCGGTGTGCGCCAACAGCGCGCGCACCGCGCCGGCCTCGGTCGCCGCGACCTCGGCCAGGCGCACGCCCTCGTCCGGCGGCGTGGAGCGGCCGGTGCCGACCGGCACGCCGTCCCGTTCCACCAGCCACTGCGTGCTGCCGTCGCGCGCGATCAGCCACCGCCACAGGCCGGGCGAGTGCGGCATCGACAGGTCCGCCCGCGCCTGCTCGGCCTCCTGGAGCCGGTGCAGGGCCGGGATGTCGTCGAACGTCGCCTCGCGCACGGTGTAGCCGTCGGCGGACGCCGTGCCCACCACGGGCCGGACCGGTGCGATGGGGATTGCGTACGTGTACCCGAACAGCCGGTAGAAGTACGGGATGCCCAGCATCACCTGCACGAGTTGCCCACGCGCGGCGGACCGCTCGTGCGCCCAGCCCATGAGCGCCCGCACCAGGCCGCGGCCCTCGTAGTCGCGGTCGGTGGCGACCAGTTCCACCTGCCCCGCCGGGATCGCGACGCCGTCGAGGAACAGCGTCTCGTCCAGCAGGGTCGCGGTGGAGACCACCCGGTCACCGTCCACGACGACCGCGCACGCCTCCCACCCGGCGTCCGGGTCCTCGACCACCAGCCGGTGGTCGACGGCGTCCTCGGGTTCGCCGCGTTCGGCCAGCAACGCGCCGATCTGGTCGAGGTCCCGCGGTTCGGCGGTGCGCAGCACCAGCCCGTCGGACAACGTCATCCGCGCAGTGTCGAGCCTCACCTCCGTTCCCAGCCACTGGTTTTCCGGCCGTGGTTCTCCCTGTCGGCAAACCGGTTTGGCGCACGACCTCCCGTTGATCGACAATCCCGCGCATGTCCTGGCTGCCGTCCGACTTCGTCCACCCCACCCGCGTCGAGCTGGGCACGGGCCACCACCTGCGCCCGATCCGGGAGTCCGACGCGGACCGGGACTACCCGGCGGTCATGGGCTCGCGGGAACGCCTCTGGTCCCTCTTCGGCGAGGAGTGGGGCTGGCCGCCGGCCACCATGACCCCCGAGGCGAACCGCCTCGACCTCGCTCGGCACGAGCGCGAGGCCGAAGCCCACGAGTCGTTCAACTACGCCCTGTTCGACGCGGACGAGACGGCGCTGCTCGGGTGCGTCTACATCGACCCGGCCGAGGACGCCCTGATCACCTGGTGGGTGGTGGACGAGTACGCGGGCACCGACCTCGAACGCGCCCTCGACGCCTTCGTGCCGGAGTGGATCGCGCGCGACTGGCCGTTCGCCAGCCCGCGGTTCGGGTTCTGACGCGGGTCGGGCTGATCGGGCCGCCGAAGGCGACGGCCGCGGGGGCGGTGGTGCGGGTGCCGGCGGCGTGGGTGCGGGGCGCGTGGGTGTCGGCCGCGCGGCTGCTGGCGGCGTGGGTGCGGTGCGCGTGGGTGTCGGCCGCGTGGGTGCGGTGCGCGCGGCTGCTGGCGGCGTGGGTGCGGGGAGCGCGGGTGCCGGCGGCATGGCTGCGGGGCGCGTGGGTGGTGGTCATGGTCGGGCTTCCTCCTGGGGGCGTGCGGTGGTGGCGGGTTCGGGGAGGCCCGCGGCGACCTGGCTGATCGCTTCGCGGACCAGGGGTGTCAGCGGCGCCGGTGGTGTGGTGTGGACCCAGCGGTCGGTCGCCACCTGGATGGCGGCGCCCACGGAGGCCGCCACCAGCCGGGGGTAGAGCTGCTCGACGCTGGTGCCCGTGCGCTCGGCGACGGCCTCGGCCAGCTCCCGCTCGACCGCCGAACCCGCGCGGGAGAACTCGCCGATCAGGGTCGGCTCGCTGAGCAGGAGGCGGACGCCGGTGGCCCACTCCGGCTCCTCCGCGACGTCGTACTGCGCCAGCGCCGCTTCGAGGATCGCCTCCCAGAGGGACTCCTCGCGGGGGCGTCGGCGCACCTCGACCGCGAGCCGCCGCGCGCGGTCGACCTGCGGGGAGGTGATCGCCTCCGCCTTGCTGGAGAAGTAGTTGTTGAAGGTGCGCGGGGACACCCCGGCCGCCGCGGCGATGTCCTCCACCAGGACGTTCTCCAAGCCGCGCTCCACCGCCAGCCGCAGTGCCGCACTGATCAACGCCCGGCGGGTCGCCAACTTCTTGCGTTCTCTCAAGCCCAGTTCCTCGTTCATGTGATCAAGGTACCAGAACTTGCGGGGCACGCAGTTTTTCGAGGCACGCAACTTTGGGGTGATTGTGTGCCACCGTTCGGGGGATGGGAGGATGGGCCCCCGTGAAGACCTTCGACGAGCTGTTCGCCGAGCTGAGCGAACGCGCCCGCACCCGCCCCGAGGGCTCCGCCACCGCAGCGGCCCTGGAGGCGGGCGTCCATGCGCAGGGCAAGAAGGTGCTGGAGGAGGCGGGCGAGGTCTGGATCGCCGCGGAGCACGAGTCCGACGAGCGGCTGGCCGAGGAGATCTCCCAACTGCTCTACCGCGTCCAGGTGCTCATGCTCGGCCGCGGGCTGACCCTGGAAGACGTGTACAAGCACCTGTGACCTGACCTTGGGCGGGGTGCTCAGCGGGTTCGTGCCCATCTGGGTGCTCACGGCGGTGGGTTTCGCCGCCGCGCGCACCAACGTCCTCGGCGACCGCGCCGAGACGGTGCTCGGCCGGTTCGCGTTCTACCTCGCCATGCCCGCGGTCCTGTTCACCACCCTGCTCGACGGCGAACCGGGCGCGCTGGCCAACAAGGGCGTGCTGGCGTTCGTCATCGCAACGTTCGTCGTGGGTGCGATCGGTCTGCTCGTGCACTGGAAGGCGTTCCGCGGACCGCTGCCCGACCGGACGCTCGCCGCGATGGCGGGCGCCTACGTCAACTCGGGCAACCTGGGCATCCCGGTGGCCGTCGGCATCCTCGGTGACTCGTCGTTCATGGTCGCCGTGCTGCTGTTCCAGCCGGTGGTCGTGATGCCGATCGTGCTCGCCGCGGTCGAGGTCGGCTCCGGCAAGCGCGGCGGCACCCTGAAAACGCTGGTCACGCTGCCCGTGCGCAACCCGATCATCCTGGCGTCGCTGCTGGGCGTGACGGTCGGCGCGACCGGGTGGCGGCCCCCGGACCTGGTGCTCGAACCGCTCGCGGCACTGGGGTCCGCGGCCGTGCCGACGGCGCTGGTGGTGCTCGGCATGTCCCTGGGCGGCATGCGCCTGCCCGACCGGGAGAGCAGCGCCCAGCTCGGCGTCACGGTGCTGTTCAAGCTGCTGCTGCACCCGCTGGTGACGTTCCTGGGCTGTCTCGCGCTGGGCGTGGACGGGCCGCTGCGCCTGGCCGCCGTGGTGTGCGCCGCGCTGCCGACCGCGCAGAACGTGTACGTGCTGGCCCGCCAGTACCGCCCGGACGCGCGGCTGCCCCGCGACGCCGTCCTGCTGTCCACGGCCCTGTCCATGATCACGCTGTCAGTGGTGACGGTGCTGCTCAAGTAGGGCCAGCACCTCGGCGTCCGTGGTCTGGTCGAACCGCCGGTAGAACCGCCCGACCGAGCGGAAGTCGATGCGCTCGCGCGGGCACACCACCAGGTCGGCCACCGCCGACAGGTCCCGCACGGCCTCCGCCGCGCCCACCGGCACGGCCAGCACCAACCGCCGCGGGTCACCCTGCCGGGCCTCCCGCAACGCCGCCCGCGCGGTCACGCCCGTGGCCAGGCCGTCGTCCACGACCAGGACGTCCCGCCCGGCCAACACGGGACGCCCGGCCCGGTACACGGCGAGCCTGCGCCGCGCTTCCCGCCGCTCCTCCTCGACGACGCCGGCCAGGTCCGCGACCGACACGCCGAGGTACGCCAGCGTGCGGGCATCGAAGATCGGCTCGCCGTCCGCCGTGACCGCGCCGACCCCGAACTCGGGCCGGCCCGGCGCGCCGATCTTGCGCGCCACCGCCACGTCCAGCTCCGCGCCCAGCGCGAGCGCCACCTCGTGCGCCACCGGCACGCCGCCGCGCGCCAGCCCGAGGACCAGCGGATCGGTCCACTCGAAGCGCCGCAGCGCGCGGGCGAGGACCCGGCCGGCGTCGGCGCGGTCCGCGAACTTCACCCCACCATCGTGGCGTCGGCTCAGCGTTCCCGCACGTACAGGGCCTGCGCGGTGCGGCCGACCGGCCCCAGCTCGTCGTGCAGCACGCTGCTGGCCATCCCGACGCCCGTGGGCCCCACCACCGTCTCCGCGTCCAGCGCGAACCATTCGCCGACCGGCTCGCGGTGCAGGTGCACGGTCAGGTCGGTGTTGATCGCGTACCACTTCGAGATGTCCAGCCGGGACGACACGCCGCTGGCCGAGTCGGCCACCGTGAACAGCCGCTGCGCCGTCGACGCGTCCTCACCCGCGACGACCCGCGCCAACGGCCGCGCCCACACCGCCGCGTCGCCCGGGGTGAAGATGCCGCCGGACACCGAGCGCCACTCCATCGCCGCCAGGTACCCGCACTGCCAGTCGTCCGGGATCGCCATCGGCGCGCACCCCTGCGCGGGCACCAGCGGCTCGCCCTCGCCGGACGCGACCGTCGCCGTGTCGCCGCCGACGATCCGCCACGCGTGCGCCCGCAGCACCGGCCGCCCGTCGTGGCACAGCGCGGCCGACAGCAGCTCCACCGACCGCCCCGGCCGCTCCAGCGCCGCCTCGACGGTCAGCTCCGCCACCGGCACCGGCCCCAGCACCTCGAAACCCACCCGGGACAGCACCGTGCCCTCGCGCGGGGCGCACCGCTCCAGCTCGCGCACCAGCAGCGCCGAGGGCGGACCCAGGTGCTGGTGCTGGTCGGTCCACGGCCCGGCGGTGTGCTCGGTGGCCCGGAACCGCCGCTCGTCCAACTGCTCGTAGAACGCCGTCATCTAGTCCGCCCTGTCCAGTGCCGTCTCCACGCCCGCGTCCGGCTCCGGCCACCCCGGGTAGGGCGGCGGGGTGCCGTCGAACGCCGGGCACAGCGCCTTGTGGTCGCAGTAGTCGCACAACCTGCTCGGGTTGGGCCGGAAGTCGCCCGACTTCGCCGCCCGCAGGATGGCCTCCCAGATGGCCTCCAGCGTGCGCTCGAACCGCGCGAGCTCCGCCTCGTCCGGTGTGTACGCCAACGCCTGCCGGTCCGCCAGGTACATCAGCCGCAGCTGGCGCGGCACCACGCCGCGCAGCCGCCACAGCACCAGGGCGTAGAACTTCATCTGGAACAGCGCTTTGGCCTCGCCGACCTCGCGCGGCGCGGCCCCGGTCTTGTAGTCGACCACCCGGATCTCGCCGGTGGGCGCCACGTCCACGCGGTCGATGTAGCCGCGCAGCAGAACCCCGGACGGCAGTTCCCACTCCACCAGCAGCTCGCGGGCGTCCGGGTCGAACCGGCGCGGGTCCTCCAGGCCGAAGTAGCCCTCCAGCAGGCCTTCCGCCGAGGCCAGCCACTCGGCCTGCTCGGCGGCGTCCTCGGCGGTGAACAGGTCGGCGAACTCGGGGCGCTCGGCGCGCACCCGGTCCCAGGCCGGGCCGATCAGCTCGCGGGCGCGCTCGGGCAGGCGCTCGGCGGCGGGCAGGCCGAACAGGTCCTCCAGGACCGCGTGCACGACCGTGCCGCGCACCTGCGCTCTGGTCGGCTTCTCCGGCAGCCGGTCGACCGCCCGGAAGCGGTACAGCAGCGGGCACTGCTTGAAGTCGCCCGCTCTCGACGGGGACAGCGCGGGCCTGCGCACTGGGCGTTCGGAGATCGTCGGCACTGCCATGCCGAAAACCTTAGGGGACGGCACCGACAAGATCGGTTCGTCTCGGCGTCACAGCGTCAACACACCGCAACCCCTAGGCTTCCTGCGTGGTGACCGAGCAGAGCTGGCGACGGGTCGGGCGGGACGGTGGGCTGCCGTTGTTCCGCGTGGCCGGGATCCCGGTGCTGCTCGCGCCTTCCTGGTGGCTCGGCTCGGCGGCGATCGTCGTGCTGTACGCGCCGATGGTCGAACGCCTCGTCCCCGGCCTGAGCGGAACGGCGAGCGTGCTGCTCGCGGCCACGCTCGCGGTCCTGCTGGGCCTTTCCGTGCTGGCCCACGAGCTGGGGCACAGCCTGGTCGCGTTGCGGCTGGGCATGCCGGTGCGGCGGTTGCGGCTGTTCCTGCTCGGTGGCGTGTCGGAGATGATGCGCACGCCGGACAACCCGCGTCACGAAGGGCTGATCGCCGCCGGCGGGCCGGTGGTCTCGACGCTGCTCGCGGGCGCTTTCGCGCTGGGCGCGTCCGCCATCCCGTACCGGGACGCGGTGTGGTTGCTGATCGCGCAGACCGCGTTCGCCAACGCCGCCGTGGCCGTGTTCAACCTGCTCCCGGGCCTGCCGCTGGACGGCGGTCGCATCCTGCGGGCGGGCGTGTGGGCGGTCACCGGCCGGCGCGCGACGGGCACCAAGGCGGCCGTCTTCGGCGGCGGCCTGGTGGCCGCGCTGCTGGTCGTCTGGGCGGTCATGGCGCTGCTGGACGGGGCCGAGGACCGGTGGCTGGTGTTCGGCGTGTGCCTGGTCACGGCGTGGGTCGTGGTCGCGGGCGCGCGTGGCGAGCTGACCGCCGAACGCCGGCGGACCTGGCCGGAGGGCCTCACGCTCAGCCAGCTCATGCACCCCGTGCTGCAACTGCCCGCCGAGAGTCCCGTGTCCGGCGCGCTCACCGCGTCCGCCGGGCGTGGCGTGGTGCTGGTCCGCGCGGACGGCGTCGCGGCGGGGCTGCTGGACCGGGGCATGGCCGAACGCCTGGCCACCACCTCCCCGCACGCGCCCGCCGAGCAGGCCGCCGTCCCGATCCGGCCGGAGACCGTGCTGCTGGAGAACGAGACCGGCGACGAGCTGGCCGAACGCGTCATGGGCACGCCCGCCTGGGAGTACCTGGTGGTGGACCTCGAAGGGCGGCCCTCGGGCGTGTTGCGCCGCGAGGACCTCAAGGCCGCCCTCGACCGCGGCTAGATGTACTGATTCGTGACGTTGTTGACGCTTAGGCGGTCAGTCGGGTGATGGGTGGCTGGCAGCTGAGGGCGGAGTGGGCTCGGTGGGTGTTGTAGTCGTGGACCCAGCCGGGT